>JAUWHO010000027.1 GCA_030605835.1 Candidatus Zixiibacteriota bacterium | reverse complement strand
AATCCCGACCCCGGACCGATAATTGGAGGTTACCTGGGAGCGGCATTTTTGGGGGCATTTTTCCTGTCGGTAGGCATCTTCATCTCCGGGTTGTTCAAGGAGCAGATTCTGGCCTTCATCCTGGGGATGGTAAGCTGTTTTCTCTTCTACATGCTGGGAACCGATTACATCGCCGCGGTTCTGGACGGATGGATAAACGGTCTGGGGAGTTTCCTTTTGGGAAGCATGGGAACCGCATATCATTTTGCCTCCATCGAGCGAGGCGTCTTGGACCTGCGCGATGTCCTCTACTTTCTCTCCTACACCGTTGCATTCCTGGTTCTGAACGCTTACACCGTCGAACATAAGTTCCGCAGACAGGTGGGGTCCACCTTCGCGGTGACGGCAGTGATCCTTCTGGCGGTGACGGTCATGTTCAACGTGGTGGTGGGGAGAATGAACTTAGGGAGGTTCGATCTCACCGAAGATAAAGTCTACACCATCTCCCATTCTACGGAGAAGATCCTCTCCGAGCTCAAGGAAGCCCCGGTGCAGGTCAGCTACTACATCTCCCCCAAGGAGAAGCTCCCCTCCGCGATGCAAACCATGGAGAGGGATGTGGGGGATAAGCTCCGGGAGCTGGCAGCGGTTTCAGATAGGTTTCATTATCAGATAATTGACCCCACCACCGATGTTGACGAGGTGAAGAAGCTGGAGGAGAAAGGTATCCTCCCCTTCGACGCCCAGACCATCGAGAAGGACGCCTTCGCGATCAAGAGGATCTACTCTGCCATCTCAATCGGCTATCTTGACAAGAAGGAGGAGATCGTCCCTCAGGTGGTTCCCGCCACGCTGGGGAATCTGGAATACGAACTCCTCTCCAGAATCTATCGGTTGACCATGGAGACCAAGCCATTGGTCGGGATCGTCTCTCCGATGCAGGATGTCAACCCTCGCTATCGGGATCCCAAAGTGCGGGAGTGGATCCGCCGGATGGGACAGGAGGTTCCCGAAGTGCAGGACAACTACTCCACCCTGCCTCTGTTTTTGCGCCAGGAGGGCTACGAGGTGGAGCGAGTGGGGCTCATCAAGGGACAGCCGATACCCGAAGGGGTCCGCACCCTGGCGGTGATAGACCCCACCAACTTGGCGGAACGCCAACTATACGAGATCGATCGCTTCTTGGCCTCCGGGGGGAACGTTCTCATGGCGGTCCAGAACTACCGCTTCGCTTACGAGCCCAACCCCCAGGGGGAGCTGCGGATAAGGCCCGTGAAGAATCGCCCGGCGGTGAATGAGATTTTAGAGCATTACGGACTGTCGGTGTCGGAGGAGATTCTGATGGACAGCGACCACGAGGTCTTGAGCATTCCGGTGAGAAAGACCCTCGGAGGTTTCATCACCACCACGGTGATGACCCCGGTTAAGCTCCCCATGCAGATCCGGGTGACCCCCGCCAACATGAACCCGGAGGTCTCCATCACCAATAATATCGGAGCACTTCTGTACCTGTGGGGAACAACGCTCACCGTGGACGAGGCCCGGGTGGACAGTCTGGGGCTAACTTTCACCCCCCTGTTCGAGTCCAGCCCGGAGAGCTGGAGCATCCCCTCCACGATGAGGCCTCTGCTGCCCGGGGATATAAACCCCCGGGAGCACGATTTCACCGGCAAACAGCTCTTGGCGATGCTTTTGACCGGTCAGTTTCCGCAGGCCTTGGAGGGGGAAGCACCACCCTGGCCCCAGCTGCCGGGTGATACCGAGCAGGAAGCGAAAGAGGAAAAAGAAGAGCTCGAGCCGATC
Source organism: Candidatus Zixiibacteriota bacterium (assembly GCA_030605835.1). GTDB lineage: Bacteria > Zixibacteria > MSB-5A5 > DG-27 > DG-27 > DG-27. The sequence continues at coordinate 211,881 of JAUWHO010000027.1, read as the reverse complement.
GTTCCCAGACCGGGGAAGCTGCTCCTAACCGGGTGTGCGGAGATGTTCAGCAACAACCTCATCAGTGCTTACGGCAACGGCCTCTTTTTCATAAACGCCGTCGATGCTCTGACTCTGGGAGAGGAGCTCATCAACATCAGAACCAAGTTCCAGACCTCCAGACTGATAAAGAAGACCTCCCCGGGAACCAAGATCCTTTACAGATTTCTGGTGGTGCTCTTGGTGCCTCTGATTTTGGCGGTGATCGGAATCGTCCGGTATATCTTCCGTCGGCGTCGCCGGGAGGCCTATCAACGCCTCATAAGCTCGGAGGCGTGAGAGCCAAGTCGGGAGAGATTGAGATGAAGAAGAAAACGTTGTACACTCTACTCGGGGCTCTGGCAGTCCTGATGATCATCTATCTGATTCAGCTCAGCACCCACACCAAACTTAGCGTGAAGGAGAGCACCGTCCAGATTTTCCCGGATTTCTCCCCAAACGCAGTTGCCAAAATCGCAGCCTACCAGGACACCGCCGCTGAGAAGAGGCTGGTTTTAGAGAAATCCCACGGCCGCTGGGTGGTGAAAAGCAACTTCAACGCCAAGGCTCAGGAGAAGCAGATCGAAAAGCTTCTGGAAACCTTGAAGGGGATGCGAGGCCAACTCCGCTCCACCAAGGAGGAACTCCTCTCTGATTTCGAGATCGGGGAGGAGGAGACATTTCATCTGGTGCTCTACGACAAGGAAGGAACGGAGCTGAATCACCTCCTGGTCGGGAAAAAGGGCCCCGACTGGAAGAGCTCTTTTGTGAGGCGTTCCGGGGAGAGCAACGTTTATCTGGCCAACGAAAACCTCCTCACCCAGTTCGGAATCTACGGCGAGGGGGAAAGAGAGCTCGATTTCAACAGGTGGACCGACCTAAAAATCTTCGACTTCGCAGAAAAGGAGCTGACCCGAGTGGCGGTCAACACCCCCAGGAGAAAAAGGGTGTTCGAGAAGAGAGAGGAAACCCCGGAGATCAGAGAGGATACCACTGAAGCCCAGACACCTATGTTGCCAAGTGTAGAATATGAATGGGTGCAAACCCTCCCCAATTACGAGAGCTTGGAGGAGAGAAAGATCGTCAACTTGGTGAGGGGGTTAGCAAACCTGCGGGCCTCCGAGGTGGTGGATCCCACTCAGGTGGATAAATCTGGCTTGTCGAGACCCCGCTATACAGTGGAGTTGACTTTGAAGGACGGTCGCTCCCTGGTTGTCTCGGTCGGGGAGCTGAGGGACAAGGAGGCCGGGAGCAGATATTGCCGAAGCTCGGAGTCGGATTTGGTCTATATCATTCCCAACTTTCAGTTCGAGAGCATATTCGAGAGACCTTTCGAGAAATAGAGGGAATCGAAGAGAAAGCAATTGTTAATATCGCCGCCGGCAGCAATCCGGCGGCTTTTTTCGTAGTAGAAAATAAAAGGGAGAAACCTCGATCGGTTTCTCCCTAAGTTGTCTTCAGTCAGACCGAAAACTAACTCGTTGGTGTCTATCCCCTATTTAAGGAGAATCATCCTATTGGTATCCAAGAAACCAGCCGCAGTGAGCTTGTAGAAGTAGACGCCGGAGGAGACCTCGGAGGCATCCCAGGTCACAGACTTGTAACCGGCTACCTCTTCTCCGTTCACCAAAGTGGCAACCTTGCTGCCGAGAATGTTGTAAACCTCCAGCTTCACACTGGAACTCACCGGCAACTGATACTCGATTACTGTTCTGGCGTTAAACGGGTTGGGATAATTGCTCAGAAGCGCAAACTCAGAAGGAAGGTCAAGCAAATCTCCTTCGAGGAACGAGCCCGTCAGAACCCAACCTCCCTGGCCTGCCTCAGTGAATTCACCCGCGACGACCTCTATCTGGAAGTAAGAGGAATCCATCACCGTGGAGGGGTAATCCCCGCAGTAAGCGATGTAGGTGTAGAATCCTAAGGGTGCCAGGTTGGGGACGTGCTGATTGAAGTCGGCAGTGCGAGTCTCAAAAGGTTCAAGCTCTACGTCATTCAGCATCTTGAAAGGCCCGTAAGTTTCCTTTTGTGGCCCGACGGCCATAGTCCAGGCGTCAGTAACCTGAGGCTCGTCAGTGTTGTTTGTCAGCGTTCCGGTAAAGCCAAAGGTACCACCCTGAGGCACCGTCACTGGAGGGTCATCAGGGACTATCTCAATTGAGACATCCGGCTGCACTTCGCCCGCAAGTTTTAATAGCCAAGCATCCGTACGACCTGCTCCGAAGGATTCGGTATAGCCAGCGGCGATGTAGCCACCGTCAGCGGTCTGCTGGATGGACTGGCCATAATCACGTTCACTCCCGCCATAGGTTCGCGTCCACACGGTATCGCCGTTAGAATCGGTCTTCAACACGTAGACATCGTAATTGCCTGCGCCGAAGGACAGCGTGTTGCCGGTGATGATATACCCACCGTCAACCGTCTGATGAACGGAACTGCCATAGTCACGGTCACTCCCGCCATAGGTTCGCGTCCACAGGGTATTGCCGTTAGCATCAACCTTCAAGAGGTAAACATCACTAAGACCTGCGCCGAACGAAGAGGTGCTGCCAGCAATGATATACCCGCCATCAGCAATCTGCAGTACCGATTTACCATGATCAAAGCCTTCACCCCCGTAGGTGCGTGTCCACAGAGTATCACCGTTGGCATCGATCTTCAACAGGTAGATATCAAAACTCCCTGCTCCGAAGGAAAGGGTAGTGCCAACGACGATATATCCTCCATCAGTGGTCTGCTGGACACAGCGGGCAAAATCATTACTGCTCCCACCGTAGGTTCGCGCCCACACGGAATCGCCGTTGGCATCGGTCTTGAATATGTAGACATCCTGACCACCCGCTCCGAAGGAATCGGCATTACCGACGAAGATATATCCGCCGTCGGTCGTCTGCCGGACTGACCAGCCTTCCTCGTCACCGTCCTCTCCACCATGGGCGCGAGTCCAGAGGACATCGCCGCTAGCGTCGGTCTTCACTAGGTAAACGTCAGACCAACCCGGCCCGAAGGACAACGTCCAGCCGGTGATAATATATCCGCCGTCGGTCGTCTGCTGGACCGAATTACCACATTCATACCAGTAGCCGCCATAGGTTCGTGTCCAGAGAGGATCGCCGTTAGCGTCGGTCTTGACCAGGTAGACAGAGTCATCACTTTGTCCGTAGTAATGAGTCTTGCCACAAAAGATATACCCGCCGTCGGTGGTCTGTTCAACGGAGTAAGCATATTCAGACTCAGCACCACCGTAGGTGCGTGTCCACAAAGTATCGCCCGGTTCCAGAGCGAACGCTGTTGACACAAATAACGAAAGCAAAAAAACTGTCAAAAAGAGTGAGTTCTTCATTTCAATTTCCTTTTCCCGCCAGTGGCGGACTTCGAGTTAACTGTCTCATGTTTCTGCGATGAGCGACGAACCTCCCTGTATATCTGTTGGCATAGCATCACCTCCCGGAATCTTTCAGAATATGGTAGTCTTTAGCCTGTTCCCATAATGTCTCGAATAGTATCTTTAAGCCTTCCGCCAGATCGGCATGTTCAACAATTTGTGTCGTGAGGGAGGTCCGCTTGGAAATCGGGTCTGCCAATGCTAATATGACAGTTCTTGAATCGAAGATAGCCATTTTCATCGGCAACTCTTTAATCACCCGCGCCCTTTCCCCATGCCGGGCAGCTGTGTCTATGGTCTTAAACAACCATTCAATTTCTTCTTCGTCCTTTGGGATCTCATAAATGCATCTACTTCTTAGGCCCTCTTGGTGCGGCTCAAGCTCTTGCTCGGATTGTTCTTTGAGCCATTCCTTAGGGCCCACATAGGGAGGTTTTGCGAAACATAATATCTCATTCTTGGCTTCCCTCCCCAGCTGCATGAATCTCTTATGTATCTGATAAGGGTCTTTTATGATTTCAATGTAGTCTAAGGGATTGGTCTTCTCCCGGCTGTTTTCGTATTGCGGCCTTAGTTCCTTCATGAGATTCGTAATACTCTCCTTCGCAACATTGCTTCTGTCCAATATCAGTTTTTCCTTCTCAGTCAAATTCTGCAACTCCCTTTCAGCTGCTTCATCCGCTTGCATATGAAACTTCTCCACCAGTAACGCGGGGTCAGAAGCGCTATATTTTTTTGTATCACCCGGTTTGGATATGCACAGGCCCTTAGACATTAATTCCTCCAAGGCCTGATAAGCATTTGAACGGGGTATTCCCGCGATCCTCGAGACTTCAGATACGGTAAGAGTATCTTTTTCCAAAAGAGAGAGGTAGGTCTTTGCCTCAGACGGTTTTAGTCCGATTTCTTTGAACCTTTTTAAGATCAGAGTCCTGTGCATAGTAGAATACCATTCTGTTGCAGTAGTATTTATTTTTTTACTACTACTAAAATAATCGCTTTTTAAGATTTGTCAAGGGAAAAATGTTGATTTTTCGGACTTTTTTCAGTTTTTCGTCATATTATTTAGGTGTCTTATCGACTTCTGGTTTTACGCAAAAAAAGGGCAGGAGTTGAACTCCTGCCCCAGCATCTTGCGCCGCCGCAAAGATTTGGCCTGCTTTTGACCCTACTTGACCAAGATCATCCTCCTGGTTTCGCTGTAGTCTCCAACTGTCAACCTGTGGAAATACGCTCCGGAGGAGACCCCGGAGGCCTCCCAGCTGACCGACTTATATCCCGCCTCCTGCCAGCGGTCGACCAAGGTCGCCACCTTCTCGCCGAGAAGAGTGAAGACCTCCAGCTTGACCTCCGCGCTGGAGGAAAGCTCGTAGTTGATGGTGGTGGAACTGTTGAAAGGATTGGGATAGTTGCCCAGAAGCGAAGCTCTGACCGGCAAACTAAGCCCAGCAGTCTCCTCGAACCAACTATCTACCGACCACCTCCCGGCGGTCGACTCCCCGGCCTTGGAGAAGGCGAAGAAGGAGCTGTCCATCTTATCGGGGTAGTTCCCGACATAACCTATATAGTAGTAATCGCCCCCCGGGGCAAAACCGGGAACACTCTGGGACAGATTGGGGCGGTAGATGGTCTGATGCGGGGCGAGATGAATGCTGCGCTTGATAAGCGGTCCGTAATGACCCACACCGGGAACATCTGCCATCGTCCAGACCTCGACCTCCACTGCCATGTCACTGCTGTTGATGATGGTGGCTTCGAAGCTGAACCTCCCACCCTCGGGCGGGATTATGATGGGTGGACTGTTGGGAGCCATGGTGATTTCCACGGGATGATTGAAGAAGAGTGCGCCCATGTCGGCGATGGTGCCGTCGGGATCGAAAGGAGTGCCGGGGTTTCCAGCATCGATGCAGGGGGAACCAAGGCTCAAACCAAAATCCTGCGACCAGGGGTCTCTGAAGAGTGGGTCTTCGTGAATTTCTCCCGTACCGGGAGTGGGAGCAAACGGCTCATCGCCGCCTCACCCACAGTACATCATGTAATCCCCTCCGGGGTTATTCCAGAGGTCGTTGTAGGCGATGTATTGAGGAAGGTAATCCTCATTGGCATAGATGCCGTAACCGTTATTCACAATTATGTTGTTGAAGATCTCCAGACCTCCAGGCATGTAGATGTCAGTGGAGCGGATACCACAGTCCGCAGCTCCCGCTATGGTGTTGTTCTTCACCGTGCCGCAGGAGTGATTGCTGTAAAAGAGACCGATGATGCTGGCCTCGATGACCAGATGGTCGACATCCAGCAGGGATTCGTAAACCAGGATGGCATAGAAATTCCCATCGGGCACCACCAGCGCCCCGTTCCCGTGGATGCAGACTTCATGATAAGGGCCGGTAATCAACAGATCCCCGATATATATCTCCTGGGGATCAAGCTCCAACAGTTTATCGTAACCGCCTCCGGGGCCGGCATTGTTGTAAACCTCCTGCAGACTGACCTCGGCAGAGTTCACTTGGACGAGGAGGAGCCCAACCCCAATCAAAGTCAACAGAACTGAAAACTTAAGGTTGCTCTTCAAGACCATCCTGCCTTTCCCTATCTGAAGGCGACTGTTTCTCTGGACCTCTTTTGATTTTGGTCCCCAGTTTCGGTCAATACAACCACAGATAGCGTATTTGAGTTCCAATCAATATCCTGAGAAGATAAAAAGCATCGGTTCAGACCCTCTTAACCAGGCGACGCTGGCGGGCCCGGTCAAATCAATCAAGTTCGACCTGAAAAATGCAAGCGGGGGGAATAAAACCCCCCGCCCGGTATTCCTTCAGCTCTTTTGAGATTACTTTACGAAGATCATCCTCCTGGTTTCGCTGTAGTCTCCAACTGTCAGCCTGTAGAAATAGACTCCGGAGGAGACTTTGGAGGCCTCCCAGCTAACCGATTTATATCCCGCTTCCTGCCAGGTGTCAACCAAGGTCGCCACCCTCTCGCCGAGAAGAGAGAAGACTTCCAGCTTGACCCCCCCGCCAGAGGAAAGCTCGTAGTTGATGGTGGTGGCGCTGTTGAAGGGGTTGGGGTAGTTGCTCAGAAGCGAGCTCGCTACCGGCAGGGTTGCCTCCGGAACCTCGCTCCAGTCGCCGACAGACCACCTGCCTCCGGTCGATTTACCGGTCTTGAAGAAGACAAAAGAGGAGCTGTCCATCTTGTCAGAGGGGAAATAGCCCACATAGGCTATGTAGTGGTAAACACCGGCCGGAGCCATCCCGGGAACCTCCTGAGGCACGCTGGGGTGGTGGAAAGTCTCGTGCGGGGACAAATGCAGCCTCCGCTTGATGAGCGGTCCGAAGTATCCCATCTCGGGGACGTTTGCTATCGTCCAGACATAGATGTCGATGGCCGCATCGCTGGTGTTGGTGATGCTGGCTTCGTATCTGAACGTCCCTCCTGAGGGCGGGATGGTGACGGGCGGGTTCCTGGGAGTTATGGTAACCTCCGCCACATGGTAGAAGTAGAGCGCTCCCATATCCGCCACGGTGCCGTCGGGATCGTAAGGGAACGAAGGATCGCCAGCATCGATGCAGGGTGAGCCCACCGTTAGCCTGTAGTCTTCGGCTTCGGGGTCCTGGAAGAGGGGATTCTCTTGAATCTCTCCCGTACCGGGAGTGGGGTTAAATGGCTTAACCCCCCCGCCTCACCCAGGGCAGTAGTATGCGTAATTGAGACCGCTGTTGCCCCAGATGTCGTTATAGGCAAAATAGGTGGGGAGGTAACCTTCCTCTCCGTAGAAACCGTAATAGCACCCGGTGATGATGTTGTTTTCGATTACCAATCCGCGGGACACGTTGTAATATAGAACCTTTATTCCCGCATTGTTGAAATCGACGATAGTGTTGTTTGTCACCTGACCGTAGGAGTTGCTGTCGAAGTAGATTCCATTAGCGCCGGTCTCACGTCCAACGAAAACGCAGTGGTCGATGTCAAGCCCACTTCCGTAAACCCGAATACCCCGGTCGGGAGAGCTCAGGCCGATAATCTTGGCGCCGTTACCGTGGATGCAGACTGTGACGCCAGAAGGGATGCTCAAATCTCCGCCATATTCCACCGCCGGATCCAGTTCGAGCAGCTTGTCATACCCTCCACCGGGGCCAGCATTATTGTAAACCGCCTGCAAGCTCTGGAAACCCCAACCCTCTGAAGCAAACATAGAACCTAAAAGAAATGTAAACCCCGCCAAGATTAGAATCGTTCTGTTGGGTCTTATTAGCCTCATGGTAGTTTTATCTCCTGTCCGATCTCTGTCGAACTACTGAAAGAAACTGTGTAATTCCTGAAATTTGGATCCGCTAACGTTTTGTGGCGTTATCACCTCCTCGGGATCGTTCAGATTGGACGTGAATATTCCTGCACTGCTGTTACTCCTCATGGCCTATAGGTCAAAGCACCTCGTTATATTATAGCGTATCCTCAACACTTAAGCAAGCAAAAAATCGACAGCTTCTGTCAAGATTTATTACCTGGGATCTCACCGACCGGTTCTGTCTGCCTCCAGTTGGTCGACGGCGGGAAAGCCCAACCTCCTGGGGAGGATACGGCTTTGCTGACTCCCCAACGGTATTGGCATTTTTCCTTGACAAGGTAGGGGAGGGTCTTTATATTCGCTCGATAGGTCGGGGTTTTTTGTGTGGAGGCACCAGAGCGGCTGTTAGTCAATCCCTGAGCCTTCTCGGGCGATTAGCTCAGTTGGCTAGAGCGCTTGCTTGACATGCAAGAGGTCACTGGTTCAATTCCAGTATCGCCCAATGAATTGAGAATTCGCCTGGCGATCTTAAGAGCCGACCACAAATCCCGAATATTGGTAGTGTGGAAGAACATAACTAGACGGTTTATGACGGAGTTTTAAATCTCGAGGTATCTCGACGACGTTGGGTGGTATCTCCGGGAGAGGAACCGTCTTTTTTGTTGGAGGTGGGTGTATTCCGGTGGATGAGACTCAAGCAGGGTCGTCTGACCTTCGTCTATCTTGAAGTTGGAGATGGAATCTATCGCCTCAGGACAGGTACAAATTACCTTGCCGGATAAAAACAGAAAGGCCTTTCCGAAGGGAACTACTCCCAGAGAGGTTGCCGAAGACCTCGGGCAGGAGCTGTCCAAGGCGGCTTTGGCGGCGGAGTATGAGGGGGAGCTGGTGGACCTATCCTATCCCCTTGACGCCGACGGAGAGATAAAGATTCTCACCTTCGAGAGCGAGGAAGGTAGGGAGATTTACTGGCACTCCACCGCCCACGTGATGGCCTCCGCAGTGGTGGAGCTCTATCCGGAGACCAAGGTGGCCATCGGTCCCGCCACCGCGGAGGGATTCTACTACGATTTCGACCGCCCCCAGCCCTTCACTCCCGAAGATTTAGAGAAGATCGAAGAGAAGATGCGACAGATCCTCGACGGCGGTCATCCCTTCGTAAGGAAGGAGGTCTCCAGGCAAGAAGCTACCGACTATTTCCGGGAACGTGGTGAGATTTACAAGGTGGAGATCCTCTCCGAGCTTCCCCCAGAGGAGACTGTCAGCCTCTATTCGCATGGCGATTTCGTCGACCTCTGCCGGGGTCCGCATCTCCCCTCCACCGACAAGCTCGGCGCCTTCAAGCTCCTCAAAGTCGCGGGCGCATACTGGAGGGGTTCGGAAAGAAACAAGATGCTCCAGAGGATATACGGAATCTCCTTCCCGAGGCAGGAGCAGCTGGACGAGTATCTAAAGAGGTTGGAGGAGGCGAAGAAGAGAGATCACCGCCTCCTGGGAGCGAAGTTGGATTATTTTTCAATCCACGAGGCGGCCGGAGCCGGCTTGGTGATGTGGCATCCCAAGGGGGCCTTGGTGCGAAATCTGATCGAGGAGCATTGGAAGCAGGAGCATTTCAGGGGGGGATATGAATTAGTCTACTCGCCACACATAGCCAAGCTCGATCTGTGGAAAAGCTCCGGTCATATCGATTTCTACAGTGAGAGCATGTATTCCCCCATGGAGGTGGAGGGCGCTAAATACCAGCTGCGGCCGATGAACTGCCCCTTCCATATCCTGATATATAAATCCCGAGGGCGAAGCTATCGGGAATTGCCGCTCCGCTGGGCGGAACTCGGAACCGTTTATCGCTACGAGCGCTCTGGAGTCCTGCACGGCCTCTTCAGGGTTCGGGGCTTCACCCAAGATGACGCCCACATCTTCTGCCGTCCAGACCAGGTGAAGGAGGAGATCGAGAGGGTCTTTGACTTCAGCATCAAGCTCTTGGGAGATTTTGGATTCGATAAGCTGCTCTGTCTGCTCTCCACCAGACCGGAGAAATCGGTGGGGGAAGAGAAATCCTGGGAGATGGCTACGGAGGCGCTGAGAGAGACCTTAGAGAGAAGTAGCCTCCCGTACCAAATAGACGAGGGCGCCGGGGTCTTCTACGGTCCCAAGATAGACTTGGACATCGAGGACAGCCTGGGACGGAGGTGGCAGTGCACCACCATCCAGTTCGATTTCAACCTCCCGGAGAGGTTCGATCTCAGATATACCGATTCCGATGGGCACCAGAAAACCCCCTTCATGATTCACCGGGCGCTCTTGGGATCGCTGGAGAGGTTTTTCGGGATACTGATAGAACATTACTCCGGAGCGTTGCCCTTCTGGCTCTCCCCGGTGCAGGTGGTGGTCATGTCCATAACCGATCAGCAGGAACCTTACGCCCGAGAGGTGAGAGAGCAATTGCTCCAGGCCGGTCTCCGCGCCGAACTCGACGCTCGCTCCGAGAAGGTCGGCTACAAAATCCGGGAGGCGGAAGAGCAAAAAATCCCCTATATGTTAATAATTGGGAAAAAAGAGGTCGAAAACCAGAATGTCGCCGTGAGAGTTCACGGAAAGGGAGACCTCGGCTCTAAGAGTCTAGAGGAGTTAATCGAAAACCTTAAGGAGGTTCAGGAAGACAAAGTTGGCTATTAGGAGGAGGAAACCACAGAAAAGGGGGAAATTCGTTAGGATTAACGAAAGGATACGGGCACCGCAGGTTCGCCTGATAGGAGAAGATGGAGAGCAGATCGGCGTTGTGCCCACCCGGGAGGCCTTAAGGACCGCAATCGAGAGAGAATTTGATCTGGTCGAGGTGGCGCCGGAGGCCAAGCCCCCGGTTTGCAGGATCATGGATTACGGCAAATACCGCTACCTACAATCGAAGAAAGCCAAGGCCTCCAAGAAAAAACAGCACACCGTCCAGGTCAAGACCATAAGATTCCGCCCCAAAACCGAAGAACATGATTACGTCTTCAAGACCAAACATGTAAAGGAATTCTTAGAGCAGGGAAACAAGGTGAAAATCTCGGTCGATTTCCGGGGTCGGGAGCTGGCGCACCGCGAGCTGGGAGAGAGAATCATCATAAGGATCAAGGCTGACCTCAAGGATATCGGGGTGCCGGAGAACCAGCACAAGATGGAGGGGAGGAGCATGACCATGATCCTCATCCCCAAAAGCAGCCAAACCCCAAAGTCTTAGAGTAGAACTTAAATTGTTGTTGCCATCTCTCAGAGATTATATATAATAGTAGCTTTGAAGGAGATTTTTGGATGCCGAAGTTGAAGACCAACCGGGGTGCCGCCAAAAGATTCAAGAAGACCGGCTCCGGAAAGATAAAGAGGAGAAGATCTAACAGCAGTCACATACTAACCAAGAAGAGCACCAAGAGGAAAAGAAGACTGCGTAGCTCCACTCTGATCGACAAGGCCGATCTCAAGAAGGTGAGAAAGCTCATACCCTACTAGGAGAGAAGATGCCCCGGACCAAACATAGCGTCGCCTCTAAGAAGAGAAAGAAGAAGGTCTTAAAGCTCGCTCGGGGAAACTACGGCGGTCGGCACCGGCTCTATCGCACCGCCAAGGAGACCGTTAATAAGGGTTTGGCTTACGCCTACAGAGACCGTCGAGTCAAAAAAAGAGATTTTCGGAGATTGTGGATCATCCGCATAAATGCCGCCTGCCGGCAATATGATCTATCTTACAGCCTGTTCATCAACGGTCTAAAGAAGGCCGGAGTGACTCTGAACCGCAAGATCCTGGCGGATTTGGCTGTGAGAGACGTTGACGCCTTCTCCCGGTTGGTAAAGATAGCTAAAACTGGCTAGTCCTTCTGGCTCTTGGCTTTGTCCTTTTGGGGGAGGGATTTTGACAGCTTTCCACAGGATAAGGATACAAACGGGAACCGCCAGAAGGGTTTTTGCCTCCTTCTCTTTGATTCTTTTTACCTGCTCTGTTATTGCCGCCTCCAAAGGCGAGACGGAGAGAGCTGTAAGAACTTTCCCTATTATTAGGCATCAGCCGAAAGCTGAGGTTTGTTTCAAAGAATTGGTTAGTCCTCTTTGCTAAGAGATATAGAAGTGGAGGTGCACCGTTACTGAGAGAGGATTTCAATCCCTGGAGGGAGCAGAAAAACGTGATAGAGAACTTTATTTGAATCAAATGGTCAGAAACGGCTTACTTCCTCAAATGCTGAAGGGGTCAAACAACCCGTTAGGGTCATGGCGAGGGAGAGAAATGTCCCTGAGCTTTTGGAATGAGCAAACCTACGAACATTGATATTTTGGATTTTATCAAATCCTGTATCAGGCGGGGTAAGATCCACTGGACCTATCATGTTAATATGCGATTGAAAGGGCGATTCATACCAAGAGAAGTTATCTTGGCTTCGGTAGACTCGTATGAGATAATAGAGGAGTATCCGAAGGACAAGTATTTACCAAGCTATCTAATTTATGCCCAATATAGAGATCAGATAATCCACATTCAGATAGCAGCTAACGTGGATATTGATAGGGTGATAATTGTCACAGCCTATGAGCCGACTCCGGACAAATGGAAAGAAGATTTCAAAAGCAGGAGACAGTCATGACTTGTCATAACTGTGGAGGAAAATTAGAGAAAGTCATCACGGATTTGCCATTCAAAGTTAGAAGCGACTCCATCGTCGTCATCAGGAATTTGCCAGTCTTACAATGCTGTAATTGCAGTCAATACTTGATTGAAGACCCCGTGGTGGCAAGAGTGGACTCCATCTTGGAGAAGATCGATAAAACGGCAGAGCTTGAAGTTCTCAGTTATGCTGTGTAAATGGAGGAGAACTTTAGCTAACGAGAGGTGGCTCATAGGATAAGCCCAGGGAAAGAAAACTGACAGCGTGGACTGGGACTCATACCAGATTCGAGCCGATAGATGATGTTATGGCCACCCACAGACCAGATCTAAAGGAGATAGAAAAAGAGGCTCAAGACCTCTTGAAGGAGTGTGATTCCCCAGAGAAGCTGGAGGAGGTCAGGGTCAAGCTTCTGGGTCGCAAAGGGCTTATCACCGGAGTTATGAGAGAACTGGGGCACTTGCCCCAGGAACTACGTCCGGCAGTCGGCAAGGAAGCCAACCTCCTGAGAAAGAAGATCGAGGAGGCGTTAGCAGAAAAGAAACGCCTCAGCTCTGAAGAGAGGGAGGTCGGCAAAGCTCTTTTCGACTATACTTTACCGGGCAGAACCCCCTGGCTGGGCCGGCCTCACCCCATCACTCAGACCATAATCGAGATCGAGGATATTTTTCGGGGGATGGGTTTCGAGGTCGCCGAGGGACCCCACATCGAGACCGACTACTACAACTTCGATGCCTTGAACACTCCCGAAGACCATCCCGCCAGGGATTTGAGCGACACCTTTTATATCCAGAAGGGCATCCTGCTTCGGACTCATACCTCCCCGGTGCAGATTCGGGTCATGGAGAAGAAGTCGCCACCGGTGAGAATCATCGCCCCCGGCCTCTGTTTCCGCCGGGACACCCCGGATGCCTCTCACGTCCCCAATTTTTTCCAGACCGAGGGGCTTTATGTTGACAGAGAGGTCACCGTCGCGGACCTTAAAGGGGTCATAACTGCCTTCGCCCGGGAGCTTTTTGGCCCAAAGATCAAGGTTCGTTTCAGGCCTCATTTTTTCCCCTTCACGGAGCCCTCGGTGGAATACGATTTCTCCTGCATGATCTGTGAGGGGAGAGGTTGTCCGGTCTGCAAGAGGACTGGATGGGTGGAGATCTCCGGTGCCGGAATGGTCCACCCGGAGGTCTTCAAGGCGGTCGGGTACGACCCGGAAATCTACACCGGTTATGCCTTCGGGATGGGAGTCGACCGCATAGCTATGTTAAAATACAGAATTAGCGACATAAGGTTGCTTTACGACAATGATCTTAGATTCTTACGCCAATTCTGAGCTATGAACAACAGTTTGAAAGCTCAATCTTGACTCGTACGTACTGCGAATGAGCTGCTTGGAGTTCAGGCAGCTGGGCATCTAATGCCGATGCACAATAGATGTGATAGACAGTTGTGGTTAAAGAGGTAGAAAGGGCATTGTATGGGAGTGATTGACTTTAAGGAAATACCTTCATCAAAAGGAGGAGAACCGGGACAGGACTCTTGGGAGTTTTTCGCACGGGACTTCTTTTCAGCCTTAAGCCTCGAGATCGGGGGAGGACCGGATCGTGGACCTGATTCGGGACGAGACCTGATCGTGAGGGAGGAACGTGCTGGCCGAATTGGCAGGTCAGTCCACACGTGGCTGGTGAGTTGTAAGCATTTCGCTCACTCTGGAAAGGCTGTGTCGGACAGAGACGAGGTTGATCCACTAGGCCGAGTACGAAAGTTCAATGCTGATGGATTCATTGGCTTCTACTCGACGATCCCAAGTTCTTCCTTGGCAGAAACCCTGAGGCGACTAGAAGAGCAAATGAACGTACGACTCTACGATTCTGCCCTCATTGAGCAGTCTTTGATGAAGAACCGTGGCCTCGAGGGGGTTTTCAAACGCTACTTGCCACACAGCTTCCAGAGGTGGGAGAGGGAAGATAAGTCTCCTGCTACGCTTTATGATTCGTATGTACCGCTGAGCTGCGTGACATGCGGAAAGGATCTGCTCGAGGAGCGAACTGGAATTGTGGTGATTGTTCGACAGTGGAAAGGAGAAGACCGAGGCAAAATAGTCAACCTTTATTGGGCATGCAAGGGCGAGTGCGATAGGCGATTGGAAGGGGACTATGTGGCACGTGGGTATCTCACCGGTTGGGAGGACATCTCAGACCTAGCAATACCAGTAGTCTTTATGAGGTGGATCATGGGTCATATGAACAGAATGAGAGCTGGTGAAGATGTCTATGCGGATGAAGCTTTCGAGAAACTCAAGGAGTTCACCTTGGCTATGGCACAGGTAGTGGTGCGAGAGGAGTCGGAGGCAGAAACGAAGCGTGTCGTTCCCGGGGATAATCGGCCGTCTTGGTTACTTTTGCCGTAGAAGCCCGGTGACGTGGCAGGAGTAGCGCCCCTGAGCCGCTTGAGCATGTGGGCCGATCCGCCGATTGTCTATTATCTGACTCGATACTATGAAGATTAGCTACAACTGGCTCAAAGAACTGATCCCGGACCTCTTGTGGAATCCGGAGGAGGTCGCCGAGAAGCTGACGATGTCGGGCACCGAGGCGGAGTCGCTTCATCCCGCTTGGCCGGAGCTGGAGGGGGTCGTCGTCGGTCACGTTGAGAAGATCGATCTGCACCCCGAGGCGAAAAACCTCAAAATTTGTCAGGTGAATATCGGCCAGAAAAAACTGCAGACGGTTTGCGGGGCTCCTAACGTTGAGCGCGGCCAGAGGGTGGCTTTGGCTTTGCCGGGAGCCAAGCTTCCCGACGGTTTGGAGATGAAAGAGGCCGAAACCAAGGGGATAAAGTCTACCGGGATGATATGCTCGGAGAAGGAGCTGGGAATTGGTGAGGTCGCTGACGCTATATTGGTCTTAGATGAGACGGTTTCTACAGGGACTTCGTTGGCTGAGGCATTGAGATTAAAGGACTGGATTTTAGAATTAGAGGTCACCCCCAACCGGCCCGACTGTCTCTCGCACCTGGGGATCGCCAGGGAGCTTTGTGCCCTGGGCGGGGGAACATTGAAATTGCCGGAGACCCACTTTCCCGAGGTGGGGACCGAGACCGCCTCCGAGGTGGAGGTCCAAATCAAAGACCCGGTCGGCTGCCCCCGTTACACCGCCCGGATCATAAAGGGGGTGGAGATAAAACCCTCTCCGAAGTGGATGGCGCTGCGATTGGAATCGCTGGGGATCCGTGCCATCAGCAACATCGTCGACATCACCAACTGGGTGCTCTTGGAGACCGGGCATCCCCTGCACGCCTTCGATTACGACAATTTCAGCCAGAGGCGCGTTCTGATCAGAAAGGCTAAACCGGGAGAGAGATTCCTCACCTTAGACGGCGTCGGGAGAACCCTTTCGAGCAACTCCCTTCTTATAACCGATGGCGAGACCGCGGTTGCCATAGCCGGGATCATGGGAGGAGAGAAAAGCGAAGTTTCGGGTTCCACCCAGAACATACTTCTGGAGAGCGCCTATTTCGACCCTGCCACTACGAGAAGAGCCTCCAAGGAGCTGGGTTTGGTTTCAGAGTCCTCTTACCGCTTCGAGCGGGGCACCGACCCGGAGAATGTGGTTTTTGCTTCCAAGAGGGCGACCCGACTGATTCAGGAGCTTGCCGGGGGGGAGGTCTTGAAAGGGTTGGTCGATTGCTATCCCAATAAGGTTACCTTCCCCAGAGTGAAATTGCGTTCCCGCAGAGTCTCTACCGTCATAGGGATTGAAATCCCGAAAGAGCAAAGCAGGGACATCCTGACGGGCTTGGGCTTTAGAGTCGAGGGGGATGAGACTTTTGAGGTTTCGGTACCCAGCTATCGTCCCGATATCACCAGGGAGGTTGACTTAATCGAGGAGATAGCGAGGATCCTCAATTACGACAATATCCCGGCGCTGGAGAGACCCGGCGGGGAGTTGGTGACCCCACTTCCTAAGGAGCAAGAATTGACCCGAGCCATCACCGGAATTTTGTGTGGCCGGGGATTCTTCGAAACCGTAACCTACATATTCAAGGAGCCGGGAAAATACGGGGTCTTTGGAGGCGATGACGGTTTCGTGCAGCTCTTGAATCCGATCTCAGAAGAGCTGTCGATCTTGAGACCGAATTTGACCGGAAGTCTTCTGGAGACCGTAAACTACAATCTGAACCGGTACGAGAAGAATATCCGCATCTTCGAGATCGGCAAAGTCTATTTCAAGACTGGGGAGAAGGAATTCTCGGAGAGATGGCATCTGGCGGCGGCGATATCCGGACACCGAGAAAGACGGCACTGGAGCCTCTCTTCCACACCGGTCGACCTCTTCGACCTGAAGGGAGAGCTGGAGGGGTTGCTGGAGCGGCTCAATCTCCCGGATGTCTCCTTCAGACCGAAGGGAGAAGCTATATTTGAGGCTGCTAAAGGGTTTGACCTCTTCTCTGAGGATCAGTGTCTCGGGGAGTTCGGCAAGATCGCAGAGGAGGTACTCGAAGCCTTCGACATCAAGGAGGCGGTTTTCTCCTTCGAGATCGACTTCGAGAGGCTTTTGAAACTGGTTCCCCGGGAGAGAAGATACCAGTCCCTGCCGAAGTTTCCCCCGGTGGACAGAGACATCGCCATCGTCGTCGACCACCGCATTTTAGCGGGAGAGATCGAAAAGAGCATAAGGGAGCTCGACTTAGATTCTCTGGAGGAGATCTCCCTTTTCGACCAGTATGTCGGCAAGCAGGTTCCCCCGGGGAAGAAGAGCCTGGCCTTCTCAATCCGCTACCGTTCCCCGGAGAGAACCCTGACCGAAAAGGAGGTGGAGTCCTCCCAGAAGAGGTTAGTTCAACATCTCAAGGCCAAATTTGGAGCCCAGTTGCGAAGCTGAAGTTTTTTGTTTCCAAATATTGAAGAAGCCTTTATATTTAGTGAGAGAGGTTTAAGAGATTTGACGCTGGATAGCCTACAGATCTTTGAGTCGAAAATCAACCAGGCACTTGAGGCCATAAATAGACTGAAAGAGGAGAAAGGGCAGTTAGTTCAAACCATAAACCAGCTGGAGGCCAAAGCCTCCGAGTTGGAGAAAGAGAAAAAGAAATCCAACCAGAAGTATGACCAGTTGCTCGTTGAGAAAAAGAAAACAGAAGAGGAGTTCAAGAAAAAGGAAGCGCAAGCAAAACAGAGAATAGGAGCTATACTGGATAAGCTTTCAATTCTGAACGACGGCTGAGGGAGAATCCGCCCTGTGGGCGGAGGGATAGAAGGGCAGGCCAGTTCCCGAACGGGGTCGGGCTGCTGGACAGCCGGGCATCTAAGGTGGCTTTAGAGAATCGAAAAAAGTCGGTGAGAGTGAATATACTTGGCCAGGACTACCTCATCAAAGGGGATGCCAAGGAGGATTACATCCGAGAGGTGGCAGCCTACCTCGACCAGAAGATGAGGACCGTGGCCGAGGGAATGCCCGCCAGATCGCATGCCAAAGTGGCTGTCCTGGCGGCGCTCAACATCGCCGACGAGCTGTTCAAAGAGCGAGAAGAGAGCGAGAGAAAAGCGAGCGAAATCGAAGAGAAATTACTTTCTCTGAGTCGAAATATTGAGAAAAGCCTCACTTTAGAGGAACCCGCTTAAAAGCTCTAAGCCCCCCTGTCCGGCAGAGTCCCGGTGACCAGCCCGGGCCCGCAGAAACCTCCCCCAATTGTCTCAAACCTCGGTTCTATCCCTCACCCGTCGCCGGGAGGATAAGATGGAAATAACAATAGCAATTGCGGCGACCGCATTTGTGATCGCGTTTCTTCTTGGCTTGGCCATCAGGGGAAAAATCGGAGCCTCCAAGCTCGCCAAGGCGGAGGAGCTTGCCGCCAAGATCATAAAGGAGGCTGAAAAGGAGGCTCAGATCAAAAAGAAGGAGGCCCTCCTGGAGGCCAAAGATGAGTGGTATAAAGCCAAGGCCAATATAGAACGTGAGCTCCAGAGCAAACGACAGGAATTCCAAAAGACGGAGAAACGGCTTCAAAATCGGGAGAGCAGCCTCGACCGCAAAGTCGACATCCTCAACAAAAAGGAGCGGGAGACCCTCTCCAGGGAGAAACACCTCAAAAACTGGGAGAGGAACTTAAAGACTCGGGATGCGGAGCTGGAGCGACTACTGAGCGAAGAGAATCAACAGTTGGAGAGAATTTCCGGCATGACCCCGGAGGAGGCGAAAAACCTGCTTCTGCAGAACTTGGAAAGTCAAGCCCGGCAGCAAGCCGCCCAGATGATCAAGGACATAAAGGACAAAGCCTTGGAGACCGCCGAGAAGGAAGCCAAAAACATCGTCATCTCTGCCATCCAGCGCTGCGCTGCCGACCACACCGTCGAATCTACGGTGTCGGTAGTGAATCTGCCCTCGGACGAGATGAAGGGGCGGATCATCGGTCGGGAAGGGAGAAATATCCGCAGCTTCGAGACCGCCACCGGCATAGACGTCATCGTCGACGATACTCCGGAGGCGGTGATTCTATCCGGATACGACCCCATCAGGAGAGAAGTCGCCCGCATGGCGCTGGAGAAGCTGATAGTTGACGGTCGGATTCATCCCGCCCGGATAGAAGAGGTGGTGGCCAAAGCCGAAAAGGAGATGGAGGTGATCATTCGGGAGACCGGGGAACAGGCCTGTTTCGACGTCGGCATTCACGGGGTTCACCCGGAATTGGTGAAGCTTCTGGGGAAATTGAACTTCCGCTCCAGCTACGGACAGAACGTCCTTCAACACAGCAAAGAGGTCGCCTTTCTCTCGGGAATCATGGCCGCGGAGCTCGGTTTGGACGCCACCCTGGCCAAGAGATCCGGGCTTCTGCACGACATCGGCAAGGCCGTCGACCGCGACACCGAGGGAACCCACACGCAGATTGGAGCCACAAGCGCCCAGAAACACGGGGAGCATCCGATTGTGGTAAATGCCATCGCCAGCCATCACGAGGACATCGTTCAGGAGACTCCCTATTCGGTGCTGGTGCAAGCCGCTGATGCCGTCTCCGGGGCTCGTCCGGGGGCGCGCCGGGAGACCTTGGAGGGGTATATTAAACGAGTGGAGAAGTTAGAGGGGATGGCGGACTCCTTCAAGGGGGTGGGGAAGGCTTACGCCATTCAGGCCGGCAGGGAGCTGCGGGTAATGGTGGAGGCAGGCCAGATTGATGACTTACGTGCAGGCGAGCTCGCCGCCGAAATCGCCAAGAAGATCGAATCTGAGTTAGAATACCCCGGCCAGATCAAGGTGACCGTAATCCGAGAGACCCGGGCGGTGGATTACGCGAAATAAACTATCTGTCAGAGAGAACTATGGAGACCTTGAAGATATTGGAAAGAAAGGAAAATCTAAGCTGGGGACTATGATGAGGAGGCCGATGTCCTGTACATCAGCATAGGAGAACCCCAGGAAGCTCTCGGACAGGATGTTGGTGATGGGGTGATTATTCGGTATGAGGAGAAGACAAAAGATGTAGTTGGCATCACAATTACCGGTGTCAGGCAAAGAACTCTTGGGGCAATGCGAGGTAAGAGACAGTGAGATTACAATGCTGCCGGGACTTTCGTCCCGACAGTCTTCCGTCAGGTGTTACCACCTGACGGCACGATACATTCCAGTTAACTGACAAGATTTAAGTCCTGAGGAAGATAAAATGTTAAGCAAATACATTCAGGCAGCGATGAGAAAAGCCAAGTATGAGATCCTTCCCGATGACAGGACATTCTACGGCGAGATACCGGGGTTCGAGGGTGTTTATGCCAACTCTGCTACTCTGGAGGCTTGCCGCGAGGAGTTAGAAGAGGTTTTAGAGGAGTGGATTCTGTTCAAGATTTCTCGCAGTCTACCTCTGCCCGTTGTGGAGGGAATTGAGCTGAAGATCAAGGAAGCGGTCTGATGCCTCGCTTCGGCGCTATAAAGCGCAAGGAGCTTATCCGCTATTTGAAACAGCTTGGCTTCGAAGGCCCTTTTTCGGGCGGAAAACACCAATTCATGCTCAAAGAGGAAATCACCCTACGAGTCCCCAATCCACATCAAAGTGACATCGGGAAGGAATTACTCTCAAGAATTCTGAAGCAGGCAAGGATTGACAGAGAAACCTGGGAGAAGTTGTAAAGAATGCCATACTCTCAGTGATGGCAAGGAATGCGGGCAAGCTATCTTGAAGATCTCCGACTCAGCCCCCCACATTAAAGTCCTTTTCATCGGCGATGTCATTGGCAAGCCCGGTCGCTGGGCGCTGTCTCAGATTATGCCCTATCTGGAGAGGGAGAGGCCCTTCGATTTCTCCATCTGCAACGTCGAGAATGCCGCCGGAGGTTTCGGCCTCACTGAGGAGATCGCCAGCACTATCTTTTCTTATGGTGTCAATTGTTTCACCAGCGGTAATCACCTCTGGGACCGCAAGGAATCACACAACTATCTGGCGAGGGAAGAGAATCTACTGCGCCCGGCCAACTACCCCCCTGCAGTCCCCGGTTTCGGCTCCAAGGTGTTCACCTTAGAGTCGGGTAGAAAAATCGGGGTCTTAAATCTCCAGGGTCGCGTCTATATGCAACCACTGGACTGCCCCTTCACCGTTGCACGCAAGGAGGTCGAGCTTCTCCGCAAGGAGACGAATATCATCATCGTCGATTTCCACGCCGAGGCCACCTCCGAGAAGCAGGCCATGGGCTGGTATTTAGATGGTCAGGTTTCAGCAGTCATCGGCACCCACACCCATGTTCAATCTGCCGACGAGAAAATCCTGCCAGGTGGGACTGCCTTCATCACCGACGCCGGCATGACCGGGCCACACGAATCGGTCATCGGCATGGAGAAAGAGGTCGCCCTGTATCGCTTCCTCACCGGTCTGCACAAACGCTTCCCGGTCGCCGAGGGGGATGTCAAATTCTGCGGGGCGATGGTCACAGTGAACAGCCTAAGCGGTAAAGCCACGAATATCGAACGGCTCCGAATCGACCTGCCGATGAGGAGATAGCTTATGCCGGCAACGGTCATCGATGGCAAAAAAATCGCCGAGGGAATAAGGACCGAACTGAAGGGGAAGGTCGACAGCTATCGATCTAAGGGCATAATCCCCGGTTTGGTAGCCGTCCTGGTGGGCGAAAACCCCGCCTCCAGGATATACGTTAATATGAAAGCTAAGGCCTGCCAGAAATTGGGCATCCATTCCGAGGTTATAAAGTTCCCGGAAGACCCTTCCCAATCGGAGCTGATCGACAAGGTTGAAGAGTTAAATCATCGAGGCGATATTCACGGCATCCTGGTCCAATTCCCACTCCCGAAGGGGCTGGATGAGTTTGAAGTCAACCTCAAAATCGACCCCGCAAAGGATGTGGATGGCTTCCACCCCGAAAATATTGGCCGGATGCTGATCGGTAAGCCTACCTTTTTGCCAGCGACCCCCTTAGGGATAATCGAGCTTTTGAACCGCTCTGGCAACCCTCCGGAGGGGAAACATGTCGTCATCCTGGGAAGGGGCAACATCGTCGGCAGACCTTTAGCGGTCATGTTAGCACAGAAGCAGAAAGGTGCCAATGCCACCGTCACTCTCTGTCACACCGGAACGCAAGATTTGAGCTCCTTCACCAAAATTGCGGATATACTCATCTGCGCCATGGGTGTTCCCGAAATGATAGGGGGCGATATGATCAAGCCCGGAGCGGTGCTTGTCGACGTCGGTACTAATCGGGTTCCGGATCCGGGGAGCGAAAAGGGTTACCGCCTGACCGGGGATGTCGATTTCGATTCCATCTATCCCGTCGCCGGCGCCGTGACTCCAGTTCCCGGCGGGGTGGGTCCGATGACCATCGCCATGCTCCTTTCCAACACCGTGAAAGCGGTCGAAATCCAGGTTGGTTAGTGGTTAGGTAGTTAGGTAGCCAAGGTTGTCTCAACCTTGGAACTGTCTCAACCTTGGGATTCTCAGTTGAACGGCAAATGGTAGTAGCCAAGGTTGTCCCAACCTTGAATCGTGATAGTTCGTAGCCAAGGTTGTCCCAACCTTGGGATTCCAATGAAAAATGGAAACGAAGATATATACCGTTTCGGAGCTGACCAGAGAAATTAAGCTCACCTTAGAGAGCGGTTTCCCCGCAATCTGGGTGGAGGGGGAAATCTCCAACTACAAGCTGCACTCCTCCGGTCACCGTTATTTCTCCCTGAAGGACTCCGAATCCCAACTGCGATGTGTCCTCTGGAGGTGGCAATCGGGGAGGTTGCCGGTGGAGTTGAAAGATGGGCTACATGTTATCGCCTGCGGCAATCTGACAGTATTCGAGAGGGCCGGACAGTATCAGTTAGTCGTTGCTACCATTCAACCGGTAGGAGTCGGAAGATTAGAAATAGAATTCCAGGAGCTCAAGAGAAAACTGTTCGAAGAGGGCCTCTTCTCCGAGGAGTTCAAAAAACCCCTTCCCAGATATCCGGAAACAATCGGGGTTGTGACCTCCCCAACCGGCGCTGCCATAAGGGATATTGTGAGCATCATCCAGAGGCGATTCCCGCCGGTAGAGATAATCCTCCGACCGACACTGGTTCAGGGGGAAGGTGCGGCTGAAGACATCGTCTCGGCAATCGAGGAGTTTAACGAATGCGGTGAGGTCGATTTGATAATTGTCGGACGTGGCGGTGGTTCTATCGAAGACCTCTGGGCTTTTAACGAGGAGAAAGTGGCGCAGGCAATCTTCTCTTCAGAGATTCCAATAGTCTCTGCAGTAGGACACGAGATCGACTTCACCATCAGTGATTTTGCCAGTGACCTCCGCGCTCCCACTCCTTCGGCAGCGGCTGAACTTGCGGTCCCGGACAGAACCGAACTTATGCGAAACATTGTTGACTTGCACGCAAGTATGGCCAATCTTATGCAAGGACAGTTGGCCGAACTTGGGCAACGTCTCGACTATCTGAGGGAGAGCTACGGTTTCCGGCGCTTCCTGGAGATGTTGGATTCCAGGCAACGGCAGCTGATGAACTTACAGGAAAACCTAAGTGCCGCCTTCGGAAGGGTCATCCACGATAAGAGAAATCTCCTGATGATGAGTTCGGAGAAGTTGTCCGCTCTCTCGCCGAGAGCGATTCTGGAGCGCGGCTATTCCATATGTTTCAAACTCCCGGAAAGGGAGGTGGTGAAAGACGTCTCTCAACTCTCGCCCAAAGACCGCGTGGAGATCCTGCTCCACCGCGGGGGAGCCTTGGCCTCGGTTGAGGAGTTGAGAAAAGCGGCCGCAGATCCGCCGGAGAGCAAAAACAAGTGAGGTCTAGCAAGGATGGCAAAAGCTAAGAAACTGTATTACTCCATCAGCGAGGTGGCGGAGCTAGCCAAGCTGGAGCCGCACGTTTTGCGTTTCTGGGAGAAGGAGTTCCCCCAGCTGAAGCCCAAGAAGAGCCGCGGCGGCAACCGCACCTATCAGCCTAAAGACATCCAGACCATCTACCGCATCAAGCAGCTTCTCTACGAGAAGGGATTCACCATCGAGGGGGCTCGCAGCCAGCTGAAAGATGCGTCTAAGGAAGAAAAGGCAGAGCTAACTGCAAAAGGTCTTATAGAGCAGCTCAAAAAGGAACTAAACGAGCTTTTAGGACTTTTCTCTTGAGATTTTGATCCCGATAAAGTATCTTAGAAACACGGTCGGGGCGTGGCGCAGTCTGGTTAGCGCACTTGCTTGGGGTGCAAGGGGTCGGCCGTTCAAATCGGCTCGCCCCGACCAAATTGTTTTTCAGTAGGTCTGAAGCGTTGCCAGTAGCGGGTTCCCCAGAAGGGGCTAAATGACTTGCCACTGAATTGTCACTATCCAAAACGCGTTGACAATACCCACTGACCAATGTTTTCTAACCTGGGCAGGCAAGCTTGAGAGGCAGGATGACGGATGAGGAAGCTGGCCAAACTTGTGCTTGTTCTTGCACTCTGCACAGCCGCGGTTTGGTGCCTTAAATCGCCGGGTTGGGGGCCAGTGACGACGTTCCTGACCTCGCTAGCCATGCTGATCATCCTGCTAATCGCGGAGGCCCGGTCCGAGGCACGGGTCTCCGAGACTAATCCGGACTTGCCATTGTTTGAAGCTTTCCTCAGAGAGCTTCCTTATCGTGGGATCATTCAGCATTTAGATGATTATGGTGGGAACGCAACGATCGATGTACGCAAGCTAGGTAAACTTAATGAGTTTACGGTGCTCTGGATCAATGCGCAACATGAGTTCCGAGACAGAGACCTTGAGAAAAAGCGCAGAAGGCTCTTAGCGGTCGCAACAGAATTTCTGGATTTTCTATATGATAAGACTGAAATGTCTTCAGACGTAGCGAGAAAAGTCCCTGGCAAGTTGCCGACGCAGGACCCCGAGCTTTTCTACTCTGTTTCTCAGAATCTACTTAAACTTGGTGACGAGCTTGTTAAGTGCCACCAAGACCTGGTAAGGACTGGTCTAAACAAACTCAATCTGCCAGGACCCACAGGCGCCCAGAAAACAAAGCAGAAACGTGAAGGAGTTCGTCCATCCAATGGATTTTGCTGACTCGACAACTTCGTTAACTTCAGGGGGTAATCATTAAAGCCATGGAAACAATCCAGATTGTCATTGCCACCGCCACGCTGCTACTGGTCGTCGCCACCCTCTTCCTGGTTTGGGTGGAAGTTAAGCAATCCAAGGCAGCCAAGGAAGGATTGAGATTCCAACAAAGCGGTCTCAGGCGGCAAGTCCTTGAGGCTATGCTGGGATTCATCGAGAACATTGGTCAGCAAACCCGCGTGTCGACAGAAGACCTCGCTCGATATCAGCGTGATATCAAATGGGGACAGTTCATTTTTGATGAGAGAAGAAGAGATTTGCTGGACGAGGTATACCGCAAGGCAAACGAGCTGCAGTTTTTCACACAGCAGAGAGAGAACGCCACGACCGACGAGGAGTTCAACAAGTATCACGAAAAAGAACATGAGTTATTGCGTTGGTTCGGCAGCGGGCGACGTTCGAAAATGGAGGAAGAATTCCGGGACTATCTGGAATTCAAATAAAGCTGCCTTCCATATTTCGTATCGCTGCGGCTGCCTGGCTGTCACTTCAGGATGTAATAAGTCAACACCCCGGCACTGATCATGAAAATCCTGGTCGCCATTCCGGCTTACAACGCCGAGAAGACTCTGGCACGGCTGATTGCCGAGCTGAAGGAGATACCTCAGGTCTCGTCCGTTCTGGTGGTTGACGATGGCTCGTGCGATGACACCGCTGAGGTGGCGCGCAAATCGGGAGCAACCGTCATCTCCTTTGAGACTAACTTCGGCAAGGGGGCCTCTCTGAAGACCGCCTTCAGATACGCCATCGTGAAGGGTTACGACTACGTTATAACCATGGACGCCGACCTCCAGCACGACATATCCACTATACCGGCAATGATCGAGACGGCGGTCAAAGAAGGAGCCGACCTGGTGATCGGTTCCCGGCGGAAGGATTCGGAGGCGATGCCCCGCGATCGGCTGTTGAGCAATCGCCTCAGCTCCATCGTCACCTCGCTTCTGTGCAACCGCCTGGTGGAGGACAGCCAGTGTGGCTTCAGGGTCTTGAAGGTCAAAGCCCTGGAAAACTTAAAACTCGACTGCGACAAGTTCGATCTGGAGACCGAGGTTCTGCTCAAAGCCTCTCGGTATGGATTCAAGATAACCTCTCACCCCATCCCCTCCATATACAATAAAGGAAGAAGTCACGTGAATAGATTTGTGGATACCTGCCGTTTCCTGAGACTGATGTGGAGAAGCTTCTGGTGGTGAGATCGGGGGCCATCTTGGCTTTGAAAAAGATATACACTGCCGGCGAGATTTCTCAATCGAGGACAACGTAATTACCTCCTCCAACGCGGTTTAAGGGCCTACAATATTCTTGACTTAGGGGAATTCACCTATTATTATTCTGAAAATCCCGGTGAATGAGATTTCTATCGAAAGGACTTGGAATTTGAAAAACGAAGCCAATGGATACGTTCTCTCTCCTGTTTGGAGTTGACTCCTTTCCCTTTCGATGCGGTTAGGAAAAGTCTTGAAGGAGACGATAATAGACTTGTGAAGAGAGAATCGGATAAATCCTAACGGAGTAGCGATGGACCACTTCAAGAATATAGAATTTAAGGTCGCAGCCCCCAAAGCCGAACTGATCTTCAACCGCCCTCCCCGCAACACCTTTAACACTGAGATGATGGACGAGATCACGGAGGCGCTTCTGTCCCTGAGGGGCCAGGAGGCTTTGAAGATCTGTGTGATGTCGGCGGAGGGGGAACTCTTCTCCACCGGGATTGAAGCCAGCGAACACAGCGAGGCCCGGGTGGGGAAGTTCATAAATGCTGGTCACGAGATGTTTCGTTCCCTCGATATTCTGGAGGTGCCCACTATTGCTCTGTTGCACGGGGAGGCCACCGGCCTCGGCTGTCAGTTGGCCCTGGCGTGCAACTTAATTCTGGCGTCGGAGAAGGCCAAACTGGGACAGCCGGAGATAAAGATGGGACTTTTCCCACCGGCGGCAGCAGCGGGCCTGCCCAAGAATATCGGTCTGAAAATCGCCTACGAACTGATGCTCACCGGCGAACTCATCTCTGCCGAGGAGGCCAAATCTTTGGGGTTGGTCAACAGGGTATTTCCTCCCAAGAGGTTTAAAGAGGAGGCCGAGAAGTTTATCGAGAAGATCACCGCCAACTCCGCGGAGGTGTTGAGGCTGACCAAAAGAGCGATGAACTCCGGCCTGGGCTTCAGCTTTCTGGACGGCATGAAGCGGGCCGAGAGGGTTTATCTCAACGAGCTGATGTTCACCCATGATGCGAACGAGGGGATCCAGGCCTATCTGGAGGGGAGACCGCCGATCTGGAAGGATAAGTAGTCGTTGTTGCTGCAGTCGCCTTCTTCACCGAGCAATCTAGTTGGCCTCTTAGAACAATCTGAGAGTGTGAACCCCAATCCCAATCCTCATTCTTCCTGATGATAGCAGTTTTGAAATAATACAGCCATAAACATAAGGAATATTTCTATGGAGATAAAAAAAGTGGGTGTCTGTGGTTGTGGCCTGATGGGCTCCGGCATTGTGGAGGTATCCGCAAAGGCGGGATACGATGTCGTTGTGCGCGAAATCGAGGACCAATTCCTGGAGAAGGGTTTTGGGAGAATCGACAAAAGCCTCTCCAGAGCCGTCAGAAAGGGCAAGGCCACGGAGGAGGAGAAAAAGACGGCCCGGAGCAAGATCAAGGGAACCCTGAAGCTTCAGGACCTCTCAGATTGTGACCTCATCGTTGAAGCCATCACCGAGAACTTGGAGGAGAAGATTAAGTTATACGGAGAGTTGGACAAGCTCGTCAAGAAGGAGGCCTTATTTGCCTCCAACACCTCCTCCCTGTCGATAACCGAAATGGCTGCCTCCACCGATCGCCCCGACAAGTTCGTCGGTCTACACTTCTTCAATCCAGTTCCAGTGATGAGGCTGGTGGAGGTCGTCCGTGCCGAGGTCACCTCTGATGAGACCTATGAGGCCGCCAAGAAATTCGCCGAATCGGTCGGGAAAACTGTGGTTTCCTGTAAGGACACCCCCGGCTTTGTGGTGAACCGCATTCTGGTGCCAAGTCTCTTGGACGCCGTTCGGGTCTTAGAGTCTGGGGTGGCCACCAAGGAGGATATCGACAACGCGATGAAATTGGGGTGTGGGCACCCTGTGGGTCCGCTGCAGCTCGCCGATTTCGTCGGCTTGGATACCACCTATCACATAGCGGAGATAATGTTCGAGGAGTTCAAAGATCCACGTTACGCCGCCCCGCCACTCTTGAAGCGGCTGGTCAAAGCCGGTCACCTCGGAAGGAAGACCGGAAAGGGGTTCTACGACTACGGCAAAAAATAGTCGACTAAGGCAGGTTGGAGTTGATCGGAGTCAGACATTTTCTTAAGCTGGAGTCGGAATTGATATAGTCCGGCCCAACCTAACTTTGCACAAAACCTGGAGTTTTTATGGAATACGAAAACCTCCTCTTGGAGAAAGAAAAAGGGTTGGCGATCGTCACCGTCAACCGCATACGGGCCTTAAACTCTCTGAACCACGAGACCATCTCCGAGCTTTTGGGCGTCTTTCAGGAGTTGTCAGATGACCCCGAAGTGAGAGTCATAATTCTGACCGGAGCCGGGGAGAGGGCCTTTGTGGCCGGTGCCGACATCGGCGAGCTTAAGCTTTTCAACGCCGAACAGGGAGAGAAGGAGTCCAGACGGGGACACGAACTTATGCACCTGATCGAGGAGATGCCCAAGGTGGTCATCGCCGCTATAAATGGATTTGCCCTGGGCGGGGGCTGCGAAATCGCAATGGCGTGCGATATCCGCTTAGCCTCCGAAAGTGCCAGATTAGGTCAGCCGGAGGTCAATCTGGGGGTAATCCCGGGATATGGGGGCACCCAAAGGTTACCGCGCTTGGTCGGAAAAGGTAAGGCCAAACAGCTCATCTTCACCGGGGATGTAATCGACGCCCGGGAAGCCCATCGCATCGGATTGGTTGAAGAGGTCTACCCCCAAGCTGAACTGATGGAGAAAGCCAAAGAGCTAGCGGGAAAGATTCTCTCCAAGGGCCCCCTAGCGATCGTGGCCGCCAAGAGGTGCATCAATGACGGTCTAGAGACCGATCTGGCTTCCGGGTGTAAGGAAGAGATAGCCGAGTTCAGAAAGATCTTCGGCACCGAAGATAAAACCGAGGGAACCACCGCCTTCCTGGAGAAGAGAAAACCGGAGTACAGGGGAAAGTAGTCCATTGACGGTCCTGAGTCTAATATTCCGGTGCCGGGAATGCTGGGGTGCAGGTGCGGAACCTCTGCCCCGGGGTGACTGCCACTGTTTCCAGGAAGACCAAGGGATTCGCTGACTCTGACCTCACTTCTTCATTGTTGTAAGTTGATAGTCATAGCAGCCGACCCCACTTCCCTGGCGCCTCATCCTCTTTGCCCGGACAAATTGTTTGCAGATTGTGAGCGCTCTGGACCTCCACAGAATTCCGTGGAGGCCAATCCAGAAGCCCTGGGAGGGAAAATTCATTGACAAAAACAATACTGGCCCGATTTAGCTCCTCTACCTGGAGTGGTTCCATAGGACTTGAATGCCGAAAGCAGCTTCTGGTCTTAAGCAATCTTGGCCAACTGTCTTGACAGTGCCGTCGCCGGCGGTATATTGATTATTCGAAAAGAGCAAAGGCTTGATGACACTGACCAAATGAATACCGACGTGGCAGGACTTCGCCATTATCACTGCGCCGCGAGGCGATTTGCGATGGGTGATGTTGCCCGGGGGGTAACCCGGCCTGTCTTTCGTTTATTGCCTTTGCAGGAATGTCGGACTTCAAGGGGGAGTGTGATTTAAAAATGAGCGCATACTTAGAAAGCAAGCTGTCTTTTGCCACCGAGGTCACCGAGGAGGACCGGAAACAGCTGATGGATTTGTATCGGGAGGTGTGGGACGAAAAAACAAGCGCTGCTATGGAGAAGATATTTTCATGGAAGTTTGAATCCAGCCCCTTTATGCCCGAGGACCGGCTTCCGCTGCTATTTTACCGCGCCGAGGGGCGGATCGTGGCTTTCCTCGGAGGTGTTCCCTACCTGGTGAAACATGGGAATCAATATCAGCACATGGTCTGGATTCATGATGGTTTCTCCCACCCCTCTTACCGCAGCAAGAATCTGTGGGTGTCGTTCAAGATGTCTCTGGAAAACCCCGTTGTAGTTGGCGTCGCCGGTGATGAGAGTCGCAAGGAGATGTGGAGGGCGATGGCAAGAAGACAGGCAAAGAAGTCTGTCGGATCGGGGCAGACTGACATCGGAACTTACAGACACCTGGTCAGGATGCTGGATTTAAGAAGCTCCCCCAGAGTAAAAAGACTTCTCCGCGTGAGGCCCCTAATCAGCTTGGCCAATCTTCTTTGGAGGGGGTATTGCCGAATGTTTAGAAGTTGGCAAGTCCGCCTGTCGGAAGAAGGGCTCCAGATTAGGGAGGTGAATGAATTCGGAGATGAGATAAACAGACTTTGGGAAAAGATAAAGGACGATTACGAGATAATCCCGAAAAGGACCGACGCCTACCTCAACTGGCGCTTTGTTGCCCATCCCACGAATCGTTATCCTCGATTCCTCTTGGAATGTGAGGGGGAGGTCAAGGGCTATTTGGTCTTGCGTGTACTAAACAGAGAAGGAGAAAGAATCGGCCGCATAGTGGACCTCTTAGCCTCCCGCAGGGAGGAGAAATTCTACCGGGCCTTGATCTCTTTCGCGGTGGAATACTTCAGAGAGAGGCAGGCCGACACCATTCAGGTCCTGGAGACTACCTGTCCGGAGCTGAAGAAGGCTTTGAGGAAAAATGGGTTTAGCTCTCGCCTCAGCAAACAGAGACCAATGATACTGCAAGGGTGGCAGAGGGAAGAATGCATCCCGCCAGAACTCCTCTTTAACCAGGACAGCTGGTACTTCACGTACGCCGACAGCGATGGCGAGATGTTGCCGGAGTGACGGTTCGGTCTGAAGAGTATCACCATTGCTGCCGGGAGCCGACCTGATCCCGACAGAACTGCAACCTAAGCTCGGGCAGGGTCCGTTTGGATCCGTATGGAGTTGTACCCCTCCCCGCCAAAGGGTGGGGGTTCAACCATCACCCTAGCTGTTTGTGGAGGCCTGGCCCTCTCGCTGGAGCAGTCGTTTAACCGGTACGGGGATTTGCACTTTTGCCGCTTTGCTTTTCGCTGGGCTGGACAGCTCAGCCTATTGCATCAGAAACAACATCAAAGAATAGCCGGGGCATTCCTGCCCCGGAGCCCAGGTGTTGGTCATGGATACCCTCATCCGTGACCTTTTGGGTATCGGACGGGACGTCTTATACGAGCTCCTACGGTCGTATAACCTTCAGGTTTCCAGAGCCAACAGACAGTAGACAGGGAATGCTCCCTCGCTTGGGCAGGGGTTGTGCCCCTGCCCCTTTCTACCGAATAGCCGGGGCATTCCTGCCCCGGAGCTGACTGCACCGTAGGACAGTGAATTCATCCTCGCCGTTTTTTCGAGTCTGAACGGATTCTCAAGGGGGAAATCGAGGGATAAAAAAGTGGGGCGGGGAAGCGTCCCCGCCCCAGTACTGGCTATACCGCCAAATCAGACCTGCATTACTTCAGCAGGTTCATCATCTTGGTGGCGGTGTAGTCGGAAGTGGTGACCTTGTAGAAATAGACTCCACTGGAAACGGTGGAACCATTCCAGGTCACGACGTGCTCGCCAGCTTCCTGATACCCATCAAGCAAGGTCTCAACCAAGCGACCGGAGATATCGTAAACCGAGAGGTTCACGTTCCCGGCCTCGGCCAGAACGTAGCCGATGTTGGTCTCGGCGTTGAAGGGGTTAGGATAGTTCTGGGATAGAGCAGTAGTGGTCGGAAGTCCAACCTCCAGACGGTCGACCTCGTCCCACACCCACTCGGTGTTGTCGCCGATTTTCCACGGGTTGCACTGCACGCAGGTGAAGTCCATGCAGCAGAAATAGTCATTGCCGGCATGGCTGAAGCTGATGGAGGCGCTGTAAGGACCAGGACCAGCGGCATTCGGAACCTTGAAGAAGTAGTTCTTGGTGTCAACGCCATCCGGAATGGTCTTGGTCTTCGGGATCGTAACCATCTCGGTCCCGGGCACACAGCCGTTGCCAGCATAACCGGTGAAGGTCATGGTGACGTCGAAAGCGCCGAAGGGGTTGTTGGTGGTCACCTGGAAGTAGATGTTCTTGCCACGGCAGAAAACCGGGGTTAGGTTGGTGCAGCTCATGGTGATTGTGGGTTCGGTAAGGCAGATCTCATAAGCCATGATGATGTCATCAGGAGTACCCTGGTTCATGGCAATGAGAGCGCCCTTGCCAGCAACGTAGTTGTTAGCGTCGAAGGCCAAACCGCCGGCCATATCGTCGTCAGGGCCAACCGGGTCTATACCCATGCAGAAGTCGCCGGTATATACGCAGGCCACGGGGTCAAACAGCTCCATCCGCAGCTTCGGAACCCCGTTCTGAGAGTGGACCCAGAGCATCGGGTGGTCGTAGCCTAAATCCTGCCAACAGGCATCGTCCCAGGCCATGCCGTAAGTCGACCAGCTGTTTGCAGCCCGGCAGAATATCTGCCCGGTGGTGTAGTCCCACTCGATAACGTCGTTGGAGAAGTTAGCGCTCCACAAATGATCGGTCACAG
Source organism: Candidatus Zixiibacteriota bacterium (assembly GCA_030605835.1). Lineage (GTDB taxonomy): Bacteria > Zixibacteria > MSB-5A5 > DG-27 > DG-27 > DG-27. Next base: position 179,361 of record JAUWHO010000027.1, on the reverse strand, counting down.
GGTCATGAGCTAAGCCCCTCATGGGGAGCGGGTAGCCGGCAGGCGCGACCAGGTTCGTCAAAACGACCGGGCAGGCGTTGTCAAAGCTGTACAGTCCGTTATCGTCGGAGCCGTACAGTATGTCTCTGCCGACGTCATAGGCCAGGTCACGAATTCCCCAGCTGGAGGTGGTGTTCTGTGCACACCCCTCTATGAACTGACAATTCCGGTCGATACGTTCCAGCCAATTAGTGCCACCGTGTGACGTCGCACCGCCGTTAGTCACCCAGTAGTCGGTGCCGTCGAATTCGACACCCAACAGCTGATTGTCAGGGATCGCAAGCCCGGCATTACACTCGTCCAGGTAGGGACAGTTCACATCCACCAGCTCCTGGAAGGTTTCGATGACCGGGAAGGCGGCATCAGTTGCCTCGTCTGCCATGGTCGCAGCCGAAAACAAGAGAACCACCGCCAGCGTTAAAAGACCTTTCTTAATCATTTTTCACTCCGGGCTCTTCGTAAAGAGCCAGTTAGAAGTTGAAGAGTTTCGGAAAAAGTGAATTGTGGATATTGTTGGTGCGGCTATCACCTCCTCTCGGGAATGAAAGGTTACAGGTTGTGAGCTATTGCGTTTCCTGTTTGCTCCTCCCTCCTTTCAGCTTTAGAGTTGACACTTCTGACCGTCTCTGGATCCTCATAGCTAGATCTCTCGAATGAGGTCAAACCTATGTCACCTAAAACACACTTTCCAATTCCCGACTGAGGCTAAATGAAGTTTACAGACACCGCAAACCCAAGAAGATCAAACGAGGTTCGAGCGGTTGAGCCTGCTGCTCTATCCCTTGCTTTATATAAATAACCATTTGCCATCCCCTTGTCAAGCATTTTTTTCAAAAAAAAGGCCGGTCAGAGATGACCGGCCCTAAGCTTCCGTTACTGGAAAAGCCTATCTCAAGAGGCTCATCCGCTTCACGGAGGTGTAATCGGCAGTGATCAGCTTGTAGAAATAGACTCCGCTGGAGACAGAAGAGGCCTCCCAGGTGACGACGTACTCGCCGGCCTCCTGGAAACCGTCAACCAGAGTCTCCACCAGCTGACCGCTCAAGTTATAAACCTTCAGCTCGACCTTCCCCGCCTCCGTCAGCGCATAGCCGATGTTGGTGTTGGCGTTGAAGGGGTTAGGGTGGTTCTGAGCCAAAGAGGTGACCGTCGGCAAGGTAGCCTCCGGACGACCGACCTCCACCAAGCCCCACTCGGCGTTGTCGCCCACCTTCCAGGGTGCACACTGCTTGATGATGGTGTTCATGCAGCAGAAATAGTCCTGGCCACTGTGGCTGAAACCGATGGAGGCGCTGTAGTTGCCGGGTGCGGCGGCGTTCGGGACTTTAAAGTAGTAACTCGTGGTGTTGGTCCCCTCCGGGATGGTCCGGTTTCTGGGAATGGTGACCAGGGCATTCCCGGGATCGCAGTCGTAGCCGGCGTAACCGCCAAAGGTCATGACGACGTTGATCGGCCCTCCAGTGGAGTTGAAGGTGTTCACCTTGAAGTAGAAGTTGGCTCCCCGGCAGAAAGTGGGGCTCAAAGCCTCACAGGACATGGAGAGTCCGGTGAAAACCTGCATCACCGCTTCGTAGGCATCCACCACTCCCCAGCCGTAGGCATTGTCCTCTCCAGGATCACCCTTATCTACGGCGGTCTCCATCATGACCTGCTTGATGAAGTTAACCGGCAGGTTGGGGCTGGCCTGGCGCATCAGGGCTATAACCCCGTTGATGTGAGGCGAGGCCATGGAGGTGCCACTGTAAGAGGAGTAACCTCCTCCGGGGACGCTGGAACGGACGCTCACTCCCGGAGCACAGATCTCCGGTTTTATCGTGGGATCGCCGGTGGGAGTACAATACTCCGGACCCCGGCTGGAAAAACTGGCGATGGGCATATTCGGGTCGTTACCGTCAACGGCCCCGACGGCAAAACAGGTGTAGTCGTCCTCCGCCCAGTTGGGGGGATTACCGTGAGTGGTGGGACCGGGCCCTTCGTTCCCGCCGGAGAAGACTACCACCACCCCAGCGGCCTCGCAACCGCGGATATAACCCCAAAACATGCTGTCGCAGGGGCCATCCGGCAAATACTGACCGTGATAAATCGGGGAGATTCGCCAGGAGTTGGAGTTGCTACCGGGGACGTCCCACATGGTGCCAGGATCCCCATCGGGGTCGGCGATCCACTGGAAGGCGCTCTTGGCATCGGCGATGGTGGTCTCGATGTTGATGATGTCAATCACCGCCGCCGAAATCCACTCGGCGTCAAAGGCCACCCCGATGGTATCGCCACTGGCGTGGTTGGCGCCACAGACGGTGCCCATGGTGTGAGTGCCGTGGCTCCCGTAATCTCGTGGGAAAGTGGTTCCGTAATTGGGCTCAAACCAAGCCCACTCCGGATGTCCGGAGTACTGGGGATCAAGTCCTCGCCAGCGATCTGCCAGTGCCGGATGGGTGCCGTCAACTCCTGTGTCTAAATGGGAAACCAGCTGCCCCTCGCCGGTGATTCCCAGCGCCCAGACCTCGTCGACCCTGATGGCCTTCAAGCCCGGCTCCACCCCGAGGATTGTCCCCGGAGGCTGGATGCTGGTGGGTTTACTGTTCTCAATGAAGTAGTCGAGGAAGACCTTGGCAACGTCTTCTCGATCGGCCACCGCATAGATAATCTCCTTGGGGGCTTCGAAGACGATGCTGTTGTCGATCCAGAAACCGTGGTAGCTCTTTACCTCGCCGGCCACACTGTGGGCCTCCAGGTAATCTAAAAGCTCCCCTTGAGTCTCGTAAGACTTCTTTTGGAGAGAACGGATCACCATTTCGTGACGGGTGCTCATGTCGGTGCCCAGGGCATCAAACTCCAAATTCATCTGGTTGAGGTCAACGCGATCCGACATGAAAGCCAGGACCTGCAACGGCTCGTTGGGGGAGCTGTTATCGAGGACAAGCTCCAGCTCCGGGTCGATAACTCCCGCCTGAGCCAGAGAATATCCGCACAGCAAGACCCCCACCAAAATAACAAGAATACTTTTTCTCATTTTCCTAATTCTCCTGCTAGCCAAATTCGATTGGCAATAGTTCCAAACACTCAATCACTCTTCTGGAGAGTGAAACCCAGAAAGATTCTGTGGGGGTCGACATCACCTCCTCGAGCTCAAAGTCGGTTTTCTATGACGATTCTGTCTTAAATAATTGCTGACTTCCCTGAAGAAAGCCTGGCATCAAAAAGCTACGTTCCGAAGATGAAAAGCAGATTGTAATTCGTACAGTCCCTCTGGCGGAAGTTCCTGCGTCTCGACACTTCTGTATAGAAGCCGCTTCATCATCGTTATGATTAACTCTCGCCTCGGGACTGAAGTTCCTTATAACCTCCCGGCGAGCTCCAGATCAAACCACCTCTTATATGAATTATAACAAAAGCAGATACTTTAGTCAAGGCAAATAATCGATTTGTTCAATGCTTTAAGTGATCCTCACACTGTTAGCTCTGTTCAATTATTCCCCCAAGAATCGGTCGAAGACCTCCGCAACGATACCCCCTCAGACAGAAGCTCAAGCCCACCTGAGGCTTGTACAGATGCAGTGCAATAAATCCACACCCCCGGGAGGCTTTATTTGAGCAAAGTCAATCGCCCTACTTTTGTCCTGCCTGGCGCCGTCAGTTTGCAGAAATAGACTCCCGAACCGACTCTTTCAGGATACCAGGTTAGGCGACCATAGCCAGCGGATTGGAGACATCGAAGATTTTGAGATTTCCATCGTAGTTCTGCCACCCGTTGGCTAAATAGAGATATCCGTTGCGATAGACCAGATCGAAAAAATCCCCCGGAAACACCGAAGAGGAAAGCAGGGTGACGTCGGTGATGCTGTTGACTCCATATCCAGCCTTTATTCTTTCGGAATTCTCGGGATTATACCAGTGCGAGAGGTTCTGATGGTGCCGTATCCCTTCGAATGAGTGGGAGTTCGCCAGAAAGAGAAACAGGGGAAAGAAGAGAACAGCCCAAAGGTGAAACCAGCCCCCTTTGCTACCAGACAGATTCGAGGGGAACACGGTTTACCTCCTCTTTACTCAGGCTGAGTCATAGTTATTGAACCTAATTCAGCTTCATTAAACGCAAGTCGGAGCCGACCTAAGAGGCTCCCGGGCAAGAACACGAATAAGGCCAGGATGATAATCAAACCTTGGTTTCTAAACGTAGCTACCTCCGATTGTGAAGGCTTAGTCTCTACGTGAAGCAGGAGAAGTCCTCTCATGCGAGCTTTCCCCACTGATCACAATAACCGCTAGTGCGATTCTGTCAACGACAATATCCCAGGCCAAAGGTATAAGATAGCGGATGTTTTCCGAACAGAATAGAGGGCACCATATCGGTTTTTCGCTCACCGCCGACGGGGATGAACTGTCCAGAGCAGAACTTGATTTTTATCTTCATCTGGATTAGTATGAAATTGCAGGTGAGACCGGACGAAACTATATTGGGCAGAGCATGTTTCTCAAAGCAAAAATGTCACCTCCCTTTCTCCTTTTGCTTCTGACACTCTTGGCTTCACCGCTGGCCCAGGCTCAGAAGAGTGAGGAGGAGCCGATCGAGCTTCTGCACGCCGGCTCATTGGAGTTCAACAACGACCCTGAGAATACCATTATCGTTCTGACCGACAGCGTCCTGCTTCGACAGGGTGAGGCCACCTTGAAGGGCGACCGGGCGGTCTGGTATAAGACTGCCGGCCAGGTGGTGGTGCAGGGGAACGCCGAGCTTCAGGACGAAGAGCAGATATTAACCTGTGACCGCTTGACCTATATCAAGAGAATCAAAAAAGCGATGGCCAGAGGGAATGTGGTCGCCGTCGATCCCGAAGAGGAGACGATCATAACCTCCGGCTATGCCGAATACGACCGCAAGAAGAAACTCGTCGTTGCCACCATCTCACCCCGCGCCGTCTTCAAGGCCCACTCCCCGGAAAGCTTGACCGTCGACGCTCTGAGGCTGGAATACTACACCGGGGAGAAAAGGGCGGTGGCGATCGATTCGGTCACCATCGCAAGAGGTAAATTGAAAGCCGACTGCGGTCATGCGGAGCTCTTCGCCACAGAGGATAGGATCGTTTTGAGCCAATCCCCGGTGGCATGGCAGGAGGACAACCAGCTCACCGGGGAGAGAATGGAGATTGTCATCGAAGAGGAAGAGGTGCGTCAGGTCATCGTTACCGGAAACCCCAGAGCCACCCGCTGGGAGCCGACCGATTCGGCCAGGACCGATTTCGCTGAGAGCTACCTCACCGGCCAGAGGATAGATTTCTTCTTAGAAGATGAGGAGGTCAAAAAAGTCCAGGCTCTGGGCAACGCCAGAAGTTTCTATCAGCCCGCCCCGAAGGACTCGAGCAAAACCGGCAAAAACGAGGTCTCCGGCGATACCTTAAACCTCTATCTCTCGGAGGGGAAGGCCCAGAAGGTGGAGGTCATCGGTGGAGCTCGGGGAACTTACTTTGCGCCGAAAGAGAGAACCGTATCGGATACCCTCCAGGCGCAGCCGCTCGATACCGTCTATTATTCTGCCTCCGAGATCCTTTACACTTTCGACGACAGCACCATCACCTTGAAGACCAATTCCCGGCTGAAGCATAAGCAGATGTCTCTGACCGCGGATTTTATCACCTACAACACCTCCGCCAAACTCTTGAAGGCCCGGGGGAGCCTGGAGGAGGAAGAGGGGGAAGAGGTGGTCAAGAATGCACCGGTCCTGACGGAGGGGACCGATGAAATCGTCGGACTGGAGATGGTCTACAATATCGAGACCAAGAGGGGGAAGATCAAGGCCGGGGACACCGAGTTCGAGGGGGGCTTCTACCACGGGGAACAGATCAGCAAGATCACCAATGAGATCCTCTACGTCAAGGAGGGGGAGTTCACCTCCTGCGACTTAGATGAACCTCACTTTCATTTTTACGGCAAGAGGATGAAGGTCATTCACCGCGATAAGGTCATCGCCCGGCCGGTGATACTGTATATCGGGGATTTACCGGTGGCCGCCATCCCCTACTATGTCTTCCCCATCAAAAGAGGTCGGCACTCCGGATTCACCACCTTCGAGCTGGGAAATTTCGAGGTGGGGGAACGTTTCATAAGAAACTTGGGATACTACTGGGCGGCCTCGGAATACTGGGATCTTCAGGGGAGTATGGATTTCTACGAGAAGTCTCATCTTTCCTTCAACCTCGACGGACGCTATGCGGTGCGTTACAAACTGGCGGGGAGCGTGTCCGGTTCTTATGTCTATGAGTCTCGCTGGCAAGATCTTCAACGCCGCAAAAGGAAGCGCTGGAGCCTCCGGATGGCGCACAGTCAGGATATCACCCCCACCATGAAGCTATCCGGCAGCGGAAATTTCATCAGCGATAAAAGCTACTACGAGGACGTCAGCTACAATCCGGAGGAGATCCGCAACCGCAGCCTCCACTCCCAGCTTTCGCTCAGCAAGAGGTGGGAGGGAGCAAACCTGACTTTGGCCTTGGACCAGAGCTGGAACTTAGACACCGAGACCCGAACTCAGAAACTCCCCTCGGTGACTTTCACAAAGCTGCAACGACCTTTAATCCCCTACCGGCAACCGACAAAAAAGGACGAAGAGAGACCGAAGAGGTGGTATCACTCTATCTATTACTCCCTCAGCTCTTCGGGTGTGAACTATTTTTCCAAGCGCAAGTCCGGCGACATCTTTCTCTGGAGGAGGTATCAGGTGGCCGACCATCACTTGAGAATCTCCAGCCCTCAGAGCCTGGGCAACTACCTCACCCTGACTCCGAATCTCAGCTATCAGGAGACCTGGTATTACATCCTGCCCACCAACGACAGCGAAAACCGTAATCTCAAGACCGAGGAGTTTATCCGCAGGGGGAGCTATCGCTTTTCGCTGGCGGCCAAGACCGACCTCTACGGGACTTTCAGCATGAAGTTGGGGCCCCTGCGAGCCTTGAGGCACGTGATGACCCCCTCGGTGAGCTACAGCTGGCAACCGGAGTACAAGAAGGGGAGCGAATACAAAACCTACACCGGCAAAGGGGTCTCCACCTCCAAAGTGAAACGCCTGTCACTTTCGCTTGCCAACCTCTTCCAGATGAAGACCGAAACCGGAGGCCAGGAGAGAAAGACGGATCTGTTTAGCGCCAACTTCTCCACCAGCTACGATTATTTGGCACAGGCCCGCAAGTGGGGGAATCTCAGATCTAGCGTCCGCTCCCGAGCCTTACCCAATATCGAGATAACTATCGGTGCCACTCACAGCTTCTATCCAAAAGACAGCGATGAGCTGAGGTTGCTTCGTCCCCGGCTTTTGAGCTTCAGCGCCTCCACCACAATATCTTTGAGGGGGAGAGAAGAAATGGAGCTACGCGGACCTAGAGAGGAACTTCCGGTGGCGGGTGCGGAGGCGGTCTTCGGACCGGAAAGGGAGAGAGGAGGTGTGAAAGGCCTCTCCTGGAATCTGAGGCTCTCCCATCGCTACAGCGAAAGCCGAGCCGGAGTGACTAGATCGATCACCCGCTGGTTTGACTTAAGCGGAGAGCTTTCCCCCACCACCAAATGGAGGGTGGCATACACCAGTCGTTACAACGTGGAGGCAAAAAGAATCGTGGAGCAACAGTTCCAGGTGCACCGCGACCTTCACTGCTGGGAGTTTCAGTTCTACTGGATTCCCACCGGGGTGCGCCGCGGATACTACATCCGCATCAACATCAGAGCCATCCCGGAGGTGAAAATCGAGAAAAGCGAGGGGGGCATCAAGGGAGGTCACCTGCGATAGCCGCCGCGATTTCGTCTCACGTCCCTCTTCCGGAGACCTCACCAGTTCTGGGCTAAGAGAATTTTTTTTCACTGTGACCCAAAAAAGTCTTGACAAACGCGGGCTGGTGGCATATAGTATCCGGAAAATCGGCGTGGATAATGGCCGCAAACCGCAAACCCTAAATGAGCCCGAGGGGGTGAGCAAGTGACAAAAGAGGAACTGATTGCCAAGTGTGCTAAAGAGGCCAACGTCACCAAGGCCCAAGCCACAAGAGCCTTAAGCTCCATTCTGGACGGAGTGACCCGCTCCCTTAAGAAGGGACAGAAAGTCTCCTTCGTCGGTTTCGGGACATTCGAGGTTACACGCAGAAAGGCTCGCATGGGAAGAAACCCGCAGACCGGACAGGCCATCAAGATTCCGGCCAGCAGGGTCGCCAAGTTCCGCCCGGGCAAAGCCCTGAAAGAAGCTGTGAAGAGGTAACCACCGGAGGGTTTTGTCCTTTGAAAGGCAGAGCAATGTCTCTGCCTTTTTTTATTCCCCCATAAAAAGAGCTCAGACAAAAGAAATTGACATCTCCCCTTCCGGGGCTTAGTTTCTTTGAGGTTTCGATAAGCTGTGTCCGAGGCCTCCTTTGCGAAAGGTAAACCTCAAAAGAATCTCCAAGATATTTCTCATTCTGATTCTCTCTCTGTTTGTGCTGGCACTCATCGTCGCCATCGGCTTGAGGACGCTTTACTTCACTGACCACAAGATCAAACAGATCGCCACCGAAACTCTCTCTCAGAAGCTCAATCGTCTGATTCAAATTGATTCTCTCGATATCTCCATTCTCTCCGGGGTCCGGCTGAAAGGCTTGCAGATTCACGATCCCCCGGACTGCGGCGGAAACGTCTTTCTCCGCCTGAAGCGCCTGAAGCTGAAATACCGCCTGCTATCTCTGTTAAAGAAACAACTGGAGATTGAGACGATAATCATCCATGAACCGGAGATTTACCTCCGGCAGCTATCCGACACCCTCTGGAACTTCTCCGACCTGGTGCAACCGAAAAAGCGGGAATCGCCCGCTGCTTCGGAGAGAGCCGAATCGGAATTGCTGCTCCTCCTTGTTCTGAGGAACTTAGAGTTGAAGCAGGCCTCCGTCCACCTCTCCGGACCGGGGGAGCTCGAACTCTCTGGAATCAATCTCGACATTGAATCGCTCTTCTTCCGCTCGCCCGAGGATTTCTCTTTGAAAGCCCGTTTTCAAATCTCGCCGCAAGATCGTAAGAATCTATCAATAAGCTCCGTCTCAACCGCTCCGGAATTGAAAATCTCCAGCAACCTCACATTCACTCTTTCCGGGCAGATAAGTTCGGAAGTGCCTTCCGCTGGAGAGGTGGAGTTCAGCTTGAAGGACTCAGAGATCTACTTCGGGAGGACCTTTCCAGCCCTGTCCCTGAGCGCGGGATTGAAATACGTATATGACATGGGTGCAGATTCGCTGCAGCTCGAAGAGATCTATTTCGAGCTGAACGAAAACAGACTGCTGCAGGCTGAGGTCACTTTGACTTCGCTAGTAGCTCAACCTCAGTTTCGGTTTGCCTCCAGATCGAACGGCTTGAATTTGGGTAACTTCTCGCATGTTATACACGAATTCCTCCCCGCCCTCCGCATCGAAGGTGAAACTTACTGGGAGAATATCTGGGCTGAAGGTAACGAAGAAAAAATCAACGCCGGTGTAACCTTCGGTCTGAGAAATGTCTGCGCCCAGGATAGCACCACCGGTCTGGCGATCGACCGTCTGGACTTTCAAGCCAAGCTTGAAGCCGGAATAGCCCTGTCGAGCTCTGATATTGAAGTTAAACTCGACGGGAGTTTCTCGCTGAAAGAGGTAAACTATCCCCTGGATGATTTCCTCACGATAACCGTTGCTGGCATCGGCGGGCGATTCGGAGTTGAACTTGACAGCTTAGAGAGGCAAATGCCGAGGGTGAAGGAAGCCACTTTCGAGGCGGCCGTAAACGAAATCTTCGGAGGCAGAGCATCCATCAGTGCAACCTCACGACTTCCGGGCCCGGTTTTGTCAGGTACTGCCTCCCTTGAGCAGATACAGTTTGATCAACTTCCCCAGTCTCCAGTCATAGGTTCTGGAGGTCTTAAGCTTGATTTCTCAGCGGCAGATTTTGGCGACATCGTTTGTGCCTTCAGCCTGTTCACAGACTCCCTCAAATATCATCTGGGGGGGGACAGTATGATCCTGGAGCCGTTGAAGTTTTCAGGGAACGCTAAGCTTTCCCTTGAGGAGGACCTCTCCCGTATTGAGCTTGTCCATCTGGATCTGACCAGCACCGGTCTTTTAGATCTTTCTGCCTCTGGAGGTCTTTACAACTTCGGTCGCGATTCCTTGACAGCCAACCTGGAGGCCAAGATTAAGCACAATCGTTTGTCGGATTTCCTGCCGTTAGAGTTGAATCGCTCCCTGGGGGGACTGCAGTTTGCCGGGGAGACGGAGATAAAAACCACAATCCGGGGCCGACTGCCGGCTTCCAGTCGCACCCAGATTGACATCAACACCATCTTAGAGCTGACTGACTTCGGGATGATACTGCCGGCATTCGAAACCGAACTGCGGGGATTGGGAGGAGAGCTCATCTTAGCCTTCCAGGGAGACCGCGTCGAGCTCGAAGGTCTGTTCCGCTTAGACTGGATTGAGAACTACAACTACCTCGTCAACCCCATTAGCGATTGCTTTCTCTCCCTGAAAGCCTCCGTGACGAACCTGCCCCGGGGGGATGAGCCTGCCCCGACCGAGATGAGTCTATTCTTAGAGAACCTTCAGTTCGATTGTCTCTCCCTCAAATTCGGTCTGGCGCTAAACGGGATGGTGTCGGACTTGAGCAGCTCCCCGAAGTTGAGGTTGGCGGGCAGCTTCGATTTCCGTTCGGCCGAGGAGATGACCCTCTTCGGAGAGATGAAGGCCAAAGGGGGATTGAGCCTCCGGATGAACTTGAGCATGAGGGATTCTTTAGTCACCCTTTATGGCAGCGCCGATTTTCAATACCTGAATCTGGAGATGCCGCCTCTGGTATCCATCGAAAATATGAACGGACACATCCCCTTTCACCAGAAGCTCGACCTTCGAGATATGTCTTTAGTTCAGGAGACCAAGGAAGTCAGCGCCCTCTATGCCTCCAGTCCTTTCAACTACGAACGGCTGAGAGCATACAACCTCCAAAGAGGCGAAAACATCTCCAACTTCAAGATCGATAGGATCACCGCCATGCGCTTCAGCGCCCAGAACTTAGAGATGGACGTCACTTTCGGCAACAGCGCCCTACACATACCCCGGCTGGTGGGCAACCTCTATGACGGCAACCTCTACGGCAACCTGCTGGTGGACTTGAAATCTTTGAAGCTGGGGGGGAGGGAGCTGAACTTGGAGGAGGTGGAGTATCGCGCCTACCTGCAATTCTCCAGCGTCAACTTCTCGGAGATGACCGGGCTTAAAGAGAAGATCATAACTGCGGAGAAAAGCCTTACCGGAGATATCTACTTGCGAGGTCGGGGCCTCCTCCCCGGCGGGGAGCTGGAGGCGGAGCTCGACATCACCCAGGTGAGCGCCGAGGTGTTGAGCCGCATCTTCGATTTTCTGGATCCGGAAGGGACCGACCCCAGCCTCGAGATGACCAAGACTTTCTTAGATCAGAAGTTCAAAGTCATTGGCATAATCCCCATAAGATTTCGACCCCGATGGTTTTCCTGTTCGGTCAGGCACGGCAACATCTACCCCTCCCTTCACGCCGACGTTTATGCCCCGGTGCCGTTCATAAAGCAGCTCATCCGCCTGCCGATGCCGATTCGTTACGATCGCATACCCCTCTCCGTGGTTCTCTCTCAAATGGGCGCTGAGAAGGAGGAGGAATATTAAAGGAGGCAAAATGTCGAAAAGATATTACTACAACAACGGTTCTTTACTGCTTCTACTCTCGATAGTTCTCGCTCTCTCTTGCAGCATAAAGCCTCCGGAGGTCACCATAACCGGGGAGAAGACCGCCCTGGAGAGACAGCTTCTGGGGGAACACAAGAAGCTGCCGGAGGAGATCTGGTCAATTGGAGCGGTGAGCACCAGCTCCCTGGTGCCCCCGACTGAATCCGACAGCCTCCAGAGGTCAATCTTCGGTGAGGCGGAAACAACTCTCGTGAGAAGCTACTCCCCCGAGAGGTTGCGCTACCTCCGGGCGGAGGCCTCCAGGATTTTCAACAGCGACGATGTTGATGACTTCAAGCGGCAGGGGATAGTCGGGGAGAACAGCCGCGGCTATCTGGAGGTGGTCGATTCGGCCAAACTGAGAGCAGACTCCACCCTGGCGGTTCTTGTTCACGGGGTAGTCTCTGAGGAGAACCAGAGCAGAAGAGTTCTCGTGGAGTGGTATATAAGCCTGCGGCACGATCTAACCGAGGAGGATCTGCCCCAGGTGGAAGCCTCCTTCGCCCAGCGCAATCGGGAATCGGCCAAGCCCGGGGAGCTCATCCAGGACCAAGACGGGAGCTGGAAACGGAAGTGACCTTGCCAATTGCGGGAGTCTTCGAGGTTCATAAACTCAAGGTCTTCTCGATCTCTCTACTTTTTCTTCTGGGCCTCCCCTCCCTGGCTCAAAGTTCCGATGCTTGGGAGATCTTCATCCCCCGGCAGGTGACGACTCACCCCTCTGATGATTACGACCCGGCGGTGAGTCCCGATGGGAGCTGGCTAGTCTTCACCTCCGCCCGCAACGGCAACGAAGACATCTTCTTAAAATCGAGCACCGGCGGAGTCGACTCCTTGGTCACCGATCACACCGCCGCCGACTATCATGCCTCCTTATCGGCGGACAACAAAACCATTGCATACGTCTCTCGACGGGACGATGCCCGCGGCGATATCTATCTCCAACAGAGGGGTTCAAAAGAGCCGGAACGCCTGACCACCTATAGAGGTTACGACGACCAACCGAGATTCTCCCCCGACGGGGAGACCATTCTGTTTCTATCCGACCGCGAGACCGGGCTGTCGAACCTGTGGCTTATGACCCTGGGGGGGGAACTGAGCGGGCCTCTCACCACCGCGGGCGCCGTCAACCCCTGCTGGTCTCCGAACGGTGAGGAGATCGCCTTTATATCCCTCTCTCCGGAGCCGGAGAGAAACAACCGGCTATCTTTATTGTCTCTCCCAGACAGGTCAGTATCGATTCTGGATACCGGGCCCGGCGTCGATGCCTTCCCCAGCTTTCTCCCCGGTGGCGAGGGGATCGTCTTCACCAAATTTGGAATGGACACCAACGCTGACGGCGAGCTCAACACCGAGGATACCCCTTACATTTGCAGGATCAATCTGGAAACCAAAACTGTCCAGCAACTCACCTTCAGCCAGCACTGGGAGTATATGCCGACCTGCTCCTACACCGGAGGTGAGGTATTCTATCTCTCCAACAAGGGCGGCAACTTCGACCTCTACGCGGTTCCGACTGCGGGCGTCTTCCCAAAGGCTCAAAGCGCAAGAAGACAGCTGCAACTGGCCCGGTGGGCAGAGAAAAACCTTCTCGGAAGAGAGGCTCCCTATCTGACGATCCTGGCCTACCAGTCTGTCGCCGGATTCTTTCCTGACGAAGATAGTAGCTGTGCCCAAGCGGGACTGAGACTGGGGCACCTTCACAAGAGATTGGGTTACTCCAAGAGGGCCGAAGAGGTCTGGAGAAGAACCATCGAATGCTATCCTGAGGAGACAACCTCAGCGGGGTTTTGTGAAATACAACTGGTCAACTCCACCGCCGAATCCTTCTGGCACTTAGACAGAAGGAAGTCCCTGCGGGAGGCTTTGACTGGATTAAAGAGAATCAAAAATTCCTATTCCGATGACGGCACCGTTCTGGCGGCCGCACTTAAGGCCAGCGGGGATTGGCTCCGGGACTACGGAGACCTAAAGGCAGCTGCGGGGAGATACCGAGAGGTGGCGAGCCTCTTCCCGGAAGAGGTCGACATCGCCGCTGAAGCCGAATTCCGACGGGTCGAAACCCACCTGCAGGCGGAGATTGGAGATCCCTTCGGGGAGGTCGATGACTACCTCGCAGTGGTGGACCGCTACCAGGAAAGATCCCTGTGGGCCGATTCAGCCCGGGCCACCATCATCAGACTTTTCGAGCAACAAGACTTCGAGAAGAAGTTGGCCTCCTTAAATAAGCTCTTCTATTCCTATCGGGAGAGAAAACCTCTGGCGGCCTTGACCCTTCTGGAGATGGCACGGACTTTCGTGGAGCAGGCAAGACCCTCCCTCGGGGTTGACGTTTACCAGCGCCTGATCAACTCCTATCCCGAACAGGAGAAAACCCTCCAGGTCGCAAAATTCGAGCTGGCCAAACTTCACCTGAACCTCTCTCAGGTTCCAGAGGCTACCAGACTGCTTTCAGAGTTATATCAGCAGTTCGAGAAGATAGAGAGCGCCTCTCTGAGATACCAAGTGGAAAAAGAACTCTCGGGCTCCCTCTTGTCGGAGGCCGAAGCCCTCTTCTCCAACTCCAACTACCTGGAGGCGCAAAGAAGCTTCGAGAAGATAATTAACGAGAATTACAATAACATCAAGGCTCACTGGGGATGGATAAGGAGTTGTGCCGCCACCGGAGATCTGAAGAGTTGTGAGACAACTTATCGAGTGAAGTTGAAAGACGAGCCCGGCAATGACGTCGCCCGCTACGGTCTGGGATTGACCCTGGCCTTTCAGTTTCAAGAGAAAGGAAAAATCTCGGATCTGAAATCGGCCCGCCGGGAGTTAGAGGAGGTCTTGGCCAACGACTACGGCTTCGTCGAGGCCTATCTCACCCTGGGATGGGTCTATTGCCAGCTGCAAGCCCGCGGAGAGGCCGATGAACAGGAGAGCCTCTACGAGGCCACCATCGATCTGGCCACCATGGGGATCACCCTGAATGACGAGCTTGAGAATCCCTCCCTGGAGGCCGACCTGCACTTAAACGCCGCCGAGGGCTTCTTCCAGATCGAGCAACACCCTTTAGCGCTGCATCACTATCTGGAGAAGTTGAGAATCGATCCCCGCCTCCCCGACCGGGAGACTCGAAGAGCAGTGGTCAGGAATTTGGCCCACGCCGCCCGGAACACCGATCGGTTTGACCTCTCCGCCAAAAGCTACCAGGAAGTTTTGGAGACCGCTGAGGGGCTCCAGGATTCGGAGCTGAAATTGGAGATCTACGAGCAGTTAGGTCTGGTTTACCATCTGGCGGGCGAATTTGAGCTCTCGAATGAGTTCTTTTCGAGAGCATTGGAATACCGCCAGACCTCCGGACCGATAAAGAAGCTCGCCCTCCTTCACCAGGCGATCGCTTTCAATTATCAAAAGCTGGAGGAGACCGAAAAAGCCATCGAGCACACTACTATCGCCGATTCGCTCTTCTTTCTGGTTCCGAAGGGTGAGGACCTCAAAAAGGAGAATGCCCTCAAGGTGAAGACTCCCCTTTTCAGCTTCAACCTTCCTTTCGTTCGTCTGGAGGAGATCAAACTTGGTGGCTCCCTCTACCCTCGGGGGTTGTCTCTGGCGGCGGAGGGCTGGCTCTCCAGCAGCATAGAGAGCGCCGCCGAAGATCTCTCTCAGGATTTCTGCGGTTCTATTGCAGCCCTAAAGGAGAAACTGATCCGGGTTCGGAAGGAAAAGGAGAGTGGTTTGGAAGCGGTGGTGCTCAACAATCTCGGTTACCAATATGTTGTGATAGGGGAGTATGACTCCTCCCTGACCTACTTCTTCACTTCCTGGGAGGTTGCAAAAAAGGCGAAGCTCCTCTCCGGCATGGTCGTAAACGCCCTCAACTACTCCGACCTGGGACTTTTTCTGCTCCAGAGGGAAATTGACAGTCCACCTTCGACCACCGCCTCGCTCGAGGACCCAGCAGAAAAGATAGAGACAATTCTGAACCAGACCCTGAAGGAGTTGGGCTCAGGTCTCTCCAGACCCCGGCCTCTCCTTTTGGCAAACTTGGGAGGGCTAACCTATCTCAAAGCCCTTGTCAAAATCAGAGCGGGGTCGAGGCCGAACCTGGAGGCGGATTTCAAATCATTTCTCGACAGCTCACCTCCCGGGCTAGAGGAGCTATTGACCTCGGAGGGATACTATCTTCAGGCTTTGAATCAGGTCAAGGAACTCAAATACTGGCCCGCGGTGGGGCAGATCTCTTACAACCTTGGGGTTATTCATCACCTCCTGGGCAGATTCGATGCCGCCAAGCTTGAGCTTACAGAATCGCTACAGATCGGTTCCCGCTTTTATCTCAGTTCGCTCGTATGGGAATCGGAGCAGGCATTGGCACTGGTAGAATGGGAACGGAACTCCCCTACAGATTCAGTAGAGGCTCACTTCCTTAGAGGCCTGGAGGTCTTGGAGAACTCTCCGACACAGCAGAAAGAAGTCCTGGGACGACCCTCCCTGTGGGAGAGGAAAAGCGGTTTCTATCGGGACTATATCAGATTTGAGATCTCAAGAGGCGACTATCCTGAAGCTTTCTCTCTTATAGAGAGAGAGAGGGCCAGACTCATCATCGATCTTTTGGCAACATACGACTTCGCGGAGCTCAAAAAAGAACGGCACAAGATTTACCTGCGCGATGCCCGCTATCTTCAGGCGCAGATTCACAGAACCGGAAGTAGAATCCTAAGGGAGGAGCTTAAAGGTAGCTCCGCCGACCCCGAGAAGCTCGCCTCCTTGAAGGGGGAGCTCTCCGAGTGGGAGAGCGAATTCGAAAAGCTGAAAGCTAAAATAAGGGACGAAGGCCCAGAGCTAAGCTCCATGATTTTGGTGGAACCGGCAACAATCGAGGAGCTCCAGCAGGTTCTCTCCAATGACGTGGCGCTCATCAATTACGCGGTTCTATCTGAGGGCCTCGGAATCTGGGTTGTCACCTCCACCGAGCTCTATTTCAGATTCGTTCCCGTAGAGGACATGACATTGTCAACATTGGTCGAAACCTATTATCAGCTTTTGAGGTCACCACCTGCCGAGGAGACCGAGCTTGAAATCCAAAGGCAGGCTCGACAACTCTACTCTCTCCTCATTGAGCCAGTTGAGGAATTCATTGGAGACAAAAGCGAGCTGGCCATCGTTCCCGACCGGCACTTGAGCTACATCTCCTTCTCCAGCCTGCTCTCCTCTGACGGCTACCTATTTGAGCTTTTCAATCTCACAACCTCCCCTTCTGCGAACCTCTTGTATCAGAGTTACCAGCGTCTCTCTCCCAACCAGAGGGGGATGTATCTATTGCCCCTTCTGTCGGGGACTGATGAAGAGGTCGCCGCTTTGAAGGAGACTCTTCCCGAGGTCACTATCAATTTGCCCCTCCCGCCGCCGCCGGACTTGAGGCGGGAACTCAGCGATTTCGGAAGGCTGCACCTCTGCGGCGCACTCGATTTCGATCTCGGTTACCCCCTCAAATCCAGACTCAGCTATTCAGGGGAGGGCGATTCCACCTACACCATTCATCTTCACGACATCTATTCCTGGGATCTGGAAGCGAGCTTACTCTCAATCAGCGGCAATGATTTCGAGTTCGATTATCACCTCCCCGGGAGAGCGAATCTAACTTTGGCCACAAGCTTCGGCTATGCCGGTATTCCTTCCATCGTCACCAGCCTCTGGGCGGTCAAACCGGAAGTGCGCGGGGAGTTCTTCAGGCTTTTCTATGAGGCATTGGAGAAGTATGATATCAGCTCCTCCTTGGGGGAGGCACAACTCCGCCTTCGGGAGAAATACCCCCAACCGCATTTCTGGGCCTCCTTTCAGAATATCGGCTTCGGAGGCTTGGATCCGAAAGAGGCAAGAAGCGTCGCCTCCAAGAGTCTGGGAAAGCTCCTCGCCAAAGCCCAGGGATATGCCTCCCGGGCAGAGTGGCTTCTGTCCGCTAAGAGCTACCGCGGGGCTCTCAACTTGGCCTACCAACTGCAACTCCCTCCTGACAAACTCCAGAGGCTCTTAGACGGCCTGGTCCTTTCCTACTTCCGCGGCGGCGATTTTAGGAACGCTTCAAAGTGGCAGGAGAAGTTGCTGGAGATGGGTTACCAATCGGAGGACAAAAACCTGGTGGAGAAATCACTTCTGAGCTTGAGAAGGATTAGCTACCAGGACGGCGATTACCAGAAGGCGAGTCTCTACGAGAGCGAATATAGAAAATGGAAGATAAGGCCGGGGCAGTTGCAACAAAAGGCGATCTCGCTGCGAAACCAGGCCAACTTCGCCGACCTCTCCGGAGATTACAACGCCGCAAGGATATTGGCCGATAGTGCCGCCGCCCTCTTTCAGTCTGTTGACGACAGTCTCAATCTGGCGGAGACTTATCTCCTCCTGGGTCGCACAAACATCAATTCCGGCGATTTCAAGTTTGCGGTGGAGAATCTATCCTCGGCGGTGAGCCTCTCTCAGAACAGAAAAGCGGAGCTGGAGGCGAAATCTTCTCAGCTTCTCGGTTTTGCCCTCACCAAGGTGGGAAATTTTCAGCAGGCCTTGGGCTGCCAGCAGAGGGCTTTGGAACTTCTATCCGGAGGTGATGACTCCCGGGAGCTTGCCCGCACTTATCAATACCTGGCCACCATCTACTGGCATACAGGTGATTACGAGAATGCCAGAAGTTGTCAAAAGCTTAGTTGGGATCTCCATCGCCGGCTCGGGGATGAGCGCGGCCGGCTGGAGGTCTTGAATCTCCGCGCTCTTATAGAACGTTACACCGGGGACACTCAAGGGAGCCTCAATACCAACCGCTGGGGGGTGGCATTGGCGGAGAGCCTGGGATTGGCCTCCCATAAGGCCACCTTTCTCACCAACCTCGGCAACCTCTTCAACCAGAAGAAAAACTTTAAGGAATCCCTCCTTCATTACAAGCTGGCCCATAATCTCGACCGGGAACTGCAAGATGAAAGCGCCATCCTTCTGGATTTGAGGAATATCGGGCTTGCCTATCAAGGGTTGGGGGAGATGGATTCGGCGGCGGTCTATTACCGGAGGGCATTGAAGGAATCGGAAACCGAGAAGAACTTAGAGATGCAGGTCAAGCTGATCTATAATCTGGGGCAGGCAAACCTCCTCCGGGGAGAGGAAAAGGAGGCGCAGGAGCTCTTCGGTCGCTCTCTGGAATTATCGGAGGGGATAAAGCTTGACGAGATCTTATGGCGCAGCTATTTCAGGCTGGGAGAGATAGAGAGAAAACGGAAGCGATTTGATAAGACTGAGGACTATTTCAGGAAGGCTTTCGAGGTCATAAGTCTATCACTCCCGCAAGATCCCTTGGAGGTCTACAAGGGAGGCTATCTTGAGACCAGCTCCGATCTTTATCAAGCCTTGATGGCAACTCTGGTCGAATCCGGAAAGACCATGGAGCCCATAGAGTATGCGGAGCGCATGAGGAATCGCAGCTTCGCCGACCGTCTGGCTCAGAGGAGGATAGATTTCCAAAAAGAGAACTGCAGGCTCACCTTTGAGCACTTGCAGGTCCTAAAGCAGAAGGTCTTTCAGGAAAGAGGAGCTTTATCTTCGCTGCTTGCGGGCAGAGACTTGACAGACTTATCCCCCGGGAGTCTGGACTCTGCGGTGGAGAGAATCGAGGTGGCGGCGTCGAACTATCACAGCTTTTTCGATTCTCTGATGACGACCGATCCCGGCTTCGCTCTCTTTTTCTCGGGAGGCGGGCTAACACCGGAGGTTCTCAGAGAGAAGCTAAGAGAGGATTCGGCCCTGCTCTATTATTTCTCCACCCCGCAAATCTTATACTGCTGGAGTGTCACCACGAAGGACATTAGGCTCCTGCAAGTCCCGATTGCCGAGAAGGAGTTGAAGGAAAAAATTGAACTTTTCCGGGGACAGATCCGCTCCCTGTCGGAGGTGGAGGTCTCCGCGAAGGAACTGTACAACCTCTTGATCAAACCGTTAGAATCGGAGATCGCCTCCAAGAAGCGATTATCGATCATTCCCGGGGGAAGCTTATTCTATCTCCCGTTCGGGCTTTTGATCGACCAAGCCGGCGAATATGTCGGTCAGCGCTGGGAGCTTCTCTATCTCCCTTCCCTCTGTTATCTTCTGATGGAGCCTGCTTCGAAGGAGACCTATTCGCAGAGGATGGTATACCTTGCAGATCCCAAACCTAATCCCCTGGGGATTGACGAGGGCCGGGGGCTATCGCTCACTTTCGGCGATGACGATGTCAGCAGGATTTCGGCGCTGCACGAATTTGAGCCTGCTTTCGGTCAGGGAAGATACCTACACCTCGCCACCCCCGGGAGATTCAAGCCCGAAAGGCCGTTTGAGTCCGGGTTCAATGTCGCCGGTTCTGAGATGGCCCTTCTCGAATTCGCGGGATTGTCGATGGAGAGTGACATTTTCAGTTGGCTGAATGTCGACCTCCCTCCTCTATTAAGCTCAGATGGCTTAGAGGTGGAATTGCTCTGGAGGCTTTTGCTCTCTTTCCATTGTGAAAGGGCGCTTTTGTCCCAGTGGTCTCCGGAACTGATGGTGAGAGCGATCTTCTTGAAGAGATTCTATCGTTCATTTCTGAGCGGCGAGGAGATTGCCCCTGCACTGAGCGTAGCTCAGGGGAAAATCGAGAAATCATACAATCCCCATCCCAATTTCTGGGGAGGGTATTATCTGTTGGGAGAACCTTGACCGAGAAACGCCTCAACCTGTAAGTCGGGTTGTCTCAACCCGACATCAAGCCGTCACCACGAATCAAACCCCAGGTTGAGACAACCTGGCCTACGAGTGGATGTATCTGTGGTGTCAGGAATTGCTTCCTGACACCTTTTCCGTCAGGTGGAAACCCGCCTGAGGCGGGACGGCACTTGAAAAACTCCGGGGCACGAATGCCCCCGCTATTCAGGGGAAAGCAGCAGGAGTTCAACTCCCCATACGGGTCGAACGACTGCCCCAGCTGGAGAGTATTCCCTGTCTACTGTCTATTGTTTGCTGTTTGCTTGATGAATCATGGAAACCTAAAGCTTTCCGCTGCAGTCGAATAGCCGAGCAAAACCACTAAACAGCTAGAGTGGAAAAAAACAGCTGGGGTGGGGGTTGTACCCCCTGCCCGAGCTGGGAGAATTCCCTGTCCACTGTTTGCTGTTTCTGGAAACTTGAAGGTTATATGACTGGTAGGAGTTCCCGCTCCAAACAAATCCCTAGGGGTCGGAACTTATCCGACCCTGTTGGTTCACGGTTCACAGATTAACCCACCTGTGTTGGTATCGGACGCCCCGTCCGATACCCAGAAGGTCACGGATGAGGGCATCTCGTACGAGCCGTATGGCCGTGACCAACAGCGATTACCGTTTATGTCGATGAAACCCCAGGTTGAGACAACCTAGACTACGAGTGGGTGTTAGACTGATTTGCTCAGTGGGCACTTCCCTTCGATCCCGAGATAACGGGAATGAAATCCCTAAACCAGCGTCAATATTCACAGCCCAGCTTGAACCTGAAACCCAATCCTGGTATATTCGTATTCATAATTAAAAGAACTCAGTCCTATTCCCTAGCGAGGTTCAATATGTTCAAAAAGATAATTGTCGCGCTGATCGTGTTAGGTGTAATTGCGGTGGCGGTATTCTTCTTCGTCTCCTCCAGAAAGGGGGATGAGAATGGCATCACCACCGTGAAGCTCGATCGAGGCGATATCGTCGATAAAGCTTTGGCGATCGGCAGAATTGAACCGAGAAACGAGATTGCGGTCAAGTCCAAGATCTCCGGCATCGTGAAGAAACTCTTCGTCGAGGTCGGCGACCGCGTCAAATTTGGAAGTCCCTTACTCGACATCAGCCCCGACCCCACCCCCCTCGAATTTGCGGAGGCCAAGCGGTCGGCTGAGATCGCCGAGGTGTCACACGAAAACGCCCTCAAGAACTATGAAAGGGCAAAGGAGCTTTTAGACAAGAAACATATCTCCGAGAAGGAATACGACGATGCCCGCAAGGATTACGATGAGACCCGCCTGCGTCTGAAGTTGGCGGAGGAGAAACTCTCCCTGATCCAGGATGGCCACGCCACCATAGCCGACAAGAACGTAAGCTCCGTGATTCGCTCCCCGATAAGCGGGACTGTCTTGGAGAAGATGGTGAACGAGGGGGATCCGGTGGTGCCCTTGACCTCCTTTCAGGCCGGGACGGAGCTTCTGATCTTAGCGGAGATGACGGATCTGCTTTTCAAGGGAACCGTGGATGAGATCGACGTCGGCAAGCTGCATCCCGGGATGACGGCGAAGATAAAGGTTGGGGCCCTCCCGGGGGAACCGGTGGAGGGGGTGCTTGAACGGATTTCGCCCAAAGCCAGAGAGGAGGAGAACACCACCGTCTTCGACGTCGAAATCGAAATCACCAAGAGGGGGGAGGAGATGCTGCGGGCGGGGTATTCCGCCAACGCCGAGCTGGTGATAAACGAGAAAAAAGATGTCCTTTTAGCACCGGAGAGACTTCTACATTTCAAAGGCGACACCGCCTGGGTGGAGATTCAGGATTCGCTCGGGGAGATTGACACCGTATATGTTGAGACCGGACTCTCCGACGGACTTAACGTCGAGATCACCTCCGGGTTGGAGGAGGGAGCCCTCTTGGTAGAACGTCCGCCGCGGGAGATAGAATAGTGCACCTCTGGCTTTTCTTAAGACAGATCTTCCGGGATATGCGCTCCCAGAAACTGCGCACCCTTCTGACCATATTCGGGATTGTCTGGGGAACAACGGCGGTAATTCTGCTTTTGGCCTTTGGCCAGGGTTTATACCGTTCCCAGGTGAAAGCGATGCACGGTTTGGGGGAATACATCGTTATTATGTGGGGAGGCAAAACCGCCAAGACCTTCCAGGGTCTTCCCAAGGGGCGCCGGATCGGTCTCCGGGAAGAGGATACCGAGCTCTTGCGCTCCCAGATAAAACAGATCGCCTACATAAGCCCGGAGAGGACTCGCTGGAACGCCGCCGTCAGTTACGGCAAGAAGGTGTTCGTGGTCCAGGTGGTGGGGACTAATCCAGAGTTTGCGCTCTTGCGCAGTATCGTCGCCGATAGAGGGGGAAGATTCATAAACCACCTCGATATGGAGAATAAAGAGCGGGCGATATTTTTGGGCAACGATCTCAAGGAGGACCTCTTCGGGGAAGAGGAGGCCATCGGCAAGATCGTCCTTGTTGATCGGGTCCCCTTCACGATTGTGGGGGTCTTAAAGGAGAAGCCACAGGACTCCAGCTACAGCGGTAGAGATGAGAACAAGGGCTTCATACCTTACACCACCTGCGCTTCCATGTATCCGGCCAAGTATTTGAACAATATGGTCTTCAAAGCCGAATCTCCACACCTCACCGAATACGTCAAAAAGAGAGTTTACGAGGTGCTGGGGAAGAAATATAAGTTCGACCCGGAGGATGACGAGGCTTTATCGATGTGGGACACCAGCGAGATGGAGGCCTTCTTCAACGCCTTCTTCGGGGGTTTCCAGCTATTCCTGGGAATCCTAGGAGCTCTGACTCTGATCGTCGGCGGAATCGGGGTGTCGAACATCATGAATGTGGTGGTGGAGGAGAGAACCCGCGAGATCGGAATCAAGATGGCTCTGGGCGCCAAAAAGAGGTTCGTCCTCTTGCAGTTCATCTTCGAGACCCTGGTGATCACCTTCATCGGGGGGGGAATAGGATTTATCATCTCCTACGGCATCATCCAAGTATTTCCGGTTTTCAAGGCCGAGGAGTATGTTGGCACCCCTGAGATCTCGGTTATGGTGGCGGTGGCAGTGACCTGCCTCTTAGGCTTGATAGGTCTTTTCTCAGGATTCTTCCCGGCTCGGCGGGCCGCCAATCTCAATCCGGTGGAGGCCTTGAGACCCTGAGGTAAGAGATGAAGATTCTTCTTTTAGCCAAGCTCTTCGCAAGCGATTTCACCAAGCAGAAGAAAAAGATCACCCTCACAGTTCTGGCCTTGACCTGGGGAACGGTGGCGATTGTGATGCTTTTAGCCTTCGGGGAGGGGATGACCCGGCAGCTCCGAAAGGCTCGCAGCGGCTTGGGAGGCCCCATCGTCATCCTGTGGGGAGGCGAGACCACCATACCGTATGAGGGTCTCAGGCGCGGCCGGGAGATCCGCTTCATGGACGAAGATGTAGAGCTATTGAAAAAGAGCATTCCCGAGATAGAGTTAATCAGCGGAGAGTACTCCCGCTGGGGAAGAACTTTGGAATACAAAGACAAGACCATCTCCGAACATCTCACCGGGGTCTATCCCTCCTTTGAACAGATGCGAGCCCACATCGCCCAAAAGGGAGGCCGCTTCCTAAACGAGCTGGATATGAAGAACAGAAGAAGGGTGATCTTCTTGGGACACGAGTTGAAGGAGAAATTGTTTGGCCAGGAAGAGGCCGTCGGCAAGACCCTGCTTTTGGACAATATCCCCTTCACCGTGATCGGGGTGATGGTCGACAAGATGCAGATGGGAATGTACCACGGTCCTGACGTCAACACCGCCACCATCCCGGCGACCACCTTTAAGGCAATCTATACCCAGAGGTGGCCCTATCTCTCCAACATCGTCTATCAACCCAGAGACCCGAAAAGGGTGAAGCACGTTGAAAGGGAGGTCTTTCGTGTACTTGGCAAGAAGTATAAATTCGACCCCGAAGATGACAGAGCACTCTGGTTCTGGGATGTCATCGAGGGAAGGAAGATTTTTGACAAGATCCTTTTGGGGATCCAAGTCTTTCTGGGGATAATGGGGGGATTGACTCTCATGATCGCTGGAGTGGGGGTGGCAAACATCATGTATGTGACCGTGAGAAGGCGCACCAAGGAGATCGGAATCAAGCTGGCCTTAGGCGCCAGGAGGGGCTACATCATGTGGCAGTTTCTTTTAGAGGCGATCGCCATTTCGGCCTTCGGTGGCGCCATGGGGATGACCACCTCTTTCACTATTACCAAAATCCTGGAGAAAATACCGGTGAAGGAGGAGGGTCTGCAGTGGCTGGGCAAACCGGTCATCTCCGCGGAGATAGCCCTGCTCACCGCCGTAGCTTTGGGGATCGTGGGAGTGGCATCCGGCTATTTCCCTTCCCTGAGAGCCTCCAAGCTCGACCCGGTGGAGTCGCTGAGATACGAGTAGGCTTAGCTTTGGGTGAACTCCTATGATAAGAATGAAGAGCATATGGAGAGTCTACGACACCGGCAAGGTGAAGGTGGAGGCCCTGCGGAACATCGACCTTTTCATCCAGCCCAACGAGTTCATATCCATAATGGGACCCTCCGGCTCCGGCAAATCCACCCTGATGAACATCATCGGCTGCCTAGATGTCCCCACCGGAGGGAACTATGCCTTAGAGGGGAAAGAGGTCAGCAAGCTGCATCCAAACCAGTTAGCCGAAATTCGCAATCGGAAAATGGGGTTCGTGTTTCAGAATTTCAACCTCCTGAACTACGCCAGCGTTTACGAGAATGTGGAGCTGCCCCTGATCTTTGCGGGGCTCTCCTTCAGAAAGAGGCGCAAGAGAGTGGAGGAGATGTTGGATAGGGTGGGTCTTGTGGAGAGACGCAATCATCTCCCCTCGGAGCTCTCCGGTGGAGAGATGCAGAGGATTGCGATCGCCCGCGCGCTGGTAAATAATCCCTCCATCATCCTCGCTGACGAGCCCACCGGCAACTTAGACTCTGTGACCGGGAAGGAGATCATCAATATATTCGAGGAGCTGTGGAGTCAGGGGAACACCGTGGTGATGATCACCCACGATCCGGAGATCTCCAGTAGAACCAAAAGGATTATCAAGCTCAAGGACGGGATGATCGAGAACGACGAGAAAAACCATCACAATCATCAGTAAATAGTAAATAGTTAATGGTTGAAAACGGTGCTGTCGGATGCCCACATCCGATACCCAGAAGGCCACGCATCAACCCGTAGGTCGGGTTGTCTCAACCCGACATCAAGAATCAAACCCCAGGTTGAGACAACCTGGGCTACGAGTGGATGTATCTGTGATATGCAAAACAGCTAGGGTGGGGGTTGACCCCCCACCCTTTCACGGTCAGTCCGCTCCAGGGCAGGAACGCCCCGGCTATTCTTTGATGTTGTTTCTAACGGAACAGACTGGGCTTTCTAGCCCAGCGAAAGGCAAAGGGGCAGGAGTGCAACTCCTGCCCCAGCTAGATAGTATTCTCTGTCTGCTATCTATGGAAACCTAAAGGTTTCCGCTACAACCTATCCCCTGTTCCCCATCTACTGTCTACTGTTTGCTTTTTTATCTGTATCTGCCACGATAAGGGCGGCGGGGTCGGCTCTTCGATTCCACTGGGAGGGGGACTGCAAGCTCCTCTTCTTCTGCGGGCTCGGTAGCTTCAATCGTTATCTCTTCAGCTTTGGAGGGTTTGCCCTTGAAAAGTTTGAAAGTCTCCTCCGCAGCCCTAATTATCTCAGGCTTTAACCCCTCCTCGGAAATCTCAGCGGTGAACTTCTTTCGTCCCTCCATGAGGCTGTGAATGTAGTTTTCGGTCTGCTCTTCGGAGTAGAAATTCTCAGGCTTGAACTGGGAGAAGTTCCAGTCTTCGCACTCTACGATCTCCCTTCTCCCCAATCTGCCCATCTCGTAACGATTGGTGCCCCGCAGATCCCCCCTCTGAATGTCGGCCATCAGATTTATGGGAACTCGGTCGACCTTGCGAATCATTTTCTTTCTTTTGATGTCGCCGTCCATATACTCTTCGATCATCTCCCCGACTCCACCGGTGTTGTAGAGTAAGAATTTGACTTTTCCGGGATAGTTGTCAATCAAGTTCATGACGATGTCGTAGAAGTGGTTGACCTTCTTGGCCCGGGAGCCGATGATGAAAGGATCGGTGCCGACCATCCTCACCGACTCGCCGGCCCGGGCAGGCTGGGAGGCGTAACTGTGAGTCGATTCTCCCCAGAGATACGCTAACACCCCCTGCTCCGGGGTCAACTCCTGAGCGAAGGGCATGATGGTGTTTCTCCTGGTGATGAAGGCGAAGATCAGGCCATCGAGATCATCCAGGGAGGGGAGGTTGATGCTTTTGGCGTCTATCCCTACAAGTCTGCGCCCTCTTCTCACCTTCAGCCTGTCCTTGCGGATCACCGCCCGGCCGTTGGCGCAGAGGTGTTCGTCTAAGAAATCGGGATTGCCGCCGGCGTCGATCATGACGTTCTCGAAGAGGGCGGTTTTGTCGATGAGGGCATAATACATCGCCTCCTGGAGGTTTTTTTCGACGTCGGTCTTGACGAAGAAGTTGGCCTCGCTCCCTAAGGCGGAGCCGTCTTTTCTTAAGAAGACAATGTCGTCCTGGGTAACTTCGGTTTTCTCCCCCCTCTTGTGGTCTAAGCCCAACTGATGGCAAGACCAGGTCGATTTGCCGGTGGCGGTCAAGCCGAATAGGAAAACTCCGTACGTCTTCAATTTGCCATCTTTGGCATCCCGCACCCTGACTAGCTTCGTTCCGGCGTGCAGCCCCAAAAGCCCATGCTCGTCGGCATACCACATCGCCTGTCGGAGGAAACCCTTCTTATCCTCCCCCATGTAGTCGGTTCCTAAGGCGATATTGAGGTTGTATTCCGGCAGGACCAGGACCTGCTGTCTTAGCTGATGCTCTTCGGGGATGTGAATCATAGTGAACTCCGGACCGGGCCTTTTGTCCGGCTTCCACATGGTGTTCCCCCACATGTAGGCGATGCGGTAGTTCTTGCTGTCGGCGATGGAGACGTAGAGGTTGCAGATTGGATTGTATTCCGGATTGTCCCCCATCTGTCGTCGAATGTGAACGAAGGGCAAAGTCCGCATGAGATGCAGGACCTTGTGCAGCTGCTCGGGGGATTTCTCGATGAGGTCCCTCTGAAGATTGGTCACCTTTGGCAACCTCACCTCTTTGTCCCCCAAATAGACCGTCCGGGGAGCAACCCTGCTGGAGACCGCCGAGCGCCAACCGTAAGAGCCGAATTTGGTTCTGGTGCCGGTCCTGATGGCGTCCTCTCTGATGCTTTTGAGGTCGACATGCTTGATATTCTCTCCGTTCAAGAGAGGCTTGAAGTTCTCGTAGAATCTGCGGTAGACTTCGGTATCGTAAATCTCGCTACTCATAATCTCTTAGAAAAAGCTCTCGACTATTTTGAGATCTAAATTTACGATTAACTGGCGAAATTGCAACCAATTTATGCAGGCTGGAGGGTAGAAAATTAGCGAGGGGAAGCGGAAGTTCAGACCCTCACCGCTCAGAGACGCCAGAGCAGACACTTGAGAAATCCGTTGCCCCAAACGAATTGTCGCTTGCAAAAATCCCCTAAGCTGACTAATATATGACCAAGGCTAAAGCCCGGACGTCGCTTAGTTTGTAGATTGTGACGTTTCGGCAGCAGTTCTCCCGGAGGATTCGAAAAGATGAATAGCACCGATCGACTCAAAGACAACGCCAGACAGATATTCGCAGGCGCCCTGGAGGCCGCCAATCCCCAGAAGGCGGTTAGCAGTAGCCTCCACCTGGAGGGTAGCAGTCTCAGGCTTGCTGACAAGTCATACAATCTGGACGACTACAAGAAAATCCTGGTTTCCGGGGTCGGCAACTACTCCGTCCATATGTCCCAGGCGGTCGAAAAGATTCTCGGGGAGCGGATCGACCGTGGAATGGTTCTCACCAGATACACCCTCGGCTTCACCCTGGAGAAAGTCGAGGCCATAGAGGCCGGCTTTCCGATTCCGGATCAGAGCGGCGTGACGGGGACCAACGACCTCAAAGCCTTCCTGGGGGCGGCCGGCAATGACACTTTGCTCATCCTTCTCATCTCGAAGGGAGCACCCTCTCTTTCGACCGTTCCGGTGGAGGGTATCAACTTAGCCGAGAAGCTGAAAACTACCAGTCTGCTGCGCAAATCCGGGGCTGACGTCCGTGAGCTATACACGGTCCAGAAGCACCTCTCCACGAGCAAGGGGGGACAGATAGCGAAGTGGGGCTACCCGGCGACGATGCCGACGTTGATTCTATCTGACCTCCTGGATGATGACCTCTCTCTGATCTGCTCCGGGCTCACGGTGCCGGATGAAACCACCTATGAGGAGGCGCGGGAGGTTCTGCAGAAATATGAACTCATAGACCGACTCCCCAAAACTGTTTTGGAGCATATCGATGCCGGGATTAAGGGCCTGAGAGACGAGACGCCGAAACCGGGGGATAAGATTTTCGATAAGGTGGACAATGTGATCGTGGCCAGTAACTCAATCGCCCTAAAGAGCGCTCAAGAAACCGCCAGAGAACTGGGTTACAACTCCATGATCTTCCCCGCCTTTCTGCAGGAGGAGGCAAAAGAGATGGGGACTAGATTTGGTGAGCTGGTCAAACAGGTGAAGACCGCTGGCAAACCGGTCTCCCCGCCAGCCTGTCTTATTTTCGGTGGTGAAACGACAGTCACCAAGAAGGGCCGCGGACGCGGAGGGGCAAACCAGGAGGTGGCCCTTGGAACTGCAATTGAGCTTGCCAGAATCGAGAATTTTCTGCTGTTGCAGAGCAGCACCAATGGAACCGATGGAAACAGCGATGTCTCCGGTGCCATAGTTGACGGAGGCACAACAGAAAGAGCAGACAAGCTCGGTCTTGACCCTAAAGCGTTTCTCGCCAACAACGACTCATATAATCTCTTCAGACAGACCGAGGAGACCTTTGTGACCGGGCCGACCGACACCGATGTCATGGATATCGGAATAATCTTAGTAGAATAGTGAGTGTGGGAACCTTCGATGTGGAATAAGAGCACTGTCCTTCTGACGAAGCTGGCAGTATTGTCCCTTGTAAGTCTGCTGATCAGCATAAGTGGTTGTTCCAGGAAGGAAGAGGCAGAGCCCGAAGCTCAAAGACCGAGGGCAGAGCTAGCCCCTCTCCCGGACTCACTTCTGATACTTGCCGGTAAGCAGCTGTTCCACAGCCCTGCGCTGGGCACGGCCAACAAGTCCTGTGCCTCCTGTCACATCGAGGGAGAGGACCTCAAGGGAGCGGCAGACAGCTACCCGAAATTCTCCGACCTAGCGGCAAAGGAAGTCACCCTGATCGAGATGAACAACATCTGCATCGAAGGGGCCTTGAAGGGCAAACCTCTCGATCCGGAATCGGATGCTGCTCGGGCGTTGGCGGCATACATCCGCAGTCTCAAATAGCTACTGGAGTCTTTTCCGGGTGGGAGTGCAACTCCCACCCGAGCTATGGAATTGTAGCGGAGGGCTTCAGCCCTCCATTGAAATGAAAAGAGACAATGTCCACAGTTAGAGTTAGAATCTTTCCAACCATAATTCTCGTTCTTGTTTGTGTTCTCACCCTTAACGTCCGCCTGTTGTGCGACCAGCCAACCGCGGAGGAGATACTCTCGAAAGTGAGTAACCTCTTCAAGGGGATAGAAGATTACACCGTGGAGGTCATCGCCAACGTCGATATGCCGGGTTTACGTGCTCCGGAGATGAGAGCGACACTCTACTACAAGAGCCCGGACAGGATTCACGTCGAATCCACAGGCTTTTCGATCCTGCCCCGGGAGGGGATTGCCCCCGACCCCAAGAAGTTGGAAGAGAGATACAGCTCTCATTTGGAGGGAGAGCAGGATTTCGAGGGCAGGTCGGTGTATCGACTGAAGCTGATTCCCAAAAAGGAGTATAAAAGAGAGCTTGTAACCATTCTTCTGGTTGACAGGGAGAGATTCGCGGTCTGGAGAATTCAGAAACTGCATGAGGAGGCGCCCTTCCTGACCGTCGATTTTGAGTATGAATTGGTCGAGGGTCGGTTCTTCCTCCCCCGCGAAAGCAGTGCGGAGATGGTCCTGGCTCGAATGCCGGGCAGAGAGAGCGAAAGCTTCTTCCCCAGTCGTGGCGTCGAGAGGTTTGGGTCTCTGTTCTCGGAGGAGGATAAGACTCCCCCGAAGAACGGATATGCGACAATCAGGTTTGAGGACTACCGCATCAATATTGGCCTGCCCGATTCTCTGTTTGAGGAAAGTGGTGGCTCAAGGGCTCCAGGTCAAAAAGGGCAAAGATAACGGGGGACTTTAGGCTTAGCCTGTTCGAGAATTGTCGTCTGCTCTCTGAGATCTCTGCCCTCGTTGGCTGGCATCGGAGTTATCTAACCGACAAATCCTTCCCGCCACCTGCGGGAGACTCAGTCATCTTTCGAAGCTGTCCCTCCGGTTTCAAATTCCTTCAGCCAGTATTTGACCTCGCGCTCCGAGACTGAGGTTGGCTTCTCCTTGTCTTTTTTGTCAACCTTTCTCTTTTCAGAAACCCTCCTCCAGAAGGCCTCGGAGGAGAGAAGCTCAACTCCCAGGGAGTTTGCCATCATTCCGATATCTTTATAGTCGGAGGAGACGACCGTCAGCTTCTGAGGTTCACGCTCAGACTTCATCATCCTGACTATCATCTCATCGGCGGTGACACCGGGTTTGGAGAATTTGACCTCTAATCTTGCAGGCAAGGACAATTTGTAGACAACCCCGCTTTCGGAGCTGTCGAAAACTAAGATTAGCTTCTCCTTTCTGGTGCGAATATATTCAGCCAGGATTGAGATCAGTATCTCTCTGACCTTCTCGGCATCGGTCTGCACCTTGTCTTTCAGCTCGGGGTGAGAATATATGAGATTGTATCCGTCAACGATTATCTTGTGCATTTCCGTTTCATTCGCACAGATCTGTCCAATCCTGCTCGGCAACTAATTTTGTTTTTACTTGTTCCCTCATCGGCATTTTGATATTTTTCGCCCATCGGGGACACAGTTTTTCAGCATGGTAGTATCTTTCAAAGGATCAAGCTCGATGTCAAGCAAAAAGATACTCCTGGGCGCACATATGTCTATCGCCGGTGGGGTTTATAACTGTTTCGACCACGGAGAGCATTTCAAATGCACCACCATTCAAATATTCACTAAAAACGCCAGCCAGTGGAGGGCCAAGCCCTTAACTGAGACTGAAATTGACAAGTTCAAAGAGAGGCAGAAACAGACCAAAATCTCCCCGGTAGTGGCTCACGATTCCTACCTCATAAACTTAGGCTCCAACAACAAAGCGCTGCTGCAGAAATCCAAAGAGGCATTCCTGGTGGAGATGCAGCGCTGTGAGCTCTTAGAGATTCCCTGTCTGGTCACTCATCCCGGCTCCCACACCGGCGCCGGGGAAGAGGCCGGGCTTAAGACCATCGCGGATTCATTAAGCTGGCTGCACCACAAGCTCCCCGAGGCGAAGGTGATGATATGTCTTGAGACCACCGCCGGCCAGGGAACCAACCTCGGTTATCGCTTCGAGCAGATTGCAAATATAATTGAGTTAAGTGACTCCCCCGAGAGGCTGGGAGTTTGCCTCGACACCTGTCACATATTCGCCGCCGGTTATGATATTCGCACCGAAAAGGCATACAGAAAAACGATGGGAGAGTTCGATTCCGTCATAGGGCTGAAGCGCTTGAAGGTAATCCACTTCAACGATTCCAGGAAAGAGTTGGGCAGCCGCATTGACCGTCACGAACATATCGGAAAGGGTTGCATCGGCGTGGAGCCGTTCGGGCTTTTCATGAACGATCGCCGCCTTGCGAAAATCCCCAAAATCCTCGAAACCCCCAAGGGGGATGACGCTACGGGGGACGATAGAAATCTCACTATTCTCAGAAACCTGGTGAAAGAAAAGAAAACATAATGCTGGTCCGAAAACTGAGGGGTTTATCCTTCTACAGCCTGTTTTTATTTTTCGCGTTCAGCAGTCAAGTTTCCGCAGTTACTTTTCGAGCTGAAGTTCAGATCCTCGCGGTCAGCGCCGAGGGAAGCGCAGCCATGCAATTAGCTAAAGGAGAGTTTTTTTGCCGGGAGGGACAGAGATTTTCCTGGTTCGGGGGAGGCGTCACTCTCAGGATTACGCCATTTCTTTTTGAAGAGAATATCGTTCAGACGGACTTGGAGATAATCACCCTCGGCTCTCAAAGGCTCACAAGGTTACTCCGCGAAGACTTGAAACTCAGGCAGAAGTTCACCTTAAAAGAGATTCCCGCGAAATCGGGAGATTATTACCGGCTGGAGTTAATCTTGGACCTAGCTGAAAAACCTGCGCCCAATCTCTATCCCCTTGAGGATACCACCGTGTGGGGAGTGGACGAGTCTGTACATTTCCTCGTCCATTTTGTCCGCGGTTCTCTGGGTGATTACGACTGGAATCCGGTGGCCTCCCTCTTGGAGGGAATGAATCGACTGGGGAAGGATGATTTGAACCTCTATTACTCTGACAAAGCTGACCTCTATCTCTGTCCACAGAAGATCCCGGAGGGCATCTGGCAGTCTCCCAGCGGCTTCGGGGTGAAACCATCCGACAACGAGATTTTCATCTTATACAATAGAGAGCAACGTGCGGTTGGGCCTCGTCCGATCAACATCCTCGCATTCTACAAACTGTGGGGATATGCCCCCGATTTCGTGGTTTACGGTGCCAGTGGCTATCATGCTAATCCCCATTTCGAGGCCAAAAGGCTCATGGAAAAAGGCAGGCTGGCCCCGCTGAAGAGATTTCTGGTACCGATTCACTCTTGGGGAGAGGAGTTCGAGAACGGCCTCCTCCAATCTGCAAGTTTCATCAGATTCCTGATCGACAGCTACGGCATAACCCGTTTCAGAACCTTTTATGAGAGAAGCTGGGACTTGAACCTCGAAAGCTGCTTCGACGAGATCTACAGTGAGGATTTCTCTCGCCTGGAGAAGGACTGGCGACTCTTTCTCAAAAAGTACATCCCGACGAAGAGCGACTTAGGTCTGTTTGCGGAGAGGCTCCTCTTCATCAGAAATTACGAGCAGGTTCTCCCTTACTGGGAATATATGTACAGACTCCATCCCGATCACGATGACATCTCCTACAAGCTGGCGACCTGCTATTATTCGTTGGGAGACTACTCCAACGCTCTGAAAGTTTACCGAAACCTGAAAGCGCTTCGGCATTCTTCGGCTCAGACCGCTTACATGGTCGGGAACGCCCTTCTGCAACTGGGAGATTTGAAGTCCGCGGCCCGAGAGTACCGGTCTGCACTGGAGCTTGATTCCACCTACGCCCTCGCTCACAAAAAGTTGGGGGAGATAGCTCTATTCGAGAGAGATTTCAGCACCGCGTGTGAACACCTACGTCTGGCGCTGGGATACACCCAGGAGACTGAGTTTCTCTCCGATGTCTATTTCCTCTGGGCCGACGCTCTGGAAAAATCGGGAGGAAGTCCGAATCCGGATTCCTTAAGAGAGCTGGGCTTGATCTTCGCCCAAAATAAGAAGGGAATCGACCCTGGATTAGCACTCTCCTATGTCTATCTGGCGGAGGCGTATCTTGTCTCCGATTCAGTTCAGTTGGCTCTACCTTTACTGGACAAAGCGTGGGAGTTAGAGAGCAAACCGTATTATTCGGCCAGAATTCTCATCGACTATGGGAAAGCTTTTGACTTGGTGAGAGAAAGAGGCACCGCAAAGGACTATTATCGTATGGCGAAGAAGCTACCTTGCGGATTTCTCAATAGAAAAACAGCGGAGAAGTATCTGAGAAAACCTTTTAAGCTATCGGAGTGAAAAATGCCGGAACTGCCAGAGATTGAGGTCCTCTGCAAGTCTATCAATCGGTCCCTGAAGGGAATCCCGGTTGAGGGCATCATCGTAAAACAGCCGAAGTGCACCAATCTCACTCAGAGAGAGTGGAACCGTCTTCTGAGGGAAGCCTCTATCCTTAAGTCTTATCCTCATGGGAAATGGGCAATCAACCTCACTGACAATGAACATCTGCTGCTTCTGAATCTGGGGATGGGCTGCAGCCTGTTGCTGGTGCCACAGGAAAAGCTGGAGGAAAAGAAATATCAATTCGCATTCCTCTTCGAGAATGGCAAAGCGTTGCGTTTTTCCTTCTGGTGGTTCGGGAACGTGCACCTCGTTCGTGAAAGAAAATTCAAAGAATACGCTCTGACCTCGAAGTTGGGCCCGCACGCCTATGGCAGGGACTTCACCGTGAAGAGGTTCAAAAGCTTACTCCAGGGCAGAAAAGGCGCCATCAAACAATTTCTGTTGAATCAGAAGAATATCGCCGGAATCGGAAACGCTTACATTCACGATATCCTCTTCTTAGCGAAGCTGCACCCCTTCCGGGCTATTCCTACTTTGAGGGAAAGGGAGATTGAGGCCCTCCACAAGGCCATCGTTGATATTTTCTCGAAAAGCATAAAGCTGGGTGGGGCCTTCTGGGAGTATAATATTTACGGTAGAAAGGGGCGGTATGACGCCGGCTGTCTCCTCATCGGCTACCGGGAGGGCAAGCCCTGCCCGGCTTGTGCGACTTCGGTTGAGAAGATAAAGACCGGCTCCACCACCGGGTTTATCTGCCCCAGGTGTCAGAAGTTGAAGTGATCGAATAGGAGTTGATGCAGTTGAGATCTTTCTGAGCCGCAATCTAAGAAGTCATCGTCAAAAATCTCTTCGATAAGCTCTGTAACGTGATTCCCAGACCTTTTCCATGTTATCCTTTCTAAACAGCATCATCCTTTTCGGCCTGGCGGCGGCTGCCATCCCTCTTTTGATTCATCTGCTTGCCCGCCGGCGTCTGAAGAAGGTTTACTTCTCCTCCTTGACTTTTTTGAAATCGATGCAGAAAAGTCAACTGCGCTGGCTGAAGATCAGACAGCTTCTGCTTCTGATAGTCCGAACTCTGATAATCATCTTTCTGGTTTTGGCTTTCGCCCGCCCGGCTCTGAGGAGCCACCTCCGGGGTGTTGGTGCCGAGGCTCAAACCTCCGCGGTCGTCCTTCTGGATAACTCTTACAGCATGAGTCGAGAGACCAAGGATGGCTCTCTTTTCGAGTTGGCAAGAGGGAAAGCGGAGGAGCTCTTAGAGCTCCTCGGCTCAGGCGACGAGGTCACCATCATCACCTTCTCGGACGGAGTCGATTTCAAACTGCCACCTCTCTCCTCCAACAAGGAAGCGCTCGAGGGGAGGCTGGAGGACTTCTCCCCCTCACACCGCACCACCGATGTGGTGAAAGCGTTGCTCGATGCCGTCGAGGTTCTGGAGGAATCAGCCAACCTCAATAGGGAGATATATCTTTTGACAGACTTGACCAAAAGCGGCTGGAGGCAGAGAGAAAGGTTGAATTTGCTTGAAGGCGAAAACAGTTCCGACCGCCCGGTGCGGCTGTATCTGATTCCCTTTCGGGCCCCGGATCTGGACAACCTCTCCGTCGGGGAGCTCGACTTCGGGAGGCAGTTAGTCCAGGTCGGAAAAAGCTTCAGATTGAATGGCACCGTGACAAACTACACCGAGAGACGGCAGGATCGCAGATTAGTCAGCCTCTTTCTGGACGGACGCCGGGTGGCGCAGAACGATGTCACTCTCCCGGCCGGAGGGAAAACCGTAATCGATTTCTCACTTCAGGTCGATTCACCCGGTTTCCACTACGGGAGGCTGGAGTTGGAAGATGACGAACTTCCGGCCGATAACTCTTGTTACTTCAGCTTCCGAATTCCGGAAGTCACAAACGTCCTCATAGTGGGAGAAAATCCCCGGGTTGTGCGACATATCCGCTGGGCGCTAAACCCTGGCTCGAATAGCCGTGGTCCCTTGATGGTGAAGGTTGCAGGCCCGAAGGATTTGCCCCGGGAGAACCTCCCTCGATACGAGGTCATTATCCTGGCGGGACTATCTCGTATTGAGCCGAATGTCTGGGAGGGTTTGAAAAGATTCGCTGAGGCTGGAGGGGGACTGTTTTTCAGCCTCGGTTCCAATCCCGATTTGAGGTTTTACAATCAGAGAGTCGCCGGTCCCATCTTCGGCGTTCAGATCAAGGGAAGTATCGGAAGAGCCGGCAGCAAGAAGCGATTCTTCAGCTGGGAGGAGATAGACCTCTCTCACCCAATATTCTCAATCTATCGAGATCTTGAGAACCAAGACAAATCGGCCCCCTTCGTCTCTCCGAAATTCTACGCTTATTATCAAGTGAAAACCTCCCGAAGGAGTCGCACCGTAGGGAGCTTGAGCAACCAAGACCCGATCCTCTTAGAAGGACGATTCGAGAATGGCGGCAAGGCTCTGCTTCTGACCTCCAGCTTCGCCGAGAGCTTCTCGGATGTCAGCATGAGGTCCTTCTTTGTCCCCCTTTTGAATCGGGCCTGCGAATATTTGGCTCAAGATCTGTCCGCCTATTTCTCCGAAGTCAGAGTGGGAGCGGAGATTCAGGTGGAGTTGCCCTCCAAGGTGTCGGAAGGCGAAATCGTAATCACCAGACCTGACGGGGAGAGGTTTTTCACCTCCGCCACGCTGTTGCCGCGAAGAAGAATGGTCAGCTTCGGGGGCACCGAGCTACCCGGCATCTACCGCTTCTCAAGCTCCGGGGAGGGGATTGATCTTCGAGCCGCTAATGTCGACCTGTCGGAATCCCAACCCAATCTGAGAAGCGAAGAGGAAATAGAAAAGGATCTGGCTTTCCTGAAACCGACCTTCCTGAAGTCCACAAGCCCGATAGCCTCCGCGGTCAAGGAATCCAGATTGGGAAGGGAGCTCTGGCAAGAGGCTTTGTTTCTGGTGCTTGCTCTCATGGGCATAGAGATGTTGCTGGCAAGGATCAAAGTCTAGAGAACTGTACCCCAGCTTTCAAGAATCAAAAGATGTAGCCCAGCTTGTCACAAGCTGGGCTAATATGTCCCCAAGGGGATTCGAACCCCTGTTTACGCCGTGAAAGGGCGTGGTCCTAGACCGGGCTAGACGATGGGGACGGAAAATCAGGAAACAGAGGATAGGGATTAGGGTTTAGGGCCGCGCCCATCCCCCTTCCTGTTAACTTCAAACTTCAGGGGTGGGTGATGGGAATTGAACCCACGGCCCCCAGGGCCACAACCTGGTGCTCTAACCGACTGAGCTACACCCACCACGTCACTATTCCGACAGAGACACGGCTGTGAAGGCCTTATCTCCGTAATCGGAACTAACGTTGCGAATAATAATGTTTCTGCACTCGATGTCAAGCGAAACCTGGAGATGACTGTTCCAACCTGTTCCGGCTAAAGGGGATGATGGAAACCTGAAGACCATACGCCTGTCCATACGGATCCGAAGGGACCTGGCCAGGGGCTCGTATGAGTTTCCGCTACAATAATTCTACCATCACAATAGCGGCAAATATGTCTCGAGTTCGTAGTCTGTAACCCGGGTGCGATAACGATCCCATTCCACTCTTTTGTTGGCTATCAGGGTCTCAAAAACGTGATCTCCCAGAGTCTGGCGCATCAATTCGTTTTTCGAGAACTCCTCGGTGGCAACTCTCAAGCTTTCCGGAAGCGATTTTATCTTTTTTCTCCGCCTCTGTTTCTCGGACATCGTGAAGATATTCTCCTCCACCACTTCCGGGAGAGGATATTTCTCCTCAACCCCTTTCATGCCGGCGGCCAGCATCACCGCGAAAGCCAGGTAGGGATTACAGGCCGGATCCGGGGACCTCAGCTCCACCCGGGTGGCCTTCTCCTTGCCAACCTGATACATCGGTACCCGCACCAAGGAGGAGCGGTTGCGTCTTCCCCAGGAGATGTACACCGGGGCCTCATAACCGGTCACAAGCCTCTTGTAAGAGTTCACCCACTGGTTGGTCACCAGACAGAACTCCCTGACGTGATGGAGCAAGCCGGCGACATAATGTCTTGCGATCTCAGAGAGATGATACTCATCGTCGGGGCTGAAGAAGACGTTTCTCTCACCCTGGAACAGAGATTGATGACAGTGCATCCCGCTGCCGTTTTCGCCGAAAACCGGTTTGGGCATAAAGGTGGCATACAGCTTCTCATTCAAGGCCATCTCCTTGACCACCAACCGATAGATCATGGAATAGTCTGCCATGGTCAAAGCCTCTTGATACTGCAAGTCGATTTCGTGCTGACTGGGCGCGACCTCGTGGTGGCTGCACTCCACCGCGATGCCCAACGTCTCCAGGGCGGTCACGGTTTTTTTGCGCAGCCGGGTGCCCACATCTACGGTGGCGTAATCGAAATAGCCTCCCTTGTCCAGCATAATCGGGCGCTCGGAATTCTCGAAATAGAAATACTCCATCTCCGGCCCGATGTGGGCGGTATATCCTTTCTCCTTTATTTTGCCCAGAACCTTCTTGAGAACATAGCGAGGGTCTCCGATGTAAGGGCTACCATCCGGATACTGAATATCACAGAACATCAAGGCGACCTTCTCCTCGCCTATTTCCCAGGGGAAAATCATGAAGGTCTCAAAATCTGGGCGAGCGATCAGATCCGACTCCTCGATGCGCACGAAACCCTCCACCGAGGAGCCATCGAAACCCTGCCCCTCCTCCAGCACCTTCTCTATCTCCCTTCTGGTGATCGACATCCCCTTGAGCTGTCCCAGAATATCGGTGAACCAGAGACGTATGTATCTGACTCCCTCTTTGTCAAGACGACTGAGGATCTCTTCCTTAGAAAGCTTTTGTCTCATATCATCCTCGTTTAAGAACTCGTGAATTTCATGTATGACAATTAAGGTTTTTCTTTGAGGGGTGGCAACTGCTCGAGTTCAGCTTGGGCTCTTGCTGCCAGCTCCGTTCCCGGAGCCAACCTGATGCATCTCAGAAGATACTGCCTGGCCCGGCGGTACTCTTTCAACCCCTTACTGTGTATAATTCCTATGTTGAGACACAATGACGCCTCGGTGGGGTCGATCTCCAACGCTTTCTTGAAGTGTGAGAGCGCGGCGCGATATTCCTTTTGACGGACCGCCATTTCGCCTTTAACCACTGCCATATTATAAAGTGCCTTCCGATTCTCGGAGTTGAGCTCCACCGCTTGCGCATATCTGTTCACAGCTTCCTGCAACTTCCCCCTTGCCCTTTGGAGGTTGCCGATATTCGTGAACAGGTTGGAGCGCTCCTCGGTAGTTATAAAGGGGCTCTTCAGGGCGAGCTCATATTCCTGCCCGGCCTCTTCCAAGAAGCCATATCGTTTCAGAAAAACCCCCAGACTGGTGTGGAGCCGAGATTCTGGTTCTCCGGACAGAAGGTGTCGCACCGCCTTCACCTGCTTCAGAGCCTCGGCTCTGTTCCCATCCTCCAGCAGATCTTCGCAATAGGCCAGGATGTAATCCCCGAAAAGCATTTTGATCTTTATGTCCTCCTCCTGGACATTCTCCGGGAAGCTGGGGAACCCCATTCGCTCCCAGAGCAGTTGGCGGTCGATTCGTCGGCCATCTCTTTTAAGCCGGTAAGACAATCCCGCCGGCTCCAAGTTCAGCTTGCTGTAGTCAATCGGTTGATTTACGAATTGGATTAGCTCCTTGGCGAAGTATATCTCCCCGGGGAAGACCTTCATTGCCTCCATCACCGCTTGGCGATAGGTTAGCTCCGGTGCGGAATCACCATAGATTTTTCGCTTCAAGTATTCCAAGGTCGAGAGTCGCCCGATGATTTCTACATCTTTCCTGTAACCGGCAACATGACGAAGGTAAAGGCAGATGGCGTTGATGTTGTCCCCGGAAGTGAAAAAGGTGCTCCCTTCCGGGAGTGGATCCAATATGTCTTTACCGTATTCCTCGGCGTAGAAAAAACCTGAGCGGTCGCAGCTGGACCAGTTACCAGCTATCGTTGCAAGCGGCAAAAGCAACGCCACTATAATGAAAATCGGCTTGAACCACATGCGTTTGGAAAGGCGGGCACCGAGCTCGAAGAGTCCCACCCCCCAGCACAAACAGAGCCCGGCATAGGTTGGATAGAAATAAACATCCAGATCGATTATATCGTACAGTCCCGACAGCGATAAATTGAAGACCGATATTATCAGAGTGAAGATGGCGATAGTCCTGTCAGCTATCCAGAGATAGAGCCACATCCCGAAGGAGAGTATAAAGCCAAAAGGAGTGAGGTTGTTCCACACTAAGGTGAAGTATTTGCACACCGCCTTAAAAATGTTGAAAAGGGTGGGAGAGGCGATGAATAGCTGATACTGGCGAGCGGTCAGTTGGGCGAAAAAACCATCAGTCGTCTCGGGATTGTTCCAGTCTATTATTAGGTCGAATCTGGAGCGGATAGGCATATAAAGATAGCTTGTTAAATAGACAGCCGCAATAAGCACCATCAAGCCGATTAGGAGACCCTTCTTCGGGGGAAATCCCTTTCTCCAGATGATGAAAAGCATCCCCGGGAGCACGGCCATAAAAGAGAGATGGTGGCCTAACCCAAGTCCAACCAAAACTGCGGCCAAAAGCAGATACCGGGGGTTGCCGTCCCGGAGATAAAGGAAGGTGGTCAGGAAAAGCCCGGTGATTATGACCCCTCCCATTGGATAGACTTCCGCAATTACCGCCTGCGACCAGACCGAATAGCCGAAAGCCCAGACCAGGGCGGCCGAAAGGGAGTATAGTCCGATTGAAGTGTTGTTACGATTTCCACTTCGTCCCAAGACCGAGCTGACCGTCAAGAACAAAAGCAGTGACGACAGCGAGGTCAAAAGTGCTGAGAGGAGATTGAACCGGAAAGCCGGATTGGATATAGGCAGAAGCGAAAACAACCTCCCGATCATGGTAAAGAATGGGTACCCCGGAGGGTGAGAGATCTCCAGTCTGGAGGCGGAGAGAATCAGTTCCCCGGAATCGCCCACGAAGACGGTGGGACAGATGGTCAGAAGGTAGATTACAAGCGGGATTAAGAAGGAGGCTAAAGCAAACAGTCTGGCTTTAGTCGGCATCTTTAGTCACAAACTCTCCTCTACAGATCGTAATAAAGATGCATCTCGTAGGGATGAGGTCGGTTTCGCACCTGCAGATACTCATTTTCCATTTTGTGCTCGATCCAGGTCTCGATCAGATCTTCGGTGAATACCCCACCCTCCAGGAGAAACTGGTGGTCTTCGGTCAGGGCATCCAAAGCCTCCTTCAACGACGTCGGCAGGAATTTCAGTTTTTTCTTTTCCTTTGAAGTGAGGCTTTCGATCTTCTTGTCAAAGGGCCCGAAACCACTTTCGGTGGGGTCGATCTGCTTTCTGATGCCGTCCAACCCGGCCATGAGTTGCGCCGCCAGGGCCAGGTAGATATTGCAGGTGGCGTCGGAGGGGCGGAACTCCACCCTCTTCTCTTCCGGGGAGAGGGCCATCGCCGGAATCCTCACCGCCGCCGAGCGGTTCCCCAGAGAGAAAAAGAGGCTGACCGGAGCCTCGAAGCCAGGAACCAATCTCTTGTAAGAGTTGGTGCTGGGATTGGTGAAGGCCAGAACTGCGGGACCGTGAAGCAGAAGTCCGCCGATGTAATGGAGGGCGGCCAGAGAGAGTCCGGCGTAACCGTCTTTGTCGTAGAACACCGGCTGGCCATCCTTCAGAAGAAGCTGATGGAAGTGCATCCCGCTTCCGGCCTCCCCATAGAGCGGCTTAGGCATAAAGGTGACGGTGTGACCTCTCTGCCGGGCGGTGTTTTTGATCACGTACTTTATCCACATGGTGGCGTCCCCGGTCGCAAGCAGCTCCGAGAACTTGATCTCGATTTCCGACTGCCCCGGGCCTCCAGCCTCGTGGTGGTGGTAGCGGACCTCGATGCCGGATTCTGTGATGGTTTTCACCATCTCGGTGCGAAGATTGTAGAAATTGTCCAACGGCGGTATGGCATGATAGCCTCCCCGGGTCGGGATTTTATGCCCGAGGTTGCGAGGCTCTATCTTGTGGGTGTTCCAACTGGCCTCCTGGGAATCGATGATGTAGGTGGACATATTGACGTCGGTGCCATAGGCAACGGAATCGAAAATGTAGAACTCGAACTCCGGGCTCCACAGGCTCTGATTGGCGAAGCCCTGCTTTCTCAAGTATTCCTCGGCCCTGGAGGCTACCAGTCGGGGGTCACGGCCGAAGATCTTCTTGGTATCAGCTTCGGCGACGTTGCAGATTAAGCTCAGAGTCGGCGATTCCCAGAAGGGATCGAAAAGAACCGTGGAGGGATCAGGAATGAGCACCATGTCGCTTGCCTCCACCGACTTAAATCCCGGGGTGCTGCTGCCGTCGAATGCCACCCCCTCCGCAAAAAGCTCTAAGGTCAACTCTTTGACCGGGACGGTGATATGATGCCACCTCCCGAAAAGACCGGTGAATTTCAAATCCACCGTCTCCACCGACTTCTCGTGGGCTAATTTTATTACCTCCTCGGGGTTCTCGAAAAGCCTTTTCCTGATGCCAGTTAACATATGTTTTTAGAGCACGTTCTTGGCGTTCGTAAATTGTTCTGACGTTTCAATTTGTGAAGTTAACATAAAGCCGAAGACAAGTCAACAACGTTCGTTTTCGCGCCAGATGTGGGGCTCCTCTTGACCCTTGCACTCACCCGCACGTTGATTTCGACTTGACTTCAAGCGATTGGGAGTTATCTTGGGGATGAAAACTTCAGCTTTTCCCTTTCAGCCCTTTTGAGGAAGGAGTACAAGATGCAAAGATCAATCACTATTTTACTAGCTTGCCTGCTGGTTCCTGCCGTTCTCTGGGCTGCGATTCCTTTAGAGACCATCCCCTCCTGGAGGTCGGTGGAGGGTAGCTACTATTC
The DNA here is from genome assembly GCA_030605835.1 of Candidatus Zixiibacteriota bacterium. Lineage (GTDB taxonomy): Bacteria > Zixibacteria > MSB-5A5 > DG-27 > DG-27 > DG-27. The sequence continues at coordinate 136,034 of JAUWHO010000027.1, read as the reverse complement.
CACCGGGGCGATCCTGTGTGATGTCAATGGCGACGGCTTCATCGAGTTTCTGCTCTCCAACGGCAACGACATGCGCCAATCCCCACAATTTGTCTATTACAACAGCAATGGGGTGTTGGAGAATTCCGCCTCCTGGGTCTCCAGCGATATCAATTATTCCGGGCACAGCGCCATCGGAGATATCGACTCCGATGGTTATCCCGACTGGGCAATTTCGAATTACATCGCCCCCGGCTGGGGAACCACCAATTCGCAACTCTACAAGAACGTGGGCGGCACTTTTGAAATCTCCCCCTCCTGGGTGACCTCGGACGCTTTCCACAGCTTTGCCTGCGCCTTTGGCGATGCCGACGGCGATGGCGATCTGGATTTGGCCTTCGCCTGCGGAGAGGCTTACAACCACTTCGCGGAGCATAATCGAATCTACTACAACAACGATGGCGTTCTGGAGACTACTCCCTCCTGGGTTTCAGACAACAGCGGTTGTTTCTACGATGTCACCTGGGGGGATGTGGACAACGACGGTGATTTGGATTTGGCCTTCATCGCCTCCGACGGGCCGATAATAATCTATTACAACGATAACGGTTCGATTGAGACCTCCCCCTCGTGGCAGTCGGTCACCACCGATGACGGCAACACCCTGATCTTCGGAGACGCCAACAATGATGGTTACTTGGATCTCGCAGTCGCCAACAACTACCAGCTCGGAGGCGACGGCTACTTCGAGGTTTACATGAATTTGGGAGGCGTTCTGGAGACAACTCCCTCCTGGGTTTCCAGCAGTTATGGCTATGGCTCTGCAGTTTCCTTCTGTGATGTGGACTTCGATGGAGACCAAGACTTGGCCGCCGGAAGGTGGTGGGGATACACCTGGATGTATGAGAACTTGGAGGGGGAACTAACAACCAGCCCGGTCTGGAGGTGTAATAGCTCTTATCAAAGCGTGGTCGAAGAGCTGGTGTGGGGAGATGTTGACAACGACGGAGTGCGTTACGTCGAGGGCGAAAGGAAATCGGGAGACGGCCAGAAGAAAGTGTTCTATCTGAACAACTACCCTGCCGCCGCCATAAACTCCATTGTGGTGGATAGGCAACCGCTGAGTCCAGACCAGTACTGTTACGATTTAGCTTGCGGATGGATAGCTCTGGCGGAGGCTCCACAGAACTATTTAGAGGTCGATTACTCCTTCTCCATCAAGCCGGATTTGGGCGTTTCCAACTGGGATCGGCAGAATTACGTCTTCGAAAACCTGAATGGACCTTTTCCGGAGGCCTCAGTCGTCATCGCTGCCAACGATGCCCCAATCGAAATTCCACCGGAAGGAGGCTCCTTCACCTATCGGGGCACGCTGGCAAATAACCGGAGTCAGAATATCCGCGGCGATGTCTGGGTGATGGTGACTCTGCCAAATGGAGATCCGTACGGGCCGGTTTTCAAGGTGCGTCCCCGTCTGCATCCTCTGGAGGCCATCACCTACACCGACCTCTCGCAGAATGTGCCCGGGGCTGCCCCCGAGGGGGAATACCTCTACACCGCCTATGTCGGGCAGTATCCCTCCATGAAAGTGGACTCTTCAAGTTTCACCTTCACCAAGGTGGGAGTTACGTCTGTAGAGAGTGGAGGCTGGACGTGCTCCGGCTTCGAGTCATATGGAGCATTCTCCACGGAAGCAAGCTTGCCAACCGATCTGGTCTCCCTGGACAATTTCCCGAACCCCTTCAATCTCTCAACCGAGGTCTCCTTCAACATGCCGCAGGGTGGCGATGTCTCCTTGGAGGTCTACGACCTTTTGGGGAGAAAAATCGACACCGTCTTTGAAGGCTTCAAACCGGCAGGGAGACACCAACTGGTCTGGGAGGCTGAAGCTCTCTCTTCGGGTGTCTATTTCTTGAAACTGTCCGCGGGGGAGACGGTTGTCACCAGAAGTGTGACCCTTTTGAAGTAGGAGATCTTCTTCCTCTTTGAGTTAGGATATTCGGAGAGTGGCTTGTTCTTTGGTGGGCGCAGGAGTTAAGCTCCTGCGCTTTGTCTTTGAAGAAGACATTATCTTCAGGCTAACTGTAGGCTCGTCTCGGCGCTCGGCAATAACCGAAAGGTCGTGTAAGTCCTCAAGGAGACGGGCGTAACGCTTCACTGGAACCACGACAGCCGTCTTTCTGCCATTCTCGTCAATAATGAATTTCTCCTGCGATCTGCTCATTTTTCTCTCCCTACGATAAAGGGAACGTTGCAACAACAGAAAACCTGAGTTAACCAGATATTCTCATTTCGCCATATCCACTTAGGTGCAAAGGGTTCCAACGGATTTATCTACGCCTTCGAAGGAATCAGAGCCCTCAACGCTGCTTAGGTCAACGGACATGCCTCCAGGTTCTGTCGTTTCTCTCATAATATACAGATCGATTAGGGTTAAACAAGAGAATTCAAGACCGGACAGTTCCCTTCTCAAATTTGACCTGCAGGCAACCCCGATTCAAACGGCTGTCAAGTCTATCCCGATAACCGACTAGGTGACGGATTCAGGCCCTGAATCCAAAAGCGTACGTAGCAACTTCCGTTATGAGATTTGAACCGAGAGAGCATTTAGATAAGCGTTTCGAGAACTTGTACGGTAGGAATTCGGAGAGTTGCCCAATCACATGAAAAGGTCCATGGTGAGGGCGAAAGCCACCCCTTTGGGCTTGAACACGCCGCGGTTGGCGAGGGCAAAATCGAGTGAGAATCCGGAGAAGTTAAGCCCGAATCCGAGGGAACCGAAAACCCCCAGATAGCCTCCCAGGCCCAGACCGGCCCTCAAGGGCAGCCACTTTGTCGGATAATACTCCCCACCCAACGCCAAGTAGGGAGTCTTGCTCACCGCCGGGCCGTTGCGGAAGCCTTGCTCCCACGAGAGACCCAGCGTCCACCGCTCCCCACTCTTCCAGGTGCTCGCCAGGATCATCTTCGACGGCAGCTTGGATTTGAAGGAGCCTCCGTAGATGGTGGTATCGGTTCCGATATCATCAAGAGTGTCGCGGTCATCGTATAGCATCAGGGAGTCGGCCTGGAAGGTGAATATTCCCTCCTCCACCTCTTTCGTCCAGTTAATTGCTCCGATGTTGAGAAACGAGGCCGAGAAAGTCCACTTCTCTCTCAGTTTGTAGATTGCCCCAAAATCGAAGGCGGAACCGGAGCCGCCCTCCGATTTTTTACCAGCGATGGTGCCAGCAGCCTCGAAATTATAACGGTGAAAGGTGATGCCGCCCTCCACCTGTGAGGAACCGCCGTAGAGGTAGCCACGAAGCCATTTTACAGTGAGGCCCAATGCCAAGGTGTCGGCGGAACCCTTTCTGATAATATAGGAACTACACAGGGAGAGAACCGAGGCGACGTAAGCCTCCCCCTCGGTATCCTCGATTGAGTAGGTACGGTCGAGCTCATTGCCGTATAGAAGCAGTTCGAAATAATCCTTGGAGAATTTGCCGTGAAGCGCTCCTAAGCCGCTGAAGACTATAGCGTAGTTCTTCCACGCCACCGCCAGCGCCGTCGCCACCACCTCCCCGTCCAGGGTCAAACCGCTTGTGGGGATCTTGCCAATTATGTCCGTCTTATCCGCCTCCGAAAGCTCGGAGCCGGTGTAACTGTTGTAATCTGCGAGGGAGAAGCTGTTGTTTGAAACTCCCGCGCTGACGGAGAGCAAACGAACCCTCAGAGACCTATCTCCCCAGAAGGCCAGATTGGCGGGATTGATGACGGCCGCATCCAGGTCCTTTGCGTCCGCCAGAAGTCCGCCGGAGGTCCCCAACATTCTCGCGGAGGTGAAAACCGTTCCCCAGGCGGGAAGAGAATTCCCCAAAAGAAGCAAAATCGTAAATGTCAGCGCTACGAATCTTGTGACCATGTTTTCTCGCAAAAGGGGACCATAATCACTCGAAGTCATCCTTCTTCAATTTGATCCTCAGCTTGGCGCTCAACTTATGCTCCAAATAATCGGACTGGTAGATCTTGACGGCCTCGCCTCCGGTGTCGCTAATCCTCACGCCGTATCCCAGGTAGATAAACTTGCTTTCCTCTCCGTCGGGATTGCGGAAAATGTCTAACTGTTCTTTGCTGAGAGCTACAATCCCCTCGGTGGTGTCGGGAGCTATCACCCTCCCGGTGTTATCGAAAATTCCTGCGTTCATCGAGGCCGGACCGATGGTGACCTCGGGATTGTTGCTGTAAACGCTCTCCGGGTGCTCACTTAAGTAAAATTCAACCATGTTGATGCCGGCAGGTAGATGATTGTACAGAGTGTAATGAATCTCTCCGTAGAGGAGTTGGGTGGTGAACTCCTCCTCGATCTCTATCTCCTCAATCTCGTCTTCTGACCCCTGGAAGCTCGTCTGGGCAATGACCGCCCACATCGGAGACTCAATTGTCACCTGCCCGGCCAGAGTGTCGGAACGTCCGATTTGGATGAGGCTGGTTCCGTCCCCCAGGAGTATACTGCTCTCGCTTAAGTCCAGCTCTATCCGATTGGGCATTATCTCTAAGAACTGCACCACGTTGGAGTTGTCCTTGTCGAAGGTAACAACGGCGTGCCCGCCACTGAATCGCAAGGTGTCCTCCAGGCTTAAGGCTCTGGTCTGGCCTCTCTCGTTGGTGCCGATGAAGCGCAAATCGAATATCACCGGAAAGTCGCTGGAGGCCTGGAAATCCAATCTCAGAGTGGGATCCTGCAACTCAATCCCGGTTAGCCCTTCCGGCATGTCGATCTCCTCGGAAAAGGAGCTCAATTCTAACCTAGTGGTGTCCAGGATTCCGGTCAGCGATTCCAATTTCAACTTCCCGACCCTGACCTGACCGGAGATGTAATCCTCGCTATGCAGGGTGACCTTGACGGTGTCAGTGTCAACGGTAGTGTCCGCCAACTCAACCTGCAGGTAGCGGGTCGGAGCCGGTCGGTTGGAGCTGAATTGGGCGCCGGTGAGAAAGATATTAACGGTATCGGTTACAAGCGGCTCCAGAAGGAAGTTCCTACTGACAACCTCTCCACCCTTCTGCAGGTTGGGCAACCTCAGAGTCAACCAGCTCTCGATAGGAAGGTGGTTTTCAATCTCTATGCTCACGTTCCCTGAAAGGATCTGGGCGGATTCTATGGAGATGTTTTCAAACCTGGTGGAATCGATCATCTCGAAGGACTGCGAGGGGACTCTGCTTTTAGCGAAGTCGATCTCAAGATCCGAAGGGAAATCGACAATCACGTCTATCGTCGAGGCCGAGTCTATTGTCACCAATTCCCCCCCAGAGGAGAAGTTGTCCGCTGTCAAACGGACAGTGAAACTGTTAGAAACGGTGTCGTCGGCGATCACAACCTGCCTGGTGATCTCCTCTCCCCTCCTGAGGGTGTCGACGGTGACAGTGCCGACAGTGCTGAGGTCGACGTTGTCGAGGAGACGAAGCTGGAGGTTGACAATCTGTAGGATGCTGTCGTTGACAACGGTCAACCGCACCAGCCCGGAGTGAATCCCCAAGCTGTCGAAATACTCGTATGGGTCCAACACCTTGTTTATTTCCGGGAAGGCGCTTTCTGGGATCTCGTACTCCAGACCTTGATAATTGCCGGCCCCGGGCCAGATTTCGAACAGCGCCACCCCGGTGGTCTCGGCCTCATCGGGGCGGATTGTCATGTTCCCCAAGTAGGCGGTGTCAACCTCTTCTGTGAAAGAGTCTACCCTGAGGCTCTCCCCAACCTCGATGGTCTCGACCTCCTCTTCGAACCTGAAACCCAACAGGCTATCGGCGCCGACGAAAAGCTCCTCGGTCTTATCGACAATCTCCGCCAGCGTGGTTCTGTCCGCCGAGAGGGGAAGGTTCAGCTCCACCTCCCAGGTGGGAGCCTCCGGCGTTTTGGGAACACAGCTCGAAAGAACCAGAAGGAGCACCACTGTAAGAGTAAAGAGACTTCTATTTGAGGTGCTCATCTCCATAAAAAGTCCTGGCATCAAATAATTTCAGCGAATATATGGGCACTTCTATCCACCTGTCAAGAGATTTCTCGGTGCCGTTTCTGTTCCCATCCTAAAGAGGTGCAGCTTTGGTATTCAGACTCTATGGTGCCCGATCCACAGTTCAATATTCAACTCTCTCAAGCTCAATGGTGGACCGTAACTGTTAAATAGTCGACATCTTTTTTATGAACTTTAAGATGACGCCTCCTTAAGATCCTTACACCAATCCACGGTTCAGAATCGGGAAACAATCAACATCTTGAGCTATTCGGGGCTCTCGATTCTGAGATAAATCTGTTATGCGAGAGAAAAGGGATTTTCCCTTTGTTCCGAGAGAATGCGGTAGGTGTTAACGGCCTCCGACCTTTTCATGTTGTTCCAGGGGAGCTTGACTATCTCCACTTCGAGGGTTCTGTTCAGAAAACTCAGCGTGAGCAGATCCCCTTCGGAAACCTCCTTGGAGGCTTTCGCTGACTGTTCGCCGACCGAGACTCTGCCCCCCTGACAAGCCTGCTTGGCCACGCTTCTGCTTTTAAGCAGCCGGCTTTTGGACAGAAAGAGATCCAGCCGCAAAGCTAAAGCTTCACCTCCACATAATACCGCTTCCGGATCTCCTTCAACCAATCCACCAGCTGACGGTTGACCTTGGCCCTTTTTGCCATCTCCTTGAGCTGTTCCCAGTCCTCTTCTAAAGAAAGATAGCGCGCCTCCTGCCGATCTAAAACCTTGAGTAGGTGGTATCCGAACTCGCTTTTGGCGGGTTGGCTGACCTCGCCGACCTCCAGGCCTCTCACCGCCTCGCTGAACTGGGGAGTTAGATCCTCGACCGCATACCATCCCAGCTCCCCACCGGCCTCCCGGGAATCGGAATCATCGGAGAACTCTCTTGTCAGCTCGGAGAAATCAGTTCCCGTCGGCACCAAATGATAGAGGCTGTCAGCCAAACGTAAGGCCGCGGATTCATCCTCCTGAGAGGGCCTGAGCATAAAGAGGATGTGACGAGCCTTGACCTTCTCGCCTGCTCTCTGCTCCAATTTGATGATATGGTAACCGAACTGAGTTTTGACCAGACCTGAAATCTCCCCCGGCTTTAAGGCCGAAAGCGCCAGCTCGAATTCCGGGACCATGTCCCCCGGAGAGAAAAAGCCCAGATCTCCTCCCCGCTCGGAGGAGGGATCGTCCGAATACTCTGCCGCCAGCTCGGAGAAGTCCACACCGGAGCGAGCCAACTCCAGCACCCTGAAAGCGAGGCTCTTGATTGCCTCTACGGTGGCCTCGCTGGGCTGAAGGGAGACCAGGAGGTGTGCCAATCTGATGCTCTCCGGCCTTTTGGGGAGACTGTCCTTATGAATCTGGTGGAATTCCCGGACCTCCATATTGGAAAGCTTCACCTGTCTCAGGCGGGTGTTCACCAGCTTCTCTTTGAGTATCTGGTTTTTCACCTCCTCTTTGTATTTCCGCCGCAACTTAAGCTCGGTGAAGCCCTCTTGTGCGAGCTGACGTTCGAATTCCTCCTGGGAGGGGAACTGTTGTCTGATCTGCCGAATATGTTGGTCTAAGGCTTCGCTTACCTCTCGGTCAGTCACCCTCAGGGAGGTGTCCTTCTCCGCCTGGACTAAGAGGAGCTTATCGTCGATCATGCGGTCCAATAGCTCCCTCTGCAGGCGCTCCACCTCTTCCTGGGTGCGAAGCTCAATTCTGTTCTGAAGGGCATAGAGTTGAACTTGACTGAAAAGCTCCGACTGCAGGATGATCTCCTTGTCCACCACCGCCACGATGCCATCCATCACCTCCTGAGAGCGCAGAGCCGGAGCCAAAAGAAGGAACAAAAGGAGAATGGGAAGAAGTCTCCTCAGAGGTCGGAGGGGCTCGACACCTCTAACGGGAGTCGCTCCCGACATGAACATGCAGATCCTGGCGCTCAAGCTACTCTCCCTCCTCGGAACTTTCGCTGGGGAGATCACCGGGGTCATGCCTCACCACCTCCGATTTGGCCTCCAGCTCGGAGAGGAGCATCTCTAACTCTCTTCTCTGTTTTTCCGCCAGAAGTTGATTGTGAATATCCTCCCTGACCAGCTCGAACTCGCGGATGGTGCCCTTTTTCTTGCGGTCGGTGACCTTGATGAGGTGGTATCCGTAACCGCTTTCGATAGCCTTGGAGTATGACCCCACCGAAAGCCTGGAAGCCACCGCGGCCAAGCTGGGGTCGAGATTGTCGGAGGAGAAAAAGCCCAGATCTCCCCCGCTGGGGGAGCTTTTCTTATCCTCTGAGAACCCCCGCACCACCACCGCGAAATCCTCACCCGACCTCAAGGCGGCATAAGCCGAGTCCGCAGCCTCTTTGGTTCTGACGAAGATGTGGCTTAAGCGCACCTCCTCTTTGTCTCTGGTGAAGCTGCTGAGGTTGCTCTCGTAGAACTCCCGCACCTCGGAGGAATCGACCGCGGATCTGGCCTTGAGTTCCTCTTCGACGAAGGCCGAGGCCACCAGCTGCTTGGTGATCTGCCTCAGCCGAGCCTGTATCTTGGGGTCGGAGTCGAACTTCGACGCCACCGCTTCCTGATACAGAAGCTCGTTTTTGATCCACTCCTCCGCATAGGTCTGCTTGTCATAGTCAGAGATGTAATCGCGGTACTCCCTCGGGATCTGGTCTTCGATCTCCTCCAAGGTGAGCTTTTCACCGTTGACCTCGGCGATGACTCTCCCCTCGCTGTAAGGATCGACTTCCCCCTGACAACCCAGAAGGAATAGGGCGCTCAACATAATTGCAGCTTGGAGTATGAGTGAAGGCTTAAACTGCATCTCTATTTCCTCACTTAACCCTGTTCAATTGGAATCTCTGCGTATTTCTCTCTGTCGATGGTTTTCTCTAAAGCCTCCTGGTCGATGGTTATTGGGAACTGTTCCTTAAGGGGATTGATATAGTTATCGTAAGCTTCCCGCTTCTTCTTGCTGACTGAAACCCTCTGGATTTCAGCTTTGGCCTCCGTGAACGATCTTATCCCCTCTTCCTTAGCCCCCTCCAGCTTAATCACCGACCAGTTCCCGCCCACCAGAATGGGCTGGCTGGTCTCCCCCACCTTCATCTTCGAGGCCGCCTGGTAAAGCCCCGGATACTGGTAGCTTTTCAGGTATCCCATATCTCCCCCCTCCTCTTTCAGATGAGTCCTCAAGGTGTTCTCCCGGGCCAGCCTGGCGAAATCCTCACCCCATTCCAACCGTTGGATGAGGTCTTTAGCCTCCGCCTCGGTTTTGACGCTGATTTCCCGGAGGTGATATTCTGCCGGCACCCGGAATTTACCCTTGTTCTCCTCATAATACTCTTTGAGTTCCTCCTCCGAGATGGTTATGCTCTTCTCCAACACCTCGGTTCTGAATTTTTGAGCCATCAAGTCCTCTTTGACGCTTCGCAGCCTCATCTGGAACGCTTCGCTTTTGTCGATCCGTTGCCCTTCAGCCAGCGCCAGAAGGAGGTCGCGCCGGAGGTATTTCCCGAGGACGTCCCGGAGAATCTCGGTGTCGTCCCAGTCGGGATAATCCATGGGGGCTAAACGATCCAAAAATTCTAAGAACTCTCTTAAGGTCCACTCCCGTAATGAGTATGAGAGAACTGGAGTTTCGAGCTCCTCCTCGGTGAAGATCCTTGCCTTCTTCTCTCTCACCTGCAGAGACTCCGGGGCAGATTGGTACTTCTCCCAGAAATCCTTCTGCAGAACCGGCTGCGGGGTGAAGTTGGCGTTCTCCTCGAGCCGCTCTAAGAAACTGGCGGAGAGCTCTCCCTGTTTTAGAGATTCCAGCTCCTTTTTCAAACTGCCCTTGACTTTCTCGTAGGGTTCCTGTTCAACCGGACGGCGGTCGTCCAGCTTAATCAGGTGCCAGCCGTATTGAGTCTTGATCGGTTTGGAGATCTGCCCTATCTTTAGTTTGAAGGCGGCCTCCTGGAAGCCCGGAATCATACTTCCCCAGCGGAAATAGCCAAGCTCCCCCCCCATGGCGCTGGTGGGATCCAGAGAACGGGCCTCCGCCAACACCGCGAAATCCTCCCCCTCCGTGAGCCTCTGGTGGAGGCTGTCCACTACCGCTTCGGATTTCACCAGGATGTGTCGGATATTGATCTCCTCCCCCTGCTTCTTGTAGAAGTCCTTCACATCGGCTTCGTTCACCTTGGATTTGGAGGTGACCTCTCTCTCGTAAAGAAGCTGCAGGAGGAGATTAGGCTCCTGCTGCTCAAGCTTGGAGAGGATCTCCTCATCGATGTCGAAGCCCCTCTCGTAGGCGCCTTTGAGCAAGAGTCTCTGTTCGGCCATTCCCTCCAGCACCCTCCTTTTGCGCTCCAGCTCGTCGGCGAAGCTCGAAAATCTGGTGGGTTGTTGCTTCATCTTTATCTCCAGCTCGGAGGCGGTGATAACCTCCTCCCCAACGGTGGCTAGGGCTATCTCTCTTTTGGCGCAAGAGAGGAAAGCACAGAGTGTGGTCGACGTGAGGACAAATAACAGAATGGGGAAAACAAGCTTTCGCATCGGATACTCCTTATTCGGATTAACATTCAAAGCATTCAATATATGTCCAAACGACCTCGAATCAAGTCTTTTTTGAACCTGTCGTTGGGAGCTTAGTTAAACGAGGCCAGCTTTTGTGCTCTTCCGATCTGCAGGGACCGACAATGATTCATTCGCTTAATTCTGGCAGCTTCTGCCCTGGGAGTGGATAGGAAACCCTTTCCGCATTCCTGATTTCACAACTCTTTTAACGGCGCCCGGTTTGGCTTTGTGAGGATAATCACTTGACCAACACCATGACGAGGTTTAGATTGAAGCGGTGTTGTCGCTTATCCCCATAATTACGCTTTCTTACCTTGTCGGTTCCATCCCCACTGCCCTGTTGATGGGAAGGATCTTGAAAGGGGTTGACGTTCGCAACGTCGGGAGCGGCAACGTTGGAGCCGCGAACACTTTCAGGATTCTGGGTCCTATTCCGGGCGTCGTCTGTCTTCTGCTCGACGCCGGAAAGGGGGTCTTAGCGGTCCTGGTTGTTGCAGCGATTTTCTCCCACACCTCCCCTCTCTCTTTGACGATGACGAAAATCCTGGGAGGGGCGGTGGCGATATCGGGACACATCTTCCCGGTCTGGATAGGATTCAAAGGGGGTAAAGGTGTCGGCACCGGCGCCGGGGTGCTTTTCTCCTTGCTCCCGCTTGAGGCCGCCGGCGCCTTCCTCTTCTTCGTTCTTGTGGTAGCTCTCACCCGTTATATCTCCTTAGGCTCGATCACAGCGGTGATATTTATGGCGGTGGCGATTTTAGTCGAGAAATATGGCTTCGGTCTGGAAGTGCGGACGGAATTCGTCTATCTTACGATAGTTCTCTCGGTTTTGATACTGCTCACCCATCGCTCCAATATCAAACGACTCCTCAAGGGCACTGAAGGGAAATTCGGAGGAAAGGGGTAACGTCTTAGGAGAAGTATATGTCAGCACCTGTGAACTGGAATCGGACCAAGATCGTCTGCACCATTGGACCCTCCAGTCGCCCTCCTGAGATTTTGGAGAGACTGATCAGGGCCGGCATGGACGTAGCGCGTTTGAACTTCTCCCACGGGACCCCGAAACAGCACTTGCGAGACTTCAGAAACATTAAAAAGAGCGCCAGGAGGCTGGACCGAATTATCGGAATACTTCAGGATTTGCCGGGGCCCAAAATCCGGATCGGCAAGTTTCCAAACCGAGAGGTAGAGCTCATCCCAGGTAAGGAATTCACTCTAACGATCAGAAGAGTCTTAGGGAATGACATCAAGGTTCAAATCAGCTACAAAGGTCTGCCAAATGACGTCAAGAAGGGAACCAGAATCTTTTTAAGCGACGGTAATTTAGAGTTGAAGGTGGAGAAGACCACTCCCACCGAGGTGCACTGCCAGGTGGTAACTGGAGGGATTTTAAAGGAACAACAAGGGGTGAACGTTCCCGGGGTGCGCCTGAATGTGGAGGCCTTCACCCGGCGGGACAGACAATATCTGCTTTTGGGGCTGAAAACGGGATTCGATTTCGTGGCGCTCTCGTTTGTCCGGGAGGCAGCGGATGTAAAGAGGGCGAGAAGAGTTGTAGACGCTCAGGGCAAAGATGTTTTCATTATTGCCAAGATCGAAAAGCACGAAGCCTTACACAACCTGGATGAGATCATTGAGGCTTCGGACGGAGCGATGGTGGCCCGTGGGGATTTGGGGATCGAGATCCCACTGGCTGAAGTTCCCGCCGCCCAGAAACTGATCATTGAAAGGTGTAACCGACTGGGGAAACCGGTGATCACCGCCACCCAGATATTGGAGTCGATGATCGAACGCCCCCGCCCCACCAGGGCGGAGGTAACCGACATCGCCAATGCCATCTTAGAGGGGAGCGATGCGTTGATGCTCTCGGCCGAGACCGCCTGTGGGAGTTATCCGGTGGAAGCAGTGAGAGTCTTAAATGAAGTTGCAGTCGCGACCGAGAGCAAACCCAGGCAGCATCAGATTCCCGGCGAAGAAGCCAGATCGCTGCACCACCAGATCGCCGACAACTTAAGCCTCTTCGCCTGCGAGATGGCCTCCAATCTGGCAGCGAAGGTAATTGCCGCTCCCACCAGAACCGGCAGAACTGCCCGATTGGTGAGCCGTTTTCGTCCTCACGCCCCGATTGTGGCCTTGACCACCAGCGATAAGGTTCAGAGGGAGCTCTCCTTATCCTTTGGGGTAGTCCCCTTAAGGATAAGGAAAGGTCTGTCCTTCGACCGGCTGTTAGAGGAGACCAAAAACAGCCTCAAAGAAAACGGTCTGCTAAAAAAGGGGGACCGAGTTGTTTTTCTGGCAGGCTCCCCCCACAGCGAAGCCGGGGAGACGAATTTGATGCTGGTGGAGGAGATCAGCTAGTTTTTTCGCTTGCCATAGGTCATTAGCTTAGGTAAATTTAGATAAAGATGAAAACGGTAATCAACAAGAAGAAAGATTTGGGGCAATATTTTACTCCACTGGTGGTTGTACAGTTTATGTATGAGATGGTCAAGATATTGCAGGGTGGGAGATTCAGGAACAGACCCCGAATTATCGACCCCGCTTGCGGAGAAGGCGTGTTCTTGCACTATGCGCTGGGGAATAACATAAGCGATACTGATAAGCTATTTGGAATTGACAAAGACCCTGCAATTGAAAAAAAATGGGAGGAAAACGGATTAAAAGAGCTCTTAGACCGACACCTCTATATCCAGAACGGTTTGGTTGATACTAATGACCAACGGGTCACCAAGGACCCTAACAAGATAATTAGGCAATTCGACTTGGTGATTGGCAATCCACCGTTCGGAGGTATCGGAGTCAGCGACCTAGTCTCTGACTGGAAGCTACGCAATGCCTTAACCCACTATGATACATGGCTTAAGCAGTTTAGGCTACCAGCACAGAACCTTGAACTTCAACTTGGACGAAAGCACACCCTAGGCATAGACCCGAAGCTGGTCCGAAGAATAGAAAAGTTTCCGATAGAGATACTTTTTGTCGAGCGCTTCTTGCAACTGGGCAAGCCTGGGGGACAAATTGCGATTATTTTGCCGGACGGCTTCTTTTCGAATGAGAGTTCTCAGACTATCAGAGATTGGGCATTGACGAAAGGTTATGTCCAAGCGGTAATTGGCCTCCCCAGGCGAGTATTTGCGTCGATAGGCGCTAATGCGAAGACTTCGATATTGTTTATGCGTAAATTCAACAGAGGCAAGACCGGTGCAGCTTATCTTCGTTCACAGGTATTTCTTGCAGACCTCTCGCCGGTGAATGATATGGATGAACTTAAGACTCACTTTGGAGAGTTGTTGAAAAGTATGGGAGCTAAAAGAGGAAGGAAACATTAGTAATGTCTCCCAATTTCACCTTCTATAGAACCGGGGCAATGAAGACTGAGGTCGTTGAGGAGGAGTTGTTTGGAAAACGATGGGACCCTGACTATTGGGACCCGGACCTCATCGAAAACGAAAAGTTCCTAAAGAATCTGCCGAAGACTAATCCCGCTTTTGTGAAATCTGTCCATTTGGGGGAATATCTGGACTATATCACGTATGGAAAAATCGTAACTGGCGCGAAACGAAAATTCAGCAAGAGAGGGGTGAAATATATATCTCCCACAACAGTTCAAGATTACGGAGTCATTCACTGCAAGTTACCACTGTTTGTGAAGAAAGATGACATCAGAAATTCCGAAGATAAAAAACCTCGCAGTGGTGACATTCTTTTTAACAGAACCGGAGAAGGGACGATAGGTAGAAATACAGTCTTTTTGCTGCCAAGTGAAGACTACACGATTGGCGACCACGTTAATATCCTGAGACTTGCGGGTGTCTCCCCATTCTGGACGAGCCTCTTTCTGTGCTCTCAATTTGGTTACAAGCAGGTCCTAAGATACATAAATGGGGTTTCAGGCAGAGTGGAGATAAGTTTCACCCAGATTAAGAAGCTTATCATTCCGATTCCAACTGACCTAGACCAAAAAACCGTAAAGGCGAATTATCTGAGCTTTCACAAATGGTTAAATAGAATTCTCCAGACAGATCAATTCTTTGACCAAGAGGAGACTATCAAGGTCAATTTCTCTCAAATGGTGCAGGATGTGGAGAAGTTGGTCGTTGGAGAACTCAAAAAAATCAACGCAATATCTACCCAGAAGTAAAATTGAAACATAACGGCCAAATTAGTCGGCTCTTAAGTACATACTGTCATAACGAAGCCGAATACACTGACTACGTTGTCTCTCCAATTCTAGACTATCTTGCAGTCCCAAAAAGTCCAGATGTTCGTTGTCGGGAGTTCCCGATAAAGACTTACTTGGGGGAACAGAGGACCGATTATCTCATCTTAGTCGGTAATACACCAATTCTGGCAATAGAAGCAAAAACGTTGAGCAAAGATTTCGAGTTAGCTAAAGAGCAGGTGAAATTTTTCGCCACCAATTTCATGCCTGACAGGAGAAAGCAAGTCACGGAACAGACAGTCCCATTTGTAGCTGTCTTTGCGGGGGAAAAGGCGCAAATGTTTCGAATCATTGTCAGACAGGATGGTTTGACTTTAGACTTGGAACCAATTGATGGTTATTTGGAATGGTCGGAGTTACAAGTACAGACCCAGACATTTGTTCAAGCACCAAGAGGACAATTGCCCCTGGCCGTTGGTGCCCAATCGTTGGCGCCCGACGTCACTCGGTCAGAGCAACTATATGACTTCTACGATAACCTCTTCAGAGTCGTGAAAAAGTTAGGGAACTTCCCCAACGATGACGCTGCCATTATGGCTTTTAACCAGATCATGACGTCCGCCGTGTTGGGATACGATGTACATGAAGTTGTCTCGAAGTTCTTTACAAGGGTCCGTGACGTTTCTGCGGTGAAAAGCGTTCTCAATTGGTTTGATTTGACACGGGAGGCAGGCTCTATCGCGGCAAATACGTATAGGCGCTTTGTAGGACGAAATTTCATGGGACGAAGCGAGGGAATGGACATCCGAGTTAAAGAGGGGGATCGCTGGAGACCCAAAAACTTTGGCCGCTATCTAACCCCTAATGAAGTAATAAATTTCATGGTTAATCTGGTCAAACCTGAACTCTCGGATTCGGTTATAGATTTTGCCTGTGGGTCGGCGGGGTTCTTGGGTCAGGTCATGTCCTATGTTGGTGTGGATCAAAAAGACTTCGATGATTTCGTGTCGAAAAGGCTTATCGGTTGCGACATCGACCCTTTCTCAGTATCAACCGCCAGGACTTTCTTGACATTGCTTGAACCAATGCATCACGAGCAATTCAAGGTTTTTCAGCATAACGGCTTGTTCTCCTCAGCTTACCTTCGAGGGAGATACAAAGAGCAAGATTTAACCAATACGATTCAAGATCAGGGGTTCGATGTTGTCATTAGCAATCCTCCCGGCAATAAATCTTATAGCGGAACGAATCTCAACTTTATCAAAAAGATGTATGGCTTAGAGAACAAAATATGGGACTTCGTGCTGTTTGCTAGACGTGCCTTGGCCTTAGCTAAAGCAGAAGGTGGACGTATCTGTTTAATACTTCCCAATGGGTTTTTTGCTAATGAGACATTTCAGAGCCTGCGGGACGAAATGTTGGAACAGTGCCAGCTGAATTGCATAATCACCTTGCCACGTCTCTTCGACAATAATGCTCTCATGTCAATTGTATATCTGACCAAAACTAAGAAGAAGCGTAGAAAACGGAAGGTCTTTTTCGCTTCACTCTCAGGTGAAATTCTCAACCAGGAGGGGGCAAGGCAACGCATTAACATCACTTCAGAGTTCAATAAGATATTGAGCTCTCTTGATGAATGATGTCCAGGATCGCGGTATTGGGAGCAGGTAGCTGGGGGATTGCCACCTCGGTTTTGCTTACATCTAACGGGCATGAGGTGGTCCTGTGGGAGTTCGACGAAGAAGAAGCCCGGAAGCTCAACTCCCTTCGCGAGCACCCGACTAAGCTGCCCGGAGTGAAAATCCCCGCGGAGGTGAAAATCACCAGCAATCTAAGGGAGGCTCTCGAGGGGAAAGAACTACTGGCGATGCCGCTACCCTCCCACACTGTAAGGGAGGTGGCAAAGAAACTCTCCCCCCTTCTGAATGGAGATCCGATCATCTTGAGCCTCTCCAAGGGATTGGAGGTGAAAAGCCTCAAGAGGATGTCCGAGGTTATAACCGAGGAGCTCCCGGAGAAATGCCATCGCAATATCGCGGTCCTCTCCGGTCCCAGCCATGCGGAGGAGGTCGCCCGTCGACTGCCGACCACGATCACGGTGGCCTCCGACAATGAGACGGTCGCCGAAAAGGTTCAGGGGATTTTCATGAACGACTACTTCCGGGTTTACACCCACGACGATGTTGTCGGGGTGGAGTTGGCCGGTTCGCTGAAGAATGTGATCGCGCTTGCGGCCGGAATCTGCGATGGTCTTGGATTCGGGGACAACACCAAGGGTGCTATTCTGGCCCGGGGCCTGGCAGAAATTGCCCGCCTGGGGGTCAAACTCGGAGCCGACTACAAGACCTTTTCCGGCCTGGCGGGGATGGGGGATTTAGTCACGACCGCAATGAGCAGATACTCCCGCAACCGCCACCTGGGAGAAGAGATCGGGCGCGGGAAATCCTTAGATAGGGTCCTCTCCGAGATGACCATGGTCGCCGAGGGGGTGAAAACCACCCAGTCCGCCTATGCCCTGGCGCGAAAGCACCGGGTGGAGATGCCGATAACAGAGCAGGTATACCTGATGCTGTTCGAGGGAAAAAACCCAAAATTAGCAGCCGAAGAGCTGATGATGCGCGAGCCGAAATCGGAAATGTGGATTTGAGCCCATGGCCAAAACGCAAAGATTCGAGGAAGCCCTGTCCCGTCTGGAGGAAATTGTTGACAAACTGCAATCCCAAGACTTATTATTGGAGGAGTCATTGAAGCTTTTCGAGGAGGGACTGAAGCTCTCCCGCTTCTGCCACGATAAGCTTCAGGAGGCGGAAAAGAGAGTCAAGAAACTGGTCAAAGGCGAGAAGGGAGAGTTTCACCTGAAGTTCTTCGAAGATGATGAGACCGAAAGTTAAACCCAACCAGAAAATGACTACTATCTTAGAAACCGTCAGCTCTCCACAGGATATTAAGAAGCTAACTCTCGCGCAACTGAAGCAGTTAGCCTCGGAGGTGAGAGAGAGGATACTCACGGTGGTATCCAAAAACGGGGGTCACCTGGCCTCCAATCTGGGAGCGGTGGAGTTGACCCTGGCACTTCACCTAATTTACGATTCGCCCACTGATAAGATCGTCTTCGACGTCAGCCACCAGAGTTACACTCACAAGCTGTTGACCGGGCGGGGTTCTCAATTCGATACCCTGCGCCTGCATCGGGGGATCTCTGGCTTTACCAGGAGACAGGAATCTCCCCACGATCCCTTTGGGGCCGGGCACGCCAGCACCTCCATCTCGGCAGCTTTAGGCTTAGCCTCCGCCCGCGACCAGCAGGGTGAGGATTACCACGTCATCGCCGTGATCGGGGACGGTGCTTTGACCGGAGGTCTGGCGTTCGAGGGTCTCAACAATGCTGGAACTTCCGGCAAAGATCTCCTCGTGATTTTAAACGACAACTCCATGTCCATCTCCAAGAATGTGGGAGCCTTCTCCAAATATCTCACCGACCTGCTGACCGACCAGACCTACAACAAATTGAAAGCGGAGGTGTGGAAGCTGACCGGGAAATTGAAGCAGGCAAGCAGAATTCGCTCTGCAGTTCAAAGCTTAGAGGAGAGCGTAAAAGGCTTTCTGGTGCCGGGGGTAATCTTCGAGAGGTTGGGATTCCGCTACTTCGGCCCCATCGACGGTCATAATCTGGAGCAGTTGACGAAAACCTTAAAGCAGATAAAGAAGCTTAAAGGTCCGATTCTATTGCACGTCTCCACCATTAAAGGAAAGGGCTATAAGTACGCCGAGGAGAACGCCACCCATTTCCACGGAGTGGGAGCCTTCGACAAAGTCACCGGGAATTCCAACTCCATCAAGGCCAGTCTCTCCTATTCCGCCATCTTCGGGGAGACCCTGGTGCGCCTGGCAAGGGAGGACCCGAGAGTTGTAGCCATCACCGCCGCCATGACCACCGGGACCGGTCTGGCTAAGTTCGCGCAGCGGTATCCGAAGAGGTTTTACGATGTCGGCATTGCCGAACAGCACGCCAGCACCTTTGCCGCCGGGTTGGCGGCCGCGGGGCTCAAACCCTTCTTCGCGGTCTATTCGACCTTCCTGCAGAGAGCCTTAGACCAGGCCATTCACGATATCGCCCTGCAGAGGTTGCCGGTGGTTTTCGCCATCGACCGTGCCGGAATTGTCGGCGATGACGGCCCCACCCATCACGGCTGTTTCGATTTGACCTACCTGCGGATGATCCCCAACACCGTCGTAATAGCCCCAAAAGACGGCGAGGAGCTCCGAGACGCCCTCAAATTCGCCGCCGACTGGCGGGAAGGCCCGGTCGCCATCCGCTACCCCCGCGGCAGCGCCCCCGACATCGACATCGAAGCGGAGTTTTCCGGGATGGAGGTCGGAAGCTGGCAGATTTTGCGTCCCGGTGAGGGTTTAGTAATCCTGGCGGTCGGCTCGATGGTCTATCCTTCAGTAGCCGCCAGCGAGATCCTGAGCGAGCAGGGCTTCCGGGTGGGCGTGGTGAACTGCCGTTTCGTCAAGCCCCTGGATGAGAAGCTGCTCTCGGACATACTCTCGCAGAATAAGCATGTCTTGACGATGGAGGAGAACTCCTTGGCCGGCGGATTCGGGAGTGCGGTATCGGAGTTCTCACGGGCTCGCAGTTTCAACTGCGAAATCCACTCCCTGGGAATACCGGACGAATTCATCCCCCACGGGGACAGAAACCTCCTCCTCAAAGAGATGGGCTTGGACACGGAGGGGATCGTCAATCTCTCCCTGAAGCTGCTCTCACCTCAACCCTCCAAATCCAGAGTCTCCCGTCAGCTGAGGCTCGCCCGCTCCCGCCGCGAAAAGACCGTAGATGAATAAAATCGGGATCATCGCCAACGTCAAGCGTCCGAACGTTAGGGAGGCGGTCAGGAAGGTCCTCTCTTGGGCGGAGGAAAACAACAAAGAATGCTTCCTCTGCAGCGAGCTTTCGGAGCTTTTCCAGGAAGAGACCAGGCTTTTCTCCCGGGAGGAACTGCGCCACCACGCAGACTGCATCTTCACTCTGGGCGGCGACGGCACCATGTTGGCGACCGCCAGAGCGGTCGGCGATAGCGAAATCCCTATTCTGGGCATCAATATGGGAAGCCTGGGGTTTTTGACTCAAGTCCCCCAAGAGAATTTTGAAGCGACTCTCCAGAGACTCAAGCGGGGTGATTTTCAGATCGAAGACCGCATGGTGCTTGAGTGCCGGCACAACCGGGATGATAGCGAGAAGCTTTTCGCCCTGAACGATGTCGTTATCGACAAAGGAGGGGTGGCGAGGATCATATATCTGCACCTCTCCCTGGGGGAGGAATTCATCTGCACTTACAACGCCGATGGCCTCATAATCTCAACCCCGACCGGTTCGACCGCTTACTCCCTCGCGGCCGGAGGTCCGATATTAAGCCCCCAGATGAAGGCGATTATTGCCGACCCCATCTGCCCCCATACCGTTACCCAACGCCCGATGGTGTTTCCTCACTCCGAGACCCTGGAGGTTAGAGTCGAGTCTCCCCACGATGAGGCGGTCTTGACGGTGGACGGTCAGGTCGCGGTCAACCTCAAATCCGGGGACACTGTCACCATCAGGGAAGCCAGACACACCATCAAACTGATCACCTTCCCGGAGAGATCCTTCTACGAGATCCTCCGCACCAAGCTGCACTGGGGCGTCACGCCCAAAGTGGGCAGGTGAATGGTGAATGGTAAATGGTAAATAGTGCTTTGTAATCTGCGGCTTCTCCTGTAATCCGTACAGACTCTCCATCCCATACTCTCCCGCCCTTCACATGACAGTATTCGTCCTAGACCAACGGGCTTGAATTTGACTCCCCCGGTTCTCGCTTCTATATTGAATATGAAAAACGATGCATTTGGTGAGAGATGCTCAGGTATAGAATATTAGTCGTTGACGACCAGGAGAGCCAGAGGGAGATGCTGGGGGGGCATCTGAAAAACAAGGGGTATGCGGTGACCACCGCGGAGTCCGGCGAGAGCGCCCTGGAGATTTGCCAGAGGAATTTTTTTGAAGTGGCGCTTCTGGATCTGAAAATGCCCGGACTCTCCGGCCTGGATTTGCTGAACCGATTGAAAGAGATAAACCCCGATACCATCTCCATAATAATCACCGCCTACGGCTCTATCGAGAGCGCCGTGGAGGCCTTAAAATCCGGGGCTTTTGACTACATAACCAAACCGATCAACAACTTAGAGGAGCTGGACCTGATCATCGAAAAGGCCTTGGAGACCCATTCGCTCTTGCGGGAGAATCGAGCCCTCAAAGAGGAACTGGAGAAATTCGCAGGAAAGCTTGAAATCATTGGCGAAAGCAGACAGATAAAGGAGGTGCTTTCAACCGTGGCCCGGGTGGCACCTTCAGACGCCAATGTCCTCCTCACCGGTGAATCCGGCACCGGAAAGGAGCTGTTCGCCAGGGCAATCCATCAGGCCTCGGGGAGGACGAAGGGGACTTTCGTGGCGGTGAGCTGTGCCGCCCTTCCGGAAACGCTCTTGGAATCGGAGCTTTTCGGACACCAGAAGGGAGCCTTCACCGACGCCAAGAGCAAGCGCGCCGGGAGGTTCGAGTTGGCTCACGGGGGAACCCTGTTTTTGGACGAGATTGGTGATGTCCCGGTGTCAACCCAGGTGAAGCTCCTGCGGGTGATCGAGACCAAAGAATATCATCCTCTGGGAAGCGAAAAAACCTATCTGGCAGATGTCAGAATTATCGCTGCCACCAACCAGAATCTGGAGGAAAAGATCAAGGAGGGCACCTTCAGGGAGGACCTTTTCTTCCGCCTGAACGTGGTCGGAATTGAGGTGCCTCCCTTGAGGGACAGAAAAGCGGATATCTCCCTCCTGACAGACTATTTCTTGAGAGAGTTGAGCGAGAAAAACAGAAAGAAGATCTCCGGGATCACCCTGGAGGTCAAAGACCTGCTTTTAAGATGTCACTGGCCCGGGAATGTTCGGGAGCTGGAAAACGTCCTGGAGAGGGCGGTGGTGATGTGCCGGGGGGAGGTTATCGACGTTGGGGATCTGCCCCCACAGCTGTCAGAGAAGGCCACTGTGGGAGAAGAGACTAAACCGACCGGCACCTTAAGGGAAATGGAGAAAGAGTATATCTCCAAGGCCCTGGAGGCAACCTCCTGGAACTTCAGCGAGGCCGCCGCCATCTTAGGGATTCACCGCAACACCCTGCGACTGAAGTTGAAGGAATACGGGATAGAAAAGGAGAAGTGAGCTCTCAGGATTTGCTCTTGTTTCTCATCCGTCACGCCGAAAGCGAGGCCAACGCCTCCCGGACCTTCGCGGCCAGAGTCATCGATCCCCCGTTGAGCCCTAGAGGGGTCAAAGATGCAGATCGGATTGCCGAGAGGCTGGCGCCCGAGGGCATAAGACAGATTTACGCCAGCCCCCTTCACCGAAGCCTACAAACTGCACAGACACTCGCCTCCAAGTGTCACCTCGAAGTTGATCTGCTGCCAGAGCTCCGTGAAGTCAACGTCGGAGTTCTGGACGGAAAAAGCTCGAAGTCAAAGAAGAACTGGGAGATATACGAGCGGGTACTTGAAAGATGGTCGGTGGGGGATATGGAGGCCGCATTCGAAGGCGGGGAGTCTTTGGGAGAGGTATGCGAGCGTGCTCGAAGAGTCTTGGAGATTCTACACTCTGCATCTGATTCTGGATGTATCGCCGTGGTCACCCACGCCGTTTTTCTGATGATTTTCCTTCCCCTTTTTCTCAACGATTCCCTGACTGATTTGAAACGCTACAGCCTCCCCAGAGGCTCAATTACGACCGTCCTCGTCCGGAACGGCACAGCGCAGTTGATTGAATTGGGAAGCATCGAACATCTTCAAAGATAGAATTCGACTTAACCCTTTAACTTGGAACAGAGGCCGGTTACTTTATGGTCTTAGTAGTGATCTGCCAAGAAATTGGAACCGTATTCCCCATGCACTTTTCCGCTTTTGCATAAACGAAAGCCGGTAGTCCGTCAACCTGCTGCCGACACCTTGAGGGCAAGCTCCCAAACCTACCTTGACAAGGAAACCTTCAGTAGCTTCACAAATTAAGCCCCTTGACTTTCAACGCAATAAAGAGTAAATATTGCTCCATGGCCTCAGGGCTTGAAAACCAATATAAGGCGAAGAAACAGGTAACGGAACGACAATGCCCAATGATATTTCAACCCTTCTGGCTTTTCGAATAGTAACCCGCACCGTCAAGAACATCCTCCTTCAAAGACCGATATGCATCGCTCTGGAGGTGACCCACAACTGCACTGCCAACTGCCAGCATTGCGACAAGGGAGAAATAGTCGAAGACAACGCCGTGGGGGCAGAGGCATACAAAGAGATCTGCGAAAAACTCTCCCCGGCCGTGATTCAGATTGCAGGTGGGGAGCCCCTCTTGCGCAACGATCTCCCTCAGATAGTGCGAGCTCTGTATCGTTCCGACAGACCACCCTACTTGGCTTTGGTCACTAACGCCTCCCTGCTCACCAAGGAGAAATACGCAGAGCTTCGAGAAGCGGGGATAAAGCAGTTTTCGATTTCGCTCGATTTCCCGGATGGGAGACACAGTAAATTTCGGAGGATACCGGGGCTTTTCGAGAAGCTTGATAACCTGGTGCCGGAGCTTTTGGCGTTCGGTAATGGTGATGTCGTAATCAACACTTGCATCACCCGTGCCAACTGCCCTTATCTCTTAGACATTATCGAGAAGGTGTCGGAGTGGGGCGCCAAGGTGAACTTTTCAGCTTACACCGATCTGCGCACCCAGAATCCGGAGTTCAATCTCCAACATCCAGAGGATACGAGCAAGCTCAATTCCATCATTGATGAGATTTACTCCGGCAATAATGGTCATGGGGTGGTAATGACCTCCGAGAGAGTCCTCAGGCGTTTCAGTAAGTATTTTGAAAACTGCTACACCGCTAACTGCCGTGCCGGGAGGAGATTCTTGGTCGTCAATCCCGACGGGACCCTGACTCCCTGTGCAATGTTCATCGAGGAGCGGTATGACAGCCGCAGGGAGCTAATCGATAGATTCGCGAATAACAACGGATGTGGGCGCTGTTATATTTCGATTAGAGCCAACACCGAAAAATCCCCCTGGGAGCTTCTGACCGATAGCCTGAGATTCCTTAGACTCTCATTGGAATGACCGTCAGGCCTACGGCTCGTATGAGACTCGTTTCACTCTGCTCCTGACGGAACCGGGGGCTCACACGAGTTCGGTCAGGGCCGAAGTCCCCGCCTCGGCCGGGGGCGTGCCCTGACCGTTCTTATCGCCGGAACAGGTGTACTAGTCTTCTTCGCCGAAGAGCATGACGTGGGCAAAGACCTTGGCATCTCCGATGACGTTGTCTATGTGGCAATACTCGTTGGGCTGGTGAGCGACCTCGTCCAATTTCGAATAGACCGCCGCCGAGAGTCCCGCCCGGCGGAAAAATGCCGCCACGGTGCCGCCGCCGATGCCGATGATCTCAGGTTCGACCTCGTAAACCTCTTTGATAGCCTTCATTAGAGCCTTGACCACCGGAGAATCCTTCGATGTTGGAGGCGCCGCCACTGACCTCTGCTCGTCTGTTACCTCAATCCTCACCCCGAACTCGTTTTCGACCTCCTTCACATATCCATGTATGGTCTTCTCCACCTCCGCTACATCATACTCCGGGAGAATCCGGGAGTCGAGGTAGAAAACGTCCTCTCCGGGGATGCTGTTTATGTTGGGAACGTTGGCCTCCTTCTTGGTGGGCTCGAAGGTGGACTTGGAGGGGTCGAAAAGCTCGTTGGTGCCATCGAACTTCTGGTGCAGCTGGTCGAGCTTGACTATCAAGTGGGAGGCGGCCTTAAAGGCGTTCCTCCCCTTGTACGGGGTGCTGGCGTGACACTGCTTCCCGATGGTCTTGAATTTTAACCACAGTATCGATTTTTCTGCTATCTCGATCGATTTGCCATCGGGCTTCCCAAAGTCCGGAACCAGTATCAAATCCTCTTTCTTGAAGAGTTCAGGATGATGCTTTAGAAGGTAATCCAGCCCGTACTTACTGCCGGCCTCCTCGTCGGAGACCAAAACCAGACCGACATTGTGTCGGGGGTTGACCTTTTCGTCCGCGAAAGAGCGGAGCGCCAGGATTGAAGCCACCAGTCCCTGGTGATTGTCCTCGGTGCCTCTCCCGTAGAGCTTGCCATCTTTTTCGACCATCTCAAAGGGGTTGGTATCCCAGAGTTCATACTCTCCGGGAGGGACAACATCCATGTGTGCCAACACCCAGACGGTCTTGGATCCATCCTCTCCGGGGTATTTCACAACTAAGTTGGGTCTGACCTTGTCGGGGACCCTCTCGTCGGGGGCATTATAGACCTCCACCTTCAAACCTAATTTGACCAGATACCCCTCCAGGAATTCGGATTTCTTGTACTCCCCCTCGCCTCCGTTTTCCGGACCCAAGGCCGGGGTGGCGACTAACTCCCGCTGCAACTCAATCAGCTCCGAACGGTAGGAATCAATCCGCTCTATGAGCCGTTGAAAACCATTCTCTGATGACATCTTTCACCTTCCTTTTCCAGTTTAGAGACTGAAAATATCTCCGAAGGGAGACTTTGTCAAGTTCGACAGGCACCGCAAGAGTGCAGAGTTATCCAACAACGGGAGCCAGGGCTTCAACAAAGCAGCTTCGCAGCGTTCAAACAGTCTGCCCCAGACAAAAAAGCTTGACAGATGCCATCTTTTGTGATAAATTGGCGGAAATTTTGAGACGACTGAACCGAAGATAGATTCAGGAGGTAAAGGTGAGTCTAAATAAACTGCTCATTTTGGCAATAGCCGCTACGGTTTCAGCTCTGTTGATCGGAAGCGCGGCTTTCTCGGGAGAGAAACCAAGTTATGTTGGCGCCGTCAAGTGTAAGCCCTGTCACAACACCACCAAGTCCGGGAAACAGTACAGCATCTGGGCTGGGAATCCCCATGCCAAGGCTCATGAGACCTTGCTCTCAGATCATTCACAAGAGGTCGCCAAGGAGATGGACATTGCTGACCCGACCAAAAGTGAAACCTGCTTGAAGTGTCATGTGACCGCCTATTCAGCACCGGCAGAGCAGAAGGCGGCGACCTATAAGATGGAAGAGGGAGTCAGCTGTGAGGCCTGCCACGGGCCCGGGGAGTTCTACAAGTCCATGAAGGTGATGAAAAATCGGGAGTTGGCTCTGCAAAAGGGTATGATTCTTCCAGACGAAGCTCTCTGCCAGAGCTGTCATAATCCTGAAAGCCCCACCTACAAGGAGTTTGAGTTCGCGGAGGCCGTCAAACAGATCGCGCATCCCACTCCCGAGAAATAGCCCACTGCGAGAATTCAGGTCGTGGGGGAAAGACCCTAAGGGGCTTCCCCCTTTTCGATTTTTCCCTTGACAACGTTAGCTTTGAAGCTAACTTTCCGTCCTATGAAAATAAGCTTGAGAGAGATAGAAGCCAGCGAAACTGAATTCAATTTTCAGGTGAGCCCGGAGGAGATGGACCTTTTCTCCCCGGAGGTGGAGTTTCTGGAGGTGGTCGAAACCAGAGTGAGAGTCACGGGGTCGGAGAAACAACACCTCTTGGACACCTCCATCGAGACTAAGGCACAGTGTAAATGTTCCCGCTGTCTGGAGCCGGTTTCACTCCCCCTGAGGGCAGATTTCAAGCTGATTCTCAAGTCCTGCGGACCCTTCGCGAAAGCTCCAGAGACTCCCTCCGAGGAGGAGGACTTAGTCCTGGTCGCAGATTCCGACACCTCCTTCGATATCACCGAAAGGGTTAGAGGGGCAATCATTTTGTCATTACCTCTCAAACCGTTATGCCGAGAGGATTGCAGGGGGCTCTGTCCCCACTGCGGGGCCAACCTGAATCTCAAAACCTGCCAGTGCGGGGAGCAGAAACTCGACCCACGCTGGAGTAAGCTGAAGGAATTGATGTAGTCTCCACCGAACGACAACAGCCGATCGAATTCTACAAAACCCGAAGAAAACGTCCAGATTGCCGATAGAATTATTCTGATGTTTAAGTCAGCTTGTCGCTAAGTCGAGGAGAGTATCTTGCCACTACCGAAGAGAAGACATTCGAGAAGTCGCAGTGCCAAAAGGCGCACCCATTGGAAACTAAAAAAACCCAACGTGGTGGAATGTCCCCACTGCCATGAGGGAAGGCTGCCTCACCACATCTGTCCTCACTGCGGTTATTACAAGGGAGAGGAGATAATCGCCCCCAAGGAAGGCAAGTAGCTGAGGAGCTTTGAAGATCGCTCGTGAATCGTAAAGTCACCGTAGCAGTTGACGCCATGGGAGGGGATTACGCCCCCGCCTCCGTGGTGCAAGGAGCCTATCTGGCCGCCGAGGAGCTGGGGGATAAGGTCGCTTTAGTCTTGGTCGGTAACCGCGACAAAATCACCGACTGCATCCAGACCTCCAGGTTGGAATCTCCGCCCTTTGAGATCGAACACGCTCCCGAAGAGGTCCTGATGGAGGAAAAGCCAACAGATGCCTTGAGAAGGAAGAAAAGCTCCTCCATCGCAGTGGCTTCGAGGTTGCACAAGTGTGGGGATGCGAACGCAATCTTATCGGCGGGCAACACCGGGGCGGTGGTGGCCTCGGCCCTTCTCACCTTAGGGCGGCTGGAGGGAGTCCTGCGACCCGCCATCGCCACCAGCTTCCCCACTGAGAAAGGAGTTACCACGGTTCTGGACATGGGCGCCAACCCCGAATGCAAGCCCGCGAATCTGTTGCAGTTCGGGGTGATGGGCTCCATATACGAAAGCTACATTCACTCCAAGGTGAATCCCCGAATCGGTTTGCTCTCAATCGGACAGGAAGCGACCAAAGGCAACGACCTCATCTTGGCGGCACACAGGCTCTTCTCCGAAAGCGACCTCAATTTCGTCGGCAACATCGAAGGGCAGGATATCCTCAAAGGGGCGGTGGACGTGGTAGTGACTGATGGATTCGTGGGAAATGTAATTCTGAAATTCATGGAGAGTTTGCTGGACTTCTTGAACAGCTTAGCTTGGAGACATGTTAAAAGGGACATCTTCGCCAAAGTTGGGCTGTTCTTGCTTAAATCCGCTTTCCGTTCCATCAAGAGGACCTTAGATTACACCGAATATGGGGGTGCTCCTCTCTTAGGGGTGAATGGGGTTTGCATCATCTGCCACGGGAGTTCCTCTCCGAAGGCCATCTCAAGCGGCATAAAGGTCGCTTACCGCATGGTCATCGATGAGGTCAACGACCATATCAAGAAACGACTTATCTCCGATGGTTATATGTTCGCGGCTGTTGCTCCCGGCAGTCTCAAGAACTCCACCGGAAAGCAAAAATAGAACCGCGAGATTTTGAGTTTGGGTTAGATTTGAACAAAGCAGCTTGGATTTTTCCCGGACAGGCCTCCCAATACGTGGGGATGGCTTCCGATTTGCACTCAGATTTTCAGCAGGCCAGGGAGCACTTCAACCGGGCCGAGGATGTTTTGGGGTTTGACCTCAAGGAGATCTGCTTCAATGGTCCCAACCAGGTGCTGGTTCAGACCCGATATACCCAGCCGGCGATCTTCGTCCACAGCTGCATCTTAGATTCAATTCTGAAGGAGAAAGGACTGAAAAAGGATTTCGTGGCCGGACACAGCCTGGGGGAGTATTCGGCCCTGGTCTCCTCCGGAGCTTTGAATTTCGAATCCGCCCTGGAGGCGGTGAAATATAGGAGCCAGTTCATGCAGGAGGCCTGCGACGAGAATAAGGGAACCATGGCGGCGGTGATGGGAATGGAGCTGGAGGAGGTGCAGCAGGTGTTGGAGAAGGTGGAGGGGGCCACCTCCGCCAACTACAACTCGCCCGGGCAGGTGGCCATCTCCGGAGAGGTGGAAGCGGTTCAAAAAGCGAGTGAGGCCTTACTGAGCGCCGGCGCCAAGAGGGTCATCCCGCTGAGAGTGGGGGGCGCCTATCACTCCGCGCTGATGGAGCCCGCCAGAGAGAAAATGGAGCGGGTTCTGGAAAACCTGAACTTCTCCCGTTTCTCCGTTCCGGTGATCGCCAACGTCAGTGCCGAGGCGGTCACCGACG
Source organism: Candidatus Zixiibacteriota bacterium (assembly GCA_030605835.1). GTDB lineage: Bacteria > Zixibacteria > MSB-5A5 > DG-27 > DG-27 > DG-27. Next base: position 107,252 of record JAUWHO010000027.1, on the reverse strand, counting down.
AGGACACAATGAGGCAGATGCTTTCACGACAGATCACCTCTCCAGTTCTTTGGTATCCCTCCCTGAGAAAAATGGTGGAGCTGGGAGTCAACACCTTCATCGAGGTTGGCCCCGGAAAAGTCCTGCAGGGTCTGGTGAAGAGGTCTTTCCCTCCGGTGGGGGACGAGCCTCTGAGTGAAGAGAAGTTGAGAGCTCTCGGGGTGGACAGATCCGAAGACCTGGAGGCCTTAGAGCAGTCTCTAGGGAAGTGAATCTCCAAGAAAAGGAGCAGAAGTGACCGATTTCGAAGGCAAAGTGGCTTTAGTAACCGGGGGAGCACAAGGGATTGGAGCCGCCATCGCCAGCAAGTTTGCCTCTCTGAAAGCCGCCATCGTTATCCCGGACATCAACTACCAGAGCGCAAAAAATACTTGTCAAAGACTGGAAAAGGGGTTTAATTGCACCGCACTTCCCTACCAGACCGATATATCCGATGCCGTCGAGGTGGGGAAGCTTTTCGAAGCGGTGGCGGAGAGGCTGGGCACTGTGGACATCCTGGTGAACAACGCCGGGATAACCAGAGACGGCCTGATTCTGAGACTTTCCGATGCGGACTGGGACAAGGTGATCCAGGTCAATCTGAAGGGAAGTTTCAACTGCATCAAAGCCGCCGCCAGACTGATGGTCAAGAGAAGATGGGGACGGATAATAAGTATTAGCTCGGTGGTGGGAATAATGGGAAACTTCGGACAGGCCAACTATGCCGCCTCCAAGGCCGGCCTCATCGGGTTGACCAAGTCGGCGGCAAAGGAGTTGGCCGGACGGGGCATAACCGTCAACGCCGTCGCCCCCGGCTACATCGAAACCGAAATGACCGCAGAGCTGCCCCCGGAGGCTAAGGAGGCTTACCTGAAGTCCATCCCCCTGAAGCGTCCCGGCAAGCCGGAGGAGGTTGCGGAGATGATCTGTTTTCTGGCTTCTGAATCCGCCGCCTACATAACCGGGCAGGTCATTCACGTTGACGGCGGGCTTTTGATGTAGCTTGAGAAAATCGAGCATGAAGATAATTATAACGTAATCTCGTTAGCTTTTGGAGGTAAAAGATGTCCGTTGAGGAGAGAGTGAAGAATATCGTCGTGGAACAGCTGGGGGTTGAGCCGGAACAGGTCACCACCGAAGCCTCCTTCGTGGATGATCTCGGCGCCGACTCCTTAGACACCGTGGAGCTGGTGATGGCGCTGGAGGAGGAGTTCGGCACGGAGATCCCCGACGAGGAGGCGGAAAAGATCCGTACCGTAGGAGAGGCCATCAACTATATAAACAGCACCGTCGAACAGAAAAAGGAATGACTCTTCAAGCCCTTGCATGAAAGTGTGGTCTGGGGACTCACTCTACTATTTCCTCTCACAAAGGAGAAAGTTATCATCGTAACCCCGGGGTAGAGCATCATGAATCAGAACAGGAGGGTGGTAATCACCGGCATGGGGGTTGTATCTCCGGTCGGCAACACTGTTGAGACCTATTGGGATAACTTGATCGCGGGCAACTCTGGGGTTGCCGAGGTGACTGCATTCGACATCGCTCCCTATTCTAGCAAGGTTGGGGCCGAGGTCAAGGATTTCGAGCCTTTGAACTTCTTCGAGAAGAAACAGGTCCGGCGCTTGGATCTGTATCAGCAATATGCCATAGCCGCTGCCTGTGATGCGGTAGAGGACTCCGAACTGGCCCTGGACAAGGTCGATCCGTTCAGAATCGGCGTGATCATCGGAACCGGGATAGGAGGCATCGCAACCTTCGAGGACCAGATGCGGGTTCTAATCAGCAAAGGACCCAAGAGGATCACACCTTTCTTTATTCCCATGCTCATCTGCGATATGGCCTCCGGACAGGTGGCGATCCGTTTCGGTTTGAAGGGGCCCAACTACGCCGCGGTTTCGGCCTGCGCTTCCGCCAGTCACGCCATGAGCGACGCCTATTGGATAATAAGGCGGGGCGATGCTGACATTATGATCTCCGGCGGAAGCGAGCACGCCATCTGCGAGGTCTCCTGGGCCGCCTTCTGCGCCATGCGGGCTATGTCCACTAACTTCAACGAGGAGCCTCTCAGAGCCTCACGTCCTTTTGACAGAAAGCGTGATGGCTTCGTCATGGGGGACGGCGCTGGGGTGTTGATCTTCGAGGAGCTTGAGCATGCCCTGAAGAGAGGTGCAAGAATCTACGGAGAGGTGATCGGCAGCGGGATGTCCGCCGATGCCTACCACATCACCGTGCCGGAGCCGGAGGGAGAGGGAGCCGCCACGGCGATGGAGATCTCCCTTAAGTGGGCGGGAATAAAGCCGGAGATGGTAGATTATATAAACACCCACGGCACCGCCACCCCCCTGGGAGACATATCCGAAACCAAGGCCATAAAAAGGGTGTTCGGCGAACATGCTCACAAAATCGCTGTAAATTCCACCAAATCGATCATAGGACATCTCTTAGGAGCTGCGGGCGGGGTGGAACTCATCGCCACCTTGATGACCATGAACAGCGGAGTAGTGCATCCCACCTTAAACCAGGAGGTCCCCGACCCGGAATGTGACCTCAACTATGTTCCCAACGTCAAGCAGGAGCGGGAGGTCAACTACGCCATCTTGAACTCCTTTGGATTCGGGGGACACAATATCAGTATAGTCCTCAAAAGATTTACCGACCAACCGAAATAAGCGGAAAAAGTTGTATGCGGGGAGGCAAAAAGCCTCACAGAAGAACGGTGTCGTGAAGTGATGATTCGGAATCTCAAGAATCGGTGACCGGGTTTGACTGGCGAAAACGGAGATGAAGGGAGATCTGGTAGACAGAAGGGTGGTCATTACCGGCATGGGGATCATCTCCCCGGTCGGCAATGATATCGAGACCTACTGGGAGAACTTGTTGGAGGGGAGGTCGGGAATCGGGAGGGTGACAAAGTTCGACGTTTCCCCTTACCCTACTAAGGTGGCCGCGGAGGTGAACGGTTTTGAGCCCTTGGACTACCTGGAGAGAAAAGAGATTCGGCGGCTGGACAGTCACCAGCAATACGTTCTGGCGGCGACTCAAGAGGCCATCAAGGACAGCCAGATGGAGGTCTCCAAGCTTGATCTCTGGAGGGTGGGAGTCATTGTCGGTACCGGGATTGGAGGCATCACCAGTTTCGAAGAGGCAGTGATCGCTCGAGTCAGCCGAGGGCCGGAGAAGGTCTCCCCCTTCGCAGTGATGATGACCATCCCCGATCTGGCCGCAGGATATATATCCATGCGTTTCGGTTTCAGAGGGATAAATTACGTCGCCTCTTCGGCTTGCGCCTCCGCCTCCCACGCTATGGGGGAGTCGTTCTGGGCTATCAAGAGGAACGAGGCTGATATGATGTTGACGGGAGGAACTGAGAATGCAATCTGTCCCGTCGGATGGGCAAGTTTTTGTGCCTCCCGGGCGATGTCGACTCACTTCAATGATGATCCCCCCATGTCTTCACGCCCATTCGACAAGAAGAGAGACGGATTCGTGATGGGGGAGGGCTCCGCCATTTTGGCCTTCGAGGAGCTAAAGCATGCTCTCGCACGAGGCGCCAAGATATATGCGGAGGTCCTGGGGGTGGGCAATTCTGCCGATGCCTATCACATAACTGCCCCCTCCCCCAACGGTGAAGGGGCCGCCAAGGCCATGGAGCTGGCATTGAAATCTGCGGGAGTCAAACCGGAGGAGGTTGATTATATCAATTCTCACGGCACCGCAACTATCTTGGGTGATGTTGCAGAAACTCAGGCGATCAAGACTGTCTTCGGGGAGCATGCCCTCAAATTGGCGATCAATTCCACCAAGTCGATCATCGGTCACCCCTTGGGAGCCGCCGGCGCCATGGAAATGGTAGCAACCGTAAAGTCAATAGAGACCGGTTGGTTGCACCCCACTTTGAATCAGGATTTCCCCGACCCGGAGTGCGATCTCGATTACGTCCCCAACCTCAAGCGCCGACAAAAGGTTGATATTGCCCTTTCTAACTCCTTCGGCTTCGGGGGGCACAACGTCTGTCTGGTGGTTGGTAGATATGAACCGAACCGGGATCTCTGACTACTTTTAAGACAGATCGGAGCTCTAAGCTGCCATTTAGACCGAAGCCCCCTTGGGCTCTTTCTCTCCCCTGCAAATGAAGATGCCGAAGGACAAACCTCATAATGAAAACTTCGCCTCCTTTGAGACTCTAGGGTATAAATTCCGGGACCCCAATCTCCTCCGCAGAGCGTTGACTCACCGCTCCGCAATAAAAGACGGAGAGGCGGCAGTCACGGCTTCCAACGAACGCCTGGAATTCTTAGGGGATGCGGTTTTAGGCATGGTGGTCTGCGAGAGGCTCTTCCAACGCTTCCCGGACAGAAGCGAGGGGGAATTAACCAGGCTGAAAGCCCTGCTGGTGAATGAATCCACCCTGAGTCGCCTGGCACGCGAGACCGGGCTGGGGGAGCTCATCATAATGAGTGTGGAGGCGGCGGAGTCGGGAGGGCGCCAGAAAAGCTCCATCCTGGCCGACACCTTTGAGAGCCTGCTGGGCGCAATCTATCTCGAGTCCGGCCTGACTGCCGTGAGCGGCGTGGTCGACGAGTATTTGCTGCCGCGGCTTGAAGCTCTCCTCTCCGACGAGGAGATACGCAACTACAAAGGGGAACTCCAGGAGCTTCTGCAGGCAACCGGAGAAGAGCAGCCTCGCTACGAGGTCACCGAAAAGGTCGGTCCCGACCACGACAAAAGATTCAGGGTGGCGGTCTTCTGGAAAGATGAGAGGTTGGGAGGGGGGTGGGGCACCTCCAAGAAACAGGCCGAACAGAGAGCCGCCCGCCAGGCTTTGGAAAAACTCAAGAGGTCTCCGCATTAAACTCACGCGGGAACCTTCAAGGGTTTGAGTAAGTATATGATGAAAAGGGTGTTCCCAGAAGTGGGGATAGCCCAGACTTATCCATCGATGGTGATGAATGCTTTGGGACTTTACGGTTGCAGGTCAGTCCTTACTATCGGGCAACTCTAAATTGAGAAACATCTTGACTTCGAGGAGAAAAAGAGTAAATTTCAAGTTCAAGCGGGATGAACTGATTGAAGTGCCTGTCATTGGACAATAGAGGTGATATTTCAGATGAGTAGAATAGCCTTCGTTATTACAGTAAGTCTGCTTTTCATCGCGACTGTATGCTCTGCGCAGGAAAGGGGACGGGAAACCGCTGAAAAGACCCCCACCACAAACGCCAGCTTGGAGGTATCGGAATACCACTGGGATTTTGGGGACGTCCCCAAGGGGGTTAAGGTGGATCACAATTTCGTGTTGAAGAACACCGGGACTGATCCTTTGGATATCCCCAAGGTGAGATCGAGCTGTGGTTGCAGCACCGCCCCGCTTCTCAAGAACAGGTTGGAGCCGGGGGAGACGACCGATCTGGTGCTCACCTTCACCACCGGAAATTATCGCGGTAAGTTGCAGAAAACTTTGACGGTCATCTCCAGTGACCCCAATAACCAGGAGGTGAAGCTCACCTTCGCGGCCATCGTCAACGACCCGGATGTGAAGGTGGAGTGGAAACCCCGGAAGGTCAATTTCGTTCAGCTTTACGAGGGAGAGAAGCGAAAGAAGACGGTGGAGTTGACCAACAACACCGACTCCCCCTTGAAGCTCACGCTGATCGAGCTCCCGATGGCTGATTTCCTGAAGCTGAAGCTAAAAAAGAAGACGTTTGAACCAGGGGGCTCTGTCGAAGTGGAGGTGGAGCTCACCAAGAAAGCTCCGCTCGGGGTTTTCAAGAAGTCCTTTACCTTAGAGGTCACCGGCGGGGAGACTCACCGCCTGACCATCCCGATAGAAGGCGAAATCGTCAGCCCGCTGCCGAAGGGATAGACCTACGATACTCCCGACGAACTGGGCGGGTTTGTAATATCGCAGAAGTTCTTTGACAACAGAAGAGATAGCTGGCGAAAGGGAAGGCGGTGAAAGGCCGCCACAGCCCCGCTACTGTGATGGGCCCTCCAGCCTGAGGCTTGGTTGCCTCCGGCGGAAGGGGTTGCAATAGGCCACTGGGAAATCCGTGCGGATCCGCATGGACCGGGAAGGCGCAACTCCGAGAGACTCTCTCGGACCCTAAGTCAGGAAACCTACCGTCTGCTTTGAATCGACTCATGACCTTCGAGGGTGAGGTTAGGACTCCGTTACGAATTGACCCAACCAAGGTGTGAAGGTTGGGTTTTTTGTTTGCAGCAAAGACTTCTCAAAAGAAAGGAGGCCCCGATGAGGTCCAGATTTTCCTGCTTTCTGCTCTCGATTCTCGTAGTGGCGATGCCGTTTCTCGAGGTAAGCGTTGGAGAGGAACTCCCCACCTACGAGATGGAGCCGGTGGTGGTGACCGCCACCCGCTACCCCGAAAGACTGAGCAATATCGCCCCCAAGACCATTCTCTTAGGAGAAATGAGGTTGAAGGAGGCAAACTTCTTAACCTTGGGAGAAGCCCTCTTTAAGGAGGCCAACTTGAATGTCAACTACGGTGGTGCCTATGGGCAGAACACAACCCTGAGCCTGCGGGGTTCGTCATCATCTCAGGTGCTGTTCCTCTTAAACGGGAGACCCTTGAATCCAATAACCACAGGCAACTTCAACCTTGCGGAATTGCCTCTATCACTGGTGGAGAGGGTGGAGGTGGTGGAAGGGACTCTCTCCAGCCTTTACGGCGCCAACGCCCTGGGTGGAGTTGTCAACCTGATCACTCAAGCCGCCTCGGAAGAGAAATTTCTCACCGCAAGATTAGGAGGTGGCAGTTTCAACACTTACAATGGCTCTCTTGGCCTGAGCAGAGATTTTGGCAAGTTCGGATTTGACTTGAAGTCGGAGAGATTCGGGAGCGACAATGACCGACCCAACAGCCACTTCTGGCTCACCTCCGGCGCCTTGGAGCTTCTCTTCGACCCCGGGGAAAGCTCTCGATTGTCGTTGCTGTTGAGGGGTCAAAAGGACCGCCTCGGCGTTCCCGGCCCGGTGCCGGATCCACAGGCGGTGCCGGTAACCGGCAGCGAGGAGGTCTATTCCCTGAAAGACCATCAAGAGGATCGCTTATACTCCGTCGACCTGACCTTTCAGTCATCTCTCAAGACAGAAGATGACATCGAAATCAAGCTCTTTCACGAGAATCGCAGGTTGGATTACCACACCGAGTATTATTTCGAGAGCCTCTCGGTCGAAGACTATCGATATACCGTCAAAACCAACGGGGCGGTGCTGGAATACTCCCCCCTGTCGGGTTCGAGGGGACGCTTGAACTTGGGATTGGACTATCGGCACGACCAGCTGGAGGCTCTTCAAACTTACCAGAGCATGCCGGATTCCTCCGTGAGCTGGGATCCCTCGGCATACAATGTCGGCGGCTGGGCCAGTGGAACCATCCACTTAGGGGAACGATGGACACTGAATCCCGGCTTGCGCTACGACTACCAGGAAGACTATGAAGGAAAGCTCTCGCCCAGCCTTGGGGCAATCTGTCATTTGAACTCCCGAACCCACCTGAAGGGTAGCTACGGTTACTCCTATCGGGCTCCCGGCTTTCACGATCTGTACTGGCCGGATTTCGGTTTCACCGCCGGGAATCCAGATCTGAAACCTGAAACCGGGCATGGAGGGGAGCTTGGGTTGAGTACCTCACCTTGGAAAAAGATTGACACCGAGATCTCCCTCTGGAGGCGGGAGGTGGAAGATCTGATCAGCTGGGCGCCGCTCGGTCCCGGGGGGATGTTTCAGCCCTTCAACATCGACAGATATTCCGGCTGGGGAGTGGACCTGAGAGTTGCCGTCAGTCTCAGAGAAGACTTGAAGTTCAGGACCAATTACAGCTATAATCACAGCCGTGAAACCAAGAACGATCTGGTTTACGCTGACTACTTCAACGGGGTATTCAGATTCGAGGAGGTGACCAGAAAAGCCCGCTTCATTCCCGAACATCTGGTCGGGCTTAACCTCATTTGGAATCCTCTCCAGAGAACCAACGTAAATTTCTCCGTGACCTGGAAGGACGAGGTCATTAACTACCACAGCCAGTATGATCCTGTGACCTTCGTTGACATCTATTATCTCCCCAAGAAACTCCATTCATTTGAAGTGATCGACCTTTCGGTCAATCAGAGAGTAGTGGAGTCCTTGACGCTCTTCTTCAAAGTCGAGAACCTGACTGATAACAGAACTCCGGAGCAGTTCGGTAATTATCTCGAGGATAAGGACTATCCCAAACTGGGGAGGCGATTCGAGGCCGGGATGGAGTTTGAGCTCTGATCGGTTACCTGTTGCAGCGTTTCAAAAACCAACCGTAGGGAGGGGCTTTTCCGCCAGAGGCGGATCTGCCTCCGGCAGAATGCCCCTCCACCTTACCCCGCCCACGGCTGGGGACAAGCCCCAGCCCTACAGTAAAGAATTCCACCGCTCGGGTGGGAGTTGAACTCCCACCCGCAATTGTGACAAGGCTTCATCCCTCACAAATCGTCAATACTTCGCTTGACCGACAAGCGCTGGATGTTATATTGTTATTGCTAGCAGCAAGACTGCTCAATTGTAGAAACAGACGTGGCTTTCTAATGATTTGGAGGTGCAAAATGAAATACCTTATCACGATCGTTTTGGTCCTCCTTGCCAGCGCGGCCGTGGGACAGGTAACCGAGGAGTGGGTGGCTCGCTACAACGGTCCGGGAAACGGCTGGGACGCAGCTTATGCTTTCGCGGTGGATGCTGAGGGCAACGTTTACGTCACCGGATATAGTTGCAGCTCAGGATTCCGGGATTGCGATTACGCCACCATAAAATATGACTCTGACGGCAACCAGCTCTGGGCAGCGCGCTACAACGGTCCTGGGAACGGGTATGACAGAGCTAACGCACTGGCCGTCGATGCTGAGGGCAACGTCCACGTCACCGGCTTTAGTGAAGCCCCGGGCACCTCAAGAGATTACACCACCATCAAGTATGACCCCAACGGTAACCAGCTCTGGGTGGCTCGTTACAACGGGCCGGGAAACGGTTGGGATGAGGCTTTTGCCTTAGCGGTGGATGCTGACGGCAACGTCCATGTCACCGGATGCAGTTGGAGTGCTGGAATCGACTACGATTACGCCACCATCAAGTATGACTCCAGCGGCAATCAGCTCTGGGTGGCTCGCTACAACGGGCTAGGAAATGACGACGATAAGGCTTTTGCTCTGGCTTTGGATGCTGACGGCAATGTCTACGTGACCGGAGAGAGCACAGGGTACTGGACCTGCTCCGACTTCGCTACGATAAAATATCGCAAGAATGGCACCCGGCACTGGGTAGCCCGATACAACGGCCCCGCAAACACCACTGACTTTGCTAAAGACTTGGCGCTTGATTCTTCCGGCAACGTCTATGTCACTGGTAGGAGTACAGGTTCTGACACCGAATACGACTACACCTCCATAAAATATGACCCCTACGGCAACGAGCTCTGGGTGGCTCGCTACAACGGACCAGGAAACGCGTGGGATGGAGCAGAGGCTCTAGCTACGGGTCTTGACGGCAACATCTATGTCACTGGCTTTAGTGAAGGTTATGATACTTTTTGGGATTATGCCACCATAAAATACGACTCTCTGGGCAACCAACTCTGGGTCGTTCGCTACAACGGACTAGGAAATAGCTACGACTGGGCAGAGGCTTTGGATGTGGACCGCGAAGGCAACCTTTACGTCACCGGTTACAGTGGAGGCTCCGGAACTGGCTCCGACTATGCTACCGTAAAATATAACACCAGAGGCAGCCAACTCTGGGTGGCTAGGTACAACGGACCGGAGAACTATGAAGATGCAGCCCGGTCTGTGGCCGTGGATGCCGAGGGCAACGTCTACGTCACTGGCACTAGCTCTGTCTCCGACACCACCTCTGACTACGCCACCATTAAGTATAGCCAGCTGACCGCTGTCGAGACGGCGACGTCAGGCAGGACTCTTCCAACTGGCTTCGACTTGACCTGCCAGCCTAATCCCTTCAATGCCAGCACAACTATTATGTATAGCTTGCCGGAAGCCGGAGATGTCAGTTTGAATATCTACAATCTGGGTGGACAGTTGATTGAAACTCTGGTGAGAGATCTCCAGGAGCCTGGCGAATACCGGGTCATCTGGGATGCCTCCAATTATTCCAGCGCAATCTATTTCTACAAGTTGACTGCCGGTGATTGGACCGAGACTCGGAGGACGACGCTGCTGAAGTGACATATCAAACCTGATTAAACTGTAGGGAGGGGCTTTATGCCCCTCCACCTTACCCCGCCCACGGCTGGGGACAAGCCCCAGCCCTACAGTGTGGAATTCCACCGCTCGGGTGGGAGTTGAACTCCCACCCGTATTCGCTTGTGGCACGCGCCTGACATCCTTGGGCTCAACTGATAGATTCTGAAACTTAAAAACAGAAGTCAACGTAACAGATAGGGGGCAGCCTCTCTCAAATGCACTTTCGATTGTGAAGAGGAATCACTATATTTGACTCTAACTTTTCGAACCTCTACTGAGGAGGACTTATGGACAGTAATCTATCTTTGAGGGGGGTAAGCAGACGAAGATTCCTGCTCGACACCGCCAGAGGAACTGCAGTCTGGGTCTTGGCTCCCTCGGTGATTAACTCAATTCTAACCAATTATGCAGAGGCAAAGGAGAAAGTGGGACTTTTCGAGCCTTCTACGGACACCTACGAGAAACTGATTTCGGTTGCCCTCTCCAGAGGGGGAGAATTCGCGGACATCTACTTCCAATACTCGATCCTGAATGGGGTGACCTTGGAGGAGAACAAAATCCGCCAGGCTCAGTGTGGAATCAGCATGGGAGTCGGAGTCAGGGTCATATCCGGAGAAAAGACCGGATACGCATACTCCGATGACCTCTCCTTCGAGAGCCTCAAGAAGGCCGCCGAGGTGGCCTCCTACATCGCCGGAAACGTACCTACGGGGAAACTCACATCCGTTGACGTCTCCCCGCGGAAGGTAAAACCGATCTCCCCCATTAACATCAATCCCAACGAGGTCGCGGTCAAGGAGAAATCCGATCTCCTCTGGCGGGCGAATAAGAGCGCTTACGAGGAGGACTCCAGGGTCATTCAGGTGATGGGCTCCTTCTGGGATTCGCTCAAGCACATCACCGTCGCCAACTCCAACGGGATTCTAGCCAAGGACCAGCAGATAATGACCCGGCTCAACGTGACCGTCACGGTTGAAGAGGGGGAGCAGAGACAAAACGGTTATTATGGCGGCGGCGGTCGAATCGGGTTCGACCACTTCGACAAATTCACGCCAGAGTTCGTAGCCAGGGAGGCAGTCAGAATGGCGGCCACGAATCTGGAGGCGGTGGAAGCTCCGGCGGGGATGCAGACGGTGGTATTGGGCAATGGCTGGGCCGGGATTCTGCTCCACGAAGCCATCGGACACGGACTGGAGGCAGATTTCAACCGCAAGAAGACCTCCCTGTATTCCGGCCGCATCGGAGAGAAGGTTGCCTCCGACGGTGTCACTGTTATCGACGAAGGCATCATTCCCAACCGCCGGGGTTCGATCTCAATCGACGACGAGGGAGAGCCGACCCGCAAGAATATCCTCATCGAAGACGGAGTCCTGCGAGGTTATATGTGCGACCACTTGAACGCCAAGCTGATGGGTCTGAAGCCGACCGGAAACGGTCGCCGGGAATCCTTCAAACATTATCCCATGCCGAGGATGACCAACACTTACATGCTCCCCGGAAAATACGACCCCCGGGAGATCATCGAGTCGGTCAAGAGCGGATTCTACGCCAAAAGCTTCGGAGGCGGGCAGGTGGATATCTCCAACGGGAACTTCGTCTTCCAGGTGACCGAAGGTTACTTGATCGAGGAGGGGAAGATAACCAGGCCGGTGAAGGGCGCCAACCTGATCGGCGTTGGCCCGGAAATCCTCTCCAAAGTGGAGATGATCGGCAACGACCTGGAGTTAGACAGCGGAATTGGAAGTTGCGGCAAGAACGGTCAGACGGTGCCGGTGGGGGTGGGCTTGCCTACCACCAAAATCGCCTCCATAACCGTTGGCGGCACCGCCATCAAAGGGAAATCCATGATCGGGAACACCTAAGCTAACCGGAGCCATAGATGAATTACAAAGAGTTTGCCGCCGAGGTGGTGAGGAAGGCCATCAAATCAGGTGCCGATGAGGCCGAGGTTTTCCTCGAAGAAGGCCGGGAATCCGAAGTCGGCACCAGAATGGGAAAGATCGAGACCTTAAAACAAGCCACCTCCAAGGGTTTGGGCCTGCGGGTCTTCGCGGGCAAGAAGCTCGGTTTCTCCTACACCTCCGATTTCTCCAAAAAGTCAATCGAGGCCTTCGTTGAAAAGGCGGTAGCGTTAGCAAGAGAGACCTCCAGGGACGAACACAACGGCCTTCCGACAATCGCCGGCGGATTTAGATATCCAGACCTGGACCTTTTCGACTCCGAACTCCAGAATCTCAGCACCGATTGGAAGATCGAGGCCTGCAAGGAGATGGAAGAGACCGCCTTCGCCTACGATGAGAGGATCAACAACTCCCACGGCGCCACCGTTTATGACGGGGATAGTCTCAGGGTGTTAGCCAATTCCCACGGAGTATTGCATTCCTACAAGTCGACTTATTGCTATCTGGTCTGCGTCCCGGTGGCGATGCAGGAGGGGAAGATGCAGACCGGTTTCTGGTTCTCCTACCGGAGATTCTTCCGGGAGCTGGATTCCCCCAAAGAGGTGGCCACCATCGCCGCCAAGAGAACCGTCAGCCAGTTGGGGGCGAGAAAAGCCCAGACCAAGAGGGTCCCGGTAGTGTTCGAGCCTTTGATGTCGGCGTCAATCATAGGCACTATCTTCGGGGCCTTGAATGGCGACCGCGTGTACAAGCGTCAGACTTATTTGGTGGACAAATTGCGAGAAGAGATCGCCTCCCCGCTGGTGACCATGATTGATGACGGCACCATCCCCAAAGCGGTGGGCTCTGCTCCGCTCGACGGCGAAGGTCTGCCCACCTCCCGAAAGATGGTGATCGATAAAGGGATCCTGCAGAGGTATTTCTACGATACTTACACCGCCAACAAAGTGGGAACCGAACCGACCGGCAATGCCCAGAGAGGTTACTCCAGCATCCCCCGCATCGGTTCCTGGAATTTCTACCTGCAGGGGGGCGAATCCTCCCCGGAGGAGATAATCGCCAGCGTCAAGGAGGGTCTGTATGTGACCCGGATGATGGGCTTCGGCCTGAATATGGCCACCGGTGATCTCTCCCGTGGGGCCATGGGTCTGTGGATTGAGAACGGCGAGCTCACCTATCCGGTGGAGGAGGCCACTATCGCCGGCAACATGCTCGACATTCTAAGGGAGGTCGAGATGGTCGGCAACGATCTGAGGTTTATGACCACCACCTGCGCCCCCACCATCAAAGTGAAAGAGATGACCGTCAGCGGGGCGTGATTGCGGGCAACAACAAGGGACCATGCAAAAACCCCGGGTTTTCCCCGGGGTTTTTGTTGCCCCCCTCTCGTTCGCTGTTACAACCTTGGTGTCCTGCTATGTTCTGCCCAAGGATCTATACAGCGGGTGCAAGGAGACGGGAACCATCCACCCGATGAAGCCATAGAGACAGGCCATACTCCGGCACGAAGGTGACCAAGAACAACCCTTCGCCAAAATCAGATGCCCCCTGTGTTCATCGAGTTCCAGAATCACTCCCCCCTTTGAGTCTTCTGTGGATTGTCAGGTGTTGGTTTCTATTTCGGCAAGAGCGGAGGATTCTTTAGAAGAGATTTCAGATCTAGCAGAGCGAAAATCACCAGCCCGGGCGGCAGTGCCGTGGGGTTGTCTGGTTTTGGGACAGCCCTCCTTTTCTCCCTTAACTCTTTCAAGCTCTTTAGGATCCTGCCACTATCGAAGCGTTCAGAAACCGGGTGGCGACCGCTGGAATGCCTCTTTTGCAGAGAAGACCTCGGTGACGATCAGCACTTCGTGCCCGGAAGCGATCAGCTGACCTCCCCAAGGAGAAGCCCCTTCTGCGAACCCGTCTGCCCTTCATTCTCCACCGTCCTGTAAGCTCTGCCCGATTCTCTTGCGGACTATTCTGAAAAAACCGGTTGTCTTTCTCCTTGAAATTATTTATAATCATCGGGAAGTTTGTGAAATAAGTAGCAATTTCAACCATCAGGTTATTCCGTGGTCAAAATTCTTAAGCACCAGAGACTGAACGAAACCAATTTCAGAATAGTATTTGACAGTTCCCTGGTAGCGAAAAAGATAAAGCCGGGGCAGTTTATGGTGCTGCGAATCCGCGAGGAGGGAGAGAGAATCCCGATGTCGCTGGCGGACATGGACCCTGAAAAGGGAACCGTAACGGTGATCTATCAGGTCATAGGTCAATCCACCACCCTTCTATCGACCAAAAAGGTTGGAGAGGAAATCTGTGATCTGGTCGGCCCCATGGGGGTTGCCTCTCACTATCCCGAGAAGGGGAACTTCATGGTCATCGGAGGCGGCATCGGGATCGCCCCCATCCACCCAACCGCAAGAGAGGCCAAAAAGAGGGGACTTTACGTCATCGGCATAATCGGGGCCCGCACCAAAGACCTGCTCTTCTACGAAGAACAGATGCAGAAGGTGACCGATGAGCTTTACGTCACCACCGACGACGGTAGTTACGGAAAAAAAGGTTTCGTCACCGATGCCCTAAAAGAGCTTCACCAAAGAGGTAAGAAGATCGATCACATCCTGGCGATCGGGCCGGTGCCGATGATGAAGTTCGTTTGCAGCACCACCAGACCGATGGGAATCCCGACCTGGGTATCTCTGAATCCTATCATGATTGATGCCACCGGGATGTGTGGTGTCTGTCGGGTGTCGGTCGGAGGTAAAACCAAATTCGCCTGTGTCGATGGTCCCGACTTCGATGGCCACCAGGTCGATTTCGATCTTCTGACCAAGCGGCTTTCAATGTATGAAAGCTACGAGAAGCAATCCTTAGAGAAATTCAAAAAGGAGTGCACCAAAGAGGCGGCCCTGAAGAAGGCGTGATTTTCGCGATGAACTTGCAGCTTCCTAAAGAACAACCGGATAAGAAGACTCGAATGAAAATCCCCCGGCAGCCGATGCCGGAGCGGGATCCCCAGGAGAGAAAGCGCAACTTCAAAGAGGTTCCCCACGGCTACACCCCGGAGTTAGCCCAGAAGGAGGCCGAGAGGTGTCTGCAATGCCCCAAGCCCCCCTGTATCAAAGGGTGTCCGGTGGAGATCGATATTCCCCGATTCATAGAACTGATATACGAGGGGAAATTCTCGGAGGCCGCCAAAAAAATCAAAGAGACCAACAGCCTCCCGGCGATCTGCGGACGGGTCTGTCCGCAGGAGGAACAATGTGAGGAGGTCTGTGTCCTCAGTAAGAAATTTCAGCCGGTGGCCATCGGGCATCTGGAGCGATTCTGTGCCGACTGGGAGAGGGAACACGAAGAGATCGAAGTCCCGGAGATACTCCCCTCAACCGAGAAGAGGGTAGCTGTGGTCGGCTCCGGGCCCGGAGGCCTGACCGTAGCGGGCGACCTCATTAAGCTCGGTCACCAGGTGACCATCTTCGAAGCCCTGCATAAGCCCGGGGGCGTTCTCGTTTATGGCATACCGGAGTTCAGGTTGCCAAAGGCCATCGTCCAATCGGAGGTCGACTATCTTCAAGCGATGGGGGTGGAGGTCAAGTGCAGCTTCGTCATCGGTAGGCTTATGACCATAGATGAGCTCTTCCAGGACGGCTATCATGCAGTCTATGTCGGAACCGGGGCGGGGGCACCCAGCTTCTTAAACATCCCCGGGGAGAATCTGAACGGAATCCTCTCCGCAAACGAGTTTCTGACCCGCTCCAATCTGATGAAAGCATACAGCTTCCCGGAAGCTGACACCCCGATCTTCACTGGCAAGAGAGTTGCGGTCTTAGGAGGCGGTAACACCGCCATGGATTCGGTCAGAACCGGATTGCGATTGGGGGCAGAGCACGCCTATATCGTCTATCGCCGCAGTCAGGCGGAAATGCCCGCCAGGGCCACCGAGATCCACCACGCCGAGGAGGAGGGGATAGAGTTTATCATGCTGACCAATCCGGTGAGGTTCATCGGAGACGAGGGCGGTTGGGTCAAGGGGATGGAGTGTCTCCGGATGGAGCTGGGAGAGCCGGACGAATCCGGGAGACGGCGTCCGGTCCCGATCGAAGGCTCCAATTTCATCATGGATGTCGATACCGTAATCATCGCCGTTGGAAACAGCTCCAACCCCTTGGTGCAGCAAACCACCCCGGGACTGGACACCAACCGTTGGGGAAACATCACCGTCACTTCGGAGACGATGCAGACCTCTCGAAAGGCCATTTACGCCGGCGGGGACATCGTCACCGGAGGTGCCACCGTCATTCAGGCTGCCGGCGCCGGCAAAATCGCCGCCAGAGCGATCGACGCCTACTTGAAGACTTTATGATCCTCCCTTAGGAATAGATGGAGATGTCAAGACAATCCCCTGTTTCTGAAACCGGGGATTTTTCATTGGTGAGCGGTTATTGGTGAGTGGTGAATGGTAAATGGTAAATAGTGAATAGTAAAGAGACAGGAATCAAAGTGAGAGGAAATCAGGCGAATACCTGTGGAAGTCTATTGCTATCGTTGGGAATACTTCTCTGTTTTGCCTCCATTGGCGAAGGTGGGAACTCAAACGATTTTGAAACTCCAGTTCGAAGTCTCGTAATCGACTCCAGGCTGGCACAACGTCTGGGCGATGTTTCTCCGCAAGAAGATCTGAATATCTGGGTTTTCTTTACCGACAAGGGTATCTTCTCCGAAGAGGCGTATAAGGTTGCTCTTGAGGACTTACCCCATTTCTTCTCGAAGCGAGCCTCAGAAAGACGGCAACTGCGGGGGGTGGAGTTCGACTTCCACGACTTGCCGATCGAGCAAGAATATGTAAGGTCAATTGAAAAACTTGGATGTCAGCTTCGAACGGTCTCGAGGTATCTAAATTCCGGCAGCTTCGAAGCGAATAGGAATCAAATCGAGGCCATCTCTAAGCTCCCCTTTGTCGCCTTCATCAGCCCGGTGAGAATCTTCAAAAAGCCTTTACCGGAGGTGGAGACCTTCCCGGGGTTTAAGAAAACTGATGGGGTTTTCGAGCAGGAACAGTTCAACTATGGCAACTCCTTCGAGCAATTGAGCCAGATAAATGTGATCGAACTTCATGAATATGAAATTTCCGGGGACGGGGTCTTCGTGGGGATGATGGATTCAGGTTTTGACACTGAGCATGAGACCTTTGACAGAATCGTCTCCGAGGGGAGACTTGTGGCAACCCATGATTACATAGATGGTGACGAGGACGTAACCGACGGTCCCCCCTCCCAGAAAGATCATGGCACTTGCACCTGGTCCGCTTTAGCCGGCTACAGCCCCGGTTTTCTGATTGGCCCCGCCTACGGAGCCGAATTTGCATTAGCGAAAACCGAGATAATTGCGGAGGAGATTCAAGCGGAAGAAGATTATTGGGTCTCAGCTCTGGAGTGGTTTGACAGCCTGGGAGTCGATGTTGTCTCAAGCTCCTTAGGTTATAACGACTGGTATAATTACTCCGACATGGACGGAAACACCGCAGTAACCACCATCGCCGCTGACTTAGCCGTTGCCCGTGGAATAGTAGTAGTCAACGCCGCGGGAAATGAGGGATTGACCAGCTGGAGATATATCATCGCTCCCGCGGACGGAGATTCGGTCATAGCTGTCGGGGCAGTCGATGTCAACGGCAACAGGGCCAGGCTCTCCTCCATTGGTCCCACCTCAGATAATCGCACAAAGCCAGACTTCATGGCTCGGGGTGTAGCTACTGTTTGTGCACAACCCGGCGACCTTTACGGAACCGCCTCCGGCACCTCCCTTTCGGCGCCTCTGGTGGCGGGAGCGGTCGCTTTACTCCTCGAGGTTGACCTTACTCTTACCCCGATTGAACTGCGTGCAAACTTGAGAGAGACTGCAGACCGTCACGACAATCCTGACAACTCTTACGGTTGGGGTATAATTGACGCCTTTGCGGCTTCGGGTCTGCCCTCACTCCCGGAGGAAGAGGACTTCACTAGTTTCTTTTACAACTATCCCAATCCCTTTGAAGGTGTTACCACCATCAATTTCTTTCTCAAGAGGAGGTCTCCGATTACAATTCAAATTTTCGACCTTACCGGAGAGATGATCCAGGAGTTCAAGTTCGACCCCGTCTCCACGGTTATAGGGAACAACCTTCAAATCTGGGAGGGGAATAATCAGAATCGACTCAAGGTAGCTCCCGGGGTTTATC
This sequence comes from Candidatus Zixiibacteriota bacterium, assembly GCA_030605835.1. Taxonomy (GTDB): domain Bacteria; phylum Zixibacteria; class MSB-5A5; order DG-27; family DG-27; genus DG-27. The sequence goes on along the minus strand of JAUWHO010000027.1, from coordinate 88,892 downwards.
TTGGACATATCATCACCGACCATTATTCTGCCTTCACCAAATTGGTGGTAATGAGATGAGAAATACAGGGAACAGGTGACAGGGAACAGGATACAGGGAATGCGGTTAGCGTGGACTATTCACCAATAACCAATAACCAAGAAAAGATTTTCCTTGACAGCTTCCCCTCCGATAGTTAGATTTGCCAGAAATCGAAATAGCTGCTGATGCTTGTCAGAAGAAGTCCTGTAAAAGCTCCCATTCTTAAAAGGGGTAATTTTTTTTGCCTGGAGAGTAATGGAATCTGACAAACTCATACAAATAATGGATGAGGTCGCCGTCGCCAGGACCATCACCCGCATCGCCCACGAGATAATTGAGCGCAATGGCGGCGTGGGGGATATGGTCATAATCGGGATAAGAACCCGGGGGGCGATTCTGGCCGACCGTCTCGCTTCCGAGATCGAACGGATCGAGAAGGTGACCTTGCCGATTGGGGTGATGGACATCACCCTCTATCGTGATGACGTTCAGAACAAGCTGGAGCAACCGCTGGTTCAAAAGACTGAAATCCTCTTCCAGGTGGCAGATAAAATCGTCATCCTGGTCGATGATGTCTTATTCACCGGTCGCACCGCCAGGGCTGCACTTGACGCCATCATCGATTTCGGTCGTCCTCGTTCCATCCAGTTTGCGGTTCTAATAGACCGGGGTCATCGAGAGCTTCCCATAAGGGCGGACTACATCGGCAAGAGCCTTTCCACCACTCTGGAGGAGAAGGTGGTGGTCAAGATAAAGGAGGAGGACGGAATCGATGGGGTTCTCCTGGGTGGGAGGTGAAGTCTGCAGATGAGGCTCAAAAGCCGACATCTTCTAGGGCTTGAGGGAGTGTCCCGTCAGGATATAGAGTTAATCTTCAACACCGGCGTCACCTTCAAAGAGATCCTGAGCCGTGACATCCCCAAGGTTCCCACCCTACGAGGTTTAACGATAGCGAATCTTTTCTACGAGCCCTCCACCAGAACTCGCTTTTCCTTCGAGCTGGCGGAGAAGAGGCTCTCGGCCGACACCGTCAGTTTTTCCACTAACACCTCTTCAGTTCAAAAGGGGGAAACTTTAAAAGATACGGTCCAGAACATAGAAGCCATGAAGGTTGATATGGTGGTCATTCGGCACCAGGCCGCTGGAGCTCCCCATTTCCTGGCTAGATGTTGCGACACCAAGGTCATAAACGCCGGCGACGGCGCCCACGAACACCCCACTCAGGCGCTCTTAGACCTCTTCACCGTCCGGGAGAAGTATAAGAAGATAGATGGCCTTCGGGTGGTAATCGTCGGGGACATAAAATACAGCCGGGTGGCCCGCTCCGACATCTGGGGTTTCAAGACCATGGGGGCGGAGGTGGCCATCTGTGGGCCGACTACCCTTCTGCCCTACGAGGTGGAAAAGATGGGGGTGAAGGTTTACAACCGTCTGGAGGCGGCTCTGGAGGGGAGAGATATCGTCATCGTCTTAAGGATTCAGACCGAGCGTCAGGAGATGGGGCTTTTGCCCACCATCAGGGAGTATGTTAACAGATTCTGTCTCACCCCACCGCACCTGGCGGGGTTAAGAGAGAACTTCACCATAATGCACCCGGGACCGATTAACCGTGGGGTGGAGATCTCCCCGGAGGTTGCCGACGGTCCCTATTCGGTGATCCTGTCTCAGGTCACCAACGGGGTGGCCATCCGTATGGCAGTGCTCTACCTTCTGAGCGGGGGGAGATTGCCCAACTCCAGAAGAAAAGCAAGAGCTTCATAGAGATGGATGACTATCAACTGGTCGTAACCGGCGATGAAATGATCGACCCCGAAAGCGGTTATTCGGGACCGGGAACGATTTACATCAAAGATGGCTCCTTCTTCAAAATCGAGAAAAAGAAGCTCTCCCAGGAACAGTCAAAAGGGCTCTCGAATGCCTCCCGGCTCATCGACGCCACCGGATGCATCGTCGGTCCCGGCCTTATCGATATGCACGTCCACCTTCGGGAGCCGGGCCGGGAGGATGAGGAGACCATCCTCACTGGAGCCGCCGCCGCCGCCGCCGGAGGCTTTACCTCCATCTGCTGTATGCCCAATACCACTCCCCCTCTGGACAATCATGGAGTCATCAACTTCGTTGTCGAGCGGGCAAGATCCGCAAAGGTGAGGGTTTATCCCATCGGCGCCATCACCCAGGGCCAGAAGGGAGAGATAATAACCGAGATTGGAGATCTGGTGGAGGCCGGGGCAGTCGCCATCAGTGACGATGGTTATCCGGTGATGAACTCGGGGGTGATGCGCAATGCGATGGAATATGCCCGCATGTTCGACATTCCGATTATCTCTCACCCTGAAGATCTGGGCCTGGTTGGCAGTGGGGTCGCTAATGAGAGTTTCAACTCCACCCGGTTTGGCCTTTCCGGAATTCCCAACATCGCCGAGGAGGTCATGGTCGCCAGAGACATTATGATTTCTGGTTTCACCAGATGCGCCTTGCATCTGGCTCATCTCTCCACTGCTGGCTCTATTAGTCTCGTTAAGGAGGCAAAGAGTAGGAAGGTAGCGGTCACCTGTGAGGTCACTCCCCACCATTTCACTTTGACCGATGACCTTTTGGAGAGCTACGATTCTAATTTGCGGGTTAACCCTCCGATTCGCACGAAAAGGGATGTCGAAGCTGTCAAGGAGGGGCTGAAGGATGGCATCGTTGACGTCATTGCCAGCGACCACGCTCCCCACTCTCAGGAGGAGAAGGAGGTGGAATTCCAGGCCGCCCCCTGCGGGATGATCGGTCTGGAGACCAGCGTTGGGTTGGTAGTGACGGAGTTGCTTGAAAAGGGGATCATCGACTGGATGGAATTCTTCAAAAAACTCTCGCTGAATCCTGCGACTATTCTGAAACTTCAGGGTGGTCGTCTGCAGCTGAACGCTCCTGCTGACTTGACCGTAATTGACCCCAAGAAGAGGTGGGTGGTTGATCCCAAAAAGTTCAAATCGAAATCCAAAAACAGCCCCTTCGTGGGCCGGCGCTTGAAGGGCAAAACCAGATATACCATCGTTGCCGGCAAGGTGGTTTTCGAGGCGCAGAGTTGAATTTCGATGAACGTGAAGACAAGCTCCATCAGCCTCGAGACCAAGGGGTACGGGCACATCATCGACCTCACCGAAAACTTAGACCGCATATTGAAAAAGGAGGGGCTCTCCCGCGGGGCTGCTTTAGTCTTCGTTCCCGGGTCGACCGGCGCGGTGACGACGATTGAATACGAGCCGGGATTACTAAAAGACCTCCCGGAGTTCTTCGAGAAGATTCTCCCCTCCGATAAAAATTATCACCACGATTTGACTTGGCACGACGGCAACGGATATGCCCACCTCCGGGCTGCCCTTCTGGGCCCGGACCTCTGGGTTCCCTTCGAGAAGGGGAAGCTTCTTTTGGGCACCTGGCAGCAGGTGGTTCTATTGGATTTCGATAATCGCCCCCGCAAGAGAAAAATCATCGTTCAGCTTTTTGGAGAGTGATCTGGTTCGCCTGAAATTCGAAACTCTCAGATGGACCAAGGGGAAACTGCGACTCATCGACCAGAGGAAATTGCCCCAGCAGTTTGTTTACTTCGACTGCGACGATCACAAGAAGGTAGCATACGCCATAAAGAATCTGGTGGTGAGGGGAGCGCCTGCCATCGGGGTAGCGGCGGGCTACGGGATGGCGCTTGCCGCTAAAGAATACCGTGACCTCAAAGGAGAGAGCTTCTTTAAGAAACTGAAGAGGGCCTCCGAGACACTTGCTTCCACCAGACCGACGGCGGTGAATCTCTTCTGGGCGCTAAAGAGGCAGGAGAAACTAATCGAAAGCAATCTTGCCGAAACCCCATCCGAGATTTTCAAGCTACTGTTGCAGGAGGCCTTACAAATTCACGAAGAGGACCGGCAGATGTGCCGGGCCATCGGGGAAAACGGCAACAAGCTGATTCCCAAGAGGGCGACCATACTGACGCATTGCAATGCTGGAGCACTGGCCACCGGCGGAATCGGCACCGCCTTAGGGGTGATTTACACTGCGGTTTCAAAGGGCAAAGAGGTGAAGGTGTTTGCGGATGAGACCAGGCCGGTTCTGCAGGGGGCAAGGCTCACCGCCTGGGAGCTGAGAAGACAGGGGATCGATACCACTCTGATTTGTGATAATATGGCTGGATCTCTTTTGGCGTCGGGAGCTATCGACCTGGTGATTGTAGGGGCCGACCGCATCGCCAAAAACCTTGATTTCGCCAACAAGATCGGGACCTATCCTCTGGCAGTCCTGGCGAACCACCATAAGGTTCCCTTGTACGTTGCCGCTCCGAGCTCTACCTTTGACCAGTCTATTCCCAACGGAAGCAAAATCGTCATCGAGGAGAGAGACAAGTCCGAGGTCCTGCAAAGTGGCAAAGGGAAAATCAACGTGAGGGGGTTGAAGGTCTACAATCCCGCTTTTGATGTCACTCCAGCATCACTTGTAAGTGCCATAATCACAGAAAAGGGGATCATACCCTGAGAGAACAAATACGATATCTCCTTTCCGTGGTGATCTAATCAGCGCAGCAACAACATTCTCTCTGTCTGAGAACGATCACCTGTGGTGAGTCTGTAAAAGTATATCCCGCTGGAGACCTTCTGACCAATCTCGTTGGTGCCATCCCAGATTATCCGCCTTTCACCGAAAAGATCCTTCACGTTGAATGATCTGACCTTTCTCCCGGCAAGATCGAAAATCTCCACCTTCGCCTGCTTTGCTTGCGCTTTGAACTTTATCACTGTGCTTGCGTTGAATGGATTCGGGTAGTTTTGGCAAAGGGAGAACTCCCCAGGTAGAACAGGACTGGGAAAATCCGACACTCCTGTAAGTGGAGGCACCTTGAAATGGTAGTTGTTGGTATTGTACTGGTCGTGGCCGAACTTCCCCCACTGGACACTCTCTTCAGTGGCGGGAACACCTAGGTCATACAAATAGATGTAAGCAGTCTGCAGATCGCGGACTGTGCTCATGTAATCACCCACGAGCACCATGTTGAGATTGCCGTCATTATCGATGTCAAGAATCGTTGCAGTTTGCCCCGCAAAACCATTCACTTCCACCGGCCAGCCGGACAATAGCTCTCCGCGGTAATCGTAAGCGAAATAGAGACCCAATATGGAATCCGGATGCTGCCAGGCGAAATTGTGAGAGCTTCCCCAAATGATATCGCAGAAACCATCACCATCAACGTCCGCCAGCGCTGGTCCGATATAGGAGGTCCATCCATGTGTTATTGGCCACCCCTCTTTGACCCTGCCGTCGGCCTCAAAAACGAAGAAATTATCTTCGCCCGACCAGGTCATCCCCACAATGTCCAGAGAACCGTCATTATCGATGTCCGCAATAGCGGGCGTCGACCAGAAGAAACCGTCGCTGAAATAGTATGGCCATCCTTCAAATTGCTGCCCATCGTGGTGGTAAACCGAAAGCTGACCTCCCCAGCCCCCGCCTTCGCTGGAGGAGATGATGATTTCCAAGTCCTGGTCTCCATCGAGATCAGCTAAGGCCGCCGCGCTCTGCCTTATGTTAAAATAAGTGGAGTCATAAAAAACCGGCCAGCCGGGGAACAAGGAGCCGTCGGCTCTCCAGGCCCAAATGCTGAAATAACCGGTGGCGACAATTTCCGGCTCCCCATCGTTGTCAATATCCCCCACGGAGGCGGGGATCCCGGACATCCTGTCCCCGTGAGTCACCTGAGGCCAGCCCGGGAAATTATCCCCATGATGGTCTAAAACGTAAATTGTAGAATCGTAAGCAACCCGGCAGTAGATTATCTCCAGTTTGTCGTCTCCGTTCAAATCGACAAGGGTGATGCTGAAGGGGGCCGCGCTAGTGTGGTCAATCTCGAACTCTCTGGGGAACCCGGGAAGGTCGGTTCCATCCTGTCTGAAAACGTGCATCCGAAAGCGAGGGTCCAAATCATATTCCAGATAAACTCCAACCAGCTCCTGGCTTCCATCTCCGTCGACATCGCCGACGGCAATATCGCACATCGGCAGCCCGAAATCCTTAACCGGCCAACCCGGATGATGGACAGCCTCCTTCTCCAAAAGATAGATGTTGGAATCCAGAAGCCCGAAGGTGAGTTCAAACTGTTGCTGCTCGGGATCCACGTTGAGGAAATTACAGCCCGAGTTGTAAAATAAGAACCATCGGTCAAGGTAACCAGAGAAGGTCACAGAAAATGGCCAGCCGGGCATAAGCACCGGCTCCACAAGCTCCGCATTTGCCAATGGAGGGGCTGCTAATAGAGCTACTAGCAATAGCCTTAACAGCTTCGTTCTATTCCCCGAAATAATCATTCCCGCCTTTACCTTCTTATTCCCTGCTGCTAAGGGAAAGGTAGTGCATGACACCGATATGTCAAGAGAAAAGCGGAAAAGCCCTTGGCTTGGACTATATTCTTTGTGAGACGTGGTTCCTAGCCATCAAACCGGACCAGGTCATCTAGATTTCGTCTACTGTATCCTGGTTCGCGATGCCCACTGGGGCCGGTAGATTATCATCATAATGCACCCCCCTAATATGAAAATCCCTCCAAGCCACTCTCTGAAGCCTGGAATCGTTTGCAGGAAAGCGAAAGCCAAAATGGCCACGAAGAGGGGCTGAGTCTGGTTTAAAATGGAGGCTTTGGAGACCTCCACCAGTCTTATGGAGTATAGAAAGGTCAACCTCGCAAGGAAGGGTCCAAACAGCGCCACCAGTGGAATAAGATACCATAGCTCCCCCAAATCAGTCACCTTCGGGAGGCCCCAGGCGAGGTTCAAAAGGACGAGCAGTAGCGTAACAACCGAGTTTCTCACGAAAGCGAAAACGCTGGGTTCCACCTCCAACACCCCCTTCCTCGCCACCACCTCCGCAACGCCGAAACATAGAGCGCTGCCGAGGACCAACAGAAAACCCCTCGAGAACTCCACTCCGGTCTTGTAGCGGAGGATGAAAATCCCGCAGAATACCAGAATGACTCCCAGAATCTCCTTCGACCTCAGCCTCTCTCCCAATAGAAGTATGCCCAGAAGAACCGTTGCCGGGGTTTGAAAACGGCTCAGGAAAGCCGCCACCGTGGGGTCGAGATAATACACCCCCCACCACAACCACCACACCGCGAAAAAGGAGAGCCCCGCCTGAAGGAGAATTAAACCCCAGGAATGACGGTTTAAGGATCTTATTAGCTTTCTCTTATCGGATGGTAGAACTGTAAACAGATTGAAAAAGCAGGCACAGATAAACAAAAAACATGTGAACCTGAGCGGTTCTGCGGTGAGCAATACCGCCTTGCCGACGCTGATGGTGCAGGCCGAGAAGAAAGCGGCAAGGATGGCTAAGAGGTAACCCTTGGTGTAAGATTCGAGGGGTGGTCTCTTCAAGTTCGGCAATTCTCGACAAGCGTTTTGGCTTAAGATAACCGCCAGACCTGAATCTACCAAGGGCAAATTTACTCTGGAGGCGCGGTGAGGCCTCCGTCTCTGCGGAAGGAAGAGGATATTGCCATCTCTCCTCTGCTTCGCCAAATCGGAGTTTTCGCTTGACATCGCCGACTCTTTTGCCTAGATTTTGCGGAAATCTGAGACCATGCGGCTTAGTTGATTGGCTTACGTGAGAAAAGCAGGAACTAACACCTCAAAACGACAAGTCAATTTCGACACCGGGATAAGGATTTTGTCCTGCTTGTTTCGGTTCTAACACCATTGGGAATGACCACCTCCCAATGGTTTTTTTGTGATCGAACACTGCTACTGTTGGCGAGAGTGAAGTAGTGGCAACTGGAAAACTCAGAAACCAAAAGAAATACTTCACTCTGATCTGTCTGCTCCTTTTCTCTCCTACCTTAATCGCGCAAACCGAATCGGCTGACATCACAACCACACCGCCGGCTCCGGTCACCGAAGTTGTCGCCTTTGACACTCCCAACGACGCCGGAAGCTCGATCACCATCCGCTGGAAGAAATCACCGGATGATAGACCAGACGACAGCCTCTTCGCGGGGTATAAGATTTTGCGCGCCATCTACCCCCGGGGAGAGTTCCAGCAAACTGCAGATGCTCCTGCCGGCGCGGAGGAGACCTTCGACAACGAGGCCAGGGATGGGGTCGAGTATACTTATAGAATCAGAGCAGTGAGAGGAGACCTCTACTCCGATTCCGAGGCTTCCCCCCCGGCTCAAAGTAAGCAGCAGTGGTTTCATACCGGCAGGATAAATACCCTCATAGGTTGTTTGATAATAGGTCTGGCGATCCTTTTCTTCATAAACCGGGCCAAATCCGGCAAGAAACTTTACATCCGAAAGATCGCCGGCCTGGAGGCGGTGGATGAAGCCGTGGGCAGAGCCACCGAGATGGGCAGGAAGATATTCTTCATCCCCGGCATTCAGGACATATATAACCTCCAGACCATCGCCGGGGTGATAATCTTAGGGCGAGTTGCCAAGCTCGTCGCCGAATACGATGCTCAACTGGAGATCCCGGTCTCCCGTTCCATGGTCATGGTCGCCTGTCGGGAGACGGTGAAGGAGGCTTACTTAAATGCCGGTCGACCGGATGCCTACAAAGAGGATGCGATTCATTACCTCACCGACGAGCAGTTCGGCTACGCCGCCGGTGTGGACGGGCTTATCGTCCGGGAGAAACCGGCCACGATTTTCTATCAGGGAGCCTTCTTCGCGGAGTCGCTGATCTTAGCGGAGACCGGCAACTACATCGGCGCCATTCAGATTGCAGGGACCGCGATGCCGGCGCAGCTGCCCTTCTTCGTGGCCGCATGTGATTACACCCTGATCGGGGAGGAGCTTTTTGCCGCCTCCGCCTATCTTTCGAAGGAGCCGAAACTTCTGGGCAGTCTCAAGGGGCAGGATGTCGGCAAGGTCGTGATCCTTTTGGCGATTCTCATAGGCGTGATCGTTCACTCTTTCGGTCTTTTCAATTTCGCTCAGCTCTTCAGAGTGCAGTAGGGATAGATTATGAGAAGACAGGTTCCGCTGCTCTTGACCGCTATCGTTGGGTTTGTTTATATCATCCAGTTTTTCGTCCCCCACAAACCCTTCAATATCATCGAGCACCTCTTCACCGATTGGATTCTAATCATCGCCGCCTGCGCCATCTGGCTGGGAGTTTTGAATCTGTTGAAACTCAGCTCGGAGAAAGTTTACAAGAGGGCGAAGGACTGGCCCTATGCCCTTGTGATCATCTGTGGGTTCTTCATGATAACCGTCGCTGGATTCTTTTTCTCCGGCGGACGTGCTTTTCAGGAATCGGGGACGGCATTTGACTACATTTACGTGAATATATTCACCCCCCTCTCGGCGACGATGTTTGCCCTTCTGGCATTCTTTGTAGCGTCAGCCTCCTACAGAGCCTTTCGGGCCAGAACATTCGAGGCAACTCTGCTTCTTTTGGCGGGGTTTTTCGTGATGCTGGGGAGGGTTCCGGTGGGGGACCTCATGACCTCTTGGTTGCCCCAGGGGTATCGGCTCTCGGATCTGGCGGGCTGGATAATGATGGTCCCCAACATGGCGGGACAGCGGGCGATTATGATCGGCATTGCGCTGGGGATAATGTCGACCTCCCTGAGGGTGATTTTAGGAATTGAGAGGACCATCACCGGAGGGGAATAAGGGAAGTTAAGCGATTAGTCTCGGAGGAGTCTTCTTTGAAGTTCTTCGAAAAACTGATGAGCATTGACCGGCGGGTGATCTTCCTCTTCGTCGGCGTGGCGCTCATCGTTCCACTGTTTCTGGACATCGAACAGACGATCGAGATTACTCCGGAGGTTCAGACCCTCTATGATGCCTTTATGGAGCTTCCCCCCGGTTCCAAGGTCTTGATGGCGTTTGACTACGACCCGCCCAGCGCCCCGGAGCTTCAACCTCAGGCCATCACCGGCCTGCGTTTATGTTTCGACCGGAACTTGAAGGTGATAATAATCGGGCTGTGGCCGATGGGTCCGATGCAGGCGAATTTGGCATTGGAGACCGTCTTCAGTGAGGAAAACTATTTTGACAAGGAACCGATCTACGGGGTGGATTACGTCAACCTCGGTTACTCTCCCGGAAACGAGCTGGTCATCCAGAGGATGGGCTCCAGCATCCCCGCTACCTTCCCGCGCGATTTTCGAGGAACCTCGATTGAGGAGATTCCCCTGATGCGGGGGATCGTGAACTTCAGCAACTTCGATTACGTCTTTAATCTCTCCGCCGGCTACCCCGGCACCGTGGAGTGGGTGCAGTTTGCGGTGGACCGCTTCCACGCCAGGATGGGAGCCGCCAATACCGCCGTCCAGGCCCCCTTGGTCTATCCCTACATCGGCACCGGACAGCTCACCGGGCTTTCCGGGGGGATGAAGGGAGCCGCCGAGTTCGAGAAACTGACCGGTTTCATCGGCAAGGGGACGAAGTTTATGCTCTCGCAGTCGTTTGCCCATATGATTGTGGTGTTCTTCATAATAATTGGAAACCTCGCGTATTTCGTCACCAGAGGTAGAGAGGAAAAGAAGACCGGCTGATGGATTCTGTCTTCTCACACACTATTGCGGCAATTTTGACGATCGGGATCATCTCGTTTCTGTATAAGGACAATCCTCTCTATAAATTCTGCGAATCGCTCTTCATCGGAGTCTCAGCCGGATATTGGTTCGTTCAACAATATTATGCAAACCTTTTGCCCAAGCTCTTCGATAATCTGGGCATAACCAAACTGGTGGGAGCCGAAAACGCCCCCGAGGGAGCTCTGCAGGCACTCTTCCTTGAGGGAAGATTGGATGATAACCTGTTGTATCTGATCGCGGGGGTTTTAGGGGTGATGATGCTTCTGAGGCTGAGCCCCAAGATCGGTTGGATTGCGCGTTGGCCTCTGGCGTTCACGGTCGGCTCCAGCGCCGGGCTTTACTTCATCACCTACTTCCAGTCCAACGCCATGAGTCAGCTGGAGCATACCATCCTGCCTTTGAATTCCTTCAATAATTTGGTACTGATCGTCGGCACCGTCACCGGAATCATATATTTCTACTTCTCCAAGGAACACAAAGGAGTCTTCGGCGGCGCCGCCAAGGTGGGGATATACTTCTTGATGATAACCTTCGGAGCCTCCTTCGGATATACGGTGATGTCGCGGATGTCGCTTCTCATCGGCAGAATAGATTTCCTCTTCGGCACCTGGCTGGGGCTGGTAAAGTAATTCAACGATACCCGTTTCGGGTTTGCGAAGAAAAGGTTGGAGGTCCACCGTAGGACTGCCGTCAGCAAAGAAGCCACAGTAAAACAAGTGTATTGAAAGCATTCAGCTATAGCTTCACATTCTATTGCTTATTAGGCTTAATTCTCCTAGCGACAACGGATGGCTTAGCCCAGGTAGAAAGCAGTGATAGTCTCCTTTCTCCTCTCTTACCTCCCTCCGAGGTAATCGCTGAAGACCACCCCGGTGATGCCGGAGCTGCCATTATCGTCCGCTGGAAGCTCTCCCCCGATGAGGATAGAGGAGTCACAGGCTATGAGATAGTCCGCTCTACCTCTCCCACGGGAGAGTTCTCCTCCATCGGCTTCGCCGCCGCCGGCAGCAACAGGTATGTCGACGCCAACACCGAAGACTCCCTGACCTATTATTACAAGGTTCTCGCCATCGACGTGGACAAGAATGTCTCCGAATCGGAGCTGTCGCCTCCAGCTCGTTCTTCTCCGCAGTGGTTCAATTTTCATCTGTTGAACCTCCTCATCATCGGGGGACTGATCTGCGGAGCCGTCATCTATTTCATCGCCCACGCCAAGAAGGGAAAAAAGCTGTTTTTGAGAAAGATTGCCGGACTGGAGGCAGTAGATGAGGCCATCGGCAGGGCGACGGAGATGGGTCGCCCCATCCTTTTCATCCCCGGAATCTTAGATATGGACGATGTCCAGACCATTGCCGCGATAACCATCCTGGGTCGAGTGGCCAAGACCATTGCTCAATACGACACCAAACTGAACGTCCCCACCTCCCGCTCCATAGTGATGTCCACTGCCATGGAGACCGTCAAGGAGGCTTATATTTCCGCGGGCCGTGCCGATGCCTACTCCGACGATTTCGTCCACTACGTCACCGATGAGCAGTTCGGGTACGTCGCCGCCGTCAATGGCATAATGGTGAGGGAAAGGCCCGCGACGTGCTTCTACATTGGGGCCTTCTTTGCAGAGTCGCTCATTATGGCGGAGACCGGCAACGCCATCGGCGCCATCCAGATTGCGGGAACGGCGATGCCGGCACAGTTGCCTTTCTTCGTGGCCGCCTGCGATTATACCTTGATCGGGGAGGAACTCTTTGCGGCCTCCGCTTATCTTTCCGGGGAGCCGAAGCAACTCGGTTCCCTGAAAGGACAGGATGTCGGAAAGATAATTGCGATGTCGGCGATAGTGATCGGAGCCTTGCTGGAGACCTTCTTTGCCATCAGCGGGAGCAGTTTCTTCGGTTCTCTGGCGGAGCTTGTGCACAAACTGTTCTCGATTGTTGCGAGTTAGGCTCAGATGAATTCATCAAAGAAGCGATAGACTCTTATGCGCAGACAGATTCCAGTTGTTATAACTTTTATCGTCGGCTCCGTCCTGATTATATCGGTTTTCATTCCCCACAAGCCGTTCGGTCAGCTGGGGGAGAATTTCTCCGTCTATTTCGACATTATTGCGGTCTTCGCCTTCATACTGGGGGCAGGCAATCTATTGCGGGTTCACGGCAATCGTATTTATAAGAAGCACAAGGACTGGCCTTACTCGGTGGTGACGGTGGCGGGGTTTACGGTGATGATGATCGCCGGTCTTTTCAAAATCGGTGGTTCTCCGGGTATTACTGGGGATTTGACCGAGCCGGGAAGCATGTTCGAAGACCTGTATATGTATGTGTTCACTCCCCTGATGGCGACCATGTTTGCACTTCTGGCGTTTTATGTGGCCTCCGCCTCCCACCGGGCCTTCCGGGCAAAGAACAAGGAGGCAACGGTTTTGCTTCTGGCGGCGTTTGTGATCCTTTTGGGGAGAACTCCCTTCGGGGTGGAATTGACCAGCTGGCTGCCGGATCCGCTGTCATTCTTGGAGATTCCCAATCTTGCCAGCTGGATAATGTCAGTCCCCAACATGGCGGGACAACGGGCAATCATGGTCGGGATTGCCCTGGGTGTAATTGCAATGGCTTTAAGAGTAATCTTAGGCGTTGAAAGAACCTATTTGGGTGCTGATAGCGAATGAATCCTGACAATCCCAAGATGGGTTTCTTTGAGACCATAGCCAATATCGACCGCCGGGTGATTTTCCTTTTCATCGGCTTTGCGGTCATTATTCCGGTGCTTTTGAGCTTCTCCTGCACCGAGGAGGCCACCCCCATCGTGCAGGCGGTCTACGACGAAATCGAATCCCTCCCGGAAGGCTCCAAGGTTCTGATATCATTTGATTACGGACCCTCGACGGTGCCAGAAGTTCAGCCGATGATAGACGCTCTGCTGCGTCACTCTTGTGAGAAGAATCTGAAGATGTATATGATGGCACTATGGGGCACCGGTCACAATCTGATCTCCGAGAGCATGCAGGACATCATCGAAAAGGAGTTCCCCCATAAGATTTACGGTGTCGATTATGTCAACTTGGGCTACAAGGCGGGTAACCAGGGGCTCATAAACGTCATTTTGACTGACATGAAGAAGATGTACACCACCGATGCCCGCGGCTCTGAAATCGACGCCGTCCCGATGATGGTCGACATCCGCAATCTGAAGAGCTTTGACTTGATTCTATCGATGGGCGGAGGTTTTCCGGGGATTAAGGAGTGGGTGCTGTTCGGTGGTGACCCCGGGAATATCCCGGTGGCCGGCGGAGCCACCGCGGTGTCGGCACCACTACTCTATCCCTATTATCCCAGACAGCTTCTGGGGCTCTTGGGTGGAATCAAGGGCGCCGCGGAATACGAATCCGCCCTGATTAAGGGATATCCCAAGTTCAAGACTCACTCCCACCCCGCAATTGACATGATGGGTCCCCAGACGGTGGCACACATCGTCATTGTTTTCTTCATCGTGATCGGTAACATCACCTTCTTCATCGGAAGGAAAAGGGAGGAAGGGGAAAAGAGGGAGGGCGGAGTCATAAAATGAGGAAGGATTTAGTCTGGCTTTTTGCCGGAATCCTGTTCTTCGGGCTTCTGTATCTTCTCAACTGGGGAGTCAAAGCTATCTCCACCGATCTTTTGGTCTGGATCGGAGCCTTTTTGACCTTAGCGATCTTAAGCTTCCTTTATCAGGACAATGCCTTCTACAAATTCGCGGAGCATCTTTTCGTGGGGGTGTCGGCGGCTTACTGGATGTGCATGGGATTCTGGAACACCCTGGTTCCCAACCTCATCGCCAAGCTTCACCCTCCCATTGTCAAAGGCGTCCTGCCCGCGATTGCGGAAAAGCCTCCCGAATACTGGTATATCATCCCCGCAGCTCTGGGGATAATGTTTTTGATGCGGCTTTCGCCCAAAGCCCCATGGATCTCCCGCTGGGCTTTGGCCTTCATTGTGGGGACCACCACCGGACTGAACCTGGTTCGCTACCTGCGAAGCGATTTTTTGGGACAGATTAAAAGCACCCTGATTCCCGTGATTGTCGTCGAAAACGGCTCTCTCTCCGTGGGGGGTTCGTTTTCTAACATAGTGATTGTCGTGGGAGTCCTTTGTGGGCTGATATACTTCTTCTTCTCCAAGGAGCACAAGGGGCTCTTCGGAGTTGCCTCCCGGGTGGGAATCTATATCTTGATGATTACATTCGGAGCCAGCTTCGGTTACACCGTGATGGCTCGTATCTCCCTGCTGGTCGGGAGAATGAGGTTTTTGCTCGGGGATTGGATGGGATTGCTTCAATGAAGAAGGCTTGGCGAAGCCCCGAATTGAGCATCAATGACAGATAAACTGGGACTTAGGAATAGACTTTGAAGAAAATGGACATAGAGAGAGTTGCGGTCGGGCTCAAATGATAGTCTATGTTAAAGGATCCAAGCAAATTGGGATAGAAATCATCTGGCAAAAATCGCCAAAACTGAGTGAGGCAACATGATAAGATTCAAGATCCGATTGGCACTTATTCTGATTTCTGCCTCGGTCTTGCTTTTGTTTGGCTACATCTCCTCACCGGGACAGGAATTAGAAGCACCCCCTGAACCTTTGCCGGCTCCTCCCACAAATGTGGTCATCTCCGATGATCCCAATGACGATGGACACACCACCATCGTCAGCTGGCAGCTCTCCAGAGATGATGGGGCCGGGCTGAACAACGTCATGGCCTACGAGATCTTCCGCTCAACATCTCCGGAGGGGGAGTTCCTGCAGGTGGGAGTGATGGGCAAAGGTCTAGACTCCTATATCGATCGGGGGGAAAAGGAGAAGACCAGAAACGGCGAGCCCAACCCCCGCTATATCGGCGCCGGCATAGACTATTACTATAAGATGCGGGCCAAAAGCACCACCGGGACTTACTCCGAGTTCTCTGAGCTCGTCGTCGGCCAGGCGAAAAACAACTGGTATCACACCGGCAAAACCAACATCATGATTGCGGTCCTGATTTTCTCGGGCCTGGTGATTTACTTCATCACCGCCGCCAAGAGGGGGAAGGAGCTCTACGTCCGTCCCATTGCGGGAATCGATGCCGTGGATGAGTCCATCGGGAGAGCCACCGAGATGGGACGGCCGATACTCTTCGTCCTCGGAACCGGAACCGCCGCCGACTTAGCCACCATTGCCGGTTACACCATTCTGGCACGGGTGGCCAAGATGACCGCCGACTATCAGACCAAAGTGCTGGTGCCGGTGAACGAGCCGGTGATGCTGGCGGTGGCTCAGGAGACCGTCAAAAGCGCATACATGGAGGCTGGGCGGCCGGACATGTATGACGAGCAGAACATCTTTTATGTGACCGCCATGCAGTTCCCCTTCGTGGCCGCGGTCTGCGGGCTCATGATCCGGGAACAGACCGCCACCAACTTCTACATGGGCATCTTCCACGCTGAATCGTTGATCTTGGCCGAGACCGGGGCCATCACCGGTGCCATCCAGATCTCGGGAACCGACCAGCTGGCGCAGCTGCCCTTCTTCATTGCCGCCACCGACTACACCCTGATCGGGGAGGAGCTTTACGCCGCCTCCGGCTACCTTTCAAAGGAGGCGCTGCTTTTGGGGCCGGTCAAAGCCCAGGACTACGCCAAGGTGATTCTCTTGACGCTCTTGGGGCTGGCAGTCATCACCTGGAGCTTCGGTTGGGGTTTCTTCAAGAGTCTGATTTCCACGATTTCATAGCTGGAGGTTAATGTGCGTAGACAAATCCCTTTATATATAGTGTTGGTCTGCGGAATTGTGTTCGTCATCCAGTTCTTCATCCCCAGCCACGAATCGGAGTTTATCTTCGAATACGGACAGGACTGGGTGATGGTGATCGGGATTTTAGCTCTCCCCCTGGGGATCTGGAGCTACCTGAGAAAGACCTGGCTGACGGCGGTTAAAAAGCCCAAGGAGAGGTTCTTCGCCGGGGTCTCCCTGTTCGGCTTCGCCATCATGATGCTAACCGGGCTGAAGCGGGAGAGCCTGATGGCCGGTAGCCTCTACATGGAGCTGTTCGAATACGTCCTGATCCCGATTCAGGCCACCATCTTCTCCCTTTTGGCCTTCTACATCGCCTCCGCAGCCTATCGAGCTTTCAGGGCCAGAAGTGTAATAGCAACCATGCTTCTAGGAACCGCCTTCATCGTGATGCTCCGTCTGATCCCCTTGGGTCCCATCTCCGACGTCAACCAGGCATTGGTGGGCTGGATACTCTCGGTTCCCAATATGGCCGCCAAGAGGGGCCTTCTGATCGGGATCGGCCTGGGAGCTATTGCCACCTGCATAAAGATTATCCTGGGGATTGAACGAACCTACCTGGGTAGAGATTAACCGGCGACGGTAGAGGAGAAATAAAGATGAAATGGCACGAAAAGATGCTCAATATCGACCGCCGCTGGATCTATCTGATCCTGGGAGTGGCCGTAATCGTACCGGCGGTGGTGAGTTTTCACGTTCCCGTCAACGTCACCCCGGAGGTGAGGCGGGTCTACGACTTCATAGAGGACTTAAAGCCCGGGGACATATTCTACGTTGGCATCGACTACGATCCCGCTTCCCTGGCGGAGCTGCACCCCATGGCCTATGCCATCCTGGACCAGTGCTTCCGCAAAGATATCAAGCCGGTAGTGGCGACCCTGTCTCAGTTCGGGGCCGGGATGGCGGAGCAGGTCTTAAGCGAGGTCGCCGCCGAATACGGCAAGGAATCGGGAATCGACTACTGCTATCTGGGATACAAACCCTATCCTGCCATCACCATCATGCTGATGGGGGTCGATTTCCGGGTTCCCTTCCCTCAGGACTACTACGGCACCCCCATAGATTCCATCCCGATGATGCGCTATGTCCACAACTTCGATGATCTGAAGGGGGTGATCTCCTTGAGCGCCGGAACCAGCTCCGAATTCTGGATCATATACGGCTACGGGCGTTACTTCATGCCCTTGGCTTTGGGGGTCACCGGGGTGATGGCCGCAGACTACTATCCTTATCTCCAATCGGGGCAGATCTTTGGCTTGATTTCCGGCATAAAGGGAGCGGCCGAATACGAGGCCTTGACCGAATATAAGGGGGAGGGCTTAAAGAGCATTCCCTATCAGACCACAACCCATGTGGTCATCTTGGCCTTCATCATAGTGAGCAACATCGGATATTTCGCCTCCCGGCGGAGCAAGAAATAAGCTTTGCAGGTTATCTGGAGGAAAAGATAGATGACGACGGTAGAACTTCTGTGGAACGGGTTGGCGGCCTTTCTGACGCTGTGTATCTTCTCGTTCCTTTACAAGGATAATCCCTTCTACAAATTCGCGGAGCAGTTGGTGGCCGGGGTGGCTTTGGGTTACTGGACCATGCTTCTGTATCACACCACCTTCACCGACAAGGTGTTGATCCCCATATTTCAGCAGGGTAAGCTGCACTATATACTGCCCACCATCATGGGGATAATGATGTGGACTCGCTTCTCCAAGAAGCTGGCCTACTTATCCAGGATTGCGATCGCCTTCTACATCGGGGTCGGCACCGGGGTGGCACTTCCACTCTACATGTACAACTACGTCTTCAGACAGCTGCAGGCTACGGTGGTGCCCTTACAGTTCAGCTGGCTGGGACTGAACAGCCTGTTGATGGTGAGCTTCGTAACATGCACCCTGTTCTACTTCTTCTTCTCCAAGGAGCACAAGGGAACTTTCGGAGGGTTGTCCAAAGTGGGGATCTACACCTTGATGGCCGGCTTCGGGGCCTCCTTCGGTTTGACGGTCATGGGGCGTGTGGCCCTCTTGGTGCAGAGAATCATCTTTTTGAGAGAGTATTTCATCGCCCTGTTCGGAAGTTGAGGATGGGGCACTCTCAAAAAGAATCTGTTTGGGGAAGCTGTAACCTGTTTTCTCGAAAAGCAATTCTTTTTAGTCTCACTCTCCTCGTATTTTTCAATTTCCACCTGAAGGACACGCAGGCGCATCCCCTCTCCCCTCCGACCGAACTCTTCGCCCAGGATACTCCCAACGACCACGGCAAAAGCATCTCCCTGAATTGGAACCTTTCACCTGATGACGGAAAGGTTGAAGGTGGAGTGCTCTCTTATGAGATTTTGAGAAGCACCGGGTTACAGGGCGTTTTTGAAGTTGTCGGGAGTGTCCCCGCAGGAACAAAGGAGTTTACAGACCAGGACACCGCCTTAGTCAACTCCCACAACTACTACTACAAAAGCCGGGCGGTCGCGGTCACGGACAGCGCTGTCTCTGAGATCTTCGGGCCGGTGACACCCTCGGGACAGTGGTTTCACACCGGGAAAACATCGGTCTTCGTGGCCACACTGCTGTTTTGCCTCATTATAATTGTCGCCATCAGCTACGCCAAGAGGGGCGGCAAGCTTTACATCCGTCCCCTGGCGGGGATAAACGCCGTCGACGAGGCCATCGGCAGGGCCACCGAGATGGGACAGCCTATCCTCTTCGTCCCCGGTTTGGGGGAGGCATACGAGGTCGCCACCATCGCCGCCTTTACGATCCTGGGCCGGGTCGCCAGAAAGACCGCCGAGTATCAGTCCCGCCTGATCGTTCCCGCCTATTACCCAATGGTGATGGTGGTATCCCAGGAGGTGGTCAAATCCGCCTATATGGATGTCGGACGACCGGATATCTATAACGAGAAGGACATATTCTTCGTCACCCAGGAGCAGTTCCCCTATGCCGCCGCCGTCAACGGCATCATGCTGAGGGAGAGACCCGCCGCCAATTTCTATCTGGGGAAATTCTACGCCGAATCTCTGATGTTGGCGGAAACCGGCTTTCTGGCCGGCTCCATCCAGATCGCCGGAACCGACGAGCCGATTCAGATCCCCTTCTTCGTGGCCGCCTGCGATTACGTCCTGATCGGGGAAGAGCTGTATGCGGCCTCCGCCTATCTATCCCGAGATCCGGTGCAGTTGGGAACTCTCAAAGGGCAGGATTGGAATAAGCTTGCGATTGTGATTTTGGTGGGACTGGGAATACTCACGGCCACTCTCGGCTTCGCCTGGTTTATAAATCTGTTCAATGTCAACATCTGAGCTCTAAAACGGTGGCATTTCACTTATGGACTCAACCTTTGAATAGACCCGATTCAGATATCCGAAATGTATAGGACCGAGAGCGTGGTTCAGCGTGCCGTCGAAGGGACAGTCAAGGCCAGAGTCAATTTCTGGAGAAGGGTCAAATACCGGATATTCTCTCTGCGACCGGAGGAGTTTGTCGCCCTGCTTTTCTTTCTCCCCATGGCCTATTTCACCTTCAAGGCTTATCTCTTCTTCCACCAGAACGGACATATTCCCAATGTCTTTGTCGGTGCGATTCAGAGATTCTTCGTGGTTTTGTTCGCTATCTTTGTGGCATGGTTAATCGCCAGGTATAAACCCAACTGGAGGGTTTTTCGGGATGCTCTCCCCTTCGGCTTCTGCATAGCCATATACACCAACCTGCACGACACCGTCCACTTCGTCAATCCCCACGACATCCAGGAGACCTTAATTCAGATGGACGCGTGGCTATTCGGAACTCAACCCTGCGTCTGGACGCAACAATTCATTCATCCCACCCTAACCGAGATTTTTTCCTTCTGCTATATGATTTTCTTTCTCTTCGCCCCCTTCGTGGCCGCGGTTCTGTACTTTCAGAAAAGATATCCGGCATTTCGCTATACTCTCTTCAGCGTCATCTTCTGCTTCTACCTTGGTTATATCCTCTACATCCTGTTTCCGGCGGTGCCGCCCCGCATAATCTTGAAACCCTTTTTCTACATAGATTTTCAGGGAGCCTTGATCACTGATGCGGCTCTCAAAACTGTGAGCATCTTCCACGCAGACTCACGTTGTGCCTTCCCCTCTCTGCATTCTGCGGTGACGCTGTTGTCACTGATGTTTGCCTGGAAGTATTCTAAGGTGGCCTTCTGGGCAATGCTGCCTTTCTGTGTCGGTTTGCTGCTCTCGACCATCTACCTGAGGCATCACTATGTGGTCGATCTGCTTGCCGGTTTCATACTGGCGATATTCAGTTTCATCGTCGCTCCCAGGATTGAAGATTGGTGGGGAAGAAAAAGAGCCAAATACAGTTTAGCTCCGCTGGCCTGAGATGCGACGTCAACTCCCGTTAGCCATAACCTTTATAACTGCATTCACCTTAGCGGTGCAGTATTTTATCCCCCACCGCACCTTCGAAATCCTCTACGAGGTCTCCCAGGTCTGGCTTCAGATTGTGGGAGCATTCGCCATGGTCTTGGGGATAGTCTCTTTGTGGCAGCTGCACTGGGGCAAGGCTCGGGGGAGAAAGCCGGGCTGGGGATACAGCATCGTCACCCTGGTTTGTCTGACTGCCATGATCGTTTTCGGTTTCACCGGTCCCACCAAACTTGGGGAGGTGGGGCCCGGGGAGTGGATCGGTCCCTTCAACTGGAGCTACGATAATGTCCTCAGTCCCCTCTCCGCCACCATGTTTGCCCTTTTGGCGTATTTCATCGCCTCCGCGGCCTATCGGGCCTTCAGGGCCAGGACCGCCCTCGCCACCATCCTGCTCTTATCTGCGGTCATTGTCATGCTCGGTCGGGTGCCTCTCGGGGATGTGATATCATTCGGGCTCTTTTCGAAGGTCGCCAACTGGCTTCTATACGTTCCCAATGTCGCCGCCAAGAGGGCCATTGTCATCGGGGTGGGGTTGGGAGTTGCCGCCATGTCTTTGAAAGTGATGTTGGGAATCGAGAGGTCGTATATGGGAGGGGAGTGAGATTCACAGCCACGCCAGAGGCGGGTAAACAGATTAAGCAGATTGAACGGATTTCTTGTCTGCTTCATTGAGTGCCGTCAGATGCCCACATCTGACGGCCAAGAAGCCCAGAAATAAATGAAGAGATTTTTCGACAGATTAATTCTAATCGACCGGAGAGTGATCTTCCTTTTCATCTCTCTCTCGGTGATTGTGCCTCTTTTGGTCAAGGTGGAGCTGCCCCTCGAGGTTACCCCGGAGGTGAGGCGGGTTTACGAGTTAGTGGAATCGCTTCCGGACGGGAGCAGAATCCTCATCCCCTGCGAATATGCCCCCGATGTCATGGCGGAGATGGAGCCGATGCTGTATGCCATCCTGAGGCAATGTTACCGCAAGAACCTGAAGGTAATCGTCACCGCCCTGTATCCCACCGGCGTCAACTTAATAGAGAAAGAGCTGAGATATATGGCCGACCAGATGGGGAAAAAATACGCGGAGGATTATGTCTATCTGGGCTATCGTCCCTATCCGGCGGCGGTTATTCTGTCGATGGGACAGGATTTCCGGCAATCGTTCGCGGTCGATTTCTACGGAACGCCCCTGGACTCCCTGCCTATGATGAAAGGGGTGAAGAATTACAAAGATGTAGGACTGGTCTTGACCGTCAATGCCACCGGCGGGACCGAATACTGGATCATCTACGGCCGGGAACGCTACAATTTCCCTCTGGCCATCGGGGTGACCGCGGTCATGGGGGCGGACTATTACAACTACCTCAAAACCGGACAGATTGTGGGCATCATTCCCGGCCTGAAGGGGGCGGCTGAATACGAGAAGCTGATAGACCAGCCCGGGGAGGCCGTCCGGGGGATGAACATTCAATCCATAGTCCACCTCTTGATTGTGATTTTTGTGCTCGTCGGGAACGTCGGCTTTTTCTTAAGCGGCCAATATAAAAAGAAGAAGTAAGAATTCTCTATGCCTATTAGCACCGATATAGGAGTCTGGGTGGCGGTGTTTTTCACCCTGTGCATCTTCTCCTTTCTCTATAAGGACAACCCCTTCTATAAGTTCGCGGAGCACGTCGCCGTCGGGGTCTCCGCCGGTTACTGGTTCGTCGTACTTATGAAGGAGACCTTAGAGCCCGCGGTCTTCTTGCCTCTGAAGCAGGGGAGGTGGAATTTAGTCCCCGGTCCTTTTGGGATTTTCCTTTTGATTCTACCGGTTCTAATCGGGCTTTTGCTCTTCTTCCGATTCTCGAAGAAGTACAATTACATCGCCCGCATTCCGATTGCTTTAATCTACGGGATCGGCGCCGGTCCCACCCTGGTTCAATACCTCCAGAACTCCGTCATCCGCCAGATACAGCCGACCATGGTCAAGATCAGTTTCGCCTCCTGGGACTCCTTCTCCGAAGTGTTGATAGCGGTCGGTGTCGTCTGTGGACTCACCTACTTTTTCTTCTCCAAAGAGCATCGCGGCACCATCGGTGCTGTGGCCAAAGTCGGCATCTGGACGCTGATGATCGGCTTCGGCGCCACCTTCGGCTTCACGGTGATGGCCAGGGTCTCCCTGCTCATTGGACGCTTCGTTTTCCTGATGCGAGATTGGTTGGGAGTGATTAGTTAGTGGTGAGTGGTGTATGCAGTCCTTCGCATAGGAGACAGGTGAAGCGGGAAATTTCGATCACACAAACGACAGCACCTCCACGCTCTCAAGGGCGAGCTATACCGATACTGCGTCACCGAGGACTTTGAACCTCTCCTCACCAGAGATATGATTCGTGGGCCGGGCCGACCCAACCCAGTCTGTTTCACAGTCTATAAGTGTAATTTCAAAGATTGAAAGATGCCGGAATCACCGGAGGTTGAAACCATCAGGCGGGGCCTGGAGAGAGCCGTGCTCGGCCTGAAAATTTCAAAGACCGAGGTCTTGTTCCCTGCGATGATAAAGAGCGGTCTCAATCTAATTCGAAGATTTCCCCGAAAGAGAATCACCTCCGTTGAGAGGGTGGGGAAACACCTGGTCATCAAGCTGGAGGGAAAGCTGTGCTTAGTCATTCATCTGGGAATGTCGGGGAAGATGCTCTTGTTGCCGAAATCCTCTCCTCTGCCCAAACACACTCATCTGGTAATTCACTTCAGAGAATTCGCGGAAAAACTCTGCCACAACGACCCTCGCCGGTTCGGGTACGTTCACATCGTTACTAGTGATGGCTTGAGAGACCTGAACTGCTTGCTCAAATTAGGTCCTGACGCCACCCAATTGACCAAGAAGATGTTTGACCGGATGGTGAAAGCCAGACACCGGATGATTAAACCCTTGCTCCTTGATCAAAGCTTCATCGCCGGATTGGGCAATATCTATTCTGACGAATCCCTGTATAAAGCCAAGATTCACCCGCGGCGGTTGAGTCACACCTTGAGGTCGAGTCAGCTGGACTCTCTCCGGCTCGCGATAAGAACAACCCTCCGACAGGCGATCGTGGCCGGCGGTTCCAGCCTGAATGACGAAACCTACCTCAACGTTGATGGCGAGCTGGGGAGATTTCAGCTGCAGCTTCGGGTCTATGGTCGGGAGGGAGAGAGATGTTTCCATTGTGGCCGGAAGATTAGAAAAATCATCGTTGGCTCGCGCTCCACTTACTTCTGTCCCCGCTGCCAGCCCGTCCAGAAGAGATAAGCCTGAGGGTGAAGACAGACTTTGCTGTTTCCCCACGGAATGCCGATATTATATTGAGCGCAAGATGAAGAAAAACGAAAGAAAAGTCGGGCTTGCTCTGGGAGGCGGAGGCGCCCGGGGATTGGCGCACCTGGGGGTATTGAAGGTGCTGGAGAGAGAGGAAATCCCGATTGACTTCATCGCCGGCACCAGCATGGGCGCCATGGTCGGGGGGGCATACTCCCAACTGGTCGACATAAAGACTCTGGAGGCGAAGGCCCGACGGTATTTCAGCGAGGTCGGGGTCAGAGGGGAGTGGTTGAACTTTCTTGGAAAAGACGGAGACCAGAGGCGGAAAAGCCTCTTCCAGAACCTCTCTCAATTCATCTTGAAAAAATATATCTCCTTTCTGACTCTTTCCCGCTCTCATCTTGAAGATCAGGATTCCCTCCTGGGACCGCTGAAGATCTTTCTGGAGGACAAGAATATCGAAGAGGGGAAAATCCCCTTTTGCGCCGTCTGCGTTGACCTCGTCTCCGGGAGGGAGCTGATCCTCGATCGCGGGAACATGATCGAGGCGGTGTATGCCAGCTCTGCCATCGAGGGGGTCTTCCCACCTCTGAAGAAGGGAGATCGCCTCCTCGCCGATGGTGGCCCCACCTCCCAGGTCCCGGTTGAGGCTGCAAGGAAGTTGGGCGCAGAGATAGTGTTGGCGGTCGACCTTCCCAAGGAGATAAAGCCGGAAAGGGAATTCAAGAGCGGATTGGACCTCATCCTCCGGGCGGATGCCATTGCCTTAGACAAACTGAAAAGAATGACCTTGAGATATGCCAACGTCGTTATCACTCCCGAGGTCAGGTCCATCCACTGGGCGAATTTTACGAAGGTGGAGGAATGCATCGCTCACGGCGAGAAAGCCACCGAGAGGAAACTGCCCCAGATTAGGGAACTCCTTGAGGGGAAGAGAAAACCGGTCAGAGAGCTGAGAAAAAGATTAGGTGAATTGATTGCCGGAAGCTGAGTCGGGGAACAGGGGACAGGTTACAGGGAACAGGGATTATCTGGAACTGTGGACTGTGAGCCAATCCTGGGGTAGCCCCGCGGCCGCCGCCGCCGGGAATAAGAGAGTATGTAACGGAAACTCATACCGATAGGGAGCCGTATCGGACAAGTCGTTAGCCGACAGGCGCATGACCTTCAGATCCACATGGATCCGAAGGGTTTCCGAAGATCAGCCACTGTTGGTCACGGATGCCCTCATCCGTGACCTTTCGGCATCGGGCGTCGGCGTCCGATACCAACATAGACCTTCACAACAGATTAAGCGCATTAAGCAGATAACTTGCGGTCGGGAGTGCAACTCCCGCCCGAGCTTGGCTTAAAACAACTCACTGCTCACCAATGACCACTCACCATTAGATTTCCATTTCGTAGATTCTATATTTTTTGTAAATCCGCGCCCCTAGAGTTTCGAGGGCACTGTTCATCGCGTGGTTATCTTCTAGGATCCAGGAGAACTCCCCCCAGGTATACCCCTTTCCGGTTCCGATGCGATAGGTATCCAGATAGAAGATATTGTCGATCCCCTGACGGCGATACTTCTCCACCACCCCGGCAGTGAGAATGCGGGTGCCGTCAACCAATCTCTTGATCTTGGTATACCAGAGAAGTTTTAAGATGCCGAGCGGAAAGAGCCTGCCATTCAGTTTCTTCAAAACTTGATTGATATTAGGCAGGGCCAGAGAGAACCCCGCCGGCTCGCCGTTGACCTCGGCAATCAGCACCAGATCGGGGTCGACGATCCTTTTTAGCTCTTTGGCCATATGATCGAACTCTCGATCGGTCATGGGAACGAACCCCCAGTTGTCCGACCAGGCAGAGTTGTAGATTTCCTTGATTATTTTGATCTCGGAGTCCAACCTCTTCAAGTTCAGCCGCCGTATTTGGAGGTTTCTCTTCTTTTTCACCTTCTCGGCAACTCGGACCACCCGCTCCGGCAGTTTGATGGGCTCGTGCAAGTAGTAGGCATAGAGGTCTTTGGCCTTACGGAAACCATACTCCTCCGCGAAGTCGAGGTAATATCTGGGGTTGTAAGTCATCATAATGACCGGAGGGGAATCGTATCCCTCCGAAAGGAAACCGAGCTCATCATTGGTGGAGAAGTTGCAGGGGCCCCGCATCAGTTCCATCCCTTGCGATTTGAGGAAATCTCCAGCGGTGTCAAAAAGTTGGGCCGAGACCTGATAATCCTTAATCGATTCGAAGAAGCCGAAAAAACCGACGCGGTCATTGTGAAATCGGTTGTGGTTGTGATTCACAATCGCGGATATGCGGCCGACCAGCTCCCCGTCTCTGCTCGCCAGAAAATTCTTGACTAGGGCATGTTCAAAGAAGGGATTCTTTTGAGGGTTGAAGAAAGCTTTGCGTTCTGATATTAGGGGCGGAACCCAGTTGGGGTCGTCCTTATATATCTTCCAGGGGAGCTTTATGAACTGCAGTAGCTCTTTTTCGGTCTTTACTTCCTGAATGATTATCTGATCTTCAGCCACTTTTGTGAGTAAAGCCCCGAGGGGATCGGGGCTCTCGATTGCTATTATGCTTGCAGTCTCAAATCAGCCCGTATTTTGTGCCCACCTTTTTGAAGACCTCTAAGACCCTCTCCAATTGTTCATCGGTGTGGATGGCAGTGTAGCTGGTGCGGATTAGGGCTCCACCGGGAGAGACCGCCGGAGAGACAATCGGATTGGTGAAAAGACCGTTTTGGCGAAGCTCCTTCCAGAACTGGAAGGTCTTCATATCATCCCCGATGACGATGGGGATAATCGGCGTCTGGGTGGAGCCGATGTCGAATCCCAGCGATTTGAACTCCTGGTGCATATAGCGAGTGATCTCCCAGAGGCGAACTCGCCTCTCCGGCTCCTTTTCGATTATGTCCAACGAGGCCAGACAGGTAGCCACTGATGCCGGTGGAGGGCTGGCGGAGAAGATCAATGGCCGAGAAAAGTGCTTAACGAAGTGAATAATGGCCTCATCCCCGACGATGAAACCACCAATGGAGGCGAACGATTTGGAGAAGGTCCCCATGACGATGTCGACCTCTTCCTCCAGGCCGAAATGTTCGGTGGTGCCGCGACCGTTTTCGCCTAAAACCCCGATGGAGTGGGCATCATCGACCATGGTGGTGCAATTGAATTCCTTCGCCAGTTCCATCATCTCCGGAAGGTTGACAATATCCCCCTCCATGGAGAAAACCCCGTCGACCACTATCAGTTTACCATAGTTGTTGTTGTTAGCGTTCAACAGTCTGCGCAGATCGGCCATGTCGTTGTGTTTGAATTTGACCAGCTTCCCGTATGAGAGTCTGCAGCCATCCACAATGGAGGCGTGGTCGCCCCGGTCCATAAAGATGGTGTCATTTTTCCCCACCAGAGCGGAGATGGTGCCTAAGTTCGTCTGAAAGCCGGTGGAGAAGACCAGGGCCGCCTCCCTCTTCATGAACTTTGCTAAGCGAGCCTCCAACTCCTCGTGGATGTCTAGGGTGCCGTTTAAGAAGCGGGAGCCGGTGCAGCCCACCCCATATTTCTCGATGGCTTTGATGGCGGCCTCCTTGACCTTGGGATGGGTGGTCAGCCCCAGATAGTTGTTGGAGCCGATCATTATCATCTTTTTCCCGTCAATGTAAACCTCGGTCTCGGAGGCAGAATCTATCGGCTGGAAATAGGGATAATAGCCAGCGCTCTGAACTTCCTTAGCCTCAGTGAAGTTCATGCATTTGTCCAGCAGGTCCCTTGGGCTTGCTTTCATTCAATTAGCCCTTGCGCAGCAAAGCTCATTTGATTTACTTGGAACCGTATTGTAATTGGAGCCTGTGCTGAATCCTGTTTAAACCTAGAAGCCCTCTTTTTAGTTGATACGAGCATGTCGATAAGGTCCTCTCATCGATTTTTCGATGAAATCTTATAAGAAAACATGCCTTTTGTCAAGTCTAAAAACTCCTCCCTCGCATGAAGCAAGTCCTGGTCACCGGCGCGAACGGTTTTGTGGGAGCTCATCTGGTCGAGGCCTTACTCCTGAGAGGTTATGAGGTTAGAGCGCAGGTACGCAGGACCAGCGATTTAAGCTTCCTGAAGGGTTCAGAGCCTGAGTTGGTTTACGCAGATCTGAGACAACCGGAAACCCTTTTGGGGCCGGTCTCCAATTGCCAGGTGATCTATCATGTTGGAGGCATAACCAAGGCACGAAACCCCTCAGATTTCTATGGAGTCAACCAGGAGGGAACCAGAAATCTCCTGGGGGCGGTTGCTCAGGCCAACCCCAACTTAGAGCGGTTTGTCTACATCTCCTCCCAGGCGGCGACTGGTCCCAGCAGGTCTGACAATCCCAAAAGTGAAGACGAACCCCCCAGACCGATCACCGACTACGGGCGCTCCAAACTGGGGGGGGAGAAGGAAGTCTGGAAGTTCCAGAACAGAATCCCCTTCACCATTATCAGACCCCCGGCCATATACGGGCCTAAAGACAAGGACATCCTCCCCTTTTTCAAAGCGATAAATCGGGGGATTAAACCCCTTTTCGGCTTCGGGAAGGCATACATAAGCGTGGTCTATGTGAAGGATTTGGTGGAGGCCATAATCGTCTCTTCAGAAAGCGAGCTGGCGAATGCTCAGACTTACTTCATCGCCGATAAGAGGGCCTACAGCTGGGAGGAGGCCTTCGATATCATGGCGGAGGTAATGGGGGTGAAGGCCAAGACGGTGAGAATCCCTAAAGTCGCACTTCTCACGCTGGCCTTCCTTGTGGAGACAGTCTCGAAATTCTCGGGGAGAATACCGCCCCTTTCGGTTCACAAGTCGAAGGATATGACCCAGAGATATTGGATCTGCGACGTCTCCAGGGCCAGGAGAGATTTGGGCTGGGAGGCGAGACACGATTTCAGAGCCGGCGTCACCGAAACCGTCAGATGGTATCGAGAGAACGGCTGGCTTTGACCACACCTAACCTTACAGAAACCGCGATGGCAGGGAAAAAGAGCTTATCCCACCTCAGAAGATACTTTCCGCTGACCAAGAAATGTATCTATCTGAATAACGCCTCCGAGGGACCTCTTCCTCTTTCCGCTAAGAGAGTGATGGAGAAGTTTCTCTACGATTCTTCTTATACCGAGAACGAGCACGACCCCGAATCCTTCAGGATCGTCGAGGAGGTCAGGGAGAAGTGTGCTAGATTGATTAAGGCGAAAAGCTCCGAGATTGCTCTGACAACTAACACTTCTTACGGTTTGAACCTCGTCTGCCGGGGGTTGGGGTTGAAAAGTGGAGATGAGATACTGCTTCCGGAGGTGGAGTTCCCGGCAAATGTCTACCCCTGGCTGAACCTCAGAAGCGAGGGGATTCGCGTCAAATTCATAAAGACCAAGAATGGTTTTTTCGACATAAGCCGTTTTCACGATGCCATCACACCGGAGACGAGGGTGTTCTCCGTCAGCTTCGTCCAATTTCTTAACGGATATAAGAATGACTTGAAAGCTCTGGGAGAAATCTGCAAACAGAAGGATATTTTCTTCGTGGTCGACGGCATTCAGGGGGTCGGCAATCAGGTTCTGGATGTCAAGGAGTGCGGGATCGACTTGCTCTCCTGCGGCGGACACAAATGGCTTCTGTCCCCTCCGGGCACAGGATTTGTCTATCTCTCTTCGGAGGCCAAAAGGAGCCTCGGCACCCCCTTTTCCGGCTGGCTCTCGGTGGATTGGTGCCGGGGGAAGAAGAAACCTGATTTCACCAACCTCTTGCGCTACGATCTGAAGCCTTTTGAGACTGCCCGACGCTTCGAATTCGGCAGCTATCCGTTCTTGGATATTCGCGGTTTTGATGCCTGTCTGGACATGCTTCTCTCGGCGGGGATAAAGAACATCGAGAAACACAATCGGAGGCTTTTGAAGCTGCTCATCGACCATATCAACAGTTCTTCCCGTTACGAATTGAAGAGCAGCCTGGAGGAGAAACATCTGTCCTCAATCATCAACTTCACCGGTCCGGGGATTGACCGGGTTCACAGAAGATTGAGAGAAGAGGGGATAATAACCTCACTGCGGGAGGGAGGCATCCGGGTATCGCCTCACTTCTATAACAACGTAACTGAGATCAGAAAACTCATACGAGTCTTGGAGACTTAAAGCGGAGAGAGGAAATGGTATCTGACCGGAACAGAATCGTGGTTTTCACGGATGACAGGATGGGAACTGGCCCAGAGGAGTTGGGGAAACTTCTTCTGCGGAATTTTCTGAAGACCATCATCCGTGACAAGCTCCTCCCCAGAAAGATCGTCTGCTATAACCAGGGTGTGAGATTGGGGACTCAAGGGTCACCGGTATTGGAGGAGCTGTTCGAGTTGGCGAAAAACGGGGTGGAGCTCCTCTTCTGCGGCACCTGTCTGGACTACTATAAGTCGAAGGACAAGCTGGCGGTCGGAAAGATCAACAACATGGGGGAGATCGCCAAGACCCTCTTTGAGGCCGGCTCAATTGTTGCCCCATGAAAGAGACGAGAAAAATAATCTACTTCGACAACGCCTCTACCTCGTTTCCGAAAGCCCCCGGCGTTCCCGAGGCGGTGGCTGACTTTTTGCGAGACATAGGTGCCAATCCCGGGCGCTCCGGGCACTCGCAATCTATTGCCGCCGCCAGAATTCTTTTCGCCGCAAGGGAGAGTTTGTGCCGGCTCTTCGGCATAGAAGACTCCAGAAGGCTAATTCTCACCTCCGGAGCCACCGAAGCTATAAACTTGGTCCTCCGGGGACTCTTGCCCCAGGGCTTCAGAGTCCTGACTACCCCCCTGGAGCATAACGCGGTGATGCGCCCCCTGAGGTATCTTTTGAGGGCTAAGAAGGGAGAAATCGTCCTGCTTCCCCTTGACGAAAGGGGGAGGCCCGACTTAGCGACGCTCAGACGGGAGGTGGGGAAGGGCTTGAACCTGATCGTTGTCAATCACGCCTGTAACGTCACCGGACAGATCGTTCCCCTAAGAGAGATTAGTAAGCTCAAAGGAGGGGTGCCTCTGCTGGTGGATGTGGCTCAGACCGCGGGCTGCTATCCTGTTGAGGTCGAATCAGACGGCATCGACCTTTTAGCGTTCACCGGACATAAGTCCCTGCTGGGACCTCCGGGCACCGGGGGACTTTATATAGCGGAAGGGATCCAGATCGAGCCTCTGATTCGAGGAGGCACCGGGAGCAATTCTGAAAGTGAAGAGCAGCCCGATTTCTTTCCTGACCGTTTCGAGAGCGGAACCAGAAACTCCGCCGGGATGGCGGGACTCCTGGCTGCCACTGAGTTCATAATGAAAGAGGGGGTGGAGAGTATAATGAACAAGGAGAAAAGACTGGGGGCTCGACTCCGAGCTGCTCTGAGCGCCATTGAAGGCGTCACCGTCTACGGAGATGGTGCTGCCGAGCGTTTAGCTAATATCTGTTCGATTACCCTTAAGGGGGTTGACCCCACGGAGGTCTCAAGGATCTTAGACCGGGAATACAGGATAATGACTCGGCCGGGACTGCAATGCGCTCCTGCCGCCCACAAGTATATCGGCACCTTCCCCGCCGGTACAATCCGTTTCAGTCTCGGATACTTCAACACCCTGGAGGAGGTAGATTTGGCCGTCGAGGCGGTTGAGGAAATAGTCAGGCGTTTCCATCGAGCAAATGGGTAAAACTCGAAAGAAGGCGCTTTTACTCTTTCAGTCCGTCCACCAAGTGCTGGCTGCGGAACGACATCTCAAGGAGGTCATCCCCGAGATCGACGTCGTTCCCGTTCCCAAGGAGCTCTCATCCAATTGTGGGGTGGCCTTGGAGGTTATGCCGGAACGATTGCAGGCCACAATAGAGCTATTGAAGAGGGAGGGCCTCAAGCCGCAGGCTGTCTTCGCCAAGCTTGGCGAGGAATACTTCATGAGGGAAGGCAACTAACCCATTCACCAACCTCCCACTCACGACTAACCACTCACCAATCACCATCTAATAGGCGTTCCTGGAGGAGAGGAAATCCTTCAGGGTCAGGAGGATGATTCTCAAATCCAGGAACAGAGACCAATTCTCTATGTAATAGAGATCGTATTTGGTTCTTTCGGCAATAGAGGTGTCGCCGTGCAGCTGATTCACCTGAGCCCAGCCGGTAATGCCGGTCTTGACCTTGTGCCTGGAAAAGTAGAGGGGGAATTCCTTCTTGAATTTTTCCACAAAATGGGGTCTCTCCGGACGAGGTCCCACCAGGCTCATGTCTCCCTTGAGGACATTGACGAGCTGGGGAAGTTCATCTAAGTGCTTTCTTCTCAGCAAGGCCCCGAGCTTGGTGGTTCGGGAGTCGTTCTCGGCGGCGAAGACCGGCCCGGTCTCAGCCTCTGCGTTCTGTCTCATACTGCGGAATTTGTGCAGTCTGAATCTCTTGCCGTTCACGCTGGTTCTCTCCTGGCTGAAGATCATCGGACCTCTGGAGGTGGTCTTCACCAGAATTGCCAGGATCAACATGATCGGAGACAGTAGCGCTAACCCCACGCCGGAGACTGCAATATCGATGCTTCGTTTCAGGACGCGGCCCCACCCGTCGAGGGGGGTTTTGCCCACGGAGATAAGAGGTAATCCCTCCAGTTGAGTGATTTCGGCCCGGCTGGCGATCATCCCCAGAAGGTCGGGCACCAGTTGGAATTCAACGTTTATGTCGGGATAGGCCAAAACGAACTTCAGAATCCAGGGATTATACTCGGAGGGAAGCGCGATCATCACCAGTTGGGGCTTCAGAGGTGCGGCCATGCTGCCAGTTTCCTCTATCCTTCCCAACTGCGGACAGCCCGGACCTAAGGGGGGAAGGTCTCTATCCTCGGTGAAACTGCCCAGGATTTCGTATCCCCTCTGAGGGTTTCGCTGGAGACTCCTATACACTCTTCGAGCGAGCTCCCCCTGCCCTACGATGATTACTTTTCTGGTTCCAAAGCCGCTCTTTAGCATCTTCAATTCCCAGAAGCGCAGCAGCCGCCTGAAGAGGGTGGCAGAGAGGACGCTGAGGGGCCAAACCATTACTAAAACCAGTCTGGAGAAGGAGGTCTCCCCCCGCAAAAAGAAACTGGAGGCTAAAACGATTATGAAACCGAGAGTGATTCCCTGAAAAACACAGTAGAGCTCCTCGAAAGCCGACACCTCTCGGCGACTTCGATACATCCCGTGGCGGGCGAAGATGATAACCCAGACTAAGGCCACGAAAATGGTTCCGTAAAGATACCACTCCAACGGTGGAATCCCCTTTGTTACCGGGAGACTCCTTGCCAGGGGAGAAAAAAATCTCAGCCAGTAAGAGAACAGAACCGAGAAGAATATCGCTACCAGGTCGGAGGCAACAAGCATCGCCGAAACCAGGGTAGGGAAATTCTTGCGAACCGAGGAAGTCATCTCAAAAAACCTTCTTCAGTTTGTGGAGATCTGCGCCGAAAGTCGCGGCCCGACCCGACCCCGAGTCGGAACGAAGTCCGACACCTCAGAGTTAATGAAGGCCGCAATCCTCTCCTTGAAGATCTCTTTAGAGAAACGCAAGCTCCCTTTGCGGATGAAGTCGGAATCGAAGTCTATCTGACGGGATAGCTCGACGGCACTGATCAGGGCCTCAACGTTCTGTTCTTCAAAGAAGACTCCTGAAATCCTTGTCCCGGAAGGGGAACCACCGCCAGCGAAGGACCCCGATACCGTCTCTAAAGCTCCGCCCTCCCCGTATGCGATGACCGGTCGTCCGCAGGCCTGGGCCTCCACCGGGACGATGCCGAAATCCTCCACTCCCGGGAATATCAATGCCCGGCAACGGCGATAGTATTCCCGCAACTCCTGCTGCGATTGCCACCCCAAAAACTCTACGTTCCCCTTGGCGATCCTTTTCAGATTCTCCATCTCCGGCCCGGTTCCGACTACCAGAAGGGGCAGTCTCAGACGATTGAAGGCCTCGACCGCCAGGTCAATTCTCTTGTAGGGGACTAATGCTGAAACCACCAGGTAGAAATCCTCCCCTTCATCGCCGGGAGTGAAGAACTCCGTGTCCACCGGGGGATAGATGAGTCCGGCCCGACGCCGGTAGTATCTTTTGATCCGCTCTCTGACGTTTTCGGAGCAGGCGATAAAGGTATCTACCCTCTTGCTGCTCTCCCGGTCCCACTTTTGCAGTCTGTCCAGGATGAAGTAGATAGCTTTTCTCCTCCAGGGGTTCATCTTCTCCGGGGGGAAATAGTCTTCTCGCCGGTCCCAGGTATACCTCATCGGGGTGTAACAATAACAGAGGTGCAAGCTGCCCGGAGGGGCTTTGACGCCCTTGGCAACGCAGTGGGAAGAGGAAAGGATCAAGTCGTAACCGGACAAATCGAAGCTCTCAATCGCCCTGGGGAACAGCGGAAGATAGTGGCGATAGCCGTTTCGAGCGAAGGGGAGAGAGTTAACCCAGGAGGTCCTTATCGGGTGAGCCTCGATCGTGGGATTGACAGAACCCTGGTTATAGACCAGAGTATAGATGACCGCCTCCGGGAAAAGCTCGCAGAAGATCTCCAAGCACTTCTCTCCGCCTCGCATTCCGGTGAGCCAATCGTGAACTATGGCAACCTTCCCCGCCGGGGTTGACCCTGACAGACCCATCTTTCAATCCTCTCAAGTCTCCCCAAAAATATGAAATCGCGCCTCAGGTTGCAACCGTCCGGAAGACCTCCAGAGTCATTTCGGCGGTTCGCTCCCACCTGAACTTCTGAGCCTGAGTCCTCCCCCGTTCCTTCAGCTCCCGACGTAATCCCTCATCGTTGCCGAGCAGGCTCATCTTCTCTGCCAGCTCTTCGGGCTCTTCGGGGTCGAAAAGGAGTCCCGCCTCTCCAACCACCTCCGGTAGGGAGGCTCGATTTGATGCAATTACTGGGCAACCACAGGCCATGGCCTCTAAGGCCGGCAGACCGAATCCCTCGTAAAAGGAAGGGAACACCAGGAATTGGGCGCAATTATAAAGTAAAATCAGCTCCTCTTTTTTCAACGACTGAAGGTAACGGACATTATCCTGTACGTGCAACTCCACTGCCAGCTTATCTGACTCTCCCCGGTTTTCCCCAGACAAGCTGGCAATCACTATGTCGAAGTTTCCCTTAAGCGGGGATAGAGAATATCCCTTAAGCAGAGAGGGGATATTCTTGTGAGGCTTCAGGGCTCCAACGTAAAGTATAAAAGGTCTCGACAGAGAATGCTTCTTTGTAAAAGAGGTGAGCTTATCCCTTTCGAGGGGACAATAGGTGTGGTGGTCAACCCCAATATAAATCACCCTTACTTTTTTCTCCTCGATTTCAAAGAGCTCCAGTAGATCTCTCTTGGTGGCTTCCGAATCCGTGATCACCACCTCTGAGCTTCTACAGGCTCTCCCGATGATAACCCTGGCATAATATTTGGCCAGAGGATTAGGTAGGTACTGGGGAAAACGGAGGTGGATGAGGTCGTGGACGGTGGTGATCGCCGGACAGGGCATCCACCAGCTCTTGGTGTAATGGGGGAAAAAGAAAAGGTCTAGTCTCTCCCTGCGAGCCTGAAGAGGAAAGCTCAGATGTTCGCCGAGGGAGTATTTCCCTGATCGATTGACCTTCTTGGTCACATTCTCCCAGGAGTAATTGTACTGGGAGAAATCCTCTGGAGCGAAAAAGAGGGTGTAATGATTCTCAGGATCGGCGGGAATGAGTCTCTCTAACACCTCGGAGATGTAAGTTCCAATCCCGCCGTCTCTGATCTTTCTGACGTCAACGCCGATTCTCAATTCGACCCCTTTAGCTCTCTGGCCTTCTCATAGACCTGTAGAGTCATCTTCGCGCTCGCCTCCCAGGAGAACCTCTTTGCTTGAGCAATACCCAGCTCCGAGAGCCTCTTTCGCTCCTGGGGATCGTCGTATAAATGCAGGATTGCCTCCGCAATCTGATTCTCATCTTCAGGATCTACGTAAACTGCTGCCTCACCCAAGACCTCCGGTAGGGAGGAGACCCTGCTGGAGATCACCGGGCATCCGCAGGAGATAGCCTCCAGCGGTGGCAGTCCGAAACCCTCGTAAATGGAGGGATAGACAAAGAAAAGCGCTCCGCTGTAAAGATAAGGAAGGTCCTGCTCCGGTACGTAACCTAAAAACTTCACCCTCCCGGACAGGCGAAGTTGGTCGTAGGTCTCATAGATCTCCCTGTCCCGCCAGCCCTTGGTTCCCACCAGGAGAAGCTGGGCTTCAATATCATCTCTTATGCGGTGATATGCATTCAAAAGTCTCACCAGATTCTTGCGGGGCTCAATAGTCCCGACAAACAGGATATAATCGTTCTGAATTCCATATCTCTCTTTCACTTCCTCGAGGCGGTGAGGATCATCTATCGGTCTGAATTTCTCATCGCAAGCACCGGGGATAACAGATATCTTATCCTCTGTGATCTTGGTCAATTCCAAAAGATCGCTTTTAGTATTTTCCGATATGGCGATGACCAGATCCGCACCCTGGACATAGTCGAAAATCTTTCTGGCGTAATGGAGTTTCGCTGTGAGCATGGTCACCTCCGGGAATTTCAGGAAGGATAAATCGTAAACGGTGATGACCGTGGCTGCTGATTTGGTGGGGATGAGTTGATAATTCGGGGAATGGAAGACCTCCACCGGCCCGATGAATCTCTCTATTGCAGGAAAGTCCAGGTAGCGCCAGAAAAAGTGCAAGACCCTGTTGGGCAGACGAAACGGAGGTTGAACCAAAGACAGGTTTTCCCCCTGGAAGATAGCTTCTGGTCTCTCCTTCAAAGAGTTGAAAAAGAGGAGATATTCGTTATGAGCGTCGAGTCGAAAAAGGGCTTTCAGAAGGTGGTAGGTGTAATAACCTACACCGGTTTTTCTCCCGTAGGCACAACGGACGTCTATGCCGACGCGCATAACTAAGCCTTTCTCCCCACCACGAAAACGTCCTCCCCTGAGAATATGGCATCCCGGAATGCGGTGGGCAGCAATCTAAAGATCAGTTTCCGCGTCAAGAGCCTCTTGAGCTTGGAGCTTGTGAAATCGGTCGCGGTCTCGGGGTCCTCTCCGGAGGCGATAACGCTAAAGCCCGCCTCCTCCAAGAGCGCCACTAAAAGCTTGAGCGGATAGGGACGGATATGGGTCAAATCCAGATGAAAGGTCTCGGTGGCGACGTGCAAGTTGCCGATGTTGGGGGTGATGACCACCAGCACGCCTCCATCGGTCAATACATTATGACACGTCTGAATTAGCTTCATTGTCTGCTGAGGTAAAAGATGTTCGATTAGATGACTTGCGAAGATGCCGTCGAACTGTTTGTCGCTGTGCTCGAAGAATTCAAACACACTCGAACATTCTGCCTTCAAACCCTTCTGGAGACATCGCTTAATCTTTTCAGGGTCACTGTCGATGCCGCAAGCCTCCTTCCCGCTCCCCGACAGCAGCTCCAGAAAGGTCCCCTGACCGCAGCCGAGGTCAAGCACCCTTCCGGCTTCGTGGAAATATTCCAGATATTTCTTCTGGATTGAGGCGATGTCTTCCTCTTTACCCCTGAAATCCGGGAACTTCATCTAAACCTCTCTCACCTCACCGAGACGCCTCCAGAAGGCGAGGTCGCCCAGGCCCACCACTCTGAACATCAGAAGCAGTAAAATATAAACAATGAAGTAAATTGCCACCCCATAGAAGAGATTCTCGACCTTTAAGACATACAGCAGAGCCACCGCAACAACATTCGAGACGACCGTTAAGAGAGTCACAGAGACCCAATCCGGCTTGAAAATCTTCAGCACCATCGGAGTCATTATCGCCAATCCGAGTAGTTCGGTCACAACCGTGGCGACCGCGGAACCGTTGAAGCTGTATCTGGGGATGAGCCAGAAGTTGAGCAATATGTTGATGATGGCGTTAATTCCCGCAACCATTGCCACCCTCTTCTGAAGACCGATCCCCCCCAGGGAGTTTCCGAAGAGGTTGGTGAGAAAGATTATCGGCACCGTCCAGATGATAATCTTTAGAGCCAGAACCGAGGGAAAGTAGTTCTGTCCATATATGAGACCTATCAATCCCGCAGCTAAATACGTTCCTCCACAGGCAAAGGGTAGCCCCAGAACCAGACTGTACCGGAAGCCCTGCTTGAAAACACTCTGAGCACCTGCAAAATCGCTCCGATAACGGGAGGCAATCACCGGAAAGGCCACCGCCACCATGGAGTTGGAGATAATCATCAAAGCGAAGACCAAATTATAGGCGGCGTTGTAATATCCGACGGCGCTATCCCCCACCATCCGTGAGAGCATCACGGTGTCGATCTTGAAATAGACCACGACGAATAGAGCCGAGAGGCAAAACGGCAGCCCCTCCTTAATGAGCCCGAATTCAAAGCCAGATGGAAATTCCAGTGGCCCGACTTTCCGTGTCAAGAGGACAAACGCCACCACCCCAAAAATCAGATTTCCCAAGAGCTGACAAATGAGCATCTCTGTCAATCCAGCCCCGAGGAAAATCATTATCAGAACCAGGATGACAAAGGATAGTCTACCAAGGATGAGTGAGACCGCCTCCATCTCCATCCTCTGCAGAGCCCTGATGCTGGCGATGAAGCTATTGGTTATGCTCAGTGAGAGCATCCCAAAAGTTGCGATGAGGATGAGCCCCCTTTCGTGGAGGTCGTATTTAAGAATCAGGGCGACCAGGTAGATGATGATGACTATCAAGGCCAATAAGACCGCTTTCAATTTCAGGGCTGACCCCAAAAGGGTCTTCAATCGTGATCTGTCTTTTGCCACCAGTCTGGTCAGAGCTAAATCGATTCCCAGATCTGCGATCGGCAGAAAAAGAGCCACAAACGCCAGCGCGGTGGCGTAAAGACCGAACCTCTCCGGCCCCAGGTAGCGGGTGAGGCAAAAAATCGCGACGAAGCTCAAGAATGAGGCCGCCGCCTGGGCTCCGAAGAGAATTATGGTGTTAATCTTAGGGGAGTGGGGTTTCATTAGCTGTTCTTCGGGCAACTATCTTCCGGAGATAATCTTCTCGACAAGCTCGCAGATTATGTGTCCTAAGGTTATGTGCGCCTCCTGAATGCGGGTAACTTCACTGGAGGGAACCAGCAGGGGGAGGTCGACCAACGGCCGAAGCCTGCCTCCGGATTGACCCAGAAAACCTACGACTTCAATGCCACTTTTCTTCGCCAGCTCAGTGGCCCTTACGATATTCTCGGAGTTGCCGGAGGTGGAGATGGCGATGAGAATATCCCCCCTTCTACCGATGGCCTCAATTTGGCGCACGAAGATGTTTTCGAACCCGAAATCGTTGGCGGAGGCGGTAAGGAGACTGCTGTCGGTGGTCAAGGCAATGGCGGGATAGGCCTGTCTATCGTCGCCGGCCTTGAGCCTGACGACGTATTCCGTCGCCAGATGCTGACAGTCCGCCGCGGAGCCGCCGTTGCCACAGAAGAGGATTTTGTTCCCGCCTTTGATGGCGGTGGCAACCATCTCTGCGGCTTCAATGATGCCCTCGCTCAAGCTCTCTTTGATCTTCAGCTTCAGCTCCGCGCTCTCGGAGAGCCAGTCTCCTATCAGTCTGAGCTTTTCCTCTTTGGCTGATATTTGCGTTTCGGTGATTTTATTTCTTGTGGATGGCATCTGCAAACTCTCTGAGAAACTGTTGGCTTCCTCCCTTCTCTAAGACATTACCAATGACCACGAAGGAGGCTCCGGCTTTAACTTTCTCTTCTGCCACCGCCGGTTGCTTGATTCCGCCTCCGACGATGATGGGCAAGGAGACATAATCCCGGATCTCCGCGATTACCTCGTCTGGTACCGGGCTATCGGCACCGCTCCCGGCATCGGTGAAAAGCATCTTCATTCCCAAATACTCGGCGGCCAGGGCATGGGCGCAGGCGATATCCGGCTTATCACTGGGGATGGGGAGGGAGTTGGACATATAAAGGACCGAGGTCATCTTACCGGAATCGAAGATGAGATAGCCGGTCGGGATGGCCTCAATGCCATATTTCCTGATAAGGGGGGCGGCTTTGACGTGTTCCCCGATCAACAGATTTGAGTTCCTCCCCGAGACCAGGGAGAGGAAGAAGATGCCGTCGGCGTAACGCGATACCATGTTGACATTCCCGGGGAAGATGATGACCGGAGTGTTCCCAACAGCCTTTTTTATTACTTTGACCCCCCTGTCAAAGTTGTCGGTTAGAAGTATTGAGGAGCCAACCAGAATCCCGTCGGCGCCAGATTCGATGGCACTGGCCGCGCTTGAGGCCAGCCTCCTGCTGGAGGCTCTGTCGGGGTCGAGAAGGACAAAAAAGCCAGCGCCTCGTCTGCTTAGAACTTTTTGAAGATGATTGAAAAGCTTCATTTCCCCTCCCCTGAGAGATCCTGCAAGAATCCTTTGATCTCGCAATTTAGAAAAATATCAGCCGTACGCAACCTAATTCCTTCTCCTCAAGAAATTCAGCCTCGCCACCCGCTCCAGGTAATCCCTATAGGGATCCCCGAATTTTTCAAGATTGAACTCATCTTCCGCGATGGAGGTCATCACGAACAGAGAAATCGCAACTGAGTTGAGAGCTATTGCTGAGAGCGAGAAATTCACGAGTATAGCTCCCACGGCCGCCACCATCGCCGCTAAGTAAATGGGATGACGAACCACCTCGTATATTCCGATGTCGATGAACTCGGTAGTATCTTCCCACCCGGAAGGGGGTTTCCCCTTAACTCTCAAAGTGACTGCCGATAAGATGAAGACTGTAAAAGCCACGAGCAGCAAGAGAAATCCTAAAAAGGATATGCCTCTTGGAACCGAAATCTCTCCTACAGAAAAGAAAAAGGAGATGATGAAGAGACCATAACCTGTAGACATGAAAATCTCGTGCCGAATCTTTTTCCTCGCTGAATCTACAATCCAGAAGATAATAAAGATTGCAAAGACAAGGAGGAGGAAAAGGCTAAATTCAAACGATAGAATAATCCAGAGGACAACAGAGATTGCGAGGCCAATTACAAATACGGTTTTGATCAGATTCAATCGACACCCTTTGGATGCGCCACGTAACCCAAATCACTTATTTTGAGGGTGATGTCGGGTTGAGACAACCCGACCTACCGACTTTTTGGGCCGCCTCCAGCACCTGTTCTATCTTGGTGATGTCTTTCACGCCCGCCTGCGCCAGATGTGGCTTTCCTCCGCCAGAACCACCGCCAGCCTTGGCAGCCTCCTTGATTATCTCTCCTGCTTTTATTCCCTTTTTTATTAAGTCATCGGTGACGATGGTGACAAGAGCTAAACTGCCGTTTATCTCGCTGGCCAATGTCGCCACTCCGGAAGTTAAGGCTTCACGTACTGCATCCGCAAGGGAGAGAAGTTCCTCGCGATTCTCCTTTTCAACCTTGACAGCGATAACCTTAGAATTCGTCCCCTCGACAAATGGAGCCTTATCGACCAACTCCTTGGCTTCAGCCCTGTAAGAGCCAACCTTGAACTTTCCAAGTTCTCTCTCCAAGAGCTTTTTCTCTTCCAAGAGCTTTTCTACCCTAGATTCAATCTCCTCTGTCGGAGCCTTGAAGGTTCTGGAGAGGTTGTTCAGAAGGCTTCTTTCTTTATCCATTAATTCAAACGCCGTCAAACCAGCTACGGCCTCGATTCTCCTGATTCCGGTGGCAATGGCGGATTCGGTTACGATGCGGAACTGCCCGATCTCACCGGTAGCATTCACATGCGTCCCCCCGCAAAGCTCCTGACTGTAATACCTGGGATTTTCCGGAGTGGAATCTTTCGCCTCTATTCTTACGACTCGAACCCTGTCCGTGTATTTCTCACCGAATAGCGCCACCGCGCCTTTCTTTTTTGCCTCCTCGAAGGGAACTTCAGATTCGGGCCTCACGGGCAGATTTTCCAATATCTTTCTGTTGACCTCCTTCTCAATTGCCAACAGTTCCTCGGATGTTACCGCCTTGAAATGAGTAAAGTCGAAGCGCAACCTATCCGGAGCCACCAGCGAACCCGACTGATTGACGTGCTCACCTAAGACCTTTTTCAAAGCCCGGTGCAAAAGGTGTGTGGCTGTGTGATTGCGCTTGATGCTGTTTCTGCGAGAGATGTCAACCTCCACCCTCATTTTCTTGCCAACGATTGATTTTGGTTCTCCCTTTTTGATTTTGCCAACATGGATAATTCGACCGTTAATCTTTTTCGTATCTGTGACCTCGAATTCGAAATCCTCTCCCTTTATCATACCCTTGTCGCCAACTTGACCACCGCTCTCGCCATAAAACGGTGTTCGCTCAAGGATGACAGAGTCTTCAGCCGCTGAGAGAACGAGTGTCTCAGTGAAATCTTCTCGATAGCCTGTGAAAGTAGTTCCCTTTGTTACCTCGACATGAGCTTCTGGCCGGAGGTTGAAAGAAATCGGGGATGTCTCCGCTACGGCGCTTCTCTTAGATCTCTGTCTTTGCTTTTCTAATTCCTCCCCAAATCTCACAACGTCAACTGTCATCCCCCGTTTGCTCGCCATTATCTGGGTCAAATCCAGAGGGAATCCGTAAGTATCATAGAGTTTGAAGGCATCCTCACCAGGGATGACATCTTGGCCCGATTTCTCGACTTTGCTTGCGACCTGTTCGAAAAGCTCCAGGCCGGTGTCGAGGGTGCGTTCAAAGCTCTCCTCCTCAGCATGGAGGAAGCTTTCAATGGTTTTCCTTTTCTCCTTCAGCTCCGGATAGACATCGGCCATGATGTTTTCCAGAGTGTTGAGCAACTCCGACATAAACGGTCGGTGAATATCTAAGAGGCGACCGTTGTATGAAGCTCTGCGGAGAATCCGCCTCAAGACGTAACCCCGTCCCTCAT
This sequence comes from Candidatus Zixiibacteriota bacterium, assembly GCA_030605835.1. Taxonomy (GTDB): domain Bacteria; phylum Zixibacteria; class MSB-5A5; order DG-27; family DG-27; genus DG-27. The sequence continues at coordinate 45,985 of JAUWHO010000027.1, read as the reverse complement.
TTGAAGGCATGCCCCCATCGGCAATACAGAAGGACAGCGCTCGAACGTGATCCGCAATCACCCGGTGAGGCATTCCCTCCTGACCGGGGGAATACTTTTTACGCGAAATCTCCACCACCTTCTCAACCAGGGGCTTCAATAAATCGCTGTCGTAATTGGAATGGACTCCCTGCATCACCGCGCAGAACCGCTCCAGCCCAGCGCCGGTATCGACCGAGGGCTTCGGCAGCGGTTTCATCTTCCCGTTTTCATCGCGATTGAATTGCATAAAGACCAGATTCCAGAGCTCGCTGAATCTGTCGCAGTCGCATTCGACTCCTCTGCAGTTGGGGCCACAACTGTACTCCTCTCCCTGGTCGTAATGGATCTCTGAGCAGGGACCACAGGGACCGACATCTCCCATCGACCAGAAGTTATCTTTCTCCCCGAAGCGCAGAACTCGACCCTCTAAAGCTGGGTCTATCTTTTTCCAGAACTCGAAAGCCTCATCGTCTTTCTCATAGACAGTGGCATATAGCCGGTCTTTGGGAATTCCCAGAGTTTTGGTGACAAACTCCCAGGCATAGGCAATCGCTTCCTCCTTGAAGTAATCACCGAAGGAGAAATTGCCCAGCATCTCAAAGAAAGTCTGATGGCGCGTGGTCTGTCCCACAATTTCAAGGTCGTTATGCTTACCTCCGGCGCGCATACATTTCTGGGAGGAGGCCGCCCGTTTGTATTCCCGTTTTTCTTTCCCCAGGAAGACATCTTTGAACTGGTTCATGCCGGCGTTGGTGAAAAGCAGCGTGGGATCATCAACCGGGATGAGGGAGGAGCTGGGAACAACCTTGTGGTCATACCCGGAGAAGAAATCAAGGAATTTGTGACGGATTTCCTTGGAGGTCATCACATCATTTCACATGTTTCCCTTGCACACGTCCAATCCACACGTAGCCCAGGTTGTCTCAACCTGGGCCGATGTCGGGTTGGAGACAACGCGACCCAGCAGCAACAAGCCTAAGTAGTTATCGGTTTCAAATTCTGAAGGGATATTTCCGGAGTTTTCTCTTTGAAACCGAAATGCTCTCGCGCAGAGAGAATCTCAATTCCGTGAATCTCACCGTCAGGACCATAATCGATGGCGATGTCCGCACCTACCCTTTCGGTGTGGTCAACCCCGTGACCCTTTAATGTGATGTAAATTGCGTCCGCCTCCGGGTCATAAGTCATCCTCATTTTCCCGTTCTCCTCTGAGAATAGAACGTATATACCGTAATCACAACGATACGGTCTCCTTCTTCAACAAATATCGGGTTAATCTGTTTGGTTTCATAATATCTCCCATAATGTTCGCCCTTGAAAGGGACCTCAATGGAAGTCATCAATCTTCCCTTTTCGGCCTTTTGCCACTTTCCTTCTCTAATAGCTTTAATGACTTCCTCTTCACAAACACCCCTCTCCGCTATCCTTATGCGAGCATGCTGAGTGAAATAAATCGGTTTCATCAGCCTACATGAGATAATCTTGCGCTTTTGGTCCAACTCCTCTGGATGTCATCACCTTTACATTCCACATGTATCCACATGTATCCGCGTGTAGCGCAGGTTGTCTCAACCTGGGCCGATGTCGGGTTGAGACAACCCGACATACGGGGGAAGGGTTTGTTTGAGCAATAGAGTCACGACATCACGGAGATAAAAATTCTTCCAAATCGGTCTCTACCTGCGGATTGGCCGATGAATAGGGATAATCCTCGGGAGATTCGACCAATCCTGCTTTCAGAGGGTTATTATAAACATAATTCACCTTTTCCCAAAACTCTTTTTCATTTCTGATTATACGTTCATAGAAACTGCTCTGCCAGACCGAGCCATTTCTATTCCACATTTGATTTATCAGACGTGAACTCCCTCGCTTAATGCTGTGCATAATTTTAGATATGTTTTCGTTTCCATTGGGCTTCAACATAATATGCAGATGGTCGGGCATTATTACAAATGCAAGAAGCAGGTATCTTCCCTTTTTGCGGAAATTGTCTATGCAATTCAGTAGGATTTGGCTGTTTCTCTTATCCGAGAAGATTCTTCTATTCCCACGAGTTTTGGTGGATACAAAATAGATTGCTTCCGTTATGTGAAATCTGTGAAATCTACTCATGGAAGGGTTCCATACCTGTCAGGTTGAGACAACCCGACCTACGGACCTACGGCTGTCAGGTTGGGACAACCTGACCTACCTCATCCATAAAATCAATCAAAACAGAGGCAAACGACTTGGGGTTCTCCAGGCTCAACATGTGTCCGCTATCTCTTATAATCATCAGCTCGGAGTTCGGGATTCTTCGGGAGAGATTCCGGGAGGCATCGACAAAGGAGCTATCCTTCTCACCGGCGACAATCAAAGTCGGAGACTTTATCTCTCCTAACTGAGAACGCCAATTCAAGGGTTTGTTCGCCATCTTGAGTTTCAGGACCTTAGCCAAATTCTCAGCCTCATTCCTGCTGATGATTCTTTCCCACAGCGGTTTGATTCCGGGGTTGCGCTCAAAGAGTGGTCCCATGACCACACCATCGAGGATTCCTGCATTCTTGGCCCAAGCTTCAATGCCCTCCGTCTCCAAGACAGCCATGTCCAAAGCGATTTCTTTCCTTTCCGCCTCTGTCGTTCTTTTCCCTGCAAGGGGAAGGATACTTGAGACCAAAATCAGTCCTGTTATCAGATCAGGATGTTCAAGCGCCAACCCCATCGCCGTTGGCCCGCTCATCGAGAAACCGACGATCGTGGCTTTCTCAATCTTCAGATGTTTCAGAAGCTGCCACACATCCTCGGCCATCACCTCGTGCGACCAGCGATCACTCACGCCGGATTTGCCGAAGCCGCGAAGATCGATTAAGGTTACCCGGAACCTGTCCTCAAAGAACTCTCGATGTGGCTCCCACATCAAGGAATTCAAGGAGAAACCATGAAGCAACACCAGATTCGGTCCCCGACTGTACTGCTCGTAGTAGAGTTTGATATCGCTCAGTTGAAGATATGACATGTCAAGCGGCGACGGCGTGGTTAATGGCTAGTGGTGAATAGTCCATAGTCACCCACCCCTCCCAAGCTCCGGTTTCATCATTCGCTTTTCTCTATATCTAACGTCTCTCTGATAACGTCCCAGCTAAAGCCGCGTCTGGCAAGGTAGTCGGCCTTTCTCTTTCTGGCGGTTCGAGAATCCAGAGCCTTGTATGTCTCTGTTCTCTTCACGAGCAACCTCTTCGCCAGGGCGACCTCATCATGTTGCCGATAGATCTCTTTGATCGTCTCTTCGATCAACTCTTTATTCAATCCCTTCTTGAATAATTTCTGGGAGAGCAATTTCGGCCCCAGGGGTTTTGCCCGCAGACAGCTCTCGGAATAGATCCTGGCGAACTCTTGGTCATTCAGATAGCCATATTTTTCCAGCTCACGAATTACCTCCCCGATGACCTGCTCCTGGAAATCTCTCTCCTTCAGCTTTTTTGAGATCTCATTGGTGCTTTTGGGAGTGCGGGAGAGGCTTCTAAAAGCAATCTCCTTGGCCTGCTTGACACTCTCCTCCTTTTCAAGAAGCTCAAGCTGTTCTCCCGACAGCTGAATGCCCTCACTCAAATTGAATTTGGGCAGCAGTTCCTGACTTACCCCCAGAGCAAATTGATTGTCAATGAAAATGGAGACCCTTCTGGGATTCTTCTTCTGGGGCTCTATTTTAGTGACTTTTCCCCCAGGAGCTCGGATCATTGTCTGAGAGTTTATTTCTTGTCGGTAACCTGGGGTTCTTCAGCAGCAGTGACGAAGCCCAGTTTTTCTTTAATCTGTTTTTCCAGCTCCGCAGCGACTTCGGAGTTTTCCTTCAGAAACGCTTTGGCATTCTCACGCCCCTGTCCCAATCTCTCATCCCCTAATGAGAACCAGGTCCCAGCCTTCTCTACGAGATCGTGGTTGACCCCGAGGTCCAGAAGCTCCCCCTCTTTGGAGATGCCTACGCCATAAATGATGTCGAATTCCCCGTCTCTGAACGGCGGCGCAAGCTTGTTCTTCACCACCCGAACTCTGACCCTGATCCCCTTTACTTCCTGAGCATCTTTGATCGTGGAGATTCTGCGGATATCCAGCCTCACCGAGGAGTAGAACTTAAGCGCCTTGCCGCCGGTAGTGGTTTCGGGATTGCCGAACATCACCCCGATTCTCATCCGGATTTGATTGACGAAGACCAGACAGGTTTTCGATTTGCTGACCGCCCCGGTGAGTTTCCTGAGAGCCTGGGACATCAGTCTTGCCTGGAGCCCCATGTGGGCATCCCCCATCTCCCCTTCGATCTCTGCACGCGGAACTAAAGCGGCAACGCTGTCGACCACGATGATGTCAACCGCTCCACTGCGCACCAGAGTCTCGGCAATCTCGAGGGCTTGCTCTCCGGTGTCCGGCTGACTTATCAGGAGATTATCAATATCCACACCTAACCTTTTGGCATAATTGGGGTCCATGGCGTGCTCGGCGTCGATGAAGGCAGCGATCCCCTCCGTTTTCTGGGCTTCCGCAACCATATGCAGTGCCAGTGTGGTCTTGCCAGAGGCCTCCGGTCCGAAAACCTCGATCACGCGACCCCGCGGAACTCCACCGATCCCCAAGGCGGAATCCAGAGCCAGAGAGCCGGTGGAAATAATCGGCACCCTGATCCCCAAATCATCCTCCCCCAGGCGCATTATGGAACCTTTGCCGAACTGCCTCTCTATCTGATGCACCGCTGCCTCTAAGGCTTTTTTCTTTTCCGACGCTATCTCTGCCATTGTTTACCTCGCTTTCAACTCCTACCTGAGAAAACGAATTCCCCTCGATATTATCTTACCTTTTGCCAGTATAACATGAAATCGCAAGAACTTCAACTCATTATCAGCAAAATGAGTCGTGTGTTAGGGAAAGCTATCACGGGAGCAGCAACGGCGACCTGAGAATCTCTTTGCTACTTGCGATCTTGGTAATCCCCCAGTTTTCTCCCCATCTTCGCAAACATCTCGCTCAACACCTTTTCTGCCATTTCAATTCCCTTTTTTGCCTCCTTCTTGTTGAAAAGGCTCTGGGTGATCTCGAAACTCCCTCCGGTATAGCTGAGGGCGGAGTTATAATCCTCAAGTTCGAAGATATCCGACCCAAATTCCTTGGACAACTCTAATGACCCCGGCTTCCCTTCAGAGCCTTCTTTCTTGCTGAGGAAATTCGTATACCCTTTGGTGGCCTTCTCAAACGCCTGGCCGCAGAGGGACAGAGTATAATCGTATGTCTTGGAGGAGAAAGCTTTCTTGGCATCGACAAGATCCTTAGCCGCCGCCCGAAGCCAGAACTCAATAGATTCTTGATTTTCCATAACGCTCACATCCTTCTAAAAGTCCAAAAGTGGTCAACTCTCACAGTAACTTTATCCTCTCCAGAGGGGTATAAATCGCCCCGCGAGGCGTCAATTGACTTTTCATGATGATAACTTCCTCGGCATGAATTGGTTCGCTCTCAAAGAGAGTGTTTTGGACTTCGGCGATTAGGTCGGTAACCGTCCGGGGGTCTTTGACCCGGGCGATGGTGAGGTGTGCTGAGAAGGGGCGGTTCTCTTTTTCGAATCCGAGACTATGGGTGGCTTCGTCAACTTTGATTGCCAAATCGGTCAGCTCTTCAACGCCGGAGTCGATGCCGATCCAGATCACCCTGGGCTTGTGGAAATTGGGGAAGGCCCCTAGATCCTTCAGGGAGAATTGAAATCTCGGGATCTGAGATATCTGCTGCTGCAATGCTCTCTTCAAGTCGGGAAGTAAGCCATCGTCGATCTCACCCAGGAATTTCATGGTCAGGTGCAGATTAGCGGCTCTAACCCAGGAGACCCGACCACCATAGTTCCTCAAAGATGACGAAACTGCATCGATTTTCTGTTTGATCTCCTGTGGCAAATCAACAGCGATGAAGGTTCTCATATATACTCTCCAGAATGGGGGTTAGTTACGACTGTGTCAATTCCAATCTCAAGAGATTCAGGGCTGTCTGTGCCGAAAGCTCACGGTTCAACTCGCGCTCTTTTGTAAAGACGTATTTTCGGGCGGAGCTTCCCTCGTCACCTGCAATTCCGATATAGACTAAGCCGACCGGCTTATCGACAGTTCCTCCGGTCGGGCCCGCAATTCCCGTGATAGAGATGCCATAGTCTGCCCCGGTGAGTCTCCTTACCCCTTCTGCCATCGAGAGAGCGCACTTTTCCGAAACCGCTCCCTCTTTTTCCAGGACCTCTTTGGGGACACCGAGAAGTTTCATTTTCAGTTCATCGGAGTAAGAAATCACGCCGCCTAGGAAATAGTCTGAACTGCCGGAGACATTGGTGATCTTCTTCCCCAGAAGCCCACCAGTGCAGGATTCGGCAACTGCCACGGTCAGTCTCTTCTCGCGGAGCAAGTCCCCGACTGCCTTCTCGAGGGTTTCCTCACCAGTCCCGTAAATGTATTTCTCCAGCTTCCCTTGAATCTTCTTCTCAAAGTCGTCCAGCTTCCTCTGGGCTTCGGTGGGATTGTTGCTCTTTATGGTGAGTCGCAGGTCAACGCCGGAGCTGGTGGGGAGAAAGGCAATTCCAACATCTCCACTTTCTTCAAGAATCGAAGACAGTTTTTCGTGGAGACGAGCTTCGCTGATTCCGGCGGTTCGGATCTTTCTGAAGGCTATGACCCTTCCGCTGGGGATTCTCTCTTTCAATATCGGGACTATGCCATTGTCGAAGATCCTTTCCATCTCGATGGGGACTCCGGGGAGGGCGAAGAAAAGCTTCTCTTTCTCCTCAAGGAAGATTCCGGGTGCGGTGCCCCAGTCGTTGCTCAGGGGTCTGGTGCCTTCGGGGAGGAGTGCCTGATTCCGGACGATTGCCGGCATCTCGACGCCCTTCTTGGCATACCAGCTCTCAACTTTCCTGAGGATATCTTCGTAGAGCACGAGCTTTCTCCCGAAGTGGTCACAGATTGCCTTCTTTGAGACATCATCCGGGGTGGGACCTAAGCCGCCGGTTGTGATGACAAGGTCACTGCGCTTCATTGCCAGCTTGATGGCATCCACAATCTGTTTGACGTCGTCCCCGACGGCGCTCTTGTATTTGACCTCAATCCCCAAAGCGGTGAGCCTCTCTCCGAGATAAGCAGAGTTGGTATCGACAGTCTGCCCGTACAAAAGCTCATCACCTATGGTTATGATTTCAGCGGTCATAGCTCGGGGAATCGCAACCTAGTCACAGTCCTATGAGTCCGGGCGGTTCCGTGTGGCGTCGAGTGGTCTCGTGTGTCCTGTAAGTAAACGCACACTAAACACACGTCACTTGTAGATGAGACCAAACAACTGGTTGGCCAAAACTAAATCCAAATCCTTCAGTATCTTATACTCCTCAAGGGCAGACTGTCTGTCCCCAATCGTAAGATAGACCTCACCCAATGTGAGGTGTGCTTTCCCGTAATCTGGCTTGAGATGGACAGCTTGCTGCAAGGGAGCAACGGCCTCATTAACACGGCCTAGATTACAGTAGGCCCATCCAACACCGTACTGAGCGTCAGCATTATCAGGGTCTATGCGTACCGCCTGTTTGTAAGATTCCAGAGCCTCCTCGAAGCAGCCAATGTCACCGTAAACTACTCCCAGATTAATGTGCGTATCTACCAAGTTAGCATCCAGCCTCACCGCCCGTCTGTAGAACTCTATCTCCTTCTCATAGAGCTTGAGCTTACCGTACACAACACCCAAGTTATTGTGCAGGTCTGCGTTGTTGGGGTCAAGCCGCAGTGCGTGTTCATAAGACTCCATGGCTTCTTCATACCGACCCAACTCCGCGTAGGCTGCACCCAAATTGATGTACGCCTCTACGAAATGCGGCTTGTGCTGGACTGCCTTTTTCAGGTGTTCTATAGCTGCCAGGTAGCAACCTACCATTGCATTGCAGTATCCCGCGGCAAAATACGCTTCAGCCCAATGTGGTTGCTTTTCAATTGCCTTCTCAAATTGAGTGAGAGCTTCCCTATGATCCTCTATCCAGAGAAAGATGAGACCCTTGAAATGGTATCCCTCTGCTGAGGCAAGCCATTCCTCTAGTGTGCCTCGCCGCCATTCCACCAGTGTCTTGGGCTCCGCGGGGGTCAGGTTCGCGACGCGTTCAATGGGTACGGCGAAATTGAGGTTCTGGCCCTTGACTTTCTGAAAGGTCGCAACCCCAATCACCTTGCCTTTCATATTGACAACGGGGCCGCCACTGGAACCCTCCGACATGGGCGCTGTGATCTGGATCACTTTCCCAAAAACCGGGTAGTCGCGAACTGCTGACACGATTCCATCTGATACAGATCTCTCGAGGCCCAGTGGGCTGCCAATCACCAGGATCCTTTCTCCGATTTCGGGCTCAGCTGAGCTTGCCGAGAGAGGGGTGATAGCGCTACCTGTGATGTTGACAGATAGGAGTATCAGATCTGCCTCTCTGTCTTCCGCAAGCACACCATTCACCGAGTGAACTTTGCCATCAATGGTCTTAGCATCAGCGCGGCTTGCTCCTTGCATAACGTGCCTGTTTGTTATGACATAGCCATCGCTGTTTATGAAGAACCCACTTCCACTAGCTATATGTTTGTCCCGCTCGTCATAGATGTTGAGAAAAACAACCGATGGCATGGTATGTGTGACGATGTGTCGTAGATCCGCCGTTGTTGAGACTGTAACGTGTGTCCCTCTGCAACAGAGCAGGAAGAACCAAGCACAGCATATGAACAACCCGATATTTCTTGCCACAGTCACCATTGGTAGGTTTCGCTGAGCTCTGAGTTCACCAAAGCTCTTCCATCCAGTTTATCATTTCCTCCGGGTGTTTGGGGCTTAGTAAGACTGAGTAACCGTCCTTTGTGGGGATATACACAACCTTTGTGCGGTCAGTTACAAATATCACGGTCTTAGCAGAGGCCGGGATAATGGAGAAGACTTTCGCCGTCATGATATTCACTTCTCCTTGAAGATTCCAAACTACCGCAAGAATATAAGCAATGGCAACAAGAGTTGCAACAGCCAGAAGTCCGGCAAAAAATGATGATTATCTCCGTTTATCCGCGAGAGATTATGGTCTAATCAGTTTTGGGATTAGCGGCTTCGCTTCCTTGAGTCTGACTTAGGAATAATGTCTGGGTCGGATATGCGAATTCAATTCCCCGCTTTGTGAACTCCTCGTTGATGGCGAAGTTGATCTCCTGCTGGATGTTCATATATTTGTTGTAATCCCTGTCGAGCACGTAGTAAACCGTCTCGAAGATAAGGCTGAAATCTCCATAGGAGGCGAAGTGGGCGCGGTCGTAGGCGGTCTCCTCAATCTTTTCTATGACCGCTTTGATTACTGTGGGGATCTCCTTTAGCTGCTCTAGTTTGGTTTGATACGTGACTCCAAGTCTGAAAAGCACCCGGCGTCTGCCCATCCTCTTGTAGTTGCGCACCCGGGAATCGGTGAGGTCGGTATTGGAGATGACTATTTGCTCTCCACTTAAGCTGCGGAGCCGGGTGGTCTTGATCCCGATATGCTCAACCGTCCCTAAATAGTCTCCCAGAATGAGGAAATCACCAACTTCAAAGGGCCGGTCCATCAAGATGCTAAAGTAACTGAAGAGGTCCTTCAGAAGTGTCTGCGAGGCCAAAGCAATAGCAATACCGCCAATGCCCAAACCAGCAACCACCGTCGAGATCTTTAAGCCGAGATTGTCTAAGAGAAAAACGATGGCAAGCCCCCAGATGACGACCTTAACGGCCGGAAGAAGCCCTTTGACCGTTTCCTCCCTGGCGATGTGATGATGCTTCTTGAGCCAGATATCCTTAATGGTGTATTCGACTATTCCCGCCACGAAGCGGACCCCCAGCACCGTCAGGAGCAACATCCCTAAAACCTCGATGGTCCTGTCGAAGTTGGGGTGTAAGGTCAGGCTGCGAAGACCGAAATAGAAGACGCCAAAATAGAGTAGGGGCACCAAGGTCCTCTCAACAATGACAAGTAAGAAATCGTCTAAGGTGATGGAGGTTTTCTCGGCCCATTTTTCAAGTCGTTTGAAAACGATCGCTCTTAAGATTCTAACGACGAAAAAGCCAACTACGAAAATCGCCAGGCAAATGAGATAGTCCAGAATCCGATTTCCGAAGAGGGTCTGATGGAAAATAGCTTCAAACATCTTAACCTTCCCTATTTACAACCAATTGCGTAATGATTTTGGAGTCGTCTGTAATTGATAAAGAGGAACCACCCAACTTCGAGGGTCACACCGCTTTAGTGTATTACCTCCGCCAGCAAGTCCAGGTAATCGATCAGCAGCCGCGTTATGAGGAACTTCTTCCTGACGGTCTCCGTAGCCTCTTCACCCATTTTCTTTGCCAGATCAGGATTCTTCAACAGCCTTATGGTCCTCTCTGCAAACCCTTTGACATCACGAGGTTGCACCAGAAAGCCGTTTTCGCCGTCCTTTATCTGAAGCGGTATCCCGCCCACATTTGAGGCTACGACCGGGGTTCCCTTCCAGAGAGCCTCGGTCACCGCCAGGCAAAAGCCTTCCCGGATCGATTTCTGAATGACCACCGCCGATTTCCGCTGCAAGGCGTTTACGAAAATGTCGTTCTCAGGGATTATGAGGACTACATCTCCCTTGTCTATCAACTCCCCCCCCTTCTGGTGCAATCTCTCGTAAATCTTTGGGCCTTCCGGATCGTCTGTCGCCACCCCTCCAGACATCACCAACCTGCAGTCGACTTTCTCTCTGACACGCTTATATATGCTTATTACACCCTCGGGGTCTTTCCACTTGTCAAATCTTGATACCTGACTGATTATGGGCTTGTCCGTCTTTATGCCAAACTTTCTGAGATATTTGGAGATGTCTCTGTCGGAGAGCTCCTTGTTCTTGGCGGTGAGGGGATCGATGGCGGGTTGAATGATCCTCTGCTCCACCGGGAACCCATTTCTCTTGTAGTTCTCACTGGAGATCACCACCAGGTGATATCTGAGTATGAATGAGGTGAGAAAATCCCATAGCTGGCTGTTGGGATGTGACAGGTCGATGTGGCATCTCCAAATCCAGGGTCGTCGGTTTCTGGAGAATTTGATCAGGGGGAGAGGTTGGGGATCGTGTATGATCACGCAATCATGGTCTATGTGGGTAAATGTGGAGAAGGCCTCGTTGGCCTGGACATACAGGCGTTTCTTCGTCGCCGTCAGATTCAGTGAGTCCCCCTGAAGGGCATTGTGGAATTTCTTGGTTATGGTGAAAAAATCAGGATTGCCGTGTAGGGTTCTCCAGCCGGCATCAATTCCTATATCGTTCATGAGCGGGACTAAGCTGTTTAGGATCTCGGCCACACCACCCCCCTGATAGGTGGAGTTGATGTGCAGGATGTGTTTTCCGTACAGCTTCCGGGCCTTGCGGTATATCTCGCCCAACACCTCTACCCCCGCAATGTCGCGGTAGTTCTCCAGACTCAGCATGTCTCAACCTTTCGAAGCGAGTTCCTTCAACAGTGAAAGCACACTCTTTGGGGTTTCCAAATTGAACTTGGCCAGAGAGGGTCTCAGGCCCACCTTGATGGAATAAGCCGCCTCGGGAACAGCACCGAAGAGGTCCTCGTCGGTCCAGTCATCCCCGACTGCCAGAAGGAAATCCCACTCCTCCTTGGCGATCCAGCGCAGTGCCGCCCGACCCTTGTTTACGCCCACGTTCTTGATTTCGACCACTTTGCTCCCCTCCAACACCTGGAGATTGAGATTGGCGGTGAGATTTACGAGCTCATCTATCAGTTCCCTCACTCGCATGGAGCTTAGTTCGGGATCGGCTTTTCGATAATGCCAGACGAGGGAATAATCCTTCTCCTCAATGAAAGAGCCGGGAGTTCTATCCGTAGACAGCTCAAGGATTTGGTGTATCTCCTCCTTCCACTCGTTGGTCAACGGCTCTATCATCTCCCATTCTTTTTCTTTTACCCATACACCGTGTTCAGCTACAAGACCGAGGTCTAACCTGCCGAACCACTTCTGTAAGGTGTCTTTGTAGCGCCCGCTTATGAGCACTACCTCATTTTTCGGATTTTCGGCAAGTTCTCGGAGCAACTTTAAAAGCTCCTCTCCAGGCTTTGCCTTCTCTGGTTCTCCGTAAAAGGGAACCAGAGTGCCATCATAATCTAGCAGTAACAGTCGCCTTCTACCTTTACCATAATCGGCGATCAATTTCCTTTGCATTTGGGAAGTCAGTATCTTGGCGCGCAGCTCCTTCTGGAGCCTTTTGGTGTAAATCAGTCTATTTATGAACTCCTCCGACCATCGTACTACATTATACCGCTGAATCCGCTTCTGCATCACCCTATTGCGCTCTATCTGTTCCTCCTCTGGCATCTCCAGGGCTTTCTCTATAGCACCTGTTACCTCTTCGTTGTTGTTGGGGTTGACTATTATCGCCTCCCCCAATTCTTTTGCGGCTCCGGCCATCTCACTGAGTACCAAAACCCCTTTCCCCTCCCTTTTGGTGGCCACGTATTCTTTCGCAATGAGATTCATTCCATCCCTGAGAGGGGTGACAACGGCGACGTCCGCAATGCTGTAAAGGGCCGCCAGAGTGGGAAAACGCAGCAGGCGGTAAAGATACCAGATCGGCATCCAACCAATAGTCCCATGCTCTCCATTGATCTTGCCAGTAAGTTCATCTACCTGGGTTTTCAGCAATCTGTAAAGTTCCACCTGTGATCGGGAGGGCACCGCCACCAGGATAAAGATCACTTTCTCCTTATACTCTGGATTTCTCTTCAGAAAAGTGTGGAAGGCCTCCAGACGTTCAGGAATCCCCTTGGTATAGTCCAGACGGTCAATGGATAGGATTACTTTACGGTCTTCGATTTTCTTTCGGAACTTATTTATCTCTCTTCTCACCTCGGGATCGGCGCTGGCTTTCGAGAATCGCTCGTAGTCTATCCCCATCGGGAAGGCGTCTACCCTAACGATGCGATCGCCCACCGTGACCTGACCCATACTGTATTCGCAGCCCAACAAACGATGCACGCTGCTTAAGAAGTGTCGGCCGTAATCATAGGTGTGGAAACCGACAACGTCCGCTCCTAAAAGACCCTCTAAGATCTCCAGACGCCAGGGAAGTAAGCGAAACAGCTCAAAGGAGGGAAAAGGTATGTGATGGAAATAGCCGATGGTGAGATCCGGCAGCTTCTCCCTCAACAGCCTGGGAAGGAGCATCAGATGGTAATCATGCACCCAGACGATGTCCCCGGGCCTTACGATTTCCAAAACGGCGTCACAAAAGTGCCTGTTGACGCGTTTGTAAGCTTGCCAGAAGCTTTTGTCGTGGACCGCATACTGGGTGAAGTAGTGGCACAGGGGCCAGAGGGTCTTATTGCTGAAGCCATGATAGTACTTCTCGATATCGTTTGGGGAGAGGAAAACCGGGTGGCACTTGAACGCCGACATCAGTCTCTTCTCGACCTCGCTCTTCTCTCCCTTCATCTCGCTCAGCGAAACCCCGGGCCACCCTATCCAGACGCTGTTGTATGATTCGTAGAACGAAGCCAGACCGGTGGCCACCCCACCGACGCTGCGGGAGAAGTGCAGCTCCCCCTTCCTCTTCTGGATGCTGACAGGCAATCTGTTCGAAACGATCAGCAGCCTATTCATAACGGTTCATACCCCTTGGCTTATTATGTGATCGTCTCCACGCCGCCTTCCGGCCAAAGAGGTTGACTCCCCGAACCCATTGGGCGAAGCGGTGTTCCCTTAAAGCCATCGTCAAGTTAGCTATCTTCCCTTGACCTGTCCACTGAATTACATGCGCAGCTTCAATTTTCGCTCTCCGTCGAAATCAAGTGCACCACCTGTTGGGGGAAGGGTATCTCAATCCCGTTGGCGTCGAAGGCCTCCTTGATTTTGCGTGTTAGCTCAAGCCTCACCGGCCAATAATCTTCTTTCCTTACCCAGGCATGAACCATGAGATTCACGCTGGAATCCGCCAGTTCCGAAACCGCGACCTGGGGGGCTGGGTCCGAAAGTATTCTCGTGTCCCCCTTGATGAGCATCATGAGGACTTCAAATGCCTTCTGGATGGAAGAACCATAACCGATACCGATTGTGAGGTTCACCCTCCTGGTATCATAGGCGGAGATGTTCTTGATGATATCCCCGTAGATTTTGCCGTTTGGCACCATGATCTTGATGTTGTCCGGCGTGGCTAACACGGTGGTAAAGAGCCTGATCTCTTTCACGGTGCCGGCCACACCCGCAGCATCGATGTAGTCGCCCACCTTATAGGGACGTAATACCAAGACCAAGACGCCCGCGGCGAAATTCGCCAACGACCCCTGCAGGGCAAAGCCAACCGCAAAGCCAGCTGCACCCAGGATCGCTATAAATGAAGCAGTCTGAATCCCGAATTGGGCCAAAGCTGCCAAGACCACGAAGGTCAGAATGAGTACGTAGGTGAAACTGCCGGCGAACGAGACTATGGCGGGATCGGTTTTGGTCCTGTCCAGCATTCTCTTTACGATTTTTCGTGCCAGACCCGCCGCAATCCGCCCCAGGATTAGAAGTAGGATCGCGCCAATAACCTTCAGGCCATATGTGGTGCTAAAAGCGACCAATTGATCAACTACAGATTCCGTCATGACATCCTCTCTTTTTGAACGGTTTGTAAGTCAATCCAAGTCAGGGCCCGTATGGATAGACCCATTTTCTAAACCCTCCTAAACTCAGAACATCTTGTACGCCAGCCCCAGAGCCAGGGTCTGTCTGAAGCGACCGCGCTTGTCAATCTCCTTATCGTAGAGCAGTTCCAGAAACAGGGAGACCTGGATATATTTGGAGACCGCCGCCGACACGGTATTCTCCCAGGCCATATCCGTGGCTTTCCAGTAGTCTTTTTTGCCCTGTGCCTGCAGTTCCTCCTTCTCGGAGTTGAAGAAAGCCTGAAAGAGACGAAGTTTGGTGACGTAGTTCATCCGTCCTTCGGAAAAGGTGTGATTGAAGTCGGTAACCCATTCGAGGCCGCTGTCGGTGGTGGTTTCCCTCTTGGTCTCCTCTGGTATGATGCTTACGACGGTATTGTCCAGGTGTTGACGAAGCGCAAACCCCAAGCGCGACAGTAGCTTCGAGTTTTCCGTTTCCGCGAACAGGCGAGATATACCAGCCGACTCCGTCAGAAGGATGGGATTGACATACCGCTTGACCTCCGTCACGCTGGCGTCCAGGAACTGGCTGTCAAAGGTGAAGCCCAGATAGGGATCGACATATCCGCCCAGAGTGAAACGCATAACCGATTCTAGGAAAATCCGATCGGAGGATTTTTCAGGCTTGGCCCATTCCTTGGACTCCTTATCCTGGATGTGGCTCTGCCCGAAGGATAGTTTTACCGCATTTGCGGTATTCATCTTAGAGCTCAGTTGCTTCTCGGCGGTCAGATTTGCATTGAACACCCAGATTATTGCCCCCGCCTCCCCACCGGTCCAGGCATCGTTATAGTTGCTTTGGGTTAGGGCCAACCCCAGATCGGCCGACTTTTTCCACTCCCGACTGAGTCGGGACGGGTCTCCTGCACTGGAGATCGTAAACCAGGCGAGCGCCAGGATTAGAACCAGGGCGGTTTTTTTCAACGCTGTCATTTTTCCTCTTCTCCTCTAAATCTGCAAGCTGAACTGAGCCGATGCCGCTTTGACCATTTCGGCCAACTAGTGCAACGACGGACAAACTCTAACTGCCGCAATTACCGGTCGTGCCTCCTCGATCTCCCTTCATCTCAAGAGCAACAGAAGCCGCATACCCACAAAAGCATAGACTCCAGCCACTAGGTCATCCATCATTACCCCCCACCCGCCCGGCAGAGATTCCAGGCGCCGAGAAGGCGCCGGTTTAACTATGTCGAAGAATCTAAAGAGAATAAAGGCAACTAAATATAGGACAACGGTTTGAGGTAGAAGGAAAAGGGCCACCAGTATCCCTGACACCTCGTCAATCACAATCGGGCGACCATCGTGACCGTATAATTTCTCCGCTTCACTCGAAGCCCATACACCTAAGAGAAATATAGCAAATATCACTGAGAGTTGCCACACCCAATAGCTCGGCAAGAAGAGATAGGCCAATCCTGAAGCCAGAAGCGCTCCCCAGGTGCCGGGGGCAAGGGGGAGGTGACCGGAAAAGCAGGCGGTTGCCAGGAATCTTGCCACCAGCGCCCTGCGGGTCGAGGTGGCAGCTAGCGGTTCTGTCGTCGGCAAACCCTGCCTCACTGTCAACGTAAGACCCCCTTCAGGATGGCACCGTTTTTGACCAGATAGTCTATGCCTGTCGCCACGGTGAGGATCACGCAGACCAGAATCATCCCGTCAAACAGTCTCATCGTCTTGGGGCTGGTGAAAATTGTCCAGTTGTAACCGGCCGGAAGGAGGGTCATCTTCAGATTGATAAAGACCAGGATAATGAATATCACCAACATCTGAGAGGCCGTCTTCACCTGCGCCAGAATTGAGGGAAAAATCACTATCCCCTTATAGGCCGCGATCGAACGCAGCCCGGTGATGAAAAACTCCCTCCCGACGATCACGATTATCATCCAGGCCTTGGCGTAGCCCAAAGCCACAAGGGAAATAAACGCCATGGAGGTCAAGAGCTTATCCGCCAAGGGGTCCATGAACTTCCCGAAGTTGGTGATGACTCCGGTCTTTCGGGCTAAGTAACCATCGTAAACGTCGGTTAAGGCCGCCAGGGAGAAGACCAACAAAGCCAAATAGCGGGTGTAGAGGTTGTCTATCAAAAAGAGCGCCATGAAGATGGGGCTCAAGATGATTCGACTCAGGGTGAGCTTGTTGGGCAGATTCATTTTCCCGGGTTTCTCTTTTGAAAAATCAATTTAACAGCCGCCAATTTGAGTGTCAACATAAAAGCGGGCTTATGATTCGATCACGAAGGCAGTCTCGCAAGGGGTGGTGTGCGCCGCCACTCCCTTGTGCTGATTCTCCTTCGTTTGTGAACCGTCCTATGGAGAGTGAATCGAGAGGGGAGTTCTCCCGCAAAAGTCCCAGTCTCTTGACAATCTATCTGCTGAACGATTGGCTGAGAGGAACTCGAGAAGGAGAAGAGAAACCTTTGCTGCTTTGTCGTTACGGTGGCTTGTCCGTTTCAATGGGGAAATTCGGATGGTGTCCCGGGAGTCGTGGGCTATTGTCTTACGCCGATCTTGTCTGTTTGAGAATCAGCCTGCGTCTGACCTTGCCTAAGGACTCCTTTTCCGGGTCAACTCTCAAGGAGCGGGAGTCGGCATCAGTTCCCGACAATCGGTTTTTCAAAGATTCCGGAAAGAACGTCCCCTCGAACTTGAGCATGGTGTTGTAAAGCTGTTCTTTCCTGGTGGTCATTTTCATTTTACGCCTCCGTGCAGCGGTCTGCATATGACCGACGGTTCATCTGTTACTGGTAATGATATATCTTTCGCCCCGGATCGAGTCACCGTTTCTGACTGAGAATCAGAGCGGCACCGATGGGACCGGCTACGGTTTCACCTCCTTTTTTATTATCGTCAAATTTGTCGACTTTTTCAACAATTATCTTTGACCAGCATCAAAGACTTTTAGTGAGCAAATCTATCTCCCTTAAGCAGGGAGCTGAATCACCCGGTAATAATGTCTTGAAAAAGATCTCAAACGGGCTTATAATTGCTTAGAGATGAATAGTGTCCAAACTCTTGATACGGAGGTATCGATGTTCAAAGCACTACTACTAACGGTCATGTTTTCGGCTACGGTGCTTGCGGCGGTGCCCGGGGAGGTTTCAAAAACTTTCCCCAACCCCTCCCCATGCGTTTCTGGGCTGGCCTTCGACGGCAAAAACCTCTGGCTGGCGGATTTCAAAACCGATTCGCTGTATGCCTTGAGTCCCAAAAACGGGAGAGTGGTGGAAGCGCTGCCGGCTCCCTCCTATCGCCCTTACGGTCTGGCGTGGGATGGCTCCCATCTCTGGGTGGTCGATCGGGAGGAGAACAACATCATCCAGTTCGATGTCAAATCCGGGGTTAACGTGTGGACCATACCTTCACCGGTAGAGAGGCCTGAAGGCTTAGCGTGGGACGGCAAAAATCTCTGGCTGGCGGATCGTAAGACCATTCAGATGATATCGACCGAGGACGGCACCACCATAAAATCGTTTCCGGCCCCGGCGAGTGTGACCACCGGTTTGGCCTTCGACGGCACCTATCTCTGGTCTGCCGACAGGATCAAGAACCGGATATACATGATTTACCCGGAAACCGGTGAGGTGATAATGATCCTCGACTCTCCAGCCCCCTATGCCTGGGGACTGGCCTTTGCCAAGGGGAAACTGTATAACGCCGATTATGAATCCGACTCCCTCTACCAAATCGTGACCGACGGTGACGGTTACTACTCCCAGACCGAAAGGCAGAGGCAAAATATGCTTTTCACCGCGGAGGTTAGGAACTACGGGCCGGGATATTTGAAATCGCTGGATCTCTTTCTGGCGATTCCGGAGAACTCCTTCCATCAGACCTTGCTGACGGAGCCGGTTTACTTTTCGGAGGTGAGGCCGAAGCATATAACCGATAAGTGGGGGCAGAACTTCGCCTCCTTTCATTTTGACAATCTGCCCGCAGGGGGCAAGGCGACCGCATCCTATTTCGTCACCGCAGACCTCTATGATACCCGCTTCTTCATACGCCCCGAGAAGGTCGGTGAGCTCAAGGATATCCCCAAGGACATTAGCAAGACATTTCTGGCCGACGACACCAAGTTCGACATAACCAATCCCATAATCCAGAAAGCGGTCAAGGAGGCGGTCGGCTCCGAGACCAACCCTTACTGGATGGCCCGTCGGATATACCGCTGGATCATCGATCATCTCTATTATGAGCTGGCCGGTGGCTGGAATGTCGCTCCTGCCATCATCGAACGAGGCAACGGCAGTTGTTCCGAATACAGTTTCGTATTCATATCGATGTGCCGGGCGGCGGGCATACCGGCGCGCTACACCGGCTCGATCGCAATTCGAGGGGATTTAGCCTCCGAGGACGACGTCTTCCACCGCTGGTGCGAGATCTACCTGCCGCCCTATGGATGGATTCCGGTTGACCCCTCCGCCGGTGACACCGAATCCCCGGAAGGGCAGGCAAGCAGGTTTGGCTATGTCGGTAACCGCTATCTGGTTACCACCACCGGTACCGGTTCAGAGTATATTGGCTGGAGCTACAACGCCGGGGCTAAATGGGAATCGGTGGGAAAATGCAAAATCTACGAGGAGGCAATCGGAGAGTGGACTCCGGCGGATACGACTGCGGAAGTCTCCAGCTTCATCCCTCCTGGTGGACAGTATTGTCGGCCGAGAAAATAACGGGAATTCTTTAGCAAACAAATTTCACGCCAAAAGGCTACAGAGGTAGGCAGTCAGGAAGGCGGCGTAATTCCCTACCGCATACCCGATCAGCGCCATCAGGATGCTAACCGGCACTAAACGTTCGTCGTGGTAGGCTGCCACCACCGGGGCGCTGGCGGCACCGCCGATGTTGGCGGCGCTGGCGATGGCGGCGGTGTGGACGTCAATGCGGAGAAGCCGCGCCGCCACCAGAATAAACACACCGTGGATGAAGATCCAGACATAGGCGCCGGCGACGAAGGGCACCGCCTGTCCCGCCAGACCGGCCACGGTGGCTTTCGCTCCCATTCGGGCGACGAAGAGATAAACCAGCGCCATCGCCAATTCGTGGCTGCCGGGGATCCTCTTGGCCGGCGAAAAGGAGAGCATAAGGCCGAAGGTCGTTACCAGCAGTATCTTTAAGGTCCCCGTGGTCAACACCGGAGGTATTTCGGGTATGGCGCTGGCGATCATCCCCGCCAAGTACGCCACCCCCAACCCCAAAGCTATAAGGTAAAGCAGATGCCTCATCGCTGGCTTGCCTTTTTCAACTACCAAGCCGGCGGCGGCGGTCTTCAGTCGATCCAGATGATCCTGGGAAACGCCGGTGAATCTGTGAAACCAACGCGCCATGTTCTTGGACTGCAGGAGAAGCGGTAACCAGACCAGATAAACCACGTTGTCGGCGATGACGGCGAGGCCGAAATCGGTGCCGGAGGTGCCGAGTCCCTCGGCGACTGCGGCCATATTTCCGGTGCCGCCGATCCAGGAACCGGCCAAGGCGCCAAAACCCTTCCAGGCCTCGGGACCGAGCCACCCTTTGACGAGTGCGTAACCGACTGGAGCTCCAACCACGACTCCCAGAGTGCCGATCAGCATCACGAACACCCCCCGTCCCATGACCTTGATCGTGCCCCGGACGTCCACGTCCAGAAGTAACAGCACCAAGAACAGCGGCAGGAGGTTGCCACCCATCCAGTCGTAGACTCCGGATTTGCCGGGGATGAGGCCGAGGTTTGAAAAAAACGCCGGAAGGATGTAGATAAAAAGCAGCGGCGGAATGAAGCTGAAAAGCTTCCAGCCGGTCTTCTTCTCTAAGAAAAACCACAAGGCAGCGTTACCAGCAAGGATGAACAGTATGCCTGCGGAATCAGTGATCAGTGCCTGGTGCATGGATAACTCATACAGGAATTCTCACAGGGCCCATTTATAGGGAGGCGTTGAAATAACAAGGTTTGTAGTGACGGGGTAATCCTCCAGTACAAAAGCAGGTTTTACGACGGCTGTCACCGAAGTTCCAGCGGACGCTTTTGGAAACAAGCCCGTTACGCCAATTACGGTCTTCGTCAGGAGCAATAACTCTCCAAAAGAAAGATGGGAGCTTGCTGGTGTTTCATTTTAACCTACATGGCTCTTCGCAAGGTATTCCCCTATCTCCTTCACGAATTCCCTGGCCCAGCCCAGCGCCTCCTTTGCTTCCTCCTCGTTCACCTCGGGAGCAAAGCTGTAATCACCCACCAAGCGCTTCTCAAAAGTCTTGCTCAATCTCCTACCCATCTCTTGCTTAAAAGTGCCGCTTTTGACAAAGTGCTCCCCAAAAAGGGAGATAACACTCCGGTGAGAAGAGAATTTCAACTTCTCGGTAAGAAGTAGAGCTTCGGTGGCATAAAACATTGCATAGTAGGAACGAGAAACGGAACTATCGAAGTCATTTCCATGCAGTAGGAGTTTTGCGCTCGCGATAGCTCTTTCAGACCTCTGTATCAAGGTCTCCACTTCTTTCATATCTTGATTCCTTCGGTTCTGATGTGGTGATAGAGAGGCCAGACCGAATTCCCCACCTCCTCCTCGGACAAAGGGAACACCGAGATCAACTCCCCGGTCTCCAGCATCAACTCATATAAGACCTCGTATATCGTATCTATCTCTTTTGCCTTATATACCTCCCCCTTAAGCACCACCGCAACGTCAATATCTGAGTCCTCGGTTGGGGTGCTCTTAGCAAAAGAGCCATACAGAATGACCTCCACTAGGCGATCACCGTAAATCCTCTCGAGGAGCTTCTTGATGCGGGGTAGAAGCGGCTCAATTTCTCCTATGGTTCTTCTAAGAGTCATTTCAGTCGTATGTTTACCTCTTTTAGCCTTAGGCTGCTAAGTCGCTTAAGGCGTAACCATCCTGAGCCTTATTAAATGCGAATGACAATCGACTGTCAATAAGTTTCTCGATAGGCCCAGTGGTGGAGGCCAGTGAGCTACCCCAGGGTTAGTCGTTTTCAATACCTGGGTAGCCCCCTTGCCTCCCGCCAGAGGCCTGCCCGAGGGAACAGAGTCGCCTAAAGCGGACAGGGCGGGCCACCTCTGGTGGCTGCCAGGGGTTGTTGAGCATCAGAAGCTGTATCCCAGATTCAAAGTGAGCAAATCCGTCCCCTCCGAAGAGGCGCCGTAAGAAACCTCTAAGGGTCCTAGATAAGTATCTATCGAGAATTTCACCCCTAAGGCGTGCTTAAGTTCTCTCAACTTGACCTCCTCGAACTCGGAATAGACATCTCCCATATCGTAGCGCCCCTCGATATAGATATTAGGAACCGGGCTGTAACGCAATCCCAGATTCCCTAAGAACATCTTGTCCCCAATGAGTTCCTCCTGGTAGAACCCATAGAAAAGACCACCCTCCCCAGGAAAGAACTTCTCAGATAGGGGGAGCTCTTTGTTGGAAAGACCGACCGCAATCCGGGGATGAAAGTTGAATCCATAAGGAAGAGGGTAATAGGACTCTAAAGAGGTATAGAATTTCGAAAAAACGGTGTTGCCCCCAAGAACATCCCCGGCCAACTCGAAATAGAGATGATGGTATTTACCCCTATCAGGAAAAGGGTATTTATTCAAGGTGTCCACCAAAGAGCGGAGGATTACCGCTCTGGTTTTGTGCGAATACCTGACATCAGTTCGGTAATCGGTTATGTCGGCGCGATCAATCTGGAACTCAAACGAGGCCGTCCCCAGACGGGCGATCTGTTGCCCCACCGACAAGTTCATCCCGTATCGATTCTCCTTCCAACCGGAGGCGTGACGGTTATTCTCATAAAAGTGATGTTTCCCGTGATCGTAGAAAAACCTCAACTTGTAGGTCGCCATGGTCTTAAAAAGACGGTCAGCCTTGAAATTGAGGCTCCCCTGTTTGAAACGGTCGCTCAGGCGCAGTTTTCCGAACACCTGCTGTCCAATACCCAGGAGGTTGGTCTCGCCCATCTCAATGAAGCCCGCTAACTTGTACTCGGAATCGTAACAAAGACCGAACCGAGCTAACTGTGAGGGTCTCTCCTTGACCGAAATGACTAGCTTATTTCTCTCCGAGCCGGGCTCCAAACGATATGTCACCTGCTCGAAAAGGCGGGTGCTGTAAACGTTTTCTATTCCCCTGTTGACCAAATTGGAGTTGAAGGGTGAGCCGACTTCCTGAGGCAGGGCTCTGGTTATCACCCAGTCTCTGGTATTTTTGTTTCCCTCCACGATAATTTCGTCAACCATCCCCTCGCATATCTCTAAATGAAGCGTCCCGGTGGCGGTGTCAAATTCCACCTCGGTCCAATCTGCTAAGGTGTAGCCAGCACTCAGGTAAAGCTCTAAACAGTCTCTCAAGCTCTGCTGAATCCGAGCAGTATTCAACCTCTCTCCACAATGAGGGGAGAGGTATCCGAGCAGTTGTTTCTCCGGGTAGACGCTATTCCCGCAAATCTCCACCCTCCGAAGAGTCGGATTCTCCTGAAGCTGATAGACCAGTTCCTTCCCGTAAGGATGAGATTTCAATATCGCCTCCCCCCTGGAGAAAAAGCCGGTTTTTAGCAAAGCCTCCAAGTCTTCGCGTATCGACTGCAGATCGACAGCATCGGACTGGAGTGCTCTTAGCTCGACATTCAGGTCAAGCAAGGTGAAATCACTTACCCCCTCAAGTGAGACTTCTTCGATTTCGATTAACTCTTCACCATTCTCCGCCGTCCCCCGTCGAATGCGGGATTCTACATTGGAGATCTCAGCCTCGGCGGCCCTCCTGCCGGCCCTTATCATGCCTCCCACCCCTTCAAAATCGTCGTTGGAGTGAAAGCCCAAAACCGGGGTTATCACCACCTCCGCCCGGGAGAGTTGCTCTTGCATCTTCTCCATGGTCATAATAGTGGTGGCCTGACTGGCGATGTCGAAGGGGGAGGTCATCTTTTCCTTTGGAAGGAGACTGGAGGTGGTGTTGACCACAACCACTATATCTATCCCCAAGTCCTTGGCGACCCCGACCGGGAGAGGGTCGACCAAACCACCATCCACCAGGAGCTTCTCTTCAGCCTCCACCGGAGTGAAAGCTAAAGGGACTGCCATGGTGGCCCTCAAGGCCTGGGCCAAATCCCCGGAAGAGAGAATCACCTGCTTACCGCTGACCAGGTCGGTGGCAACCGCTCTGAAGGGAATTTTCAGGCTGTCGAAATCGACATCCGAGGTCACTCCCTTTCTTATGATCAGGTCGTTCACCAGATTTGTCAGTTGCTGACCGGAGGTCAAGGCCCTTGGAATCTGGGGTTTGAGTCCTTTGAAGCGGAGCTGCAGGAGGTGGTTTTCGCTCTCCTGCCTTTGGGTGAGGAAGAGTGAAAGCCGGGAGGGGGCGTCCCTGAAAAGCTCTCTCCAGTGGAGGGTGTCAGCGATCTGTTCCAGTTCCGCGGCGCTATAACCGCAGGCATAAAATCCCCCGATAATCCCTCCCATGCTGTTGCCGACGATCAAATCGGGGACCAGGCCGTGCTCCTCGAAGACCTGCAACACTCCTACGTGAGCCAGGCCTCTGGCTCCGCCACCGGAGAGAACCAGAGCCAATTTGAGGGTTTCCCGTTGCGGTGTCTCGGTGAGAAGCATGGTAGTTGCCGGCCAGATATTCTGGCGCAGCTCCATTATCCTCTCTGAAGAGGTTTCTGCTTGAAGGTCACCAAGAAAGAAGAAAGAGAGAGTAATAACGATCAGAGCATCTTTTAGAATAGGGAAAAGATTTGATTTGAACATAAAATCTCTTTCACTCCCCCCGATCTTTTCTATATTCTAATTGGCTTAAATGCCAAAATCAACAATTATCGTTGTATGGCCAAGATAGAAAACCTCTCAAAGCAGAGATTGAAATATCTCAGCAAGCTGAGGCTGAAAAAGTATCGGCAGCAGAAGGGGGCTTTCCTGATAGAGGGCAAAAGGCTCGTAGAAACCGCAGTCGCCTCCGATTGGACTGTGGAACAGATTTACCTGTCGCAAAGAGGCCTGGATAGCTTCTCGAAATCGAAACTGGGAAAAAACGCAGCTCTCCAGAAGATACCGCTTTTTTCGGCAAGCCATGAAGAGATAGAGTCCCTCTGTGAGACCGAAACTCCCCAGGGGGTGCTGGGGTTGGTGAGAGCCAAGAAATTCGACCTCGACGATCTCCCCTGGGAGGAGGTCAACTTAGCCCTCCTGATTGAAGATTTGAAAGATCCGGGGAATCTGGGAACCATCATCCGAACTGCCCACGGTTTCGGAGTGGGAGCAGTTTTTTTGACCAAAGACTGCGTTGAGCTTTTCAACCCCAAAGTGGTCAGAGCCAGCATGGGTTCCCTTTTCTACCTCCCCGTCTTTTCTGAGGCAACCGCCGCGGTCGGATTGGAGCTCTCCGCCAGGGAGCTGATCAACACATTGAAGGACAAAGACTTCGAGGTGATCACCTGCGACCCCAACGCGGAAACCGAGATAAGTCGAAGGAGATTTCCGGGCCGGGTCTGTTTGCTCATCGGCAGCGAGCCGACCGGAGTTTCCGAGGATCTTGGCGGCTTGGCAGACGCCTCTGTGAGAATTCCGACCATTGCCTCTCTGGAGTCGCTTAATGTCGCCACCGCTTGCGCAATATCCTTATATGAGATAAGCCGGCAGAGAGGTTTTTTCGACACTCATCCTCACACGTGGGCAAATGATACCGACAGCGTTTCCTTAACATCGTGAAACCTGCTCTGGCCACTCTCGTATTCTTTATAGGGAGAAGGTTAAATTGCCATAAAGGAGCTGACTATGAAAAACAGAATCTTTTCTAGAAGTCCAACAAGATTCCCGTTGTTTTGCTTTCTATTCTTTGCCTTCCTATTTATTCTTGGATCTCCCGCTCGCACCTTCGCTTACGAGAAATACGTAAAAAGTGGGACCCTTAGGGTCTCCGAGGGGAAGATGAAGCTTTTCAGTGTGACAACCCCGGACAACATCACTGGGGACCTCCTTGTGGAAACTTGGAAGGGAAAACAGGTGGAAGTGCAATTCGAACTGGTGGCCAAGGCAAAATCCGAAAAAGAAGCCAAGCGGTTCGCTGAGGTGGTGGACATCACGCTGGATCATGAGGGTGGAGAGGTCAGCCTGCGGGTGAAGAGCCCCTCCCGGGCACCCTGGCGGGGAGGTGATCGCAGCGTCAGATTGACCCTGGAGGTCCACCTCCCGGCGGGAATGAAAATTGAGTCCCGCACCGCCTACTTCGATTTGGACCTGGAGGGTCCCTTTGGAGAGGTGACCGTCGACAACGATTACGGCAGTGTCATCCTCAGGCGGGCCCGAGGAAAGACCGATATCCGCACCTCCTATGATAAAATCGTCTTGGAGAAGATCGAAGGAGAACTTCACGCCGAAAGCAGCTACGGCAGCATTTCTGTAACTGACGTCGACGCCAAGGGCGAAGAGATCGTCTTGGAATCAAGCTACGGCAGTATCACAATAGAAAACGTGAAGGGGAAGGTGGCAGCCTCCACCAGCTACGGAAAGATAAAGGCCATGGACGTCGACGCCGGTGATTCTCCTCTCTCTTTTGAGACCAGTTACGGCAAAATCGAGCTTGAGAATGTGAAGGGGCAGCTGTCCGCAGAGACCAGCTACCAGAAGATCATCGCCTCGAACGTAACCCTCACCGGAGGTTCAAATAGGCTGGAGACAGTCTATTCGAAGATCAGTGTAGATTTCGCCGAGATTAGAGATTCCCACCTCAGCATCTCCAATAAATACTCCGATATTGAGGTAACTCTTCCCAAGAACACCTCCACCAGGATGGTGGCCACGGTCGATTCTGGCGGGAGTATCCATGCCAGCAACTTCCCCATCACCCCCACCCTCCTTGATCGCACCCGCCTGGAAGGGATTGCCGGGGATGGGAAGTCCACCATTGAGATGAACATCGATGGCATCGGAACCATAGAGATCGTAGGCAAGTAGAGTAAGTATACATCTGGTGCAGAGGAAGGGAGATCCGAAATGAGACTACCATCATCCCCCGTGTGCAACCTCCTGAAAAACCCCCTGGGGATTTTTCTTTTGGTGATTCTCAGTGCAACAGCCTCCTTGGCCCAGATTTCACCTCCCCCACGGTCGAATTTCCCCACCAGCTCGGTGGCAACCTCTGATGACGCTTTCAGCTTGAATTTCAATCCTGCTGGTCTAGCAACTAAGAGGGGTTTTCAAGCCTTTTATGTCCACAGCTACTATTCGGACTCCACTTTCAAGGGGGACGATGCTCTCCTTTTAGCTCTCGGTGGATTAGCATTTCAGGTCGAGTGGATGGGCTACGGTCGGGTGGTAGATTGGCGCCGTTACTCCCTCGCTTTTGGAACCAGAATCCACCCCTATTTCTATTGGGGCACCACTTACAGTTGGTTCGGATCAAAAGATAAGGATTACGATAGGCTGAAATTATGGGATTTCGGGTTTACGAGCCGTCCCTGGAGGTTTCTCTCAATGGGCGGAAAGGTTTCCAATTTCAATCGACCATATCTCTTCGGGAAGAGAATCGACCGCACCTGGGACTTCGGGATAGCGCTGCGACCTTTTGGGGAGAGATACACCTTCGCCCTCGATGGCCATTGGCAGGAGCCCGAAGGTTTTGAGAAGGTAACCCCCACCGTCAGGATTTTCGCGCAGCCGATCGACGGTCTGGTCCTCTCGGGGATGCTGGATGATAAGGATAATTATGGCTTCAACGTAGAGCTCAATCTGAGCCACCTCGGGGCCGGAGTCTACTCTCAGTTCAATAGCAAAGAGGATAAGAAATTCAGGGGCGGTTGCACTTACTTCCGGCTCTCTTCCGACTTCTATCCCACCCTGATAAAAAATCGCCCTCGTTTTTTGGAGTTGACCCTGAACCGGAAGATCGTGGAACAGAAACCACCGAGGAGGCTTTTCGGTCCCAAGCTCCGATCCGTGTATGAGGTTTTAGAGTCCATCGAAGATGCCCGAAAGGATCCCCGGATTAAGGGGCTGGTCTTGAAGCTGGAAAACCCGAATTTCGGATTTGCCACCATTCAGGAATTCCGCTCTGCGATTCTCGATTTCAAAGCAACGGGCAAAAAGGTAATCTGCTTCGCCGAAAATATGAGCAACAAGGAATACTATTTGGCCTCCGCCTGTGACCAGATCGTCCTCGTCCCTGCGGGATATGTCTGGCTCACCGGTCTTAAAGCCGAGGTCACTTTCATCAAGGGGACCCTGGACAAATTGGGAATGGAGGCGGAGATAAAAGCCGTCGGCAAATACAAGTCCGCCCGAGAGCCGCTGACGCGGGAAAACATGTCCGAGGCCTACCGGGAGGTGATCAACTCCACGTTGGACGACCTCTACGAGCAGATGACCTCTCAAATCGCCTCCGGCCGTGGCTGGTCGACAGAAAAGGTGAAAGAGAAGATCGATGATGGCCCCTATACTGCAGCGGGAGCGAAAGAAGCCGGCCTCGTCGATAGGCTCGCCTACTGGGACGAAGTCAAGGATATTATAAAGGCGGTTTCCGGCAGAAGATACGGGAGAGTTCAGGAGAAGAAATACCGTTCTGGGAGAGAATATGCGGACAACTGGGCGGTGCCGCCAAAGATCGCCCTCATCTATGCCACCGGGGCTATAACCTCCGGGAAATCCGGGCGGCATTTTCTCTTCGGGAAAACCATGGGTTCTGAGACGATTGCCGGCGCCATCAAGAAAGCAAGAGAGGACAGGTCCGTCAAGGCCGTGGTCTTCCGCATCGACTCCCCCGGTGGGGAGGGTTTGGCCTCCGACGTCATCTTAAGAGAGGTGGACCTCTGCAAGAAGAAAAAACCGTTCATCGTCTCCATGAGCGATGTCGCTGCCTCCGGCGGTTACTACATTGCCTGCAGCGGCGATGAGATCGTCGCCCAACCCTCCACCATCACCGGCTCCATCGGGGTTTTGGGGGGAAAGCTGGTTCTGCACGACTTCTACCAGAAAATCGGCGTGAGTAAAGAAATCATCACCCGCGGCAAAAGGGCCGCGACTATGTCGGACTACACTCACCTCGATGAAGAAGAAAGGAAGCTTCTAAAGGATATGATCGAGGAGTTTTATTGGGACTTCGTCAAAAAGGTCGCCGAAGGTCGGAAGCTCTCGGAAGCCTACGTCGATTCGGTCGCTCAGGGACGGGCCTGGACCGGGAATCAGGGGCAAGAGGTCAGACTCGTGGACGAGCTCGGAGGGATCCTCTTAGCCCTAGAGATCGCAAAGGAGAGAGCCGGCATCGACAGAGAGGCGGAGGTTGAAATAATCCCCCTTCCGGAGAGGGGATGGCGTTGGGGCCTTGGTCCTATAGTTTCCGAAAAACTTGATAAGATCGAGTCCCTGACCGATCTTCTGGAGGGAAAGTCGCTTTTCGAATCGGAGCAAATCCTTTATCTTATGCCTTTTGGGTTAGAGATTGAATGATCTCAGGCCGAAGGGAACTAAAGAGACCGAGTAAAGATTGGAAAAGACCCTGGGTGGTCGGATGTCCAATCCGACCCCTGTGAAGATATTTGATTACTGCGGAGGTCATCGATGTTCAGAATTGGCTCCACAAGAAAATCTGTGGGCTCTAAGTTTCTCTTCCCCATTTTTCTCACGATATTTCTCTTCTCCAGCTCCTGGGGAGAGGTCTTCTTCGAGGTGGGAAAGCACGTTCTCGATAACGGCTTGACGGTTCTCACCATAGAGGACCATTCC
Organism: Candidatus Zixiibacteriota bacterium; assembly: GCA_030605835.1. Taxonomy (GTDB): domain Bacteria; phylum Zixibacteria; class MSB-5A5; order DG-27; family DG-27; genus DG-27. The sequence goes on along the minus strand of JAUWHO010000027.1, from coordinate 16,561 downwards.
ACCCCCGCCATCTCTTATCAGGTCTGGTATCATGTGGGCAGCAAGAACGAGCGCCCTGGTCTTACCGGCATCTCCCACTTCCTGGAACATCTGATGTTTAAGGGCTCAGAGAATGTAAAGGCAGAGGAACATTCTAAAATCATTCAAGCCAATGGCGGCGTTGACAACGCCTGGACCTGGCTTGACAACACCACCTTCTGGGAGAACCTCCCCTCCGACAAGCTGGATCTGGCGGCTTTCTTGGAGTCGGACCGCCAGAGATCTTTGTCCATCTCTCAGGAGAGTTTCGACTCCGAAAAGGAGGTGGTCAAGGAGGAGAGACGTTGGCGAACCGACAACGACCTCTATGGGGCGATGTTCGAGCAGCTGCAAAACCTTCTGTGGGTGGCACATCCCTACCACTGGGAGGTCATCGGCTTTATGTCGGACATTGAGGCTATCACACTAGAGGACGTCAGGGAACATTACGAACGTTATTATGCCCCCAACAACGCCGTCGTGGTCATCTCCGGAGATTTCAAGACTGAAGAAGCTTTAAATATTGTTCACAAATACTATGCGGATATACCTGCTCAACCATCACCCCCACAGGTGACCACCGTGGAACCAGAACAACTCGGTGAGAGACGCGCCGATGTCCACAAAATAGCTCAACTTCCCTCTTTTATAGTCGGTTATCACATCCCTGAGGGGGGCCACCCCGACATCTATCCGCTGGAGGTTGCCGCCAGAATCCTCTTCACCGGCCAGAGCTCCCATGTTTACCAGAGGCTGATCTATCAGGACCAGATTGCCACCTTCGTTGACGGTGCTGCCTTGACCGTAGAAGATCCCGGGCTTTTCTACATTTTGGTCGGAATACAATCAGGCCACACCACCGAGGAGGGAGAAAAAGCTCTTTACGAGGAGATCGATAAGTTGAAGAGCGAGCCGGTGACGGAGAAAGAGCTTCAAAAGGCAAAAAACCAGTTGGAAGCCGAGTTCATTTTCGATTTAGAATCCAACAGCGACAAGGGTGAATGGGTCGGTTATTACGAGACCGTCCTCGGAGACTATAGCATTATGTTCGAGGAGCCGGCGAAGTATCAAGCCGTCACCGCCGAGGATGTGGTGCGGGTCTGCAAGAAGTACCTGGACAAGAAGAACCGCACCGTGGTGACCTTAATCCCCGAAGCCCCTCCAGAGCCGGGCACTTAATCTGAATTTTATCATAGGTACTACAAAAGCTACCTGAGGTTTGATGTGACGAAAAGAACTCACAAAATCATAGTCGCTCTTCTGGCTTTAACACTCCTTTTTAATCTTGGGGCAACTGAGGCGGGGGAAGAGATCAAGCTCCCCCCGATCAAGTCAAAGACCTTATCAAACGGCTTGGAGGTCTTGGTCATTGAGCACCACGAACTGCCGGTGGTGGCCTTCCGTTTGGTGTTGAAGACCGGCGCTACTTACGACCCTGAAGGCAAGGCGGGATTGGCAAACCTCACCGCCGACCTGTTGCGCAAGGGAACCAAGAGTCGCTCTGCCACCGAGATTGCGGAGGCTATCGATTTCGTGGGAGGAAGCTTAAGCGCCGGCACCAACCGGGATGCGACCTTTGTGACCTGCAAGGTGCTAAAGAGATACTTCGATACCGGTCTGGATCTGTTGGCGGATGTGGTCTTGAATCCCGCCTTCGCAGAGGAGGAGATCGAGCGCCTCAAAGGCCAGACCGTATCCAGCCTGATCCAGCAAAAAGACGACCCCAATGTCATCGTGAGATGGGAATTCAACCGTCAGCTTTTCGGGAAACACCCCTTCGCCAATCCGCTTGTGGGAACGGTGAGGTCGTTGGAGTCTCTGAACCAAAATGACATTGCTAGATTTCACAAGAGCTTTTACCGCCCCAATAACGCCATCCTCTGCGTAGTCGGGGATGTGAAATCCAAAGATGTTTTCAAGAGGGTCAAGAAAAGATTCTCAGCATGGAAGAAGGGCAAACTCCCAAAGACCTCGTTCCCCTCTCCACCGGCAGTCTCCGGCTATCGAATCCTGTTGGTTGACAAGCCTGACCTTACCCAGAGCAACATCAAGTTCGGGCACCTCGGAGTCGATCGCTCAAATCCCGATTATTTCCCCCTGGTGCTGATGAACTACATCCTCGGCGGCAGTTTCGTCTCCCGTCTGGTCAACGTCGTCAGAGTGGAAAAAGGCTTGACCTATGGGATTTGGAGCTGGTTTGAGATGAACAAACAACCGGGGGCTTTCGTGGTCACCACCTTCACCCGCAACGACTCCACTCTGAATGCTATCAAGGCCTCCCTAGTGGAGCTCACAAGGATTCGGGAGCAGGGAGTTACTGAAGAGGAACTGAAAGAGGCCAAATCCTTCTACCGAGGTTACTTTCCCCTGAGATTCGAAACCCCGGAGCAGATAGCGACGCGGATCTTAGAGACCAAGATTTACAGTCTGGGGAAAAACTACCTCCGCGACTACCGCAAAAACATGGACAAGGTCACCATTGAGGAGGTCAATCGGGTTGCCCGTAAATATATCGGCCCGGACAATCTGGTGTTCGTGGTAGTCAGCAAGGCCGATGATGTGCAGTCAGACTTGGAGAAACTAGGTCCAGTGGAGGTGGTGCCGTATACCGCCATCGAGTGATGGCAGTGAATGGTGAATGGTCAATGGTTAATAGTGAAAGTACAGCTTCCCCAACCTGGAGATGGGTTACTTGCCCCTTCATTCACCTTTCCTGTCCCGGGCTCAACTAATAGTCCACGAAAAGGTCTTGCTGCACTGTAGCTGGCCGCTTTTGATTTTCCCCTGCTTGCAGAGAAATTCAGAGAGTGCGGTCAGCTTTCAACGGTGGTCAGAGTCTCTGAAATAGAAGCCAAGTCCGCTCTCACGCGCTCCCGAATCCCCAGTTTGGATTTCTGTTTGAACCCATATTTGGGGTGTGGACATGGGTGTCTTTACTGCTATGCAGATTTCATGTGCAGATTTCGGAAGAGAAACGACCGCTGGGGAAGTTTCGTGGATGCGAAAGTAAACGTTCCGCAGCTGTTAGAAAGGGAGCTCCGGAGGCGTCCGCCGGGAAAGGTCTCAATCTCAACGGTAACAGACCCGTACCAGCCTGTGGAAAGGAGGTATCAGCTGACTCGCCAGTGCCTGCAACTGCTACTCGATTATGGCCGTCGGATCTCAATTCTCACCAAGTCAGACCTGGTGCTGAGAGATCTAGACCTGTTGAGGCAGTTCAAGAACTGTCGGGTGGGCTTAACAATCACTACCGATGATGAGAAGATCAAAAAGCTGTTCGAACCAGCTTCTCCGACCATCAGACGGAGGATTAAGGCTCTCGAAAAGCTGAAGGAAGAGGGGATCGTAACATATGCTTTTATAGGACCCTTATTACCCGCCAATCCGGAGAAATTGGGGGGGATGATCGCCCCGTTTGCAGACTCGCTTCTTGTTGACAGAATGAATTACAAATCCAAGGTCGTGAAGATCTACCGGCAAAACCGCCTGGAGAGGTTTCTGGAAGACGATTACTTCGAGAAATCAGCTGAGATCTTCAGAAAGATCTTCGAGGCGAAGCAGGTCGACGTGATTTACTGAGAATTGGCGAGTAGTCAGTGGTGACCGAGCTGAGCTGAAAAGCAAAATGGGGGGATAAATTCCCCCCGGCTACGGCGGATCAGATTTATCCAACGGGTGGGGGTGCAACCCCCACCCGAGCTGAGGGAGATTGGTGATTCACAAATTGATTCCCTGTCCCCTGTTTCCTGTCTCCTGTTCCCTATTTGACTATGGTCATCTTCTTGGCAGCCGAAAACTCTCCTGTCGATAGACGGTAGAAATAGAGTCCGCTCGGCAATTCCTTTCCTTCGCTGTCTTTTCCGTCCCAGAGGAAATTGTGCTCTCCCGCGGGCAGTATCTCATCGAGAGGTCTTATAACCGTCTGTCCCAGGAGATTGTATATGGTCAAAGAAACCTGGCTCTCCTTCGGAATCGAGAGGATTATCTCAGTGGAGCTGTTGAAGGGATTCGGATAGTTTTGGGAGAGACTGAAAGTCAAGGGAATCTGGCCTTCCGATTCCTCGTCGACGCCGGTCGGATCTAGGATTATCGTGACATCGTCGATATACCAGCCGTCCTGATTATCAAAGATGTCGCTGGTCAAACGGAAACGGATCCTGACGTCCTCCTCTCCGAGGTAATCATCCACGGAGCGGGTTTCCTCCACGAAGGAGTCCTGGGCTCCGCTTATCGCCTCCCCCAACTGCTCCCAGCTTGAGCCACCGTCGGTGGAGACCTCGATGTAGCCGAAATCGTCGGTGTAGATCTTGTAGCGATGGTAAAAGGAGAGAAGAGCAGTGTTGACGGCGCTCAAATCAACGCCAGCCCTCATCGCCACCCAGGTATCGCTGTTGCTCTGGTAGCTGCCCAGGGGACTGTCGGTGAGAGACAGAACTCCGGTGTAGCTGTAGTCTGCTGAGAGACCCCACTGCTTGCCCTGGCCACCGGTCTCCCAGGCGTAAGGCCCAACCTCAAAGCCATCGTAAAACCTCGGGTTTCCGACGATGAAACTGTACAGGTGCTCAGGCGCACCTAACGGTTGGAGTCCGGAAAGGCCGTAGCTGTCCTGAGCGTAAATATAGTAGTAGACCGTTGTCCCGGAGCCTTGACCGGGGATGTCGGCATAGAAGGTGTCCCCGCCACCAGAGGTCATCGGAAGGGAGTTGAACGGCTCAACTCCGGTGGTGTTCCAGAGTATTTTCAGCTCCCCGACATTAAGGCCGTGGTCGCAGGTGATCTCGGCACTTACTCGATAGGAGCTCATACTTTCCGTCGCAAAGTAGACGGGAAAGTGCTCTATGACGATGTCACCCTCAGGGTGATAGAATATCGCCTCGGTGAGGTTCAAGATCCCCCAGCCGTAATCGTTGTCGGGATCGTCGGCGTTGTCGGCGGTCATCATCAGAGCCTCTCTGACCATCATCGGAGTCCAATCCGGGTGGGCAGACAGGATCGCTCCCGCGGAGCCACCGACTAAAGGGGTGGAAAGCGAGGTTCCCCCGACATAGGCATAACCGTGCATGTTCCAGGGGGAGGCGCAATAGGTCTCCACCCCTCGTGCACAGACCTCTGGCTTGGTACGCCCGTCGAAGGTGGGACCCCGGGAGCTGAAGTTCGCCAGATAACCGTTGGAATAGACAGCTCCGCAGGAGATGACGCTATCACCATCCGCAGGGCCAATCATAGTACCGGGGCCGGGACCTTCATTCCCCATGGCGTTGCAGACCGCAATCCCGTTGTAAGCGGCCAAATCCGCGGCGATAGTCACGATGGTGGTATTACCGTCCATATCTTCGTAGGTGTAGTCGGAGTCGGGAGGGTCAAAGTCGTAACGATAGCCTAAAGAAGATGAAATCACCTCTGCCCCGATGGAATCGGCCCATTCTGCCCCTGCCGCCCAGTTATCCTCCTCAATGTGATGTTCCGAGCGTATATCCTCCGTTTTGGCGAGGATGAAATCGGAGTTGTAAGCCGGTCCGTACAATTCTCCATCGAACTGTCCCCCCAGGGCGGACCAGGTAAAAGTCCCATGATTGGGCTGGTCGGGGTCATCTCCCTCCTCCCAGTCGGTTTCCCCGTCCCCCTCGACGAAATCCCATTCGGTCAACACCCTCCCCTCCGCGAAGGCCTGCGCAAAGGACTCGTGCTGTTTCCGATACCCGGTGTCATGCATACAGACGATTATCCCTTTCCCGTTAAAGCCGAGCTCGTGTGCCGGGAGGACGTTTATCTGCAGAAGCTGGTCTAAGGAGGGGCCGTAGTCCCGACTGTAGTCAATCTGTGGTGGCTCTCCGCCACCTCCCGAGGGCTTGGGATAGTCGCCGTAGAAACCCTTTATCTCTCGCACCTCCCTGACAAACGGCGACTGCGCAATCTCCTCGATTTGGCTCCTGGTGGCCTCCACCGTGACGGCGTTGAACCACTTGAGGACCTGACGTTTCCTCACCGACTTCGAAACCACCAGTCGGACGTAGTCCCTCTTGACGGCAACATCTCTGAAGTCGACCAGATTCCCCCGGTGCACCTTGGCTCTTCTTCTGAGCGCCCTCTCGGAGAGAGAGCTCTTCGCCGAGGTCAAAGCCCTTCGATATTGCTGCTCTGTGCTTATCCCCTTGTCAGTGAAAAAGACCCATACCGGCACGCTCGTCTCAGGACTTACTCTGGCGAGAATTCTCTCCAGCGATTTGGTCACCACCGGCTGCGATTTGGGTGTGAACAAGGCGGTGGAAGCCAGATTCTCACTGCTGGCACCCGTGGAAAACGTAACCAGAACGAAAAACGAAAAGGCCAAAACCAATCTTACGCTGTTGTACTTAAACATCTGTCCTCCGACTATGTTTCGATGGTAAGGTGAGATATTCTATTCTGAGATTCCTCGACTTTCCCTGGGACAAAGTTGCCGCCACTTCAGCCCACTTTAGCCTAATGTATTTGAGAAACCCACTATTGTCAAGGAAAAACGGGAGCTGACCTCTCGTGACGGCGTGGTGGCCGCGGCGACAGTTCAAGAACCGGTCCTGCCTCTGAGCCCGTCTGACAGGCCCAACTGAGACGTCAGAACCGAGAGTTCCTCGAAGTGCAATCCCTTCAGGGAGGGGTTCGGGGGCATATCCACGGCCTTGCTTGTGGCCCTGTTCTGCTGCTCTGGAATCCACCTCAGGGAGAAACGTAGCTTCTTAACGTATAGCCGGGCGAGGTCCCGATACGCTTTCAGAGATTTGGGAGTGTAAGCCTGGCCGTTGATTTGTTGGATTATCAAGGGACAGTCGCCGTGGAGCTGAAGTTCGACTTGGGAGAAGACATCGGGGTTGACCTCAATGAATTTCAACAGAAAAAGGAGGGAGACGTATTGACATTGATATAGGTTACCTCTCCAGGTGGAACGGAACAGAACTCCTACGTCCGGAATGGCGAAGGAGACCAGCCCGCTTTTTCGCTCAGAGCCATCTTTCGATCCAGAACCGTGGAAATAGCATTTCATAACCGGCCTCTCCTTCCTGCCCAACCAGCAAACGCAAACCGTATGCCGTCGATCCGACCGACAGTTGCTCAAAAGAGATGGAAGGCTCAAATGGGAGTCCAATTGGGCTGGGAAGGCCTATCTGTTGGACAGATAAAGATTTGAGAGAACCAAAGGATTTGGGTGATTATCTCTTTTGTCCTCTTGAGGTACAGAATAGTGGCTTAAGGGGTGAACAGCTGAAAGGGATTTCACATATGGTGCATGAAGTCCCAGAGGGGCAAGCCTCCATCAAGAGGAGGCTTGCCTCCACAGGAATCAGACCGGATAGCTCTGGTCGTATTCGTAAACGACGTTCCCAACCTGGGCTCTCACGTGATAATGGTCGGGATAAAGGGTCAGCTGAATCGACCAGCTGGTCTCCCCTTCAAGGTCATTGTTGCTGAGGTTGGTGAAGTTCTCGACCACCGCCACGGTAACGCTTCCGGAAGTCGGATAGGCCTCCTCGTAATCGCCTGCCACCGGGAAGGTGACCCCGTCTAAGGTCTCGTTGAAACGATAATAGAAATCCTGTCCCGAATAGGAGCCAGAGAAGTCGTAACCGCCACCACCGTCCACGACGATAGTGTCGCCATTCAACCCCGAATAGGTGACGTCAAACTGGAAGGTGAATGCGTAAGTCTCGTAAGTGGCTTGGGCATAAAGTCTGAAGTCCATCTCCGTGGTGGTGGAATCCGGGATCATCTGAACTTCCACTCCAGAGCGAAACTGGACACTATCCGAGACGGTGATTTCGTAGATCGAATCGGAGTATTCGATATAGAACCACCACCAGCCATTCTCGTAGCTCCACTGGTAAATGGTATCGCTGGGAGTATGTTGTTTGGGAAACGATGGGGGTTGGAGTCCGCCGGTGAAGCCCAGGCCGGCCCGAAATTGTTCTACAACTCCTTCGACGGCCTCGTCGACCCTCTCCCGAGTCTGTGAGAACTCGGGGCTGTTGGGGTCTCCAGCTGTTATTTCCTCCTCACTGGAGGTGCTTTTCTTACCGCAGGATGAAATCACCGTCAGTGAAAAGAGTAAAAGAAAGATGAGAATTGGAGCGGATTTCCACCTGGTGAGCATTTCTCCCTCCTCACTATATAAGGAAACGGATTCCCCCCCAAGAATCACCCTAAGAATCGGCTGGCACGAGAAGAGCTTTATCCCCGGGAGGCAAATGCACAGAGATTGGACTCTAAAGAGCATGGAGGCCACTCACCGTCACGACTAACCACAACCTCTCTGCGAAACTTGATTTTTGCTGGCGGTTATCATATTCTTATAGGAGAGATGAGAAAAGAACCCTTGATTCTGCTCACAAACGACGATGGTTACGAAGCTAAGGGCTTGAGAACCGCAAGGGAGCATCTATCGAGAATCGGGCAGGTCATTGTAGTAGCCCCCGACAAGGAGCGCTCCGCCACCAGCCATTCCCTGACGGTCCATCGCCCCCTACGCCAGCACCGGGTTGAAAAGAACCTCTATATTGTCGACGGCACCCCGACCGACTGTGTCATGGTGGCGGTGCACGCCATCTTAAAGCGTAAACCCAACGTTTTGGTCTCGGGAATTAATCACGGACCCAACGTCGGGGATGACGTAACCTATTCCGGGACAATTGCCGCCGCCATGGAGGGAACCCTTCTAGGGATCCCCTCCATTGCCGTCTCCCAGGCCAACTGGATGAAGTCCGATTTCAAGCTGGCGGCCAAATTCACAGCCAGGATAGTCCCCCTGGTGATCGAAAACGGCCTGCCTCCGGAAACCCTGCTGAACATCAACGTCCCCAACAGCGCCAAGGCACAGATCGACAATTACAGCCTCACCCGTCTGGGGAAACGGGTTTTCAACGATGTCATCCACGAAAAGCTCGATCCCCGAGGTCGCAAATATTTTTGGATTGGCGGTTCTCCCCAGATTCTCTCGCAGGGTAAGGGGACCGATCTGGGGGCCCTGCGCAAGGGTTTAATCTCGATTACGCCTCTGCACTTAGACCTCACCAACTACAAGGCCTTAGAAGAGATCGGTGGCTGGCTGAAACCTTAGTTCCCGAAAATCCCGGCCTAGACAAGCCCGGGGGGCACTCCGATTTCAGGATCCGAGTTAGCATTTGACAGGTCAACTGCCAAAAGATATATTTCCTTCCGAAATGAAGATAACGCCGATATTGAGGCCCCGGAATTGGTGAGATACGATCCGGCGAGACATCACCGTCGTTCAATCCGTTTAAGGGGTTATGACTATTCGCAAAGAGGGGCGTATTTCGTGACAATATGCACCCAGAAGCGAGAATTATTCCTGCAGAACGAAGATGTAGAGCGAATGGTCACCAACGTATGGCGTCAATTGGAGAGCAAATACCCCCAGATTCGATTGGATGAATTTGTGGTGATGCCGAATCATATACACGGTATCATTGTCATTGACGTGGTCGTAGGGGCAGACCAATGTGTAGGGGCAGACCAACGTGTCTGCCCGAATGACGTTGGAGGTATGGGCAAGGGCGAACACGCAGGTTCGCCCCAACAACAACGCCCACCCCAACAACGCCCACCCCAACAAGGTTCGCCCCAACAGGATTCGTCCAAAAGAGTAGCATTGGGATCAATCATACAGTGGTTTAAGACCATGAGCACGAATTATCACATGCGCGGGATCCGAAACAATGCATGGAGGCCGTTCCCCGGCAGATTTTGGCAACGTAATTATTATGAACGGATCATCCGCAATGAGAACGAAATGAATCGTATCAGACAGTACATAACTGGCAACCCGGCGAGATGGGATGGGGATCACAACAACCCTGATCGCATCGAAACAAAAACGAGTCCGGAGACAACACCATAGAATAGAGTGCAAAGATAAGCATTGGTACAATGGCCAAACGTGACTATTACGAGGTCTTAGGGGTCGGGCGAGATGCCTCCGAAGAGGAAATAAAGAAGGCCTATCGTAAGCAGGCGCTGCAATATCATCCCGACAAAAATCCGGGGGACAAACAGGCCGAGGAGAGATTTAAGGAGGCCACCGAGGCTTACGAGGTGTTAAAAGATCCTCAGAAAAGGAGCCAATACGACCAGTTCGGACATACCGGCGCTGCTGCTTTCGGCGGGTTTGAGGGGTTTCGGGGATTCGAGACTTTTGATCTCTCCGATGCCTTGCGAGCCTTCATGCGTGATTTCGGTGGCTTCGGTGGTTTGGATGACCTCTTTGGGACTGCAACCAGAACCCGGAGAGCAGGGCCTCAGAGAGGTCGAGACCTGCAGGTGCGTCTGAAACTGAGATTGGAGGAGATCGCCACCGGGGTCGAAAAGACCATCAAGCTCAAACACCTGGTTAAGTGTTCCGACTGCGCTGGCAGTGGGGCGGCACCCGGAAGTGCCAGAAGAAGTTGTCCCCAGTGTGGAGGCAGTGGAGAGGAAAGACACATTTCGCGCTCCATCTTCGGACAGTTCGTCAAGGCCAGCACCTGTCGGCGTTGTGGAGGCGAGGGGAGAATCATCGACAAACCCTGTCCCGCCTGTCGCGGTGAGGGCCGGACGTCGGGAACCGGCACCATCAAAGTGAAAGTCCCTCCCGGTGTTACCTCCGGCAATTACATCACCGTCCGGGGAGCCGGGGATGTCGGACCCCGAGGGGGACCACCGGGGAACCTCATCGTCATCATCGAGGAGTCGGAACATAAGGACCTTCGCAGGCATGGTGACGACATTATCTACGAGCTTCCGATCAGCTTCTCCCAAGCAGCCATGGGAGCGCAAGTTGTGGTGCCCACCCTGGAAGGGAAGGTTAAGCTGAGAATCCCCCCTGGGACTCAATCGGGAAAGCTATTCAGATTGCGGGGGAAAGGGATTCCCCACCTCAACTCGTACGGGCGTGGCGATCAGTTAGTCAGGGTGTATGTTTGGACTCCGACGAAATTGTCCCCACAGGAGCGAGAACTGTTTGAGCAACTCTCGAAGACGGAAGGGAGCAAACCTCCTCCGGCGGACAAGGGTTTTTTCGACCGCCTCCGCGAAACCCTGGGGGTCTGAGGAATAGTAGATAGTAGGTAGTAGACCGGGAAGGAAACAACTGGAATCACTTGATTCTGGCCAGTTAAACGCAAACCCTTTGTTCATTGGCCTCTAAAAGGAAGTTTCTCAAACTTTCAGTAAACTGTCATCCCGCCCTGGAGGAGGCGATCTGCAACTTCCTGTTTGAGAACGGCGCCCTCGGGCTGGAAGTTGAGGAGACAGAGGAGGGGTTTGGGGTAATTGATGGATTCTTCGCGGGAAGCAAGAACTTCAAAGCTGTGCGCAATCGACTTGAAGCCCTTGTGCAAGACCTCCAGAGAATATTTCCGGAAATTCCGAAGCCAGAGTACGAAGTCGCCCTCTTCCCGGACCGGGATTGGCAGGAAAAATGGAAGAGAAGCTTCATACCCCTGAAGATCTCCCCAGATCTGATCGTTCAACCCTCCTGGTGGGAGTCCGAGGAGCCTCTTCGATCCGGAGGAGTTATCTTGAAGATTGACCCCAAGACCGCCTTCGGGACCGGCCACCACCCCAGCACCAGACTCTGTCTTCTGGCTCTGAGAGATGTGGTTAAACTCGGAGACAGGGTTTTGGATTACGGCTGTGGGAGCGGCATTCTGGGAATTTACGCGGCTAAAATGGGAGCGTCCGAAGTCTTAGGTGTAGATAACAAGCCTGAGGCCATCGATTGTGCCACAGAAAACGTGGTCATAAATGAGGTCACAAAGACTGTGAAGATCAGAACCCATCCCCGGTCGGTAAGGAGGGACTATTACGATATAGCGGTGGCAAATCTCGACTTGGCCACTCTGACCGGGCTTGCCGCAAGGATTGCTGGGGCTGTGAAACGAGGAGGACTCCTCCTTTTCTCCGGACTTCTCTCAGAGGAATCCTCCTCTATAAGAAAACTGCTCCGGACGGTTGGTGCGAGAACTCTGGAAACCTACCAGGAAGGCGAATGGATTGCCATCCTCGGCATAACAGGTGTTAGGAGAGTCTAAAGCAAAATGTTGAAGCCAGTCACCAACTTCTACGTTCTTCCTGAGGACGTGGAGGTGGATTCGCTCATCATCAGAGGGGATGAGGCTCGCCATCTACTGAAGGTGTGCCGGGGCAGACCCGGGGAGGTGATACGCGCCTCCGACGGCTTGGGAAAGAAGTATGTCGCCGTCATCCGGGAGATCAAACCGGATGCTGCCCGCTGCGAGATCGCTCAGATCAGCCGCAATGAAAACGAGCCGGTGGTCAAAATCACATTGGCTCAGGGTCTCCCCCAGGGACTGAAGATGGACTACATAATTGAGAAAACCACCGAGTTGGGGGTGCACACCATCCAGCCGGTTTACTGCAAGAACAGCCTATCAGAGAGAAGCAAGCCCGCGGTCCTTACCAGGAAGCAGAAGAGGTGGCAGCGTCTGGCGATTGCAGCCTTCAAGCAATCCCTTCGGAGCCACCTCCCGATTGTGGAGTTGCCGATTGAGTTCAAGGATCTAGTGGACAGAGCCATCGAATTCGATTTAGCCTTGATTGCTTCGCCCGATAAGGGTTCCGTTCCACTCCATTCCGCGATTAAGAAGCGCCGGAACCTTTCCAGAGTTTTGCTGCTCGTCGGCCCTGAGGCGGGTTTCACCGAGGAGGAGAGAGAATCCGCAATCTCCAGTGGATTTGTCCCGGTGAGCCTGGGTCCCCGGCGGCTTCGCACCGAGACCGCCGCTCAAATCATATCTGCCCTGGTTCTCTATGAACTGGGGGAGCTACAGTAGAATCCCTGCCCCCACAGTCCCAGCGGTTCCCGCCTACCACGGGATGAGCTGTTCACTACCAGCTCACAAGCACTCAGCGATCAGCTTTTATGCTTGACAAAAGCGGCAAAAACACTATATTATGGCAGCGAGTTCAAGGGACCTTAACTCCAGTTTTTCACAGCTAAATGCGACTTTTTAGGAGGAAGAGATGCGAATTCCATTAATTATCTTCCTGGCCGCTTCGATTCTGTTTCCTCTGACTGCTTACGGTGTTGACGTCTCTGGACGTGTTTGGGGCACCTGGACTAAGGAGAACAGCCCCTACAACGTCGTCGACGCCACCCAAGTCCCGCCAGGGTCAACTCTGGTGATCGAGCCCGGGGTGGTGGTTAATTTCAAGGGGCATCATAAGTTTAAAGTCGACAGCATGGCGACGCTTCTGGCGGTGGGGACTGTGACCGATTCCATCTACTTCACTGCGGAGGACACCGTGGTTGGCTGGTGGGGGCTCAGGTTTTGGTATACGGATAGCAATTCCCAGGTGAGTTATTGTCGTTTTGAACATGGGAAGGCGATAAGGTACCTGCAATCGAAATATGGATGGCGCGGTGGAGCCATCTGGTGTTTGATGGCCAATCCCACCATAAGCCACAACACCTTCATCAACAACTGGGCCGCCGGCAGAGGTGGTGCCATCTGTTGTGACAGTCTCGCCAGCCCCACCATAAGCTACAATACCATCACGAACAATTCCGCCAACTATGGTGGTGGAATCTATTGCCTGTGGCATTCCAATCCTCAGATAATCGGTAACACCATGACTGGCAACAGCGCCGTATACGCTGGTGGTGGGATCTGCACCGACGAATCCCGGCCGATTATTACAAATTCCATCCTGTGGGAAAACACCTCTCCCAGGGGTCCGCAGATCGAGGTCAACAGCGGTCCCACGCCGAGAGTCAAATACTGTGACGTCCAGGGGGGATGGCAAGGGGAAGAGAATATCGACGCCGACCCCCTGTTTATCGGGCCGGAGAGAGAAGATTTCATTCTCAGGTGGCACTCCCCCTGCATCGATGCCGGAGACCCCTCCTTGACTGACCCCGACGGCACCCGCTCCGACATCGGAGCATTCTGTTTCAATCAAGCTGTCCTGGGGATTGTCGAAGTCTATCCTCACGATGAGCCGATTGTCATTCCCCCAGGAGGAGGGGACATAACCTACGATGGTGGCGTTCTTAATCGCTCCGGGGGTAACCTTACCGTGGACATCTGGGCTCAGGCCTTTGTACTGGGCCTTAGCCAACCTCATCGACTCTGGCGCTACAACGATGTCACAATCCACCTTGCGGACAGCATCACAGGAGCTAATCTCAGCGAATATGTCCCCTATTTTGCAGCTGGCGGTGACTACACTTTCGTGACATACATCGGAGACTACTCCTTCTCAATCATCGACTCCAGCTATTTCTATTTCACAAAGGAGGGTGGTGGTTACACCAGTGGTAGAATGCACAACTGGCCAACCATCAACGGTTGGTTCAGCGGGCATTTGCTGTCAAGGGAAAGCTATGTCCCGAGCCGTTACGCCCTGGCCCAAAACTATCCTAATCCTTTCAACGCCAACACCACCATCAACTACCAGTTGCCTGTCGACGCTACTGTCAAGCTGGAGGTTTTCAATACCCTCGGGCAGAAGGTGGCAACCTTAGCAGACGGTAGACAGCAGCCAGGATACAGGTCTGTCATCTGGGATGCCTCCGAGGTCTCCTCTGGTCTCTACTTCTATAAACTCACCGCCGGCGATTTCACCGAGGCCCGGAGAATGATGCTGGTGAAGTGAAATTGAACCGCAGGGAGGGGGCTTGTCCCCCTCCGTTCTTTCTATGGCAGGCGACAGGAAGGGCGTCAGATGTGGGCATCTGACGCCACGCAAGAGGTAGGGCGGCGAATTCATCGCCGCCATTCCTTCAACACAGCATAGAAGCACTGCCCGCACGCCCCTTCCCCTGATCGGAAGAGAACCTTATACGGGTTAGAATTGAAGTTTCCTCTCTTGCTCTTGAGTGAAAAAAGTCGTAATATATTATGATTAGGAGTATGTCACTGGATGAGCAGAGCGAGGAGGCGATATGAGAGCAAGTCAAAAGACCGTTATCTGGATGTGGGCAATATCACTGGCGTTTTGTTGTCTGATCGTGCCTGTGCGGCACTATCACTTTATGTTTCCTCCGCTTGGTATGTCCCTTTACGACAACGATGTAGCCAATGCAATCGACCGAGCTTTCAGCGAACTGAGCCATGAAATACGTGACGCCACACGACCGTACACTGAGGGTTATGCTTTCTTGCCCCTGGCTCGCAACATAGATTATCCAAGGATAGCCTTAGAGGTGGTTGCGGTTTCTGTGTTGTGGATGGCCTTCTTCTTTACGCTGGGAGCAAGGAAGGATAAGAACAGCACGAGTGGCGTAGCATGATTTATCGATAACAGTGCTGTCCAATACCCACATTCGACAGAGGTTCCGTCAGATGTGGGCATCTGAGGCCACGCAAGACGTAGGGCGGCGAATTCATCGCCGCCTAGAATTGAAGTTTCCTCTCTTGCTCTTGAGTTAAAAATGTTGTAATATATTTTGATCAGTTGTTTCGTAAGTTTCTTTGAGTTTTGGAGATAGAGCAGGAGGTAAGAAATTGCCGAAAGTAATAGGAATAGATTTAGGAACCACCAACAGTTGCGTAGCGGTTATCGAGGCCGGCGATCCGGTGGTCATCCCCAACTCCGAGGGGAGCCGAACCACCCCTTCGGTGGTGGCCTTCACCAAAACCGGCGAACGTTTGGTCGGCGCCCCTGCCAAGAGGCAGGCTATAACCAATTCTGAAAACACGGTCTTCTCCATTAAGCGCTTCATGGGACGGCGCCACTCTGAGGTCGCTGAAGAGGAGAAAATCGTCCCCTTCAAGGTCGTCGGCGCACCTAATGACGACTGCCGGGTGGTCGCCAGCGGGAAGGAATATGCTCCCCCGGAAATCTCGGCCATGATATTGCAGAATCTGAAGAAGACCGCGGAGGACTATTTGGGGGAGGAGGTGAAGCAGGCGGTCATCACGACCCCGGCGTACTTTAACGACGCCCAGAGGCAAGCCACCAAAGATGCCGGCCGGATTGCGGGTTTAGAAGTCCTGCGCATCATCAACGAGCCCACCGCGGCCTCGTTATCCTATGGTCTGGACAAGAAGAAGGACGAAAAGATTGCGGTCTTCGACCTGGGTGGTGGCACTTTCGATATCTCCATCCTCGAGCTCGGTGAGGGGGTCTTCGAGGTCCGCTCCACCAACGGCGACACCCACCTCGGAGGCGACGACTTCGACCAGCGGGTCATCGACTGGATCGCGGAGGAGTTTCTGAAGCAACAGGGGATTGACCTGCGCAAAGACCGGATGGCCCTGCAGCGTCTGAAAGAGGCCGCCGAGAAGGCCAAATGCGAGCTTTCGACGACCCTGCAGACCTCCATCAATCTGCCCTTCATCACCGCAGATCAGACCGGCCCCAAGCATCTGGATTTGACCTTGACCCGTGCTAAGTTGGAGCAGCTTTGCGAGGATTTGATCGAGAGAACCGTCGGGCCCTGCAAACAGGCACTGCAGGATGCAAAATTATCTGCTGGAGACATCGACGAAGTCATCCTCGTCGGGGGAATGATCCGGATGCCGAAGGTTCAGGAGACGGTCAAGCAGCT
>JAUWHO010000035.1 GCA_030605835.1 Candidatus Zixiibacteriota bacterium | reverse complement strand
TGTCTCAGTCCTTGAAGGACTGAGACATTGTCGGACCAACCATTAGCCACGGCCAGGTCATTGTCGCCATCGCCATCGAGGTCAACCGCGAAAACTGAATAAGGTTCTTACCCGGCCCCGTAATTAACCGGCTGCTGAAATGTCCCGTCACCGTTGTTCAGACGGACGGAGACATTGTCGGAATAATAATTAGCCACGGCCAGGTCATTGTCGCCATCGCCATCGAGGTCAACCGCGAAAACTGACCTAGGACCATTCCCGGCCCCGTAGTCGATCCTGGCATCAAAAAGCGGTTCAAAAGCTGGGACATCGCCTGCAAACACTAATAGCGATGCAAACAACAAAAGTGTGGTTATCCGTTTCATATTACCTCCCGGATAAAAAATGTTTTTGAATGGCCTAAGACAATCAATTTCATAATGCGCGCAGTACAGCAAAAATAGAATACTTTAGCTCTGATACAAAATAGCACACCAAAACAATAAGTCAAGACAATTATTGCTAATGTTGGGGAAGATCAGCTCATTCCTTTAAACCATGCCACCCATCCTAATGCATCGTAACCTCCTATTTCAACAACGTCATCCTCTTGGTGAACACCTTATCCCCGGCGGTGAGTTTGTAGAAATAGAGGCCACTGGAATAATCCGAGGCGTCCCAACTTATTTGATGTGAACCCGCGGTAATGCGACCGTCAACCGGGGCGGCCACCCTTTGACCCAGAAGGTTATAAATGACCAGTTTCACATGAGTGTCAACGGGCAGCTGATATCTTATGGTTGTCGGCGGATTGAACGGGTTGGGATAGTTGGGTAAGAGGGCAAAGGTTTTCGGCATCTCTGGTGTTTGGCTTCCACTCTCCTTGAACCAGCCGGAGAGGCTCCAGTCATCCGCTTCACCGCCGGCAGCCTCAACAACCGTGAACTCAAAGGAATCAGAACAGCCAATACACTGCGCTGGATAAGTGCCACAGCTGCCAATGTATTCATAAGTGCCAAGCGGAGCATTAGGAGGTGATTCGCTAGGTTGTCTATGGGGGCCGCCAAATCTGCTGCTGTAACTACCAGGATTTGCCGCGATACACCATTCGACCTGCTAGGAATGTAGCTAATACCCTGACTTTGTGGATGTCCTCGGGGGGTATCTGAAAAATGTCCTCGGACAGGATTACCATATCTGCGAATTTGCCCACCGCTAAGCTCCCCTTGATATCCTCCTCTCCGCTTGCCTGAGCCGCCCGGACGGTGAAGCCCGCAACCGCTTCAGGGACTTTCAGTTTCTCCTGAGGATACCAGGAGGCTCTGGGGTCATCCGGTTTTTTCCTGTTGACGGCAGCGTAGATCCCCTCCAGAGGGTTCAATGCCTCAATCGGAGCATCGGAACCGAAGCAGAGGAGAGCACGACTCTTCAGAAGAGACTCGAAGGGATAGATGGTCTCGCATCTGGAGCCCCAATATCTTTCGGCGGTATCACGGTCGGCAAGTAAGTGGGAGGGCTGCACCGAGGCGATTATGTTGCTTTTCGCGAACCTGGGAATGTCCTGTTTCCTGAGGAGTTGAGCGTGTTCAATTCGCGGTCTGAGTTTTCTTTTAGCGAATTCCGCCTTGTACTTCTCAAATACAGAAATCACATTATAGTTAGCCTTATCCCCGATGGCGTGGACAGTTACGCTCAGATTGGATTTGACCGCTGTCTCCAGAAGGGATTGAAGTTGCTTTTTGCTGGTGACCTCGACACCGAAGTTGCCTCGTATCTCCTCATAAGCCTCGAACATTAAAGCGGTTTGTGAACCAAGGGCACCGTCGGCGTAGATTTTCACGGGGCCGATTCTCAAAAACTCGTCTCCGTAACCGGTGGAGAGTCCCAGGGAGGAGGCATGCTCCAGATGCTCTTGGGGGATCATCTTATAGACCCGCAAATCCAGTTTTTCCTCGGAGAGCAATTCCTGCCAGAGGGACAAAGCCTCATCATCTTCCTCGCAATCGTGGATGCCCACTACCCCCTGCCGGTGAGCATGCTTGATCGCCTCCAGCAAGGCCTTTCTGAGGACATTCCGAGTCGGTTTCTTGACGTGAGGGTCTAGGAGCAGACATGCGTTCTCGTGCAGAATGCCGGTGGGTTCACCTTGCGGATCGCGGACAATGACGCCGCCCTCCGGGTCTGGAGTATTGCGGTCGATCTTCGCCAGTTCTAAGGCCAGGGAGTTGGCCCAGATGGTGTGTCCGTCCTTGCTGTGTAAGAGAATTGGATTCTCGGAGAGGATGGTGTCCAGGTGGGCTTTATTCGGCACATCGATATCTCTCCACAGGTTCTTGTTCCAACCCCGACCCAAAAGCCATACCCCGGGTGTGAGCCTTTCCCCGGCTTCCTTGATTTTCCTTAAAACCTCTTTGAAATCGCTGATGCCGTCTAAGTTCACCCTCTTCAGAGAGAGAGCCCAGGAGAGAAAATGGAGGTGACAGTCGGTGAAAGCGGGGATTACGGTTTTCCCCTCCAAATTGATTTCCTCTGTCTTTGCACTGGCAAGCCTCAGAGCTCCTTTGCTTTCCCCTAAATAGACAACCTTCCCCCTGGATACGACTAAGCTGTCTTTGGGTCCCTTAGCAAAGGGATGAGGGTATATCTTCCCCCCGCAGAGGATTAGGTCAACTTCAGGTTTTCGCATTATTGAATTGGCTTTCACCTAACTTCTTATGATCAGTGACGACTCAACTCAAACCGCAAATTAATGGAGAATTGACCTCTTGGCAAGCAGTTGTCAGTATTTGAATATGAGAACTGGAAAAAGTAGAGGAAGAGCAGCAGGCCGGTTACAAGTCCGTGACCTGGGATGCCTCGGAGGTTTCCTCCGGAGTCTACTTCTGCAAGCTCACCGCTGGAGACTGCACCGAGATCAAGAGGATGCTGCTGGTGAAATAGCGTTCACGGCACAGCATATCTGCAACCGTAGGGCGGTGAATTCATCACTGCCTTTTCTTTCAGGAATCGAGTAGGGTTGCGACATGAGCACCCCGGCAGGCCAGTTTACTTGACAATAAGGTGTATGAGTCGTATATTGTAAGTACGTTAGAACGAACATTCGGTGGTTGTCCCCAATAGGCGGGGATGGCAATCGTAACAACCCAAAAAACTGAGAGAGGGGAAACGATGAAAAGGGTAATCATTTTGATGGTTTTCTTAGGTCTGTCATTTGCACCGATGGCCACTGCCCTGGAACCGGGCGACACCCTCTGGACCCGCACCTACGGGGGGATAAGCCTCGAGTGGAGTAGGTGTGTGAGCGCAACCTCCGACGGCGGGTATATCATTGCTGGCATGACCTGGTCTTTTGGCGCAGGCCGTGAGGATGTCTACCTGGTGAAGACCGACTCAGACGGCGACACCCTGTGGACCCGCACTTACGGGGGCAGCGATCATGATAGGGGTAATTCCGTCCAGCAGACCTCCGACGGCGGGTATATCATTGCAGGCATGACCTGGTCTTTTGGCGCAGGCCGTGAGGATGTGTACCTTGTGAAGACCGACTCTTCCGGCGACACCCTCTGGACCCGCACCTACGGAGGGTGGCGTAGTGAGGCTGGTAATTCCGTTCAGCAGACCTCCGACGGCGGGTATATCATTGCAGGTTATGCAGAGCGTCTTGGGGCAAGTGCAGATGTGGTTCTCCTGAAGACCGACTCCTCCGGCAACACCCTCTGGACCCGCACATACGGGGGGAGCAGTGATGAGAAGGGTTATTCTGCCCAGCTGACCTCCGACGGTGGGTATATTATTGCAGGTTACACCTGGTCTTTTGGCGCAGGCCGCTCTGATGTCTACCTCCTGAAGACCGACTCTTCCGGTGACACCCTCTGGACACGCACCTGCGGGGGGAGCGATAGTGATTGGAGCTATTCCGTGCAGCAGACCTCCGACGGCGGCTATATCATTGCAGGTGAGACCGAGTCTTTTGGCGCAGGTGATGATGATGTCTACCTGGTGAAGACCGACTCAGACGGCGACACCCTCTGGACCCGCACCTACGGGGGGAGCGGTTATGATCGCGGTCGGTCCGTCCAGCAGACCTCCGACGGCGGGTATATCATTGCGGGTTATACCAACTCTTTTGGCGCGGGCAATACTGATGTCTGGCTCCTCAAGACCGACTCTTCCGGCGACACCCTCTGGACCCGCATCTACGGGGGGAGGCCTTACGATTACGGTCGTTCTGTGGAACAGACCTCCGACGGCGGGTATATCATTGCAGGCGATACGAGGTCTTTTGGCACAGGTGATTATGATGTCTGGCTGTTAAGAATTGTAGGCGAAGCGGAGATCGCAATGTCCTGCCGGAGCCTTACTCCCATTCTCTGTCGCGGTAAGAACCTCTACTTCACGCTGACCGTCTGGAACAACACCGGCGGCAGCGTGTCCGGCACCTTGACTTTCGGCGGCTACGCCGGCTACGACTGCGATCCCCTGTGTCAGCTGGTAGCGATTCCCCGGACCAGGAGCTATCCGCCCGGGACGACAACGGAGTACTATTTCTTCAAGGTCCCAAGGGCAGCTCAGCCCGGTCAGTACAGTACTTCCGTGGGCGGTAGTCTCAGCGGTCAGGAGGTCTTCTGCTGCATGAACGTTGACATCATCCAGTGCGGGCCGTGGAAAACAGGAGGAAACAGCGAGTGGCAGCTGGTGGAGGTTGATGCCTCGGAGTTTGAGAGCTCTCTGCGTGCTTCCGCATCCTTATCGCAGTGCTATCCCAATCCCTTCAACGCCAACACCGTAATCAGCTATGAGTTAGCGACGGTAGCTAACGTGAAATTGGAGGTTTACAATATCCTTGGCAACAAGGTTGCGACTGTCCTTGACGCCCAGCAGCAAGCGGGCTACAGGTCGGTGACCTGGGATGCCTCCGAGGTCTCCTCCGGCCTTTATTTCTATAAGCTGACCGCTGGCGATTACACCGAGACCCGGAGGATGATACTGGTGAAGTAAACCCTCTCGCTGGGCTGGAAAGCCCAGCCTATGCGGTGCGAGAGGTGCCAATGAATAGCCGGGGCATTCCTGCCCCGGAGGTCACCGTAGGGAGGGGGCTTGTCCCCCTCCCTACGGAAACAGAATAACGTTGGGCGGTCAATTCATCACCGCCATTTCTTCAGGGTAATCGCTCAGCGGCCGTCGTAACGTGCCCCCATGGCTTTGATAGTGTCTAAGTGCCTTTCTCTCAGTCTCTTTGGGGAGAGCACCTCCACCATCCCCCCGAATCCCAGAATCCATCTGATGATTTCCTCCTCACCGGCGGCCCTGGCGCTGTAAGTTAGACTGCCTTCCTTGAGAAGGGTAACCTTCTCGGAGGGATGATGAATCCCGGAGAGAATCACCTTGCAGGCCTTATCCCAAAACTTAACCTTGAAATCAAACGGTTTCCCCGAATATAGTTCCCAGCTATCGGCGAAGAATTTCTCCACCGAGAAGTCAGGGTTGGGCTTGAAGCTCTCTTTCAAGGGTTGTATCTCTCGAAAACGAGAAAACCTGAACAACCTCAACTCCCTCCTGAGATGACAGAAGGCGATAAGATACCAGGCCCGACTGCGGAAAACCAACGCATGCGGTTCCAGGACACGCCTCTTGAGGCCGGAAGTCAAGGAGTCGTAACTGACCTCTATCAGGCGATTTCCGGTTATCGCCCCCTCAACGATTTTGAAATTCGCGCTGAGCACACTCCCGGGATCGCTGGCCTTCAGCTTAACACCCAGCCTCCGGAAAGGGTCATCTCCAGAGGAGATCGGTTTATCTTTCACGCAATTCTCCAGCTTGGCCAGCAGTCTATTCTTCACGACACGATTCTCTGGATCTTGCATAAGAGGGCTGGAGTTCAGGCTGAGACGGAGAAGGAAGTATTCCACCGTGGTGAGATTCAAGGGCGGCAAGAAGGCGTTGGGCAGGATCCGATAGCCGCGGTCGAAGTATATCGGCAGCCCGGCCTCGGCCAAGGCTGCTATGTCTCTGTAAATGGTTCTTTCGGAGACCGCACACTCCCGGGAGAGATCTCCCACCCTCTGATATCGCCGCGCCTTCAGGAGATTTACAATCTGCAACAGCCGTTCGTACTTGGACATCTGAAGCCTCTTCCTACTCTGTTCTCGATGTAAACTAATGGTCTTCTCAGGGGATGTCAATCCGAATCCTAAGTCAACCTGCTCCCTGGTATTCTGTCGCATTTTTCTTAAGTGAAAAAACAACTCTGCATTTGGGTTTTGCACCGCAACCCGTTAGCAAGCCGAGTCTGCCTCCAAAGAGGGAGAGACTTCCTAAACCGGGGGAAAACTCCTCTTCCCAACCAGGAGGGAAGGAATTCAGCGGTTCAACTTTTGACACCTTCAGAACTTCTATTTCCTTTCCTTTACCGACAACTAAACCTTGACAGTCCCCCGAACATACGTATAATGACCTATGCAAGACATTGAACAATATAATGTTAATAGGTTGTGGAAAAGTCTCTGGCGGCGCTTGCCAACTAAGTGTTTAGCTTTCCACGATGCAGTTTCTATTTGTTGATAAGTTTTTTACAGGATCCTCTTCCGGCACGTAATTTGTTGGTACTAAACCGCTTTGCTGACCCTTACCTTTGTTGATTGTCTCTTCTATCCCAGATGTGGAAGGAGAAGAAGATTTTAGAGTATCGGGGTTTAATCCCTTCAACTCTTGTGGATAACTTATGAATTGCGAAGCAAAGGCTCTATGGGGGGATTGTCTCACATACCTTTCAGAAAGGATCAACGAGCGGAGCTTCAACACCTGGTTGAAGCCCACCAGGCCGCTGGCTCTGGAGGGGCGCAGATTGAGAATCCTCGTCCCCAACAAGTTTGTCGCCGAGTGGCTGGAACAGCATTACCTCCCGCTCATAAACGAGGCCGTGGAGAAACTGTCTGGTGAAAGACTCAAGCTCGATTTTAGTGTCGCCGAAGGGGAGTTCACCGCCGCGGTCGAAAAACCGGCAGCCAGCAGAAACTCCTCTCCTTCAGCACAAGCAGGTCTAGCTCTGGCCCGCAACGGTGATAACGGTCATTCCTCGCTGAATTCTCGCTACACCTTCGATACCTTCGTGGTCGGAGAATCCAACCAATTTGCCCAGGCAGCCGCCATGGCGGTGGCGGAGGCTCCCGGCAAGACCCGCTACAATCCTCTGTTTATTTACGGCGGGGTCGGTCTCGGAAAAACCCACCTTCTGCAGGCTATCGGCCATTTCATCAAGGAGGTCTTCTACCCTTACAAGGTTTTGTATGTCACCTCCGAGAAGTTCACCAACGATTTCATCAACTCCATCAGCATCTCCAACATCGCGGCCTTCACCGACACTTATCGTATGGTCGATATTCTTCTTCTCGATGACATCCAGTTTTTCACTGGTAAAGAGGCAACCCAGGTGCAGTTTTTTCACACCTTCAACGCCCTCTACCAGAGCGGAAAACAGATCGTTTTGAGCTCCGATCGACCTCCAAAAGAGATCGTCGGCTTAGAGGAGCGACTCCTCTCGCGCTTCCAGTGGGGACTGGTGACCGACATCCAACCCCCGGATCTGGAAACCAGAATCGCCATTTTGCAGAAGAAATGCGAGGGAGACGGTACTCATATCTCAGAAGAGATCATAACATATATCGCTGACAGCATCACCAACAACATCAGAGAACTGGAGGGTTGCTTGATCCGGCTTGTGGCTTATTCATCGCTGAAAAAAAAGCTCATCACCCTCCCCTTGGCAAAGGAGATTCTAAGAGACACCATCAAAAACGGCGCCAAAGAGGTCTCCATCGAGCAGATTCAAAAGCTTGTTGCGGAAACCTTTGAGATCCCAGAAGAGATGATGTGGGCAAAAAAGAAAACCCAGGAGGTGGTCTTGGCCAGACAGGTGGCGATGTATCTGGCACGCATTCTCACCAAAAGCCCGCTCAAATCGATCGGTCTGCGCTTCGGAGGCCGGGACCATTCCACCGTCATCCATGCCTGCAATCAGGTCAAAGAAAACCTCAAGCGGAACCCCGCTTTCAAGTATAAGATAGACAGTATCATCAACTCCCTTTTCGCATGATTGATTTTTGAACAAGATTTCAAGAAAAGATGCACAAGCTGTTTCTTGGAGGTGGAGTAATGAAGGTTAATCACCTGGGTTCAAAATACTGTGCACAACCAGCGTATTCAATGAACACGTTCTCCACCGGAAAAAAATACCGTCACTCCGCGAAAGCTCAAAGGCAACAAGAAACACTCCCGGGGAAGCCATTTATTTCAACACTTTCCACAGCTCTATTAATTATTTAAGTTATTGTGTTAGAATAATGTTATAGTTAGATTAGTGTGGATATTTTGAACAGGTCAAAAACGATACAGTGAGAGAATGCAAATTCAGTGAGGCCATAAGATGAAATTCGCGGTGGAAAAAGAGAAGTTAGCGGAGGTCGTACAGAAAGTCTTGAATGTTGTTCCGGTCAGGTCTACGTTGCCGGTTCTATCAAATTTTCTCCTGGAGACTAACGAGAAGCAGGTCAGCCTCAAAGCCACAGATCTGGACGTCTCTATGACTGCTAATGTGGAGGCGGCAGTCAGCAAAAAGGGGGCGCTGGCGGTTCCGGCGCGGCCCTTTGCGGATCTGGTAAGGGAACTCCCCTCGGGGAAAATCGATGTTTCCAGCACCGAGGACCGTCTGGATATTAAGTGCAAGGGGGGAAGATATAAGATTTCTGGCATTCCGGCGGAGGATTTCCCGGCCTTGCCGGAAGTCTATATGAGCAAAGCGGTGAAGTTGGACGGCGAGCGTTTGGTGAGAATGATACGAAAAAGCCTCTTTGCAGTTTCAAAGGATGAGACCCGGCCAGCCTTAAACGGTGTATTGTGGCACGCCGAGGCTGACAAGCTCCTAATGGTCGCTACGGATGGACACCGCCTGGCGAAGATAGAGCATGCGAAGACCAAGATAAAGAGATTGACCAATGATATAATCGTCCCCCCCAAGGCCCTGGACTATTTCGTCAGGATATTTGCGGACTATGAGGGGAATATCGGAGTGATTTTCGGGGAGAGTAATTTAAGCTTCGATTTCGGTGATGCCCTGTTGACCACCCGGCTGTTGGAGGGACCGTATCCCAACTACGATCAGGTCATTCCCAAGGATAACGTGAATAAACTGGTAGTGGCCAGGGACGATTTCGGACAGACTGTCAGGAGGGTAGCGATTCTCTCGAATGCCCTCACCCATCAGATCAAGCTCTCTTTGAAGGGGACCTCGATGGAGCTCACGGCCACGAATTTCGACATCGGTGGGGAGGCCCGTGAGACCCTGCCGGCGAATTACTCCGGTAAGGAAATGGACATCGGCTACAATGCCAGCTACCTCCTGGACGTAGTGAAGCAGGTTGATTCCGATGAGCTCATCTTTGAGCTTGACACGCCTACCACTGCTGGCGTGGCGAGGCCGAATCGTTACGAGGAGAACGAGGAGTATATGTTCCTCCTAATGCCCTTAAGGTTGATGGATTAACATCGTAACAGAATTGTAGCGGAAACCTTCAGGTTTCCAGATTGGGTAGCCTTGGGGCCTCTGCCCCAGGGATTCATGTCGTGAGCAATCTAGATTCAACGGAAAGGCTTGAGACTATCCGACAGCGATTTATGTCAGAGCCGGTTGAGATTCAATTGGCAGGGCTTGCCGCGAATTTAGCCCGAGTGTCAAGCTTCATCGAGAATCCTGCCAACGCCAAGGCCGTCTCCGGTCTCTTAGTGGAAAGCAAATTCATGATTGAATGGATTGCCTCCAATGTCTCACTGGAAATACAAGAGCAGTTAGTTGAGCTTCAGCTTCAGCTAGCACTATGGAGTCGAGATAATCTGAATAGCGAGGAGATAAGTGAACAGGCAGAGGACTGGTCAGAACGCGTATTAGAACTCTCAGGGATTCGTGCAGAGAGGAGTTGACTTAATTGTAGCGGAAACGTTTAGTTTTCCGGGTCAAAGGCGGTCAGGACACGTCCGCCTTAGGCGGGCTTCGGTCCCGACCCAACTTGAAAAACGGGTGCTGGGCTGGGCAGAGCCCTTTTACAAATGTCAAGTCTTGTGACTAACAACGGAGGAACAGAGTGGCAAATCTTGTGACAAAGGAGAGTCCCTTCAGCCCGGGTAAACCAGTCTCCGTTGAATACTTTGTAGCTCGTTCTGAAGAGATACAGAGATTAGATCGAGCTGTGAAGCAAACCAAAGGCGGTAGCAATCAGAACCTTTTCATCATGGGGGAGCGTGGAATAGGCAAGAGTTCTCTGGCAGGCATTATTCATTATCTAGCAGAGAAGGAGCATGATTTCATAGGAAGTCATTGCTATCTGGGGGGAGTAAGAACGCTTGAGACAATGACCAGAGTCATTTTTCAAAGGCTTTTCCAAGAACTTACGGACAAGTCACTGTTCGAGAAATTGAGAGAAGTCTTCGGGCAATATATTAGAGGGGTAACACTCTTCGGTTTTGGTGTGGATTTCACCAAGAATGAATCAGAGTTACTTACACTATTAGAGAACTTTCAACCTGCGGTCAGGAAGGTGTATGACACAGTCAAAGATACGAAAAAAGGGTTAGTTTTGATATTAGATGATTTAAATGGCATTACCACCATACCAGAGTTTTCAGAGTTTCTGAAGAGTTTTGTTGATGAGTTAGCGACGGCGCGTGATTCTCTGCCTCTCCTTCTTATTCTTGTTGGAATTCCAGAAAGAAGGGATGACCTGATTAAGCACCAACCCTCAGTGGCCAGGATTTTCGACATCATAGAATTACGTCCCATGAGTGAGGCTGAATCACAAGAGTTCTTCACGAACACTTTTGACAAGCAAGGTATGTCTATCGAGCCGGAGGCTTTGTCCTTAATGGTGCGATTGTCTGGGGGGTTTCCTATGCTTATGCATGAGGTTGGAGATGCTATATTCTGGAAGGATGGGGATGGTAATATTGATAAACACGATGCCAAAGAGGGCTTGCTTCAAGCAGCAGAGATAGTGGGGATGAAGTACTTGGACCGCCAGGTATACCGGGCCTTGAGAAGTGACACTTATCGCTCAATCTTAAGGAAAATTGGGAAAGTGCCACTTGGAGCAACTTTCCAGCGCAAGGAGGTTCGGGCAAAGATTCCAGAGAAAGAGCGGAAGGGCTTTGATAATTTCCTGACCAGAATGAAAAAATTGGGTGTTATTTGTGAAACCGAAATTCTGGGTGAGTACAGATTCATAAATGAACTGTATCACCTTTCTATCCGGTTGGAGGCTTTTAAAGCAGAAAAGGAAAGAGTAAGAAAGTGAGCAAAAGGAAGTACAGTATTAG
The DNA here is from genome assembly GCA_030605835.1 of Candidatus Zixiibacteriota bacterium. GTDB lineage: Bacteria > Zixibacteria > MSB-5A5 > DG-27 > DG-27 > DG-27. Next base: position 122,445 of record JAUWHO010000035.1, on the reverse strand, counting down.
ACTGGACAGGATTACCCAATGGCTAATTTCAAAGATCGTATAATCCGCGCCGCCAAGCTTGATGTGCATCTGTATGAAGAGGTGGAGGCCGACACCACTGCGATGCGTCAAGCCATGGGGGTTGTCGTTCTTTCCAGCGTTGCCGCCGGGATAGGAAGCATTGCGCAGGGAGGCGCCGGCGGCATCTTTACTGGAACGATTATGGCGCTCATGAGTTGGTTTGTCTGGGCGTATCTGACTTACCTCATAGGCACGAGACTTCTTCCGGAGCCGCAGACCCGTGCGAATGTCGGACAGCTTTTGCGGAGCGTCGGCTTTGCGAGTTCCCCGGGGCTGATTCGGGTGTTCGGTATCATTCCGGGGCTGACCGGTGTCGTCTTTTTCATAGCCTCAGTCTGGATGCTGGTGGCGATGGTGATTGCGGTGAGACAGGCTCTTGATTATACCAGCACCCTGCGGGCGGTCGGCGTCTGTATGATCGGCTGGATTATTCAAGCGCTGCTGTTTCTGTTGTTGTTCTCCATGATGTGTGGCTTCGCCCAGCCGTCTTAAAGAGATAAGTACTTCAATGTACATAGAGTCGATCGAAATAGAGAACTTCCGCAACATCAAAAGCGAGCGACTGGATTTCTCGCCGAAGGTTAATATTCTCCTGGGCCCAAACGCTGGGGGCAAGACTAATATTTTAGAGGCGATCCATTGTCTCTGCCTGGGGAAATCCCAAAGAGGTGCAAAAATACAGACGCAGATAAGCTTTGGGAGCAACTATGCTCGCCTGGTGGGGAGTGGTTACTTTCAAAAAAAAAAGTTACCATTGAATACGGGTTCGATGTAAATAACAAAAGAAGTCTGAAGATAAATTCAGTTCCCCGCCGGAGGTTATCCGACCTGGTGGGGATTTTTTCGGTGGTTTCAATCGCCCCCGAAGAGATTACCATCATCTCAGGACCTCCAGAAGAGAGAAGAACTTTCCTGGATATTATTCTCTCTCAGACTTCCAAAAGATACCTCGCCAACCTCAGCAGATACCAGCGGGTTCTATCCCAGAGAAACCGTTTTTTGAAGGAACACCGTGGAGAGGAGACCTCCAGGAAGTTAACCGAGCAGTTGTCCGGCTGGTCAGACCAGTTGGCGGAATTCGGGGGGGAGATAATTTCCACCAGAGACAACTTCACAAATTTCCTGAGAGCTAAACTCCCCGACTTCTACCAGCAGATTACCGACACCGAAGAGAAGATGGAGATCTCCTATCAGATTTCCGGCAGGCTTAACACCCGTGAACCTTTGCGGGAGCAGATCCTCGAGAGGCTTGCAAAAAATCTCAAGAAGGAACTGATCTTAGGGAGCACCACCGTCGGTCCCCATCGGGACGATCTTGAAATGAAAATTGAGAGGCATGACATTAGGCAATTTGGCTCTCAGGGGCAGATGCGTTCAGCTCTCCTGGCGTTAAAGCTCGTCGCCGGGGAATACATCGCCCAGATAAAGGGAGAAGCACCGATTCTAATCTTGGATGAGGTTTTCTCTGAATTGGATGAGACCAGAACGAGGGCAGTCTTAAGTTCGATGCTGAGCGGAGGACAGGTTTTCATAGCCACCAGCAGGCGAGGGCAGGTCGAGTCTGTCCCCAGAGAGAGCTCGAGCAGTTTCTATATAGAGGGGGGGCGCGGCCGCCGATTGGAGCAGAGATAGGTCGCGGCAGAAACTAGATTTCGCACACGCGGTTTCTTCAGCGCTGGCTTTTTTGTCTTTCAGAGGGAGGCTTTGGTTGCACCAGCTCAGAAGTGGTGCGCATAAGCCAGTCTCGGGCCTTCCGGTAATCCGGTTTCATCTTTAAGGCCAGGGAGAATTGCTTGAGCGCCTCCTCAAGGTCACCACAGCTTCTGTTCGCTACCCCAAGCGCCAGATGAGTCTCGGGGTCATCGGGGTCAAGAACCATCGCCTGAAGGCAAAACGCCCGGGCCTCTTCGAACTTTCCCCTGGCGGCATAAGCATCGGCGAAGCGATAACAGATTCTTTTCATGAAGTATTTGATGTAAGCCTGATCGTAGTCCAGTTCCAGGCAGCGGCTGAAGTGCTCGAAGGCCTGGCGGTAATCTCCTTTCCTGTAAGCCTCGAAACCTCTCAGCATGGAAGTGCGCCCCAATCCGGCGTTCTTAATTCTCATTTCAAGCTCTTCTTTTTCCTTGGCGGAAACTCCGGTGAGATAGGTGGCGATGGTCTCTTGATCCTGCTGCAGTTTGGCTATCTCCTCGTAGAGAAAGCGGTTCTTGCTGCGGGGGATGGAGTATTCGATCACCGGGAAGTCATCCGTGACCACCGGTGCCCCGGAGGTATATGCGAGCAGAGCCTCTTCCCCCATGACGAAATAGGATAGCACCGTCACGGGATTGTCGATCAAAACCCGAGCCAGGTGGCTTTTCACCGCCGGAATGTCAAACAGCTGCTTGAGCTTGGCAAAATCCATTTTCTGGGGTTCTGAGCTTCCCAACAGAACCCCCTCCTGTCCTACTATCCAGAAGCTGGAGTGGGGGAAGGCAAGGCAGAAGGAGCGGATTATACTTTTGGCATCTTTTACGGACATGCTGTAAAGAGGCACCCACTGACAAACCACCCCACTGCGGTTGAGCCTCCGTTGGCACCCTCGGTAGAATTCAACGGTATAGAGAGACACGACTCCGGAGAGGCCCGGATGCATCGGCTCTAGTGTGATTATGTCATACTTCTCCTTGGTGGTCTGCAGATGGTTACGACCATCGTCGATGATGATTCTGATTCGGGGATCGGCCACGATGTCGCGGTTGAAATCCCGGAAGAAGTGGTTGCATTCGATCACCGTCGGGCAGATCTCCACACAATCGATGGAGCTTATGTCACTGTATGCACCGATGGTGCCGGCGGTGCCGCCGCTTCCGAAACAGATCACCAGAGCTTTTCTGGCTTCGGGATTAAACCAGATCGGCAGATGCCCCAGGATCTGATTCTTGCGCTGGCCGATGAGGTCGGTGGAGGTGGCCTGGTTGCGGTTGATCAGAAGCCGCCGGGTCTTGTCGTGTCCCAAATCCTCGGTCACCATGATGGTGTGGTCGAAGCATTCCTTATACCACAAGAGCCTTGCGTTCCGGTAGGTCGGGATTTGCCGAAATCCGTAAGCGGAAACCTCACCAAGAAGAGAAATCAAGACCACCAACACCACGATGAAGCCGCCGGAGGTTGCATATCTCAGAATTGGAAACCTGGGTCCACCCTTGAGGATTGCCACTATCCCGATGAGGACCGATAGGCTGGCAATGATCAGCAGAGCCTTCTGAATTCCCACCAGAGGTATCAAGAGGAAGCCAGCCAGTAGAGAGCCTCCAATTGCCCCCAGGGTGTTTGCGAAATACAACTCTCCAACTCGGCTCCCCAGGGTCTTGATTTTCCGAACGAATATCTGAACCGCCAGGGGGAATGCCATCCCGTTTACGAGAACCGGCAGGAGCATCAGGAGGTTGGATTTGGCGAACATTATGAGCATAGATTTCTGCCAGTAAAGGGAGTCGCCGAGGGATATCGCCCTTTGCAGTGCCGGAATTCTATCCATCAGCATAAAGGAGATGATGGCGCTCGTGCCGATGAGAGCTTGAACGATTCCGAAAAGCAGATAACCGCCCTTATATCTTTTCAGGAGAGCGGATCCGAGGTAGCTCCCTATCGCTATTCCCCCTAAGAATATCGATAGCATCAGCGAAAAAGCGTAGGCATCAACGACCAGAGCTAAAACCAGAATCCTGGTCCAGATGATCTCATAAGCCAAGGCCGCCAGCCCGGAGAGGGCAAAGAGGTAGATTATCGGTTCTTTGAAGGCCTCGGCCTTGAAGAATGGACGTTTCTCTAGGGTTGCAGTCTTTACTCTCTCAGCTTTTTCTGGCAACGAGCCGGTGAGCATTCTATTCAAGAAAAGCACCGCCACCCCTAAGGATAAGTTCAGAGCTACAATCAGAAGCTGGGAGTCTCTCAGTCCCGCAAGCTCGATCAATATGAAGCCAGCCAGGAGGCAACCCAGAGTCGCCCCCAGGGTATTGACCGCGTACAGACGGCCGGTGGGGACCGAGAAACGTTCCCCGGGCCTCACCAGAAAGCGGACTAAAACCGGAAGGGTGGCGCCCATCATGGTTGTGGAGGGCAGGATGATGAGAAATACGGTGAGGAATTTGACCGTGGTCATAATGGTCAGGCCCGGCGATAGGCCAGTCACCACCAGAGGGTAGAACATCCGAGCGAGAGGAAAGAGGAGAAGTATGGCTATTCCCCAGAGACCGATCCCGATCTCCAAAAGCCCGTAGAGCAGAAATGCCTTCTCCGGTCGGCGATCAACGGCGCGCCCGGCCACGATGCTTCCCAATGCCAGCCCCGCCATGAAGGCCGAAAGCACTGTAGTAATCGATTGGGTGGTGTTGCCGAAGACCAAAACGAACTGCCTCACCCAGACGATCTCGTAAGTCAGGCCGGCAATGCCTGACAGAAAGAATATTGTGTAAACAAGTAAGCGCATCATGCTTGGTGAGTCGCGGAAGTGGGCTGAGGTCTGAGTCCGAGCTGCCTTCTACATAAAGCCCTGGATTGCTTCCGGGGGACTCTTAATTATACCATTTCGCCTCCCTTTGTCAACTGTCAATGAGTGCGATTGCTTGAGTGGATTAGAAAGGTGGGCACTGACCGACCAGTAATCGTTGGCAAGTGGTGAGTAGTCTATCTCACCACAAAATGAGGTCGGCACTGTGGCGGACGCTCAGCTATCTCAACAGCGTCATTCTCAGAACGGATTGAAGATCGAGGCAGGTTAGTTTACAGAAGTAAATCCCACTGCTGAGAGCTCCGCCGGCTTGGTCCTTGCCATCCCAGGAGAGAGTGTAATCCCCGGAGGAAAACCGTTGGGCGGTTACAGTCCTTACCAGCTGTCCGGCGAGATTGTAGATCCTCAAGCTGATCGGTAGGGGTTGGTCGGCACGAACCTGGAATTGTATCGAGGTGGAACTGTTGAAAGGATTGGGGAAGTTGTTCTTGAGGCTTGTGACTTCAGGGAGATTGCTCTCGGGCTCTTCCTCTTCTGCCCCAAGAAAGACCCCCAACCATTCCGCAATCCGTCGGAGCATTTCCTCTTTAGTGTTCGGAGGGTCGTCATTCACCACCCGCATGACCGGCTGGGTGGAGACCACCGCTTTGATGTCGGGATTGGTAGTTGCAGAAGTTACACAGCCGCACAGGACGTCGTCTTCAAATATCACCTCGGCACCGATGTAATCAGGCTCTATGGTGGAGCTCCAGACCGAGTCCGGGAAGCCGTAACGAAGCCCCTCCATAAAGGTGCCGACAACACCTCTGAAGGTCTTAAACCGCCAGGGCTCACAGGTGGTACAGCCGACGTGCAAATATTCAAATAAGAGCTTCAAGGGCCAGCAAATTGTGCCGTCGATGTAGACTCCACCTCCGCTGTCGAGAAAGTCCATTAAGATGGAGGCCTCCTCCTCTGGGAGCTCCCAGTTCCCGTAGACCAGAATGGCAAAGATGGCCTCTATATCCTCCAAGCCGTATTCTTCCACATAGGCAACCAGATCCTGGGTGATGACGGTAGAATACCCGATCTTCTCCAGGAGGTTTTGATATTCAAAAACATCGGGATTGGAGCCGTAGTCCCAAATCAAGATTCCTGAGGCTTCTACATGTGGAGAACAGAGCAAGAGAAACAGAGAAACGAGAGCGAAAATCCTGAGTCTTTTCATTTTTCCCTCCTCGATCTATTTATTTCGCAAAAAACATACCCGGCCTTCTTCTGCAAACAACTCTTTGAAGGGTTGAAAGATACAGGAGTCCGGCAGATCTTTCCCCAGCAATTTGCGCACAATCTTGCAAAGTGGGTTCAGTTCACTTCCACATTATTATAACGATACTGTTCAAAAAATGGAACAAAAAACCTGCTGCCTTTAGGATTTTTTCTGACTGAGGCAAGTTGTCCTCCCCGATTGAAACCCTAAGGTGAACAACGACAAGCGGGTGAAGATTTGCTTTTTTGTCCCATTTGTTATAATATCTAGCTCAGTGTGCTGTCAGGCATCTACATCTGACGGAGGCGGCTGTTGGATCTATGGGGGGCTCATCCGAGCTCCGAGGAGAGGCAGCACCAGGTGGAAAATTATCAATGTTTTGAGTAGAGGAGTTTATGTCACCGAGAAAAGTAGTCATTATGGGCGCTGCTGGCAGGGATTTCCACAATTTCAACACCGTCTACCGAGACAATCGCGATTATAAAGTGGTGGCATTCACCGCCACCCAGATTCCTGATATCGCTGGCAGAAAATACCCCTCCGGACTGGCCGGGAAGCTTTACCCCAGGGGGATTCCCATCCACCCCGAAGGCGATCTCGTCAAGTTGATCCAAAAGGAGAGAGTGGACGAGGTAGTTTTCAGTTACAGCGATGTCCCTTACGAGTATGTGATGAGCAAGGCCGCCATGGTCAACACCGCCGGTGCCGATTTCGTGCTGCTGGGTCAGCGACACACCATGCTGAAATCAAAAAGGCCGGTGGTAGCGATAACGGCGGTCCGAACCGGCTGTGGTAAATCCCAGACCACCCGCAGGGTCTGCGAGATCTTAAAAGAGATGGGCAGAAAGACGGTGGTGGTTCGTCACCCCATGCCCTATGGAGATTTGAGCAAGCAGATCTGCCAGCGATTCGCCAAACTCTCGGATTTGGACAAACACAAATGCACCATCGAGGAGAGAGAGGAATACGAACCCCATATCCGTCGAGGTCAGGTAGTTTACGCCGGGGTCGATTATGCTGAAATCTTGAAGGAGGCCGAGAAGGAAGCGGAGATTATCGTCTGGGACGGCGGGAATAACGACACCTCGTTTTACAGGCCGGACTTACAGATCACCCTGGTGGACCCCCATCGTCCCGGTCACGAATACAGCTATTATGCTGGCGAGACCAACCTTCTTATGGCGGATGTGGTGGTGATTAACAAAATCACGACCGCGGACCCGGAGGATGTCGAGGAGGTGCGCTTCAGCGTAAACAGGATCAATCCTGAGGCTTTAGTGGTGGACGCCGCCTCCCCGATTTTCGTCGACAATCCCAAGCTGATTACTGGAAAGTCGGTATTAGTAGTGGAGGACGGCCCCACCCTGACCCATGGGGAGATGACTTACGGTGCCGGGATGCTTGCGGCCCAGAAGTACTCCGCCCGGGAGATCGTTGATCCCAGACCTTACATCGTCGGGAGCATCAAGGAGACCTTCAACGATTATCCCGATATCGGACCGCTATTGCCGGCCATGGGTTACGGTAAAAAACAGGTTGCGGATCTGGAGAAGACCATCAACAAGGCGCGATGCGATTCGGTAGTCATCGCCACCCCAATTGATTTAGGCCGGCTTCTGAAAATGAATAAACCCTCCACCAGAGTCAGGTATGAGCTCCAGGAGATCGGCAGGCCGGATTTAGAGGAGATTTTGAAGAATAGATTCGCAACTCAGAAGAGGAAGCGCAGGTAGCATCTCTTTGCCGGTCTTTCTTCTGGGGATTTGAGCAATCCAGTTCAGCAGCATCGGAGAAGTTCAGACAGAGGTTCTAAAGAGCTGTGAGAAGTGACAAGGTTGCGGTAGTTGCTTTGGGGGGTAACGCCATCACCAGAAAGGGGCAGGAGGACACCATTGCGCGGCAGTTTGCCAACACTCGGAGGAGCTTAGAGCCAATTGTCAAGCTGATCAGAGACGGCTACAAGTTGGCTATCACCCACGGCAATGGTCCCCAGGTGGGGAATGCCCTTTTGAGGGTGGAGCTTGCTCGGGGCAAAGCGCCGATTCTCCCCCTGGGAATCTGTGTCGCCGACCTACAGGGAGGGATGGGGTACATGATTACTCAGTCCCTTCAGAACCGTCTCCATCGGGAGGGGATAAAGCGCCCGGTGGTCACCATCGTCAGCCAGATGATCGTTGACAGAAACGACCCGGCATTGTCCAAGCCGACCAAGTTTATCGGTCAATTCTACACCAGAGAGCAGGCACGGCGGATGGAAGACGAGTCTGGCTGGATTGTCAAGGAGGATTCAGACCGGGGCTGGAGGCGAGTGGTTCCCTCACCCCACCCTCTGAGGTTGGTCGCAGGCGAAACCATCAAGCAACTGGTCTTGGAGGGAACCATCGTCATCACTGCCGGTGGAGGCGGGATCCCGGTTTACACCCAAAAGGATGGTAGCTACGAAGGTGTGGATGCGGTCATCGACAAAGATTTGGGGGCAGCGGTGATGGCTTCCGACATCGGAGCCGGCTTGCTTCTGAATCTCACCGATGTCAACAAGGTGGCCCTAAACTACGGGAAGGAAGATCAGAAAGCCCTTGACCGTCTCACCGTCGCGGAGGCGAAGGGATATCTCGCTCAAGGACACTTCCCTCCGGGGAGCATGGGCCCCAAAATCGAAGCCGCCATCAGTTTCTTAGAAAAGGGAGGCAAAGAGGTAGTCATCAGCTCAATTGAGGAGGGTTACGAGGCCGTGACCGGTGATGCCGGAACGACGATAGTTCCCAGTTGAGCTCAGAGAGTTCACCCGCTATCAAGAATATGACATGGTCCGTGGCTATATTTGGAAAAAAGAGAAAGCCAACCGTGAAGAGCACTTCCCGGAGGGGCGGGCTTGACGCTCAACTTGTCGAGCTGATCCTCGAAAGGGGTCAGATATATGAGGTCGGCGGCGTGGTCAGGGACAGTCTCCTTGAGCGACCGGTCACCCAGAAGGATCGAGATTTTTTGGTGACTGGCATTCCTTACGAGGAGCTCTCCAAGATTCTGCGCAAATTCGGTCGCGTCGATTTAGTCGGAAAATCCTTTGGAATCATAAAATTCACACCTCACAGGCAAAAGACAACTTATGATGTCGCCCTGCCCCGGAAGGAATTCTCCACCGGTGTGGCCCATCGGGATTTCCAGGTCGATTTCGACTACAGTTTGCCCGTTGAAGATGACTTGAAGCGCCGGGATTTCACCATCAACGCCATGGCGAAGGATCTGGCCACCGGAGAAATCATCGACCCCCTCGGCGGCAAAGAGGATCTGGAAAGAAAAATCCTACGGATGACCTCTCCGAAGGCTTTCGAAGAGGATCCTCTGCGGATGCTGCGGGGAATACAGTTCTCCGCCCGCTTCGAATTTGAAATCGAGCCGCTTACATTCAGGGCGATGAAGGAAAACTCGCACTTAATTAACTCCGTCTCCCCGGAGAGGATTCAGGAGGAGTTGAGCAAGCTTTTGCTGCAAGCCGATCGGCCCAGCCTGGGTTTCCGCCTGATGAGAGAAACCGGAATCTTAGAGCAGATTCTGCCGGAGCTTGCAGTCTGTGTCGGAGTGAATCAACCCGGCGGCTATCACAAATTCGACGTTTTTGAGCATACGCTTTTCACGATAGATCATACCCCCAAGAGTGTCCGCATCCGGTTGGCAGCGCTTTTTCACGACATTTGCAAGCCGCAATGTCGGGAGCTGGTCCCGGAGGGAGCTACCTTTTACGGCCACGAGAGAAAAGGAGCGGGCGTGGCAAAGAAGGTGATGAAGCGGCTGCGTTACCCTTATCAGCTGATCTCAGAGGTTGTCCTCCTGGTGCGAAGGCATATGTACACCGACAGAGTGACCGACAAGGGGCTGAGGCGCTTGATCAGAAACGTTGGCGAAGACCTCATCTTTGATCTTTTGGAGCTGAGGCGCGCCGACGTCAAGGCACAGGGACGGGGGAAAACCGGAAAGGACGTTGATCGCTTCAAGAAGAGAATCCAGGAGGAGTTAGAGAGAAAACCACCGCTCTCCGTCAGCGACTTAGAGATCGACGGTCACGATGTGATGGAGCTGTGCAAGATTTCTCCCTCCCCGATGGTGGGCAAAATCCTGAATCACCTGTTAGAGAAGGTGCTCGACGAGCCGGAGTTCAACCAGCGAGACAAGTTGATTGAGGAGACCTTTTCTTTTTATAATAGAGAGAAGAAGAAAAATGACAGTGAACGAAAGCCGTGACCGCCGTAGCGGGCGGTTTTATCCGCCCGGAATGATGTCGGGGATGAATTCCCCGATCTACGCGGGGAGGTTTCACAGTATAGAGATGAGATCTTTCTGTTTAATTGGGAAGAAGAGATAGCGATCGAAAGCGAGGAAGCAGTTCGAAGAATCTGCAGCCAATAATTAATCAGATGATGACTTAACACCAGAGGAGTTTAGATGAAGATTCACGAATATCAAGCCAAAGAGATTTTCAGAAAATACGGCATGCCAGTCCCTCCCGGCAAGGTGGCAACCAAACCGGAGCAGGCCCGAAAGATTGCGGAGGAGATCGGCACGCCTGTAATGGTCAAAGCCCAGGTGCACGTTGGTGGACGGGGCAAAGCTGGCGGAATCAAATATGCCAAGGATCCCGAAGAGGTTTACAAGGTTGCCAACCAGATCTTGGGGATGGACATCAAGGGCCTCAAGGTCAAGAAAGTGCTGGTGACGGAGGCGTGCGATATAAAGTCGGAGGCCTACATCGGGGTCACCGTCGATCGAGCCAAGAAGATGCCGGTGATGATGGTCTCTCCCGCCGGTGGGATCGACATCGAGGAGGTTGCGGCCAAGACCCCGGAGAAGATTATGAAACTCCACGTTGACCCCTTCCTGGGACTGCAGCCCTTCCAGGCGAAAAAGTTGGCCTATTTCGTCTACAAAGACCCCAAGATTGTGAGGGGCGCGATGAAGATTATTCTGGCGCTCTATAAGGCCTTCTGGGAGGCGGAGGCCTCTCTGGCCGAGATCAACCCTTTAGTGGTTACCGGCGACGGGGAGGTTTGGGCTATAGACGCTAAGATAAACATTGACGATAGCGGGCTTTTCAGAAACCCGTATATTGAAAAGATGCGCGATCTCTCGGCAGAGGACCCTTCCGAGACCAAAGCCAAGGACGCCGATCTCTCCTTTGTCAAGCTGGATGGGAATATCGGCTGCATTGTCAACGGCGCCGGTCTGGCGATGGCGACCATGGATCTGGTGAAGCATTTCGGGGCGGAGCCTGCGAATTTCCTCGACATAGGCGGGAGTTCCAGCCCGGAGAAGGTTTTGAATGCAATGAAGATTGTCCTTCGAGATAAGAAGGTTAAAGCGATTTTGATAAACATCTTCGGTGGCATCACCCGCTGTGACGATGTCGCCAACGGCATTGTTCAGGCGGTGAAAAGCCTGAAGCCGAAGGTTCCGATTGTCGTCCGCCTCACCGGCACCAACGAAGAGATTGCCCGCAAGATTTTAGAGGAGATTGATCTGACTGCCACTACCAACATGGAGGAGGTAGTCAAAAGGGCAATCGAGTTGGCGGAGGCGGCTTAGCGCAGACCGGTAGAGGTAGAGGGAACCTTTAGGTTTCCGTCAGAATTCCCTAGCAACGAATAGAAACGATTGAAAGGTTCAACATGGCGATCTTAGTCGATAGAAAAACCAAAGTTGTGGTTCAGGGGATAACCGGGCGTGATGGCTCCTTTCACGCCCTGCAGATGAAGAAATACGGCACCAAAGTCGTGAGCGGAGTCACCCCCGGAAAGGGCGGACAGTCGGTCGACGGCATACCGGTGTTCGACACCGTCGAGCAAGCGGTGAAAGAGACTAAGGCTAACACCTCGGTAATTTACGTCCCTCCGGTCTTTGCCACCGACGCCATCTACGAAGCCATCGATGCCGGCGTCAAACTCATCGTGTGTGTCACCGAGGGTCTTCCCACCACCGACGTGCTCACGATTTATAATTATCTCAAGATCAAGGGGGTTCGGATGGTGGGGCCCAACTGTCCCGGGGTGATCTCTCCCGGGCTGTCGAAGGTTGGCATCATGCCGGGTCAAATCCACAAGAAGGGCAACGTTGGGGTGGTTTCCCGGAGTGGCACTCTAACTTACGAGGTGGTCTGGCATCTTACCCTCAAAGGTTTGGGGCAGTCCACTTGCCTCGGAATCGGCGGCGACCCCATCATCGGAACCAATTTCATAGACTGCCTGGAGCTTTTCGAGGCCGACCCCCAGACGGAGGCGATCGTTCTAATAGGAGAAATCGGTGGCACCGATGAGGAGGAAGCAGCTGTATACATCAAGAAGCACGTCTCCAAGCCGGTGGTGGCTTTCGTCGCCGGTAGAACCGCTCCTCCCGGAAAGAGGATGGGTCATGCCGGGGCTATCATCTCGGGAGGCTCGGGAACCGCCGAAGAGAAGATACGGGCTTTCAACAGGGTGGGCATACCGGTGGCGGAGCTGCCTGCGCAGGTTGCGGATCTGGTCGCTGAAAAACTCAAGGGAGGGAGAAAGCGGCGGAAGTAACGTCGAGGATCATGAGATACACCTTGTTAATCATAAAGCCGGATGCCGTGGAGCGCAACCTCATCGGCGAGATCATCCGCCGGGTGGAGGCCGACCAGTTCATCGTCAAGGACATAAAGAGACTAACTCTGTCGAAGGAGAGAGCCCAGGAATTCTATGCGGTCCATATCGGCAAACATTTCTACGACGACCTCGTGGGATATATGACCTCCGGACCGATCGTCCCGATGGCCCTGGAGAGATACAACGCCGTGACCGCTCTCAGGAACTTAGTCGGCGCCACCAAACCCTCCGACGCCAGACCGGGAACCATCCGCAGAGACCTCGGGGTTGATCACACCCGCAACTCAGTCCACGCCGCCGACTCCAACGAGAACGCAAGGAGGGAGATAGAGTTTTTCTTTCCCGATTTTTTCTCCGAAAATCCCGCCCGAGGCGGATAAACCCGCCTGAGGCGGGTAAACCAGGTTGACAATGGAATTCGAAGTCCCCTTCGGGAAGAGGACCTTATCGGTTTCCCTCCCGCCAGAGACGGCGGTGACAATCCTCTCCCCTGCCGAGCAAGGGGGTTTACCTTTACAGGAGGCTCTCAAAGAAGGTTTGGGGCACCCTCTCGGAGCGGAATCACTCGATTATTTCCTCAAGGATTGCGAGCACCTCTTAGTCCTGGTTAACGACCTTTTCCGTCGCACCCCAACGGCGCAAATCTTGAGGGGGCTTGACCCCTATCTACGAAACATTACGCAATTAGGATTTCTGGTGGCAACAGGGTTGCATCCCAAACCATCACCCGAGGATTTGAAGGCCATCTTCGGTGAATATTTCGAGCGCTACCGGGGGAGAATTCTCTCTCACGACTGCGATGACGACAAGCAGTTGGTCAGCTTTGGGAAAACCTCCCTTGGGAGCGAGGTCAACCTCCACAGGCTGGTCTGTGAAGCCTCTCACATATTGACCATCAGCTCCGTGGAGCCCCACTATTTTTCCGGCTTCACCGGAGGACGAAAGATGTTTCTACCGGGGGTTTCCTCGCGAAGGGCAACCCAGAACAACCATGCCCTGGCGTTGAGCGAACGAGCGCAACCGCTATCTTTAGGGGGGAATCCAGTTCACCAGGACATGGAGGAGGCCTTGAATTTCCTTGGGGACAAGAGAATCTTCTCAATTCAAGTTGTCTCCGCAAACTCAGAAAATGTGCAGGGCTGTTTTTGTGGGGACATCCGGGAGGCTTTTCACTCCGCAGTCCAGAAGGCTAGACAGGTCTTCGCCAGAGAGGTTGAAGGGAGGTTCGACATCGTCGTTGCTGTGGTCGGCCCTCCGCTGGACAAAAACCTCTACCAGATTCAAAAATCGATGGAACACGCCAAGATGGCTCTAAAAGAGGGCGGGATTGTGATCTTAGTATCGCCCTGCCATCAGGGGATTGGGAACGATGAATGGCTGAAGCTCTCAGAGAAATTCCCCTCCTGGGAGGAGGTGCTCACTTCCTCTGAAGAGTGGAATTTGGGGTTTCACAAGCTTTATCGTACTGCTCAGCTGAGAAGCTGGGCGCAAATCTGGGGAGTTACCAGCCTGCCGTCGGAGATATTACGCAGAGTATACATCGAACCTAAAGAGAGTTTGCAAAAGGGACTTGACGACGCCCTCTCCATAATGGGGAGAGATTGCAACCTCCTAGTTTTGATGGACGCCGGTCACCAGGTTCCGGTGCTGTAATGAGTGAGTGGTCATTAGTGAGTGGTGAGTAATCTGCCGCACTGTGGAAGCATCGAGTCGCAAAAAAACTTCCCTCAGCAGCATTTTTCACTTGATAAAAGTCGGGGAATTTATTATCAAACAAGCCTGAAACAGTCACAACGGCGCCGCAATTTTTTTTGAGCTTCTTTGTGAATTTTGTAACAAAGTGAAATAAACAAGTCAGGAGGTTTTTATGAGGAAGAAAGTCGCAATCATCGGAGCCGGACATGTTGGCGAATGCACTGCTATGTATCTAGCGGAGAAAAATATCGCCGATATAGTCCTGGTTGACATCATCGAGGATATGCCCAAAGGGAAGGGCCTAGACCTTCTCCAGACCGGTCCGGTCAGGAATTACGATGTCAATGTAATTGGCTCCAACGACTTTGCCGACATGAAGGGGGCTGATCTGGTGGTGCAGACCGCAGGCTTGCCCCGTAAGCCCGGCATGACCAGAGAGGATTTGATCACCAGCAACGCCAAGGTTGTGGAGGACTGCGCCAAGAAGGTAAAGGAGCACTGCCCGGACGCCTTCTACCTTATTGTCACCAACCCTCTGGACCTTATGACCTACCACGCCCAGAAGATCACCGGGTTTCCCCACAACAAGGTCTTCGGGCAGGCCGGAATCTTGGACAGCACCCGCTTCCGGGCCTTTGTGTCCATGGAGCTGGGGGTTTCCATGACCGACATTCAGGCGATGGTCTTGGGCGGACATGGAGACACCATGGTGCCTCTCCCCAGTTACACCACCGTGGCAGGTATCCCTATACCGGAGCTTATCCCCGACGATAGGATTAAAGCTATCTCCGATCGCACCAGAGACGGTGGCGGGGAGATCGTCAAGCTCCTCAAGACCGGTTCGGCCTATTATGCCCCGGCGGCGGCAGTCACAGAGATGGTGGACGCCGTCCTTTCGGACCGCAAGAGACTCTTCCCCTGCTCCGCGTATTGTGCCGGGGAATATGGAATCAAGGACATCTACATCGGGGTTCCGATCATCCTCGGTGCGGGCGGCGTTGAGAAAATCATCGAGTTGAAGCTCAACAAAGAGGATCTGGGATCCCTGCAGAAGTCGGCAGCCACCTATAAGGATTGGCTGAAGGTCCTGGGATACTAGATTTGCTGCTGGTTCGATGAAGAACAGCGCCCGGTGGCAGAGGCCACTGGGCTACCCCAGTTCTCGCACATTCAACTGATTATACTTCCAGGGGTGGAGCTATACTCCGCCCCTTTTAAGATGCTCATTCACAGCCCGCCAGAGGCGGATAAACCGTTTCATTTGCTGTGAATTCTTTTGCGGGCAGGGATGGACTTTGCTGCAACCCTTATCCTCCATCTACTATATTTCCCATTTGTTTTCAATCTCATTGCCGAAGGGCACTGGGTTAGCCCCGGTTGGTTCGTAGTTCACAGAAGTGGTGGTGATAAAGTCACTGCTCTGCCGGAACTACCGTAACCGTGGCGGGCGGAATTCATCCGCCCGAAATAGTGTCGGGGATAAATTCCCCGACCTACGGGGCGAGCTTTAACATGTTAAGGGATTGATCTTATGCCCTGGGAAACCCCACAGTGCTGTCAGGAGTTTTCTCCTGACACCCTCTGTTGGATTCCCGTCGGCGCTCGCATGACAGCCGGTGGACCGTCAGGTGGAAACACCTGACGGCACTGGATGGCGGTGACGAATTCACCGCCCTGTGGTTTTGCAGGGATTCGTGGTTTGGTGACAATTGTCCGTTTGCTGTCTGCCCGAGAAACGCATTTTCTATTGACTTGACTTCACCTAAGGGCAATCTTAAAATTTAATTAGGGGTAAATGTGCTGGCATCGCCGTATCCGTGCCGGTGAAGGTTGAATTCGACGGCGCTGACAAAGTAGGTCGAACTTGCTCACCGTCTCTGAAATCACAAAGATCTATGATGAAAAGTGGGTAGCTCTGGAGAGGGTCAGTTTCTCCGCGGGAAAGGGAGAGTTCGTCAAACTGGTGGGACCCTCCGGCTCCGGCAAAACCACTCTTCTGAAGTTGATCTATATGGAGGAGAGACCGACCCGGGGAGAGATAAGGGTGGCGGACTTCTCCACTGAAGAGATAACTCCCAGGCAGTTGCCCCTCTTACGGCGTCGTCTGGGAGTAGTCTTTCAGGATTTCCGGCTTCTGTGTGACCGTGACGTCTTCGCTAACGTCAATCTGGCTTTAGGTATTTGTGGGATTAAGGGGAGGCGGGCCACCAAGAGAGTCACCGAGGTGTTAGGGGTTGTGGGGTTATCCGCAAAAAGCCACGAGAACCCCTCCAGCCTCTCCGGCGGGGAAAAACAGAAGCTGGCGATTGCCCGGGCGCTGGCGAACAACCCTTATCTGCTTCTGGCAGATGAGCCCACCGGTAGCCTCGACCACGGGAATGCCACCGCGATCATTGACCTTCTCCATCACATCAGCCAGATGGGAACTACTGTCATTGTCAGTTCCCACAAGGATGACCTTCTGGAGACGTGGCCGGGGAGGCTTTTGAGATTGGAAAATGGAAAACTGATTTAAGGAGATAGGAAACAGGCCCCTCTCCCCCTGATTACTGCCTACTATCTACTAGCTACTATGATCGCTCACCTTTTCAGAGAGACAATCTGGTATCTCAGGAATGAGTTTGCCACCACCCTGACCTCTTTTCTGGGTCTTTTTCTCTCACAGTTAGTCTTCGGACTGTACCTCTTGATCCTTTTAAACGTTTGGGCGCTGGAGGAGAACCTCCGCTCGGAGATGACGATCGAGGTCTTCCTCGAGGTGGAGCTCAGCCAATCGGAGATGGAAGAGGTTGACCGCAAGATAAGAAATCTCCCCGGAATCGAAAGCGTGACCTTCCACACTAAAGAGGAGGCATTGCTCTCTCTGAAGAAGCAGTTGGGTGAGGCCGCCATAGAGGGATTAGGAGAGAACCCTCTCCCGGCGGGTTATTCCCTGGAGGTCGAAGAGAGGTTTCGTGATCGGGAGGGATTCGAGGCTATTTTCAATCACTTAACGTCCACTGCGGGGATTGACGAGGTCATATACGGCCGCTCCCTTCTGGAGCGGCTGGATAAGGTCAAAGACCTGATTCTCTATGCCGGCATCATCTTCGGGGTGATGACGTTTTTGGCGGTGATTATGGTGGTTTTCAGCTCCTCGAGGCTTTTGGTCGCCTCCAGGATTACGGTGATCGAGGTGATGAGGCTTTTGGGTGCTACCCGATTCTATCTTCAGGCTCCGTACCTCTTTTTGGGCCTTTTCTCGGGGCTTCTCGCCTCCGGTTTTTCTCTTTTATTGCTTCATCTTCTCTTCACTCATATCGCCCGAAGGTATATCACCATGGACTTTCTGCCGACGCCTCTTCTCTGGTCTTATCTTCTCTGGGGGGCGCTCATCGGGTTTCTGGGGGCGCTTCTATCCTCGAGCAGGTATGTCACCCACAAGGTAGAATTCTGAGTTTCGATTGAGAAAAACCCCCTCAAATCTTGGAAAGTGCGTTTTCCTTCTCATTTTGCTGATGGTTTTCTCCCCTCCCCCAATTGCTTGCTCCCAGGACCTGAAGAGTGAGAAGGAGGAGGTGGAAGAGAAGCTCGACCAGCTCCGAGGGGAGCTTGCCGATAAGCGAGAGAGTGTCGAAAAGCTGGAGGCGACCGAGAAGGGTGTCTTAGAGGAGCTCATGGACCTCCAGGAGAGAATCAACCTCTCTCAACAGCTTCTGAGTCGGATCCGACAGAGGGCCAAACAGTTGAGCGGGGAGATCGACAGCCTGCTTGTGGCCCAGAAAACCAGTTCCGACTCTTTAGAGAGCAAAAGAGAGGACTTGAAGCGCCGCCTCCTGAATATTTACAAACAGGGCCGCTGGCATCGTTACCAGCTCCTTATGGATGCCGATAGTTTTCTGCAGCTGGGACGCAGGCTCTATCTGTTGGAGCGACTTGCCGCTTACGACTCGAGAAAAATCCGGGAGGTTGAAACCCTTAAGAAAACGCAGGAGGAGAGGGAGCGATTATTGAAGGAGGATTGGGGGAAACTGGAGGCCTTAGAGCAGGAGAGCGAAAGAGAGGGCGCGCTCTTGGCCGTCGAGCAGAAACGTGAAAGCAGACAGATTGAACAAGTCCGGAGGAGAAGAAAACTGGCCTTGAAGGCGGTTAAGCAGTTGGAGGCTTCGGTTGAACAGATGGGGGCCCTGATCGCGGAACTAGAGGAGAAAATCCTGGCTGAACAGAAAAGGGTTGGAGCGCCAGGGAGGCTTCGGCCCGCCGGGGATTTTGTGAAGTTGAAGGGGAGATTGCAGTGGCCAGTGAAGGGGGAAATCCTCATTCCGTACGGGATAGTGACCCACCCGGTCTTCAAGACCCAGACCACCAACCACGGAGTCGACATAAAGGCTCCCTTAGGGGCAGCGGTGAAGGCCACCGCCGCGGGCAGGGTGGTCTATGAAAGCTGGATGCGAGGTTATGGGAATTTCGTGATCATCTCTCACCCGGAGGGGCTGACCTCACTTTACGGACACCTCCTGGAGGCGATAGTGGGAGTGGATCAGTGGGTGGTGGCTGGACAGGTTATAGCCAAAGTGGGGGAGAGCGGCACCTTCCTGGGGCCCTGTCTCCACTTCGAGCTGCGCCACGGTCGCAAAAGCCTCAATCCGGAAGAATGGTTGAGATGAGCTACTTCGACAACATCTACGGGCAGGACCACCTCAAGAAGCTCTTCGGTTGCGCCTTTGAGAGCGACCACTTGTCCCACGCCTATCTTTTCGAGGGGAAAAAGGGGATGGGCAAATACGCTTTCGCCCTGGAGGTCGCAAGGACCTATCTGTGTGAAGACTATCCAAACCCAGGCTGCGGAGCCTGTCGCTCTTGCGCCGCAATCGAGCGGGGGAGTCATCCCGATCTGCAGGTGGTTTTCCCGTTTCCCAACCTCAAGCCGGAGTCGAAGAAGGTCCCGGTCTTCCCTTTCTCTCACCTCGCCAAAAACGGAGCTCGCTACTCTGAAGAGACCTTGAAGGAGGTGGAGCAGTTCCGCTGCAGTAAGCGGGAGGATGCCTATCGGATCATCGATTTTGAGAAGAAACCGAACCTCCCCATCGAGGTGATAAAGGATCTGAGAGCCTATCTGAAGCTCAAGCCCCAGCTGTCGCGGCACAAGGCGGTGATCGTCTTAGAGCTGGAGTTGATGGCGCATTTGGCCGCCAACGTCTTCTTGAAAACGGTGGAGGAACCGCCGCCCGACACTTTGATAATCTTGACGACCTGCAATTCCGGGATGATTCTGCCGACCATAAAGTCGCGCTGTCAGGTGCTCCATTTTGCGCCCCTGGAAGAGGAGATTATAGCTTCAGTCCTCACCTCCAGGCTCGATTTGGACCCCCTGCGGCTAAGTTTCGTCATTCGAGCCGCCGACTGTAGTCTGGGTCTGGCAGAGAAGTTCTGCCGACACAGAGTGTGGGAGATAAGGGATGAGGCTCTCGGAGTCATCTCGGATTTACTGTCCGGGCAGAGACATACGCCGCCGCCGCAGGCCTTGGTGTTGGGCGGCTCGACGGCGGAGAATCTCTTCGGCGCATTCCTGTGGATTTTCCACGACCTCTACTTCTTGAGGACTGGAGGAGAAGACAACAGGTTAATCAATTGCGATATTGAGGATCAACTCAAGGGAATGGCCCTTTCCATTCCTAAGCCCGGAGCCTTGGAGGAGGCCATGACCCTGACCTCGCGGGTGGAAGAGAGGTATTTCACCTTGAACCTGGATTTGGAGTTTTCTCTTCTTTATTTTATATTGAAGTTGAAAGACCTTTTCAGCGGCAGAGTTATTGAGTAGAAGCGGTCTACTGCTCGATGAAGGTGAACGATGGAAATGCCGGAATATGAAGAATCGCCGGCCAAGAGCTCTCAGGAGAGCTTCTGGGTAGTGGAGTTTAAGGGGAACCGGCGGGAACATTTCTCCGATCCCAATAGCCTGGAGTTCAAGGTCGGCGATTTCGTGATCGTTCAGGTGGAGAGGGGCGAGGACATCGGGAGGGTCAAACGCCGGGCGGATTTCAAGGAGATATTGACCCTGGGGGACAAAGTTCATCCCATCCTGCGAGCGGCGAACAAGGATGACATCGACAGAATGAGGGTCAACCGTCGAATGGAGCAGGAATCTCACAAGACCTGCCAGACCCTGATTGAAAAGCATGGCCTGAAAATGAAGTTGGCTGATGTCGCCTATCAGTTCGATTGCAACAAGATCATTTTCTATTTCACCGCGGACAAGCGGGTCGATTTTCGGGAGCTGGTCAAGGATCTGGCTAACACTTACAAGACCCGCATAGAATTACGCCAGATCGGGGTCCGGGATGAAGCCAAACGCTTGGGAGGTTTCGGCTCTTGTGGGCTGCCGCTTTGCTGTGTCAGCTTCTTAAGAGAGTTCCATCCGATCTCGACTCAGATGGCAAAGGACCAGAACCTCTCTTTGAATCCCAGTAAGATCTCCGGCAACTGCGGCAGGCTTCTGTGCTGTCTGAATTACGAAAAGGAGGTTTACGCCCAGGTACTGCCGAACTATCCCCAGTTGGGTACCACCTACCAGACTGAAAGAGGGGCCGGGGTTGTGGAGAAGATAAACATTTTCAAGGAGTACATCATCGTCAGCCTGGAGGATGGGACCGAACAGAAGGTGGGTTTGGCGGAGATCAAAAAGAAGAAGAAAAGGGGGTTCGGGATCTTCAAACAGCGACCCAAAGCGATTTGAGAAGATAGAGGGTTTGTGAAATGAGAGGGGTCTTTTACGTAACCACACCGCTTTACTACGTCAACGACCAGCCCCACATCGGGCATGCGTACACGACCATTCTCGCTGACGTTTTCGCGCGTTATCATCGCCTCTGGGGGGAGGAGGTCTTCTTTCTGACCGGCACCGACGAGCACGGCCAGAAGCTTCAGGAGACCGCCGCTCACGCTGAGAAAAAGCCCCAAGAGTTCTGCGATATGATGGTGGAGAGGTTCAAAGAGCTCTGGAGAAAGTTAGAGATCTCCTATGACGATTTTATCCGCACCACCGAAGAGAGACATGTTCAGGTGGTGCAGAAGGTTCTCTCCGACCTTTACCAGAGGGGCGAAATCTATACGGACTCCTATTCCGGCTGGTATTGCGTTCCCTGCGAGAGGTTCTGGACCGAGAAGGACTTGCTGGAGGGGAAGTGTCCCGACTGCGGGGGTGCGGTGAATGTGCTGACGGAGGAGAACTACTTTTTCAAAATGGGGAAATATCGTGAGTGGCTCATTGAGCACATCCAGTCGCATCCGGACTTCATAAAACCGGAGACTCGCAAAAACGAAATCCTTGGCTTCCTCCGGAAGGGACTGGGAGACTTATGCATCTCCCGCCCCAAGAAAAGGCTATCCTGGGGTATTGAGCTCCCCTTTGATGACAATTATGTCACCTACGTCTGGTTCGACGCCCTATTGAATTACATAACCGCCCCCGGCTATCTCTCCAAGCCCGAGAGGTTCGAGCGATATTGGCCGGAGGCCCTGCACCTGATCGGCAAGGATATATTGACCACCCATTGTGTCTACTGGCCGATAATGTTGAAGGCGGCCGGACTCCCCTCGCCCAAGACAGTTTTGGGGCACGGTTGGTGGCTTGAGGGGGGAACCAAGATGTCCAAATCCAAGGGGAACGTCATTCGCCCCTGGGACATAATCGACAAATACGGGGTCGAGCCCTTCCGCTACTTCCTCATCCGGGAGATGACCTTGGGACAAGACGCCACCTTCAGCGAGCCCAGCTTCATTTCCCGCTACAACTCCGATCTGGCCAACGACCTCGGGAATTTGCTCTCTCGCCTTCTGAAGATGGTTGAAAGTTACTGTGACGGCAGGATTCCAGAACCGGCAGAGGGGAGCGATGAGGACAGAGCCCTTCAGAAGCTGGGATCGGAGACCTCGAGCAGGGTCAGGGAGGGGATCGAGAACTTCAAGCTAAACTCCGCCCTGGAAGACATTTTGCAGTTCGTGAGAGCCACAAATAAGTATATCGAGTTGAACCGCCCCTGGGATTTACACAAACAGGGAGAGAGAGTCAGGCTCAACAATGTCTTATACAATTCTGCGGAGGCGTTGCGCCTGGCCTCCAGCCTCCTTTATCCGGTGATGCCGGAGAGATGCTCAGAGATTCGCAGGCAGTTGGGTTTGAAAGAGGATAAGGTCAGTTTAGAGGGAACAAAGCCCTGGGGAGAGTTGCCAGCAGGAATTCGGATCGCTCCCGGCGAAGCCCTTTTCCCTCGTGCTGAAATTAAAAAAGTGGAGGTGACTTCGAAGATGGAAGCAAAATCGGAAGGCGTCAAGATTGTCTCTTTCGAGGATTTTCAGAAATTAGATATGCGGGTGGCGAAGGTGCTCTCCGCCGAAAAAGTCGAAGGAACCGCCAAGCTCTTCAAGATGCAGATCGATTTGGGGACCGAACAGCGCCAGATTGTGGCTGCAATCGCTGAATATTACCAGCCCGAGGATTTGCCCGGCAGAAATATCGTGGTGGTGACCAACATGAAGCCGGTGAAGATCCGGGGAGTGGAATCGACGGCGATGCTCCTTGCCGCCACCGAGGGAGACAAATTAGCCCTATTGACTCTGGATAAGGACTTGCCGCTGGGTGCAAAGGTCAGCTAAACCTCAAAGGGGATCAAATTCCCAGAATGCAATTGATCACACAAGCCTCTGCAGTTCAGTCAGGACCGGAGCTCGCCGGGGCGGGCGAGTCCTGACTGCTTACCAGGGCGGGCTGGCGGCTGGACTTCAGTTTTGATCGATACCCACGCCCATCTGGATTTTCCGCAATACGACCAGGATCGTGAAGAGGTCATAAAAAGGGCCTTCGACTCCGGATTGGAGGCCCTCATTAACATCAGCGTCGATTTGATCGCCTGCACGAAATCAATCGAACTTGCGAGAAAACATGAAAAGATTTACACGAGCGTCGGGATTCATCCCCATGACGCCGGGAAATTCGATGATAATACCCATGAATCGTTGAGGAAATTAGCCGGCGAGAAGAAGGTTGTCGCCATCGGCGAGAGCGGTCTGGACTTCTACAGAGATTACTCCCCCAGGGAGGCCCAGATAAGAGCTTTCGAGGCTCAGATTGATTTGGCGAAAGAGCTAAATTTACCTCTGATAGTCCATATCAGAAACGCTCACAGAGAAGGCTTGGATATTCTGGAACAGAAACAGGACGGGAGACTTCAAGGGGTCCTGCACTGCTTTTCGGGAAGTCTCAGCGACGCCAAGAGGGGTCTTGCCCTCGGCTTCTATTTGGCCTTTGGAGGTAGCCTCACCTTCCCAAAGTCGAGAGTTCAAGAGATCATCAAGCATGTTCCCCGAGATAGAATCCTCTCCGAGACGGACTGTCCTTACATCACGCCGGTCCCTCACCGTGGTAAGAGGAATGAGCCCAGTTATGTCCGTTACGTTGTAAAGAAGATGGTGGAGATTTTGCCACCTCTCAGCTTCAAAGATGTGGATGAGATCACCACAAAGAACGCCAGAGGAATCTTCAAAATCTGAAACTGCCCACGAGAGGCTATGGTAAGAATGCTCCCCAAGAAGCTCTTAGGACAGAATTTCTTAGTTGATGGCAACATCGCCTCTAAGATCGTCGAGGCTTTGGAAATCAATAGAGGGGATATTGTTGTTGAGGTCGGTGCCGGTCGGGGAATTTTGACCGAGAAGATCCTGGATTTTCCCTGCAAGCTCTTGGCGGTCGAGCTCGACAGGGGGCTCTATTCCTCTCTGCAGAGAAGGCTCGGAGACAGGAAAAAACTGAAACTCATTAGAGGAGATTTTCTCAGATTCGATCTGAGGCTCGCCGCCAAAGAGGGCAACTTGAAGTTGGTGGGCAACCTCCCTTACAGAATCACCGGACCGGTTATGCGCAAGATCGTTGGTGATCGGGAAGTCATCGAAGCCGCGGTGTTTATGGTTCAGAAGGAGGTGGCGGACAGATTGTCCGCGTCCAGTGGAAAGAAAGCGTACGGTCTTCTCTCGATATTCGTTCAGGTCTACGCCAAACTTGAGAAGCTTTTCCAGGTCTCTCCAAAATGTTTTAAGCCTCAACCGAAGGTCTCCTCCACCGTGGTCAGGATGACTACTCGTCCCATCCCACTGGTCAAACCCGAAGAGGAGGAATTCTTCTTCTGGCTGGTGAAGACGGCATTTTCTCAAAGAAGGAAGATGCTTGTGAATTCAATCTCCAGTAGCTTGAAAATATCTAAACCAGAACTTGAGGAGATCTTAGCAGACGTTGGCTTGGACAAAAGAACCCGACCGGAAGAGGTCACCATAGAAAGATTCTTAAAGCTCGCTTCAGCGTTGAATCCGGAAAAACCAAGGTGATAAATGCAAAAGAGAAGGAAACCAGTCATGGTTAAGACAGCAATATTGGCGTCATTGGTCCTATTCCTTTCTTGTGGAGGCGGAGAAGAGGGCATGAAGATATACTGGGAGAAAGTCGATTTGGGTCCGGGGCATAGCGATGACCACATCTTATGCATTGTCAAGAGGGGGAATCTGATGATGCTCGGCACTTATGGGAGAGGGCTCTTGATTTCCCACGATAATGGTGTGAGCTGGTTAAACAAAACTAAGAAGGACGGATTGAGCTGGAATTACATCCACAACATCGACTTTACCGGAGATAGGATCGTTCTAGTAACCATGGGGGATGGGATAAACATATCCTCAGACGGTGGCAAGAAATGGAAGCGATACGGATACAACTTCTTTGGACCGGTTTACACTTACTGCACTGGTGCCTACGTGGATTCACACAGGGCGCTTATCAGCTCCGCTGACGGCTTGATGTTTTTCAGGGACGATAAAGACTGGAGGGTGCTCGATGAATCGTTGGGAATTTCCAGTCAGTACATATACTGTATGCACACAGATGGTGAGAGGATCTTTCTCGGCAATATGAGAGGTCTTTCTCTTTCGTTTGATAGTGGGAAAAGTTGGAAGATAGTCGCTCCCGACAATAGTTACACAGAGCAAGGTTTACCGAGAACGAAGGTGCTATCCATAGCCGTAAAAGGTGATATAGTCTATGCGGGAACCCCGAAAGGTCTATTTAAATCCGCAGATGGGGGGGAGATTTGGCAACGAATCGGGACAGATATGTTACCGAGTGACTATATCATATCTGTTGCAGTCACTTCCAAGGGTGAATTGTGGGCGGGCACATATAAAGGTCTAGTCCACAGCCCTGATGGTGGCGAGACGTGGCAACAGTTCGGAGTTGAAAGTGGTCTCCCCTCCCGGGGTATTAACTGCATCCACATGGACAATGACGGGGCTGTCTACGTCGGGACAAACTCCGGTCTATACAAGAGCACGACGGAGAAGCCGGAGATTCCAAAACCAGAGGAATCGAACATACCTGTCTTTGACAAAGTAGAGGAGCCGGAGCATCGCTGGATGATAAGACCGGTGAGCGCGGAGTATAACAACCAGCTAGACCAATGCTATCTATATGGCACTACCATGGGCGGGGAATTCCGCCAGCACCAGGGAGTGGAATACAATAACCCCGAGGGTACACCATTACGTGCGGTCGCTGATGGTGAGATTGTGTACGTCAAGCCGGAGATAGGCCACCTGGTTCTGAAAAACGACAAAAAGTATGACAGATACTTCCTTTACAATCACTATCATCACATGCATCACATCACGAAGAAGGTGGGCGATAGAGTCACACAGGGGGAGATAATCGGCTCCATTGGTAAGAAAGGGAATGTCACAAATGAGCATCTCCACTTCGAGGTTTCCCTCTCCGAAAAGGAAGATGACAACCGCGAAAGCTGGACCCGCAATTCCGAATTGTGGATACAACCTCTCCCATCATGCGGCACTATCGTCGGTAGAGTCGTCGACATCAAGGGAAGAGATATCCCGGACGTCAAGATATATGGGGTGGAGAAACCTGGCCCGGTGGAGACACCCTATTCATACACGGTGACGTATCAGGACAAGGTCACACCAGACCCTTATTATCAAGAGAATTTCGTGATTGGGGATGTCCCCGCGGGCGAATATCTGCTCTTTACAGAGGTGAACGGCAGAAGATATTCCCTTAAGGCGAAGGTCGAGGCAGGGAAGGTGACGCTGGTGGTGTTTGAGGTGGAGTAGGTTTATTCACAGCAGATGAAACGGATTAAGCGGATGCCCCTCAACCCGTTGGTGCCGGACGCCCCGTCCGGCACCCAGAAGGTCACGGATGAGGGCATCCGTGACCAACAGGAGGGCGAACCCTGTCTGCTGTTTGCTGTCTACTGATCAATAATTTGTGACTTGGTCTAACTTGCCGGCCCCGTTAGGTCCTAAGAGCCCGAAAAGTTCCCCCTCCCTGATCTTCAGGTTGACTCCGGTTAAGGCCACCACCTCGTTTTCCATATCTTTCCGGAATCTTCTCTTCTTGAAGATTCGGCTCAGCTCTTCAGTCACGATTGAGTGTTTTTCGATGTTTTTCACGGTATCACCTTATAAACGAAAAGCCGTGGCTCACTTTAGAGGCCACGGCTTTAGTTGCCATTTTTGTATTCTTCTCAAGTAAGCCTACTTCGCCACAGGCGGATTTTGGGTGCAATAGCCCTGCTGAGCCCAGACGGAATCATATTGATAAACTTGATCACCTAAAGATTTCCTTCTGTCGGCTTTCAGCTTTTGGTTTTCAAACTTTAGTCGGCGATACTTCTTTTGTCAAGAAACAAAACCCTCTTTTTGTCGATTAATTCATTGTGCAAGCGTGTGGCGTGGTTGTGAGGCCGGTCACATACAACTTGCGCCGAGATTTGAAATTTAATATTATGGTGGACAATTGATATTACCTGAAAAGGAGACAAGCGTAAACGAGATAAAAAACAGCAATCAGGAGGCACCGTGAAGAGAAACCTAAGCATCCTAACTCTTGCGCTCGCCTTGGCCATTGTCCCTCTCTTACTCCTCTGTGGCTGCAACATCTTCGGGTGGATGACCGAGGAGGACACCGGCCTGGGTCACCTTGCCAAAGGGCAACAGCTCCTTCGAGATGGGGAATACCAGGAGGCGGAGGCCGAGCTGGCGCTAGCGATCGAAGAAGACCCTCACAACTCGGAGGCGAGATATTACCATTCCAAGGCACTGGTTCTGGCGGCCGACATTGACGTTACGTGGCTGATCGACCAGTTAGATCAAACCGAGGCTGAGCGCGGCAACCAGCCGGGCTTGCCGATTTTCTCTGTTGCAGGTACCGATACCGCAGCAGACATCGCCAGCAAGAATACGATCTATCGAGCCAACCTGGGAGTCAGGGAGGATTTGACCTGGATCATTGATGGGCGCGCCACCGGAAAGTTCAAACCGGATGACATCGTCGTGGACCTCGCTGTAGCAACGACTCTGTGTGCCATTTTGGGTTTGCGGGACACCGACCAAGACGGGGAGATCGATGAGGAGGACATCATCTTGGAGATTATCCCCTACGGGGATATTTATGAGATCCTGAGGCTTTACAAATTTTTAACCGGCGGACTGTATAAACCGGGCGGTGGTCCCCCTGACCCCGAACAGATAAATGTCCTCATAGATTTCGTCCTCAATTTAATCGAAGAGGCCCGACCTTTAGTCCATCACATCATAGACAGGATTGAGCCGGGACTCAACTTCGAGGAGATCGAGAATCTAATCGATGACATTGAGGCCACCGTCCAGATGTATTACTACGATGACGGTCTGGATAATGACGGCGATGGTCAGATCGATGAGGAGACATTGGACGGGATTGATAACGACGGGGACGGTCGAACCGACGAGGACACCGATCATATTTAGAGCAAACGGAGGAATATAATGTCAATAAGAAAACCTTTCGCTGTCCTGGTGGTGCTTTTCTCTCTTCTTTTCGTCACCACCGGACTATACGCTGCCAGCCGACCGGCCTTCAAGCCCGACATCAGAGCCTTAGGGATGGGAGGGGCCTACTGTGCTTACGGAGACACCTGGGGAGCATTCCTTTACAATCCGGCGCTTTTAGCCAATACCGGTTTTCACTTAGCAGTTCCGGACTTGCAGTTCGGCTTTGACAAGACCGCCACCGATGTTTTGAAATTCGCCAAGGACAACCAGGAACGCTTCGAGAATTTCGAGAATCTGTCCACCCAGGAGAAACAGGATTTCCTCGACGACATGACCGAATTCGACGACCGCTGGGTAACGGTATATTTGGGTCCCTCCGTCGGGGTGACGATGAACGGTTTCGCCTTCGGAGTTTACGATGTCGCCCGGGCGAGATTCAAGCTCGACCGCGGCATTTATGAGCCTCGGCTCTTCGCCAGTGTCACAACTGACATAGTCTACTTCGCAGGACACGGCCGCTACCTGACTGACAAGCTGGCGGTGGGAGCAAACGGGAAGATCATCAGCAGGCGCAACAGCGGTCTGGTGCATATCAAAGCCTCGGACATGGAGTCCAGCAAAGAAATCGTTGATAAGGCAATCGACCGGCTTGAGAAGGCCAAGACCGGCTGGGGCTTGGACGTTGGTGCGTTATATAACCTCGACTCCAAGACCACCCTGGGGGCCTCCATACTGGACCTTCTGGGAACCATCGATGGCGGCAAGACCGACATCATCATGAAGCTGGGGATCGCCTACTATCTCTTTCCCAGGCTGGCTTTGGCTGCTGACCTCAATGATACCTTCAACCGCGGCGGCAACCATCTTCTCAACAAGATCTACCTGGGCGCCAACGCGAGCTTCGAGGTTTTCGACTTACGTCTGGGCTATCACAAGGGTTACTTTTCCGGTGGAATCGGACTGAATCTGTTCATCCTGGGGTTGGATTACACTTATTACGGTGAGGAATTGGGCCCGGCCCCGACGGTCGATAAGCAGTGGAATCACCTCTTCCGGGTGCGACTGGGTTTGTAAGAGCTGCCAGCGTTATTCAAACCAGAAAATAGAAGCCCCGTGATTTGCTCCGGGGCTTTTTTGGTGAAATCAAGAAATGGCGCTGTTGGATCAGTACAACCTGGACAGGTGTGCTCCGGTATAATAGGATTTCAGAATCTGGTCATAGTCATAACCCTTACGGGAACGACCGATGGCACCACATTGACACATCCCCACGCCGTGCCCCTTCCCCCTCCCGAAGAAGTCGACGGAGATGATGTTGTCGCTTGAGTCTCGTCTCAATGTCATCTCGAAGAGAGTAGAGGCGAGAATCGTGATTTCCTCTTCGGTTCTGTTCAGAGCCCACCTTATATCATCAGATTTCAAGATGTATTTGTGACTTGTGGTTTCAATCAGAAGCTCTCTGACCCTCCCGCTTCTCATACGAGAGAGAATCTCGACCGATTTCAGGCTGTCTCTCTCTCTCGGCCACTTGAGGTTCTCTGCTCTTGAATGGGAGACCACCTTCTCCAAGAGCTCCTCCGCGGTGAAGCTCTCCTGCCAGAGGTAACTTTTGGCCCAGCTGCACAAATCACCATCCGGAACCGAGGTCAGGTAGGCCTTTTGCTTTCCTCCCCAAACGTTCGATACATCTTCAGTTGAACCTCCGCAGATAGCGTGATAGTATGCGCAGATTAGCTGACCCCGGTAGGTGAGAACCTGCCCCCGGGTCTCCTCCACCGCCCGATTTGACAGCTGCATTTCCGAGTCGTAACCCTGATATACTTGGTCCAACACCGTTGCGTGCAGATAGCGGTTGTCCCCTTTTTGGTTCTGAAGCTTGTAGAGGGCATACGTTCGTGCCGCCACCGCTTGAGCTTTCAGGGCTTCGTATTCCTCCGGGAGGCGCTTTCCCATCTCCGCCGGGAGCACCCCCTTCAAGTAGCTCTCTATATCCAGCTCGTTTATCGCGGTGAAGCTTGTGGTTTCGCGACTACAGATGATTTCTAAGTTCCCTCGATAGGTCTTGCCCTGGAACTGAAATTTCGCCGGATTCGAGCCGGGCAGGAATGCAATCTTCGAGAGTCTCCTCGCAAGCCCTCCTAGGTTTTCGTCTTTTAATGACAGCCCTCCCCCGGAGAGGGCAACGTTGAGCTCGAAAGCGCCATAGAATCTGTCCACGAGCTGTCCGGCTCTCCAGCATTCGACCAACGACGGGCCCTGAGAGGAGAATCTAACTGTTCCCCAATATTCCCCGAGCTTGAGTCGCACCGTCGGAGGCACGCCCGGGGAGGGTTCAGCAGTCCTATAGGGAGGGCGACCGCATGAGCCGCAGACTGTAAGAAGTCCCAAGAAGATAAGAAGTATCGAACGTGGTATCATAGTTCAAGGCAGACAGATTTTACCCAGAATGGTTTCAGTCTTCGCACCGGTGACTTTGGGTAGCCCGGTTCTTTTTCCGTTTATGGTCTCGTTGGCGAGAATGGCAAAACAGAGAGGCTCCATCCCCTTCACCGGGATGCCAAATTCCTCTGAGGTGACAATCTCTTTGGGCTCCAACTCCTCAGAGAGCCGTTTGCGAAAATATAAGTTTAGAGCGCCACCCCCACAGAGGATGATTCTCTCTGTTCGACTCAGAGCTTTTATGGTTTGAGCGATGGTCTTCACCGTCAGCTCCGAGCTGGTAGCGATCATATCTTTGGGAGCAAGACCAAGAGACTTGGACTTTTCAATCAGTCGCTCGCAGAAAGTCCGATCGTATTTTTCCCTCCCGGTTGACTTCGGCGGTTTACGCCGATAATAGGGGTCTCTCAGAAGGTAGTTTAAGAGCTTCGGTGACACCGTGCCGCTCAAGGCGATTTTACCATCGCAATCGAAGCTCTTTCCAAAGAGCTTCCCAGCGAGATAGTCCACCACCATATTTCCGGGCCCGGTGTCATAAGCCAACATCTGCTTTGGGGAGCAACCAGCCGGCAGAAAAGTGACGTTGGCAATTCCCCCGATGTTGACGACAGCGATATCCTTTGCTCTGTGTGCGAAGAGGAAATGATGGCAGTATGGTGTCAGGGGTGCCCCCTCCCCTCCGGCGGCTACATCCGAGGCTCTGAAATCGCCGACGGTGATGACTCCGGTGCGATTGGCAATGACCGCCAGCTCTCCGATCTGCAGGGTTGCCCTCACAGAATGGGATAGACTCCTCTCCTTGCGCGGGAGGTGCCGAATCGTCTGACCGTGGCTGCCGACAAGGTCGAGCTGCGATAGGCTGTGTCCCGCCTCTTCGACGACCTTTATTGCAGCCTCGGCGAAGTATTCCCCTAAGGCATAATTCAGCCTCATTGTCTCGTCCAACTTCTGAAAATCGGGGTCACAGATCTTGAGGATCGCCCTTCGAACACCAGGCGAGAACGGAAAGCTCCTGAAACTCAACAAGCGAATCCCCGATATTCCCCGGCCTCCAGTGAACCTCACCAGACAGGCATCGACACCGTCTATAGATGTTCCGGAGTTCAGCCCCACCACCAATCTGTCGCTCTTACGCAGTAATCTCTTAAGAGTTGACATACTTTTTCTTGAAGTCTAATATCTTAGAGATCGTCTGGTCAACTCTTTCCCGATTCAAGTTTCTGTTCATATATGCTTTTCTAACGAATTCTAAGGCCTCTTTCTGAGCCTCGAAATCCTTGCATATAAGTAAGAAGTGATGCCCGGCGGTCAGGGCTTCGACCGCAACCTCCGGGATAGAGTGCTTTTCCGTGATGCCCCTCATAGTCAAATCATCGGTGATAACCAAACCCTCAAATCCCAATTCTCTCTTCAGACAATCATCGATTACCTTTCCTGAGAGGGTCGCCGGGAGGCTTTCATCCAGAGCGGAGCAAATCACATGAGTGCTCATTACAAAGTGGACTCCGCAAGAGATCGTCTCCCTGAAGGGGGCGGCATCCGTCTGGGACCACTCCTCGCGGGAGGTCTCTACTCTGGCCAACCTGAAATGGGGATCTTCACGAGCTTCCCCTAATCCGGGGAAGTGCTTGGCGCAGGCGGAAATCCCCTCCGATTGAATCGCCTCGACGGCGACTGCGCCTAACTGCGCCACCAGCTTGGAATCCTCACCCAAGCAGCGCCCCTTCAAAACGTGGTGGCGAGCACCCCCCGGGAGATCCACAACTGGAGCCAGCTGGACATTTATGCCCGAATCCTTCAAAGTTCTTGCGGTTTGAGAAAACGCCTCTTGCACTTTCAGAGAGCTGTTCAGTGAGTTGGAAAGGGCATCATTGGTGAGGCTCGGCATGTTTTCTGTTATCCGGTTAACTCCCCGGACCTCTTGGTCAATCATTACAAATGGGGGCACCTCACCCAGAGAGCGGAGATGGCTGGTTAGTCTCCTCAAATCGGCGAGGTCCTCGAAGTTCTCCTCGAAGAGAATAACACCTCCGATTCGGTTCCCGCTGAAGAAACCCTCAAACTCTGAAGATAACCCTTTTCCCGAGAGGCCCAGAATGAAAAGCTGTCCTAAGTAATCATCGGTCATCAGACATCCTATCTTTCCATTGCCTCGCCAGCGTTCAGGGTTGACATAAAAATGTCATCACTTATTATATCATTCTGGAGGATATGTCAACCGTTTAGACCCTGTGCATTGTCCCCGCTGTAAGACGAAGATGAAGGAGGAGAAACGCTCCTTCCACAAGAGGCGCAAGTGGGTCTGCAGAAAATGTGGTATGGTGAAGTTTCAGAAAACCTCAAGATCAAAGGAAACAGGGAATAGGAGATAGGGGAGAGGAAGTCACTGTGAACTGTGAACCGTAAACTACGAACTTTGAACCACGAGGGAGGAGAGAAAAATTGGTCTCTCGAAGATCGAGTTCAAGATGCACCTCCGGTTACAGCTACTGGGATTGGAGAGGGAAGTTCTATCCCCCCGACATTAAGGGGAGCTGTGAGTGGTTGATAGTAAATAGTGAATAGAGTCTCTTGTTCTCTGTTCCCGTCGATGAAGCTGTCGACTGATCCTATGCTCGCCGGCTGGCGAAGTCAAGGAGTGTCTCCCTCGGAAGTCGTGAAACCACGATGCAGTTCAAACCTGCATCATCCCAGACCAAGAGATTGAATCCGCGAATCCTGGCAAAATGATATTTTCGATTGCGGTGAGAGATTGCCTCCATCATGGGACACGTTAGCTCGCCCGGATGACAAAGGAAAAGCGAAATCCCCACCCCCTCTTTGGAGAAATATACCAGCCCCACCTTGCAGTTGCATACCGGGATCACCTCACCACCCTTCAGAACCGCTCCGGAGGAGGTATAGGCGGTCAAGGAGGCCTGGAGGCCCAGCTCCCGCTCCAGATGGGAGGAGACAAATTGGGGGTCAGAGGAGTTATAGGTCAGTCCCTCATTCGAGGATTCTACTCGCATGTGATTCTGAACCAGAATAGCGATCGGGTCTTTCTGTTTTTCCCGCGAGGTGAAAAAGACGACCGTCAGGAAAACCACCACCAGACCGATCGGGGCCAAGACCAGCGCTGGGCGGAAGAAGAAACGTTTTTTGGAGGCGGGAAACGAGGTTCCGGGCTGTTCCAGCTGACCGATGCGGTCGAGTATCGCCGACCTCAGGTCTGGGGGGGCTGTTTCTTCGGGGATTCTATCGATGATGAGACTCTGGAAACGCCGCTCAAATTCGAATATCCTGAGGCAGGAGGAGCACACCTTCAGATGAGATTCAACCCGACTAAGATCTAACTGCTCCAGCTCC
Organism: Candidatus Zixiibacteriota bacterium; assembly: GCA_030605835.1. Classification (GTDB taxonomy): domain Bacteria; phylum Zixibacteria; class MSB-5A5; order DG-27; family DG-27; genus DG-27. The sequence goes on along the minus strand of JAUWHO010000035.1, from coordinate 88,697 downwards.
CCATTGAGGTAATCGTACAGAAGTCTTTGGGCTTCGCTACAGTTCATCTCTGTTCGGAATCGCTGACTATCCCCCGGGCTTTGGCATATTCCCACAGGTTTTTCTGCAGGAGCTTCCGCCCCCGGAACAATCGAGATTTAACCGTCCCCAGTTGAATCCCCAGGGCCTCAGCTATCTCCTGGTAAGAGAGATCCTCCAGGAGAGACAAAACCACCACCTCCCGGAACTCCTGGGGCAGGTCCTCGATCGCCTTTTTCACCTCGACGTCCATGACGCGATCGAAGAACCGCCTCTCGGGATCGGTGGCTGCCCTTTTGCCCTCTCTACCCTCGATCTGTTCGTAAAGGGAAAAGACCTCTTCCTCATCGTATGCTAACCCCGAGGGCTCTCGTGACTTGCGGTGATACTCTGTTATGTAGATATTGGTCATAATCTTTAAGAGCCAGGCCTTACAGTTGGTGCCCGACTCGAAGCGATCGAAAAAGCGATAGGCTTTAAGAAAGGTCTCTTGCACCAAGTCCTCCGCTTCAGTCGGCTCTTTGGTCATCCTCAAAGCTGAGCGATAAACCGCATCCAGGTGGAGAAGGGCCTCTTTCTCAAACCGCTTCTTTCTGCTGTCAGCCTGCGCGCCGGGAGAGTCTTTTCTCTTGATCATCAGCGGAGCAGCTAAAGAGGCGGACTGCCCACCGGAAGGCTCTCGCAACCGCTTCCTTAGCTGAAACTCAGTTAGAGATTGTTGGTTCCCGCTGCGGAATTAAGGGGAGGCCGCCAGATTTGTCAAGCGCTATTGTCGGATGTCAGGATGCTCGAGAGGGAGTCAAAAATCGCTTCTCTTCTCTAAAGAGGACAATCCCAATTTGAGGGGCAGAAAGATGGCAACGAGGTTGAGCGCCAGCATCATGATTAAAGCCTGAACGACCTGCAGAGGGGAGAAATCGAGTCCCGAGGAGAGATGCAGGGTGTAACGATGCACCGGCAGAGCCACAATGAAGACCATCAAAGCAACGTAGAACAGGGACAACACCGCGGTCAACATTCCCCCGGAGGAGGAGGCGATCTTCCCCGGATTTCGCTCCGAGAAATTGGCGAAGATGGCTCCACACCCGGTGGCCAAGCTGGTCAAGCCCAAACTCATCAAGAAAATCCCCACGCCGGTCAGAACCATCATCAGGCCGGAGAGATAGAGCATCCTGTTGGAGCAGTAAGCCAAAATCTCCGCCAGGACGACAAAGATCACGAAGGAGATTCCGAATTTGCCCCAGAAAAGCCTCCTCAAAGAGAGAGGGGAGCTCCCGATCGACCAGATGTTGGCCCCCTCCATGCTTATGGAGGGGAAAACGAACCTCACCGCCAGGGTGGCCAATATGAAGCCACAGAAGGCGAAATTCGCGAAAGTGATAACCGTCTCCCAGAGTTGTTGCCCTCCAAAGGTGAGGGGAAGTTGGCCCAGATTCACCAGATAGAGAACCAGCAAGATCAAAAGGATGGTGAATTGCGCCCACTGGCTTGGTTCCCTCACGAAGAGTTTCATATCCTTCACCACCAGGGCCCTGGTGTCCGGGGGAAGCCAGAAGAGGGGATCAAATCTGAACAGGGATCCTAATCTTCTCCTCCAGACTCTCTCCTTTGCTTTCTTGGCGGTGCCTTTCTCCTCGGAGGCCAGCCAGCCTTTGAAATAGACCTTCTCCGAAAGCAGGAAAAGCATCCTGAAAAGAAAGACAGTGGTGGTGGCCAAAGCCAGCAGGTGAACCGAAACACTCCGAAAATCCTTCAGGGTCAGAGCCTTTAAGCCCTCGGAGAACCAAACATGGGGCAGATATGAGAAAGACACCGCCTTCAGATTGGAAAGATAGCTGTTTAGTATGCGGAAATCCTCTAAAGAGCTCAAAGTGAGGCTCCGGGGGTTGTTTGCCTGGAGGTATAGCCACATGGCCAAAGCCACCAGCGCCACTAAGGCCAGGATTATGTTGATCGGTTTGGTGAAACGGCGCAAGTAGAAAAGCAAAAGGGAGAACCCGACGCCCAAAGCTGCGGGAATGAGCACAAACGGAATTAGGCCCAGCGAGAAGAGCGTGAGGTATTGCCACCATCGGAACTGGTGCACCTCCCCGTAGGAGGCCAAAAGGGGCAGAGCCAGAAAAAGGAAGGCCCAGGTGGAGTAGACGGAATTGTCGAGGAAACGAGCTATGAAGGTGTTCAGATGCGGGGTAGGCAAAGAGAGCAGAAACTCGGTCTCTTTGCTCTTAAACAGGGTGGAGAAGGAGATCACCAGATTGGAGAGGATTAACATCATAAAGAACGTCAGCATCGCCAGCGAGACCACCTTGTCCATCAAAAGGGAACCGATCTCGTGAAGCCCTCCGAGGTAGTTGAAGATGTAGTGAAAAAACCAGTAGGCTCCCGCGAAAAGAAGGAGGCCCACCGACAGATTAACCACCACCCGCAGAAGGTTTTCCAGCCGGGGGACAAAGAAGCCCCGCCTCGAATTCCGAATCTTGTATCTCAGTATGAGGGCAAGCGCTTTCATGTCGACAGAACCGATTCCGGGCGCTGCGGTCGGGTCAGGCGTAGGAACAGCCCCTCCAGATTCTCTTCTTGAGCCACGGCCATGCCCATCAGCTCTCTGACGGTGCCGCATGCGATCAGTCTCCCTTCGTTCAATATCCCTATTCGGTCGGATAGCTCCTCGGCGATCCCCAGAATGTGAGTGGAGACGAAGACGGTGGTCCCGGATTTGGTCCTCTCCTTGAGGATATTCTTCAAAAGTCTGCCACTGTGGGGATCCAGCCCGGTTAGGGGTTCGTCGATTATGATGACCTCCGGGTTGTGAAGCAGGGCGGCGGTCACGACCGTCTTCTGCCTCATCCCGTGAGAGTAACCTTCCGCCTTCTGGTCGCACCAGGAGGTCATCTCGAAGTAGTCGAGCAGGAAGTCAGCTTCCCTTTCGATTTCCCTTCTCTGCATGTGATAGAGTCCCCCGATGAACTTTAAGAACTCCCGAGCAGAGAGTTTGTCATACAGATAGGGACTGTCGGGGACATAGCCGATCTTCAGCTTGGCCTTCACCGGCTCTTTCTTGAGGTCGATCCCGGCGATTTCCATCTCCCCCTGGGTGGGTTGCGAGAGTCCCACCAGCATCCTGATGGTGGTGGTCTTCCCGGCCCCGTTGGGCCCTAAAAAGCCGAAGAATTCGCCCCTGGTGACCTCTAAATTCAGATGGTCGACAGCGAGTTTCTCGCCGAACTTCTTAGTTAAATTCCTGATGGTTATCATAGTCTAAGACCTCGACTTCGAGTTTGCCCACCACCCGGGCGATCTCCACCTGTTTCTCCAAATCCCCCTCCAAAAGCTTGATGTGGGTGGCGTCGGAGGTGGTCTGACCGAAAGTGGGATCCATCGGGAGCCAGTAGCCGTCTTCCAGATCCTCGCCGATCCAGACCTCCGGCCAGGCGTGATAGTAGAAATAGCCGTCCTTGTAAACCAGACCGACGCAGATCTTGGAGGGGATTCCGATGGAGCGGGCCAAAGCCACGAATAGAGTGGTGTGTTCGTTGCAATCCCCCTTTCTCACCCTCAGAACCTCTATGGCGGAGGGGATGGACACCGCGAAATCCTTCTTCACGTTCTCGAAAACCCACAAACAGAGCTTCTCTGCTCTCTTCAAGGGATCATTCTCAGATGCGACGATCTTTTCAGCCTGTCTTTTGATCCTCAAATCCTCCGATTGGACCAGCGGGGAGGGCTCGGTTTCTTTTTCAGTCAGAGTCCGGCCGGAGAGGTTTTCTCTGCGCTCGTTGTTGATCTCGACTATCAGCGGTTCCTCCGATATGACCTTCTGAAGGTCGCCAGCGAGCTGGAAGTTGACGGCCTCGATGTTTTTTAGCTCAACCTTCAGGTAAGAGAGCTCTCGGGGATGGGGCAGCTCCACGTTGGACTTGACCGCCAACTGGATCAAGAGATCCGGAGACTGACTTGTCTCCAACGGCATCCTTAGGGCCTCCTCCTTCGTCTCCCACCTCATCGTCATCCCCCCCGGCTCCTCCTGCCACAGAACGTTGCCGAATTGGTCTATCTTCATCCGGGTCTCCACATTCAAAAAAGAGAGGCTGAGGTCGTAGACTAAGAGCTTCTTGCCTTTGAACTTCCTCTCTTCTTGAGCCTCAATGGCGACCAATAATTCTCCCGAGCTTAAGCTCATGGGATCGAAGGTCGAGAGGCTGAACTGCCTTTGAGAGAAATCCTGAGAGACCAATAGGTGGGGTACCGCCCCGACGGGATAGATTTTTCTCTTCAACGGAAAGGTCAGTTTCGACTGCCTCGGGGAGGTCTTAAGTTCGACCTCTAACAGATTGCCCTGGACGGTGCCGAAAAGGTCGGTCTCGTAATCTCCGGAGGCCAAACCGAAGCTGAAGCTCTTGACGGCGAAGGAATCGTCAAGAACTGAATGGCCGTACATCATAATCTCCTTTTCCACCCCTCCTAAGACTATCTTCAGATAGGTGTACTCCTTGAGCACGTAACCTAGGTTGGTCCTTCTTAGAGACTGCATGGCATAGCCGATTTTGTGCCCGCTGCTGTAAACACCCATCCAGGTTTCTGTATCTCCCTCCAGGGGCTTTCCCAGGAAGGCGGCCGGGAAGTCCCCGGCGGTGCCGGAGCTCTCGTTGAAAACCAGCGCCATCGAGAAAAGCCACAGGCCGAAAATAGCCATGGTGAGCAGGTTGGAGAGAATCTTCGCGGACTTCATTTTCACCTAAATTCTATCGGCATCTGCAAAGTCCCCCCAAAGCGGGAGGACGAATTGTTCAACTATTTGTCCAGCACAGCGGTTGGTTCACACGAATTGAGGTGGCGAATTCACTGCTTAGAGATCGCCTCCCTATAATCTGTCCAAATAAAAAGGCCCCGCCTGCCTCACGGGGTCCTTGAGTTTTCTTCCCCCAGAAGTGAGCCTTCGAAGAGAAGCTCTATAACCTGACCACGTTTGTGGCCTGCGGTCCCTTATCGCCCGAGCTTACTTCGAATTGCACTCTGTCTCCAGCCTCCAAGGTCTTGTAACCTTCACCAGAAATGGCGGAGAAGTGAACGAAAATCTCTTCACCTCCCTCCTCTTGGATGATGAAGCCGTAACCCTTCTTCTGGTTGAACCATTTAACAGTGCCGGTAGGCATAAAAACTTCCTCCTAGGGGCTGGATAACCCCAAACAACTGATATTTAGAAGCGGTGGAATTTCCGTTACAGATACCTTCTATGCGGATGATTTATCCAAGGGGTTTTAGAGAACAGAGGCAACACCTCAAGAGCCTACAAGTGAAGTTCACAACTATTCATTCATCACCAATATACTTAAACCCCCTCGGTTGTCAAGGAAAAAGGAAGCTGGTGGTTAGTGGTGATTGGTTAGTGGTGAGTGACCTCCCGACCACCTCTTGGCTCTTGGGCTTCCTAACTCCTACCTCCTAATCCCTGTCCCCTGTCTCCTGTTACCTCTTTTGCTATTTCGGGCTCTTCAAGATGATCCGGGCGTCAACGGCCTTACATTGCGCTCTCTCCGGAGCGGCAAAGAAAGGATTGATGTCGAACTCCTCGATTTCCGGGAAGTCGCCGACCAGCTGCGAAAGCCTAAGCAGGATCTCCTTTAAGATCTCCATGTCGACCGGCTTGGAGCCGCGGAAGCCGGTCAGAAGGGGATAGCCGCGCACCGACTGAATCATCTCCTCTGCATCTTTATCGGTCAAAGGATGAATCTTGAAGCTGACATCCTTCATCACCTCGACGTAGATGCCTCCCAGACCGAACATCATCAAGGGACCGAAGCTGGGGTCCTGGGTCATCCCGAAGACGGTCTCAACTCCGCCCCTCAACATCTGTTGCAGAAGCACCTCGGTCACCCTCTGTTTTTTCTTTCCCCGGCTCAGGCTTTTGATGAGTTTCCCGTAGGCGGTTTTGACCTCCTTCGCATTTCTGATATCGACGATGACACCTCCGATGTCGGTCTTATGCAAGACCTCCGGCTTGTTGATCTTCATAACCAGGGGGTAGCCTAACTTCTCCGCCCTGGTGACGGCCTCGGCTTGCTTTGTGGCCAGGGCGTATGCGGCAATCGGAATCCGATAAGCCCCGAACAGCTCTAAGGCCTCCTCCCCCACCAGGCGGGTTTTCCCGCTCTCCAGGCTCTTTTCTATAATATCCGACACTTTTAAGCGGTCTCCCGGGTATTTGCCGGTCTTGCCCGGTTTTTTCTCCACCCAACGCCGATATTTGACCATATCGGCTAAAGCTTTGGCGGCGGCCTCCGGGAAGATATACATCGGGATTCTGTTCTGAAGCAGACCCTCGCTCCCGTGAATCACCTCCGCCGGACCCATAAAGCAGGTCAGGAGGGTCTTTTCATATCTCTTGCGGACCTCGACGATGACGTCAATGATAGCCTTGGGATCTATCATCACCGGCGGAACGAAGATGGCCAGGACCGAGCCGATGCTATCATCCTTCATCACGGCTTCGAGAGCTAAGCTGTATCCCTCCGGCCCCGCGGAGGCAATCAGGTCGATGGGGTTTTCGACCGAGGCCTGTTCCGGGAGGTGTTGACGCAAGAACCTCTTGGTGGTCTCCTTCAGGCGCGGCACCTCCAGACCCCAGTTAACGCAAGCGTCGGTTGCCAGAATTGCTGGCCCCCCGGCATTGGTGATTATGGCGACCTTGTTATTTTTAGGAATTGGCTGACTGGAGAGTGCCAGCGCCAAGTCGAACATCTCCTCGATTGAGTCTACTCTCAAAACTCCACACTGATCGAAGAGGGCATCGACACCGACGTCAAGATTCGCCAGGGCGCCGGTGTGGGAGGAAACGGCACGTGCCCCGGGGGTGGTCCTTCCCGATTTCACGCAGATGATCGGTTTCTTCTTGGTGACCTGACGGGCGATCTGGGTGAAGGTGCGAGGGTCACCGAAGTTCTCCAGATACAGGAGTATCAGTTCCACGGAGGGATCGTCCTGCCAGTATCTGAGGAGGTCGTTGCCGGAGATGTCGGCCTTGTTGCCAACGGAGGCGAACATGGAGAAACCCAACCCCAGATTCCTGGCGTATTCTATGATTACCTGCCCCAAAGCGCCGCTCTGGGAGACAAACCCTATCCGCCCGGGAAGCGACCGGACCTTGCTGAAGGTGGTGTCCATCTGGACGTTTGGCTCGGTGTTCAAGACCCCGAAACAGTTGGGGCCGATCATGCGCATCCCATAACTTCTGGCGACCTCTAAGATCTCCTGCTCCAATTTGGCGCCTGCGGGTCCGGTTTCTTTAAAGCCAGCGGTGATAATGACCAACCCTTTCACCCCTTTATCTCCACACTGCTCCACCACCCGTTTGACATGATCCCTGGGAACGATGATTATGGCCAAATCGACGGCATCGGGGACGTCCAGTATAGTAGAATAAGCCTTAATGCTGTGAATGACCGGAGCCTTGGGGTTTACCGGGAAGACCTTGCCGTTGAACTCGAAATCGATGATGCTGTGAAGAATCTCCCGCCCGATCGTATGCTTCTTGGTCGAAGCCCCGATAACCGCAATGGAGCGGGGCCGAAAAATAGCATCTAATTCCCTATCGTGCATAATGATATCCTCTTTCCGATATTCCCAAATGGTTCAAAATCAAATCTAACAGCTTGTGAAAAACATATCAAGCTCTTTAATCTAATTCGTCTCTATGAGGGGAGGACTTTACGACAACGTGTATCGTCAGGCCTGGCACTGCGGTAGCTTACTTAATCAGTCATCCTCCCATGGGTTCTCGTTATATCCATTCACCCAGCAATAGAAACATCGAGCTGCAATCGGGGTTCCCATAAGGACTGAAACGGTTCAGATTAAAAAGGCGTGCTAAAGCGGTGTCGGCTTCTTGAGGAACTGTAACTCTTCCCCTCTACAGCTTCCTCGGATCGGTAATCACCCCTTTTATGGCGGAGGCGGCGGCAACCACCGGGCTGCAGAGGTAAACTCTACTTGTGGGATGCCCGTTTCGCCCCTTGAAATTCCGATTTGTAGTGTAAAGCCCCACCTCATTCTCCGCCAGAACCCCCATATGTCCACCGATGCAGGGTCCACAGGTCGGGGGGCTAATCACTGCCCCGGCCTCGATGAATACTTGAATCAGGCCTTCCGAGATCATCTCCTGCAAGATTAGCTGAGTGCTGGGAATGACGATCAAACGAACGTCCCGATGGACCTTCTTGCCTTTGAGAATCTGAGCCGCATTCCGGAAATCCTCCAGATGTCCGTTGGTGCAGGAACCGATGACCACCTGGTCGATTTTGATCGGCTCCACCTCCGAGATCGGTTTCACGTTGCTGGGGAGATAGGGCGAAGCCACCTGCGGCTCCAGATCGGAGACATCGAATTCGTATGTCTTTAGATAAGAGGCATCCTCATCGGACTCATAAATGGTGAACTCTCTGGTAGATCGCTCGGTGACATAATCTGTAACCTTCTCGTCAGCCTCCATGATCCCCCCCTTGGCGCCGGCCTCAATGGCCATGTTGCAGATGGTGAAGCGGTCCGAAAGCGGGAGCTGTCTAACCACCTCTCCGGTGAACTCTAAGCTGCAGTAAACCGCGCCATCCACTCCTAACTGTCCAATGGTGTAAAGAATCAAGTCTTTGCCGCCGACCATCTCCGGCAATTTACCGCTGTAAACGATTTTGATTGAGGGCGGTATCCGGAACCAGTTCTCGCCCAAAGCCCAGGAGGTCGCCATGTCGGTGCTTCCCACACCGGTCGCGAAAGCCCCCAAAGCCCCATAGGTGCAAGTATGGGAGTCGGCGCCGACGACTAAATCTCCGGGCAAGACTAAACCCTTCTCCGGCAGAAGGGCATGGCATATTCCGGAGCGTCCTACCTCGAAGTAGTTATCGATCTCCTGCTTTCGGGCGAACTCCCGCATGATCTTCGACAGCCCCGCGGCCTTGACATCCTTGGCGGGGACGAAATGGTCGTTGACCAGGGCGATCTTTTTGGGGTCGAACACCTCCTTTGCCCCCATCCGGTTAAAGACCTCCACCGAGAGGGGGACAGTTACATCAGTTCCCATGACCAGATCGACTTTGGCGAAGACCAGCTCGCTGGGTTTAACTGAATCCCTTCCGGAGTGGGCGGCAAAGATCTTTTCGGTGATAGTCATTCCCATATGGATGTCAGCTCAAACGCTTCTTGATCTCCTGGCAGATGTAATCCCCGGCTTCTTTAGTTCCTAAACCTCCGCCGAGGTCTCTGGTGGTCTGATTCTCTCGAATCGCTTTGATGACCGCCTCCTCGACCATTTTCGCCTGGGAGGGATAACCTAAATACTCAAGCATTAATTGAACTGTGAGGATGGCCCCGAAAGGATTAGCGATGTTCTTGCCGCCATATTTGGGAGCGGAGCCGTGCACCGGCTCGAACATGGAGGTGCCTTCGGGGTTGATGTTTCCAGAGCCCGCCATGCCCAATCCCCCCTGAAGCTGTGCTCCCAGGTCGGTAACGATGTCCCCGAACATGTTGCAGGTCACAATCACCTCAAACTGCTCCGGGCGCTTCACCATCTGCATCACCAGGGCGTCGACGAAGAGGTGCTGTTTTTCAATCTCCGGATACTCTTCCCCGACCTCCTGAAAAGCTCTCTGCCACAGGTCCCCCTCGAAGCGCATGGCGTTGCTCTTGTCGCTCATGGTGACCTTGTGATGTCCATTCTTTTGAGCATACTCGAAAGCGTAGCGGATGATTCGCTCCACTCCCTTGCGGGTGTTCAAGCTCTCCTGAACGGCAACCTCATCGGGAGTCCCGGTCTTGAAATTGCCCCCAATTCCGACATACGTTCCCTCGGTGTTCTCGCGGAATACGACGAAGTTCACCTCCTTGCAGGTCTTGTCCTTAAGGGGGCAGAGCTTCTCATCCAGAAGTTTCACCGGGCGATAGTTCACATACAGGTCTAAGTTGAAGCGCAAGCCCAAGAGGATGTCTCGGGCGTGGGCCATATCCGGTATTCTTGGGTCTCCCAGAGCCCCGATGAAGATGGCATCAAAATTTTCGCGGAACTCTGTAATCATCTCCGGGGGGAGGCTTACGCCGGTTTTTAGGTACCTTTCGGCGCCGAAATCGAAATGGACCAAATCGAGCTCAACTCCGCCGTGCTCCTGGAAGACGTTCAGAACCTTGAGGGCCTCGCCCGTGACGTCAATCCCGATGCCGTCGCCGGGGATTACTGCTATCTTTTTCATACTAATTCACCGAAAATGAAAGTCAACGCGCTTCTTTATCTCATCGAGCCTATAATTTGAGCTATCCGTTAACCTATGTCAAGCCAAACGACAGACCGTATTGCAAAACAGGTAACAGGAAACAGGAAACGGGAGACAGGGAACAAGGGAAGGACAACTCACCACTCACTACTAACCACTAACCAATCCCCACAAAGAACTTGACTGAGAGGCCGATTCAGATAACTTGAAGATCGTGCGGGAAGAAGAGAAATACCTGGATGGCCTGATAGACGTCGCTCTTACCGAGGATGTCGGAGTCGGAGATGTCACCACTGCGGCGGTGGTTCCCAAGGGGAGGAAGGGTCTGGCGGAGGTGATTGCCAGGGATGGAGGCGTCATCGCGGGGTTAGAGTTCACTCAGAACCTATTCAAAAAACTGGATAAAGACCTGAAAATCGAGACTGAGCTCCAGGATGGTCAAAAGATAAAAGAGGGGGAGGTGGTTCTGACCATTGAAGGAGAACTGGAGCCGATCCTCAGAGGCGAAAGGGTGGCCTTGAATTTCCTGGGCCGGCTCTCCGGCATAGCCACTTTGACCTCCAAGTTCGTGGAGAGAATCAAGGGAACCGAAAGCAAGATTTTGGATACCCGCAAGACCACCCCGGGTATGCGCCTGTTGGAGAAATACGCCGTCACCGTCGGCGGCGGCGAAAACCATCGCTTCGGGCTATACGACATGATCTTGATCAAGGAGAACCACCTCGCCGCTTGCGGCGGGATAGAGGCGGCATTGAGGGCTGCCAGACTCTACGTTGATGAATACGAGGGGCAAACCAAGGGTCGGCATAGTCTCAAGATCGAAGTTGAGGTGAAAAACACCGAGGAGCTCAAAGAGGCGCTGAAATTCTCACCCGACATAATAATGTTGGATAACTTCGATGTCGAGGAGATTAAAGAGGGAGTTGAGATCGTCAAAAGATCAGAGGTTGAAAAAGGCGAGGCACCCAAGCTGGAGGTGTCCGGCGGTGTGAATCTGAAAAACGTGAGAGAGATCGCCGAAACCGGGGTCGATTTCATTTCCGTGGGGGCACTAACTCACTCCTCGAAAACGTTGGACTTCAGTCTATTGATACGGGAAGTTTACGAGTGAGCAAAACAACCGACCGTGTCCAGACTCGCTAAATATCTCCTCTTCCTGCTTCTCTTTCCAGTTCAGTTCTCGTCGGGGGCAGAATTACAGTGGCCTCTAAAACGGGAGGTCTCCCTCTCATCCATTTTCTGTGATTATCGATCCTTCCATTATCATTCCGGCCTGGATTTTAGGACCGGTGGGAAGGTCGGAGTGCGGGTCTATGCCCCCGGAGATGGTCACCTCTATCGCACCTATACCTCCTTCTGGGGTTACGGCAGGGCACTTTACATACGTCTGAATGATGGTCGAATCTTAGTTTTCGGTCATCTGTCGAGGTTCAATTCTGAGATCGAGAAGAGGGTTTTCCGGGAGCAGGTGAAGAAGCGCACCTATTACACAAACCTCTTCTACGAGCCCGGGGAGGTGCCTATAAAGAAGGGGCAGCTGATCGGCTACACCGGCCAGACCGGCTCCGGTGGTCCCCACCTCCACTTCGAGATGCGAGACCAGAGTAACAATCCCATCAATCCACTGAAAAACGGTTACAAGATCGAAGACACTCTCCCCCCGAGATTTCTGAATTTAGCCATTCGGGATTTACCCCCCCGGACTCCCTGGCGGGACAGCGGAAGCTGTGAGATCATACCGGCCTATTACGAGCGAGCGGAGGAGCGTTATGAACTCATAGAGGCGCCGGCGGTTTCCGGTCGTTTCGGAGTGGAGGTAAACGTCATCGATAGGATTTATAGGGCGACAGATTCTTACGGCGTGTATGCTCTGGAGTTCTTCCTCGACGATAGTCTCATTTTCTCCGAGAGATTCGACAAGACTTCCTTTGAGACCACCAGGCAGCAGGAGCTTTTCAAGGACTTTGGATTACGGCGCCAACTGGCCACCTCTGAGGACGATCTCGACTATCACACCTACTACAATCTTTACGACTTGGTCCGTGAACCTTGTCGGGGAGTTCTGGATACCGAGGTTCAGAAGGCTCTCCATCCGGGCAAACATAGAGGCATGATCAGAGCTTACGATTGCAACGATAACTTCTCGGAGTTGAACTTCGAGCTTCTGGTGGATCGCCCGCCACAGGTGGTCAGCCTCGAACTTTCATTTAAGGGAAACAATAGCTTCTCCGCCAGAGCTTACATCAACGCTGGCGACTTCGCAATCTGGATGGTGGAATTCGAAATCCGAAGAGACGGAGACTGGGAATATCTGGGATCACTGCCCGGAGAGGGGAAGAGTGTGGTCTATAGAATAGACTGGGTCGAAGATTCCACCGACACCTTCCAGTTCCGGGTGAGCGCTCTCGATATCTGGGAGACCAGGAGCGCTTATCTTCTCAGAGCCATCATCCCCGACACTCTCTTCGCATATAGCCCGAGTGACACTGCTTGGAAAAGTAAAATCACCATCGAGGATGATCATGACGGTGGAGAGACCAAGTCAATTGGTCCTCCGGGAGGGGTTTATCAGTCAGACGATGGAATGGTCTCGGTCGAATTCGACGCGGGGTCTCTTTATTTCGGAATTGGACCAAAGTGCAAAATCGAAGATGTTGAAGTTCCACCTTCAGGTAAACTGGGTTCGTCCGCTTATGCGTTTTTCCCGCAGACTGTCCCCTTCGTAAAGAGAGCAAAGCTCTCATACGACCTAAGCTCCTACGAAGGGGAGCGCTCCAAGCTCGGCATTTATGAACTGGAGCAGGATACCACTTTTGACTTCAAGGGAAATGAGTTCGATGGCGAGTCTATGACCATCTCGGCAAAGATCGATTACTTTGCGACTTTCGTCCTCTTAGAGGATTCAGAGCCGCCGCGAATATCGCGCCTTTATCCCAGCTCCGGAAGTAAACTCACCAGTAGGACCCCCAGGATCTTCGCTCAGCTCCGGGATGATTTGAGCGGAATTGTGAGGGAGGAGGATATCGAAGTTACCATCGACGGGGTTTGGGTTCCAGCGGAATACGATTACGAGACCGAAAAGCTGTCCTATCGGGTGCGGCAACCGTTGAAATACGGGAAACACACTCTGGTGGTCTCTGCCACCGATGTCTGCGGAAACAAAACCGTTCGCAGGTCGGTTTTCACAATTGTAGAGTCAAAATGAGCGTCACCTACCATCATTTATCACTGTATTTCTGCACTCGAAACTGTCGATTATTGTAGATGATTCCCCTCAAAGATGACAATCCCACCTCAACTTTCCCCCTCTTCACGATCGGCATAATCGTATTGAACAGTCTGATATTCTTCTATCAGCAGACGCTGGGGGAGGCTGCTACCGGATTTGTTTTCACCTACGGTGCGGTCCCCGAGGCGGTGACCTCCTTCCGAATGACCGACTTCCCCGCGCCCCTGACGGTTCTAACGGCGATGTTCCTCCACGGGGGCTGGTTTCACTTGATCGGAAACATGCTGTTTCTCTGGATCTTCGGCAAAAACATCGAAGACCAGCTAGGACATCTCCGCTTCCTGATTTTCTATCTAATATGCGGGGTGCTAGCTTCCCTGGCGCACATAATGGTTACACCTCACTCCTCGATTCCGATGGTGGGAGCCTCCGGAGCCATCGCCGGGGTTTTAGGAGCGTACCTCATCAGGTTTCCGAACGCGCGGATATTGACTCTCATCTGGTTTGGTTTTTTCATTCGGCTGGTGAGAATTCCGGCGATCTTCTTTCTGGGATTCTGGTTCATTCTGCAACTCCTTTATGGACTACCGAGCCTGGCTCTGCGGGGCATGGGAGGGATCGCCTTCTTCGCTCATATTGGCGGATTCATCGCGGGGCTTTTGCTCTTCCCCTTCTGGGAGAGGAGGCTGCGCCGCAAACGAGGGTATCATCGCCACTGATAATTATTCTCGATGAAGAAACGACGTTGTCATCTCTGCGGAAAAAGGTTCAAAAAGGGGGGATTGAAATATCATCTGAAAGCCGAGCTCATCTCCGATTTCGATGGATACCTATCTGTCCCATACGACGAGAAGAAGAATTACGCCCAGGAGATCAAGGATACCGTCGAAGCCCTGAAGGACAAATCGGGGAAAGAACTGGAAGAGGAGGTCTATCAGAAGTTCGAGTTGCTCCTCTGTGTCGACTGCAAAAAGAGGCTGGTTTCATTCCTCAAATCTCGAGAAAGAGAGTGATCTCAGAATACAGTCGCTTGTATTTTTAGATTCCTCCTCACGGTAACATCGTGGCGTCATACGCCAGACCCGACACCCCTCATCGTTCAACCCGTAGAGCGGTGAATTCATACCGCCTTAGAGTGTATTCACAACGGAGTATGGCCTTCAAGTTTTCAAGAATCCAATTGGCCTGTAGGTCGGGGAATTTATCCCCGACATTATTTTGGGCGGATAAATTCCGCCCGCTACGGCGATAGTCCCCGTAGGGTGGTGAATTCATCACCGCTGTTCGTGTTGACAATGGTCCTCAAACCAATAGAGGGTAGCCCAGTGGCCTCCGCCACTGGGAATTGCTTCGCGACGGCAGGTGTCAGGAGCAAACTCCTGACACCACAAATAGGATTGCTTTCCTCAAAATGCTGTTGAAAATGTCCACCAGAAGGTTAAATTAGAGAGGGTTTGTCACGTGAGCTTTCGTCATAGATTAGGTTACTGAGAAAGATGAGCTTCGCCGATTTCGTCCATCTGCATAATCACACCCAGTACAGCCTCCTGGATGGTGCCTGCCGCATCGATTTGGTGCTGGAGCTGACCAAAGAGATGAAGATGCCCGCCCTGGCGATCACCGACCACGGAAATATGTTCGGTGCCATCGAATTTTACCGGAAGGCGAAATCTCAGGGGATCAAACCGATTATCGGCACTGAAGCTTATATAGCCCCCACCTCCCGCCTGAAAAAGGAACCAATCAAAGGGCTGCCCGATTCCGGCTATCATCTGATACTCCTGGTCAAGAATCGCCAGGGCTATCAGAATCTGATTCAACTATCCACCGCCGGATACTTAGAGGGTTTCTATTTCAGGCCCCGTATCGACAAGGAGCTCCTGAGAAAGCATTCCGAAGGCTTAATCGCTCTTTCCAGCTGTCTTAAGGGGGAGGTCCCTCATCGCCTACTCCGCGAGGACAAAGAGGGGGCAAAGAAAGCGGCCCTCGAATATTTGGAGATCTTCGGGGAGGGGAATTTCTTTATCGAAATCCAGAATCACGGCATCGAGGCTCAACTTAAGGTCCTGCCCCAGCTGGTGAAATTGGCAGGCGAGCTCGACCTTCCGATCGTGGCCACAAACGATTGTCATTACCTTTACAGGGAGGATTATCCGGCTCACGACGCCCTGCTCTGCATCCAGACCGGAAAGAGCATCTCCGATACCGACCGCCTGAGATACGCCACCGACCAGATCTACTTCAAATCCCCCCAGGAGATGAAGGAGGTTTTCAAAGACTACCCGGAGGCGATAGAGAACTCCGTCGGCATCGCCGACAAGTGCAGCCTGGAGCTAGAGTTCGGAAAGACCCACGTTCCCCGCTTTCCCCTCCCGGCAGGATTTGACACTCCCGAGGCCTACTTAGAGGATCTGGCTCACAAAGGGCTCGAAAGGCGCTACTCCAGGGTTACCAAAAAGCTTGAAGAGAGGTTAAACTACGAGCTTAAGGTAATCATCCAGATGGGTTATGCCGGATATTTTCTCATCGTCAAGGATTTCATCGACTACGCCAGGGAGAACGGCATCCCGGTCGGTCCCGGCAGAGGTTCTGTCGGAGGCAGCCTGGTCTCTTACTGTCTGGGAATCACCAACATAGACCCCTTAAAATACGGGCTCATCTTCGAGCGCTTTCTCAATCCGGAGCGTCTGAGCATGCCTGATATCGACATCGATTTCTCCGACAAGGGAAGAGACAAGGTGATCGATTACGTCACGAACAAGTATGGTCAAGACAGCGTGTGTCAGATCATCACCTTCGGGACGATGGCGGCTCGAGCGGTGATCAGAGATGTCGGCAGGGTGCTTTCGATGCCCTATTCCGAGGTCGACCGCATCGCCAAGATGATACCGTTCGACTGGCATATGAATCTGAGCAAAGCCGTTGACTCCCACCCCACCCTGAGAAGCCTCTATCAGGAGGACCCCCGGGTGGGGAAACTGATCGACCTCTCTAAAACCCTGGAAGGTCTGTCGAGACATGCCTCCACCCATGCCGCCGGGGTGGTGATCGCCCCCTCGAAATTGACCGACTTCGTGCCGCTGTTTAAGTCCAACAAGGATGAGATCACCACCCAGTATGATATGCACGGCATCGAGGCCATCGGTCTAATCAAGATGGATTTTTTGGGCCTGAGGACCCTTACAGTCTTGGACGAGACCGTGAAGCTGCTGGAGAGGATAAGAGGTATCAAGATCGACATGAATGATATCCCTTTAGACGACCGGGAAGTCTATGGACTTTTCGCCCGAGGTGAAACCGTCAGCATCTTTCAGTTCGAAAGTCGGGGGATGCGTGACTATCTGCAGAAGCTGAAGCCCGAAAACTTAGAAGATTTGACCGCCATGAATGCTCTCTATCGCCCTGGGCCCTTAGATGCCGGCATGGTCTCCGAATACATCGACAGGAAGCAGGGACGCAAAAAAATAAAATACGAACATCCGCTGCTGGAGCCGATCTTGAAGGACACATACGGCGTTATCGTTTATCAGGAACAGGTCTTACAGATCGCGCACCAGCTGGCAGGTTACACTCTGGCAGAAGGCGACCTATTGCGTAAGGCCATGGGGAAGAAGATCGGCGAGATAATGGCGCAACAGCGGAAGGAGTTTATCGACCGCGCCCACAAGAAAGGTGTTCCCAAAAGAGCCGCCGAGAAGATCTTCAACCACGTTGAGACCTTCGGACGTTACGGTTTCGTTAAATCGCACTCCGTCGGATACGCCCGCATCGCCTACGAGACCGCATATTTAAAGACCCACTATCCGGTGGAATTTATGGCCGCCGCCATGACCTCGGAGATGGGGAACTCCGACCGCATCTTTATCTTGATGGAGGAGTGCCGTCGCATGGGGATCGAGGTTTTGCCACCAGACATCAACGAAAGTCTGGCGACTTTCAGTCCCATCGGGAACTCCATTCGTTTCGGGCTTTTAGGCGTGAAAAACGTTGGGGTGGGTGCAGTGAGCGCCAGCACCCAGGCTCGGGAGACCGGCGGTGCCTTCAAAAGCATCTATGATTTCTGCGAGCGAGTGGATATGCAGCAGATTAACAAGCGCGCTTTAGAGAGCTTGATCACCGCCGGAGCCTTCGATTCCACCCGGGGACATCGGGCGCAGTTGGTGGCGGCGGTCGATTCCGCGGTCTCCTATGGTCAGGCACTTCAGGATGAGAAAAGACGTGGTCAGACCTCTCTTTTCGGAGGCGATTCCTCCGGTGCGACCTCCTCCCTTTTAGCTCCCGGCTTACCGGAGGTGCCTCCCTGGGATAGAGCCAGAATCTTATCCAAGGAGAAGGAGATTTTGGGATTCTATATCTCCGGACATCCACTGCACAAGTATGAGGAGGAGCTGAAGGTCTTCGCCACTCACTCTACCGACGCCCTTTCGGAGGTGGCTGACAATAAAGTGGTCGGTGTGGGGGGAATTGTCACCAGCGTGAAAACCAACATCGATAAGAAGGGGGGGCGGATGGCTTTCGTCAACGTCGAGGATTTCACCGGCGGCGTGGAGGTGATTGTTTTCTCGGACCTCTTCGGGAGGAGAGAGCCGATCTTACAGCCGGATGCGATGATCATCGTCAGAGGCCGCACCTCCACCCGGGAGGGGGAAAAGGCCAAAATTATCGCCTCCGATTTGACCCTGCTATCTGCCGCCGCCAAGGAGTTTGGAACCACCGTGAATCTGTACCTGCCAGTGTCCAATTGGGACTCTGCCGGAGGCAAGGACCTTCTCGAGCACATACTTTCCAAACCGGGTGAATCTCCCATCCTCTTGCACCTGAAAACCGAAAGCGGTGAGGTTCTGGTCGATCTTAAGGATAAAAAGGTGGACGCCACTGGAGAGTGGATCGAGCAAGCAAGATTGATCTTAGGGGAAGAGAACGTCCGCCTGGAGAAAAATAGCCGCTCTTTTTCAAATTAGGTCTTTCCAGTATTCTGTGCTCAGGGAGCTGAACCCAGTGGCAGAGGCCACTGGGCTACCCTTGG
Source organism: Candidatus Zixiibacteriota bacterium (assembly GCA_030605835.1). Taxonomy (GTDB): domain Bacteria; phylum Zixibacteria; class MSB-5A5; order DG-27; family DG-27; genus DG-27. Next base: position 70,168 of record JAUWHO010000035.1, on the reverse strand, counting down.
TTTCTTAAGTTTCAATATCTGGGTAGCCCCCTGGCCTCCGCCAGGGGGTTGTGTTAGGTTAGCCGGACTATTTAAGCGGTGCTGTCGGGAGTTTCCTCCCGACAGATTCCCGTCAGGTGGAAACACCTGACGGCACAGCTGTGTCGGGTTTCTTGCTCCACGGTGTTCTGTTTGGAACCCGAGCTACTTCAGCTGTGAAAGAGAAATCAGTAAGGAAGAGAGAATCTTCAATTCTTTGTGGGTGAACGCAATTATCTTGGCTATCTAACAGATTGGGGCGGGATTTGTTTAAAAAGGCAAAAAAGCGTGCAGATCAAGCTTGAAGCCCTTGGGGCGATACTCGCCGGTGCGAGGATTGACTACATATTTGCCCTTGTATTTCCCCTCGGAGATGATGTTTAGCATTTTGATCAAGTGGTCAATCTCTCTTGTGGTGTTCTGAAGCCCGAAGCTCACCCGCACCGTCCCGGGAACTTCAGCGCGGTAAGATTCTCTAATTTGCTGCTGGATTTGCTTCAATTTCTTAGGGGGGATTTTCAACAGGGCCTGCATAAATGGATTGGCGCAGAAACAGCCGTTGCGCAGCCCGATTCCGCCCTCATAACTGAGAATTGCGGCCACTTTCCCGTGTGGCTCCCCCTCCATGAGGAAGGGGACGGAGCCGAGACGGTCTTCGGGCAGGCTCGCTCTTTTATCCCCGTATATGCGGATGCCGTCAATCTCTTGCATTCTCTTAAGGGCGTACTTCACCAACTGTCGCTCGTGGGAGACGATTTTTTTGAAGCCGACTCTACGGAAATACTTGATCGCGGCAGCCAATGCCACCGCACCAACCGCATTCGGGCTGCCGGCCTCCTCCTTGTTCGGAAGATGAGCCCAGACCACCTTTTTGCGGTCAACTATCGAGACTGTTCCCCCGCCCTTCTGATCCGGATCCCCGGAAAGGAAGGTCTCCCTATCGCCAATCAAAACCGCAGTGCCGAAGGGGGCATACATCTTGTGACCAGCGTAAGTCAGATAATCGATATGCTCCGGGTCTGAGGCTTTCTTCATGTTTATGGGACGATGAGGCGCAAGCTGAGCGGCATCCACCACGATAGGGCAGCCATACTGATGAGCCAGGCGGGCATATTTGTGGATTGGTGGTAAAAAGCCGGTGATGTTGGAGGCCCCGGTCATCGCCAGAAGTGCCACCCTAGGATAATATTTCTCAAATTTGCCTTCGAGGTCCTGCTCGTCAAGCCTCCCCTCCCCATCTATCTCAATGTGGACTACTTTGGCTTTGAACCTCCAGGGGAGATCATTGGAGTGGTGCTCCAGAAGGGAACAAAGGACTATCGAATCTTTCTTCAGGGGTAATCGATTAGCCAACTTATTCAAAGCCTCGGTGGTATTCTTCAAGAAGATCACGGTCTGATTGTCCAGGTCGGCGCCGACGAATTCCCCGGCCAAGCGGTGAGCCTCCTCGTATGCCTTCGTTGACACCAACGACTTGAATCCGCTTCCCCGATGAACACTGGCATAATAGGGCATAAACTCCTCGACCGCCCTCAGAACCGACTTCAAAGGTGGGGTGCTGGCGGCGTTGTCAAAATATATGAATCTCTTATAGGAGCCGCCCAGCACCGGAACTTTGACGTTTATTCCGGCAATGTCGTTGCGAAGCTTGTTCGATCTACTCCGGGACACTTCTTTCTCCTCGAAGGTGGACGAACGTTCGGGAAAAACAATGATTTTGGACAATGATAATCTTTTTCACATGCTTTGTCAATCAAGCCGGTTTTGGTGAGTGGTGAGTAGTTAGTGGTTAGTAGTGAATGGTGAGTCGTCTATCCTTCTCTGAGATATGTTCTGACTTCTTCGCTCAGGAAAGTTGAAAATTGGTGGAGAACCGTTTGCCCCTCGTCCGTTTCAGTTGACAATACATTCAACCACCGTTAAATTAAGGAAGAATAGGCTTAGAGGTGAAGGAGAGATGATGGTCAAGATAACATATCTGGGACATTCTGGATTCCTCTTTGACGATGGTAAATACAAGCTTCTAATCGATCCCTTTCTGACCGGCAATCCGTTGGCGAAAGCCTCCCCGGAGGAGTTGAAGCCCGACTACCTGCTCTTAACCCATGGTCACGGGGATCATATCGGTGACGGACTCAGCATCGCCACGAGTTCGGGTGCCACCGTTATCGCGCCATATGAGATAGCCACCTATTTCGAGAACAAGGGAGCGAAAGCCCATCCGATGCACATCGGAGGGAGTTTCATGTTCCCCTTTGGAGAGGTTACGCTGACTATTGCGCACCACGGCTCCGGAATGGTCGAAGGCGACTCCATCCTCTACATGGGAAATCCGGTCGGCTTTGTGGTCTCACTCGGCGGCAAGCGAATCTATCATGCCGGTGATACCGGGCTCTTTTACGATATGAAGCTTATCGGCGAGCTTTATCCCTTAGATTTGGCTTTGCTCCCCATCGGAAGCAACTTCACCATGGGAATAAGAGAGGCAATCAAGGCTACGGAGTTTTTGAAGCCCAAGGTTGCCATCCCGATGCACTATGATACCTTCGACGTCATCAAGCAGGACCCCAAGGAGTTCGTCGAGGGGATAAAGGGTCTGTCCGCGAAGGGAATTATCTTAGGGATCGGTGAAACATACGAGTTGGGCTAACAGCCTCAAAAGAATTATGGCCCCGGACAAGATTAGGTTGATATTTCTCTCCGGGGCTTTTTTCTTTTTTTGCGGGTTGGTCGCAACAGGACTAGGTTTCTCTCTTCAGATCTTTTGTCAAGACCCTACTTTGAGGCAGGAGGTCGAAAGGATTGCTGAAGAGAAATTCGAGTATTTTGAGACCTTCTTCGATTACGAATACAGTGACACCTTTCGCATATACATCGCAAAATCGGAGTCGGAATTTGCTAGTCTCACCAGAGGCCGGGTTCCCGAATGGGGGGTGGGGGTAGCTTTGCTTGGCTCCAAAAGCATCGTTATGAGGCAACCTGAAAATCTCATCGTGAGTCCGGAGTTCAAGAGGATATTGATTCACGAGTCCGCTCACCTCGGCCTGGAGGTCGCCAGTGGCTATCGCTGGGTGCCAAGGTGGATTCATGAGGGCTTCGCCATGTGGCAATCTCACGAATGGAGGCTGGGGCAAGATCTCCTCTTAGCCAAGGCGCTCTTGACTGGCTCCTTCATCCCCCTTTCGGAGTTGGACGAGGTCAACCAGTTCCATCGGGCCAAGGCAGGATTGGCCTACACCGAGAGCTTCCTGGCTCTAAATTTCTTTGTGGACGAATTCGGCAGACAGGGTTTCGTTGAGTTTGTGACCCTCATGAGGGAGGAGAGTCCCTTCAAGGAGAGCTTCTTCCGAGCCACCGGCCTCTCCTACTGGGAGTTTCAAAAGCTCTTCGAGAGTCACGCCAAACACAAATATCACATTCTCTTTGTCCTGACCGACCCCTCGATCTTGTGGCTTTTGTTGGTGTTGCTTTTCGTTATGGCTTTCATCTGGAAGAAGAGGCAGAACCGGAAAAGGCTTAAAGAGTGGGAAAGGATGGAACGATTAGGTCGGGAATTCCCGTATGATGACCAGAAAGATTAAGCATCTGATTGAGTATATATTCACTGTCAGCGTGATTTTCCTCGTCAGGCTGGTTCCTTACAGGTTGGCGATCTCTCTCGGCGCTTTCCTGGGATATGTCGTTTACGAAGTCATCGGAATTCGCAGGGAGGTAACCCTGAAGAACCTCCGGGACTCTTTCGGGGACAAATACTCTGAAGAGGAGTTGCAGAGGATTGGACTCGATGCCTATCGTAACTTCGGCCGCTCGGTGGTGGAATATGCTTTATACGACAAATTGAGCCTCGAGAAGATGAAGGGGATAATCACGGAGGAAGGTTTTGAATATTTCGATGAGGTCCGAAAGAAGCGGAAGGGGGCTATTTGGGTCACCGGACATTTCGGGAGCTGGGAGCTGGCCGGGGCTTATCTGGCCAAAAGAGGTTACCCGATTGACTTCCTCGTCGGAGAGCAACACAACCTGAGAGTTGACAACCTGATGAACAAGCAGCGCCAGAGGATGGGGATCGGGATAATAAAGATGGGAACGGCGGCTAGAGGGATTCTCAAATCGTTGAAGAATAATCACTTGGTGGCGATGCTCTCGGATCAGGATGCCGGAAGTGATGGGGCCATTGTAGATTTCTTCGGGAGACCCGTTTCCACCCCCAAAGGACCGGCGGCGTTCGCCCTTAAAGCCGGATCCCCTTTATTCACCGGCTTTGTGGTTCGCAAAGGGAAATACAGACATCATATCGTTATCTATCCGCCCTTTAATTGTGAACCCAGCGGTGATAAGGAAAAGGATATTAAAGACCTCACCCAGGCTTATACTTCGAAATTAGAAGAGATAATCAGAGAACATCCCGACCAATGGTTCTGGCCGCACCGCCGCTGGAAATCGACGAGCTAGGCTACACTGCGATAGTGTCCAGAATAAGGACCTGATGTATGTTGAAGGGTTTCGCCCGTTTCTGCCGTCTGCATACACAAGCCAAAGGCCTACTTCTCCAATTACGAGCTCTGGAGTAAAAACAGGGTATTCGGTCGACTCATCGATACCTTTTGTTTTTAGCTATCCGGTGATTAAGCCCAAGATTGAAAAGGCAAACGTTAGGAAAAAAAAGATAGCCGCAACAGTCAGGAAGCGTCTCTTGTAAGACAAAGCCTTTTCCTTGTGAACTCTAATGTGTTCAGGCTTTCGTAAGTCAACCTCTGCCCTGTACGGTAAGACCCCAATAAAGGCAAGGAGTAGAGAGATAGAGACAGAAGAAAGCACAATAGCTTTTGACCATTCCGGTATCTGGATTTCATGAAGAAACCCGATCAATGCAGCCAGCAACGCAGTATCTAGAGTGACAAGCTGCCGGAGTACGTCGTTTAAGAGGTTGATGTTATTCTTGAGTGCTTCACGTCCCCACTGGAGATAGAAAACTTCCTCAGGGGATGGCGGGCGCCCTTCAAGACGTTTCGTCTGTGTTTGCATCTGTGCCTCGACGGTCAATCTCCACAACATTTTCAGCCCCGCAGTGCGGGCAAGCCACGACAAATTTGTCTTTGGGCTTATTTTGCACCTCCTCCAGCAAAAGCTGTGGGGTTCGTTGTGTTTCGAACTCAAACGTTTTCTTGCATTGCTGGCACGTTGCAGGGATTTTCATGTTACCTCCTATGGTCCTATCAGTTCACTAAGCACTGTGCCCTAAGCTTACGTGGCTTACCCAAAACACCAAACCATGTAGTGCAAATACTGCTTGATCTCCGCAGAAAGGTGATATCAGAACATCTCCAAGTATGCATCTGGATATTCCTTCTTGTACCAATTGATGAAACCTTCTGCATCTCCATTGTAGTTGCGTACATAAGTGTAGAAAAGGTCATCGTATTTATGGTAGTTAGAAAAGGGCAGACGGTTGGCCGCTCCCAGAATAGTGTTGACTTTCTGCCAAGGCCATTGAGAGTAATGGAGAGTTCGGAGCTTCGTCAACACGTAATCATCTTGCCTGTTGATTACCCTCCTGCGGCTGTAATTCGGAACACCACCTAGCAGTTCGAACACTATTCCCACAAGAGCGTGAATTACCTCGATGTCCGCGACCTGCTTAGACTTCGAGGCCTCCTTTAAATTGCCAAGATACCGATCTAGTTGGGATCTGTGAAATCCATCAGTGGTCACAGTCCTCTGAATAGACTTCTCGATGGCGGATACCAGCCGTTTGAGAATTCCCTTCCAGTCCTTTTCCCGCACCGGCCCATGAGTATTCCACATGCGCGCGCTTAGCACGGCGCAAAGAAGTGACTCGAATCGGACAGAAACATCTACAGACTTCATGTCTAGTCTCGTCGAATTAATTGACAGCATATTGCTTCCTCCTAGACTACGCAGCTCTCTGTATGTTCACTCGACCTGGTCAAGCCCTAGACATTTGGCTGCATTCCCGCTCTGCACGACACGTATGTGCCTCAGTGTGAACGTCGTCAGGTGGCTTCCTTTCTCTATTGGATGCCAGAAGGTTAGAATGCTAAGAGGCTGAGTGGGATGTACTTACGCTTCCGTACGTAGAATCCCGAACATGCAAACCGCAAAGCACTTCTTATCTGACGCATTCCACGGTCCTCACACCGTCCACTTTCTTTGTGCACCCTGAGTCGCATTTTTTTCTGTTTGAAAAGTATTTTTACTCGCCTTGTTACAACTAATACTGCTTTAACAGATAATTGTCAAGGGGAATATAGTCTTATGGTTCTGGCCCCACCGCCGCTGGAAATTGACGTGTTGAATCGTCAGCGTGATACTATCGAGAGTTACAGAATGATTCTACGTCAAGATAAAGCTGCCAGTTCAAAAACGCCCTTGAAATACTCTGGTGGGGCCCTCCAGAGGGGTGTAGCCTGCTTCCCTCAACAAGTTTTTACAGGCCTCTACAGAGAAACCTATCCCTTTTGAAGTATCCTCAATCGTATCCCTGGGATTGGGGCCCGTTTCAGCGTAAATCTGATTCGCCCCTGTTCGCAAGGGCAGTATCCTTGCTTCATGAACACCCATGGCTCTTATGGAGTCCCCAGCAACTATTCTTGTAACGGCGACCACCTTAGCTAAGCTCCACTGAGATATGTTCCCGAATTTTGCAAGGGGAACTCCGGAAACGGGAACTCGCCACATAGATGCGTGATTAATGGCACCGTATTCTTTTCCCCGAAACATCTCCTCAACCAGTTCTTCCGGAGAATGTTCTGGCCCGATGGGTTCGACGCAGTATCCGAGGTCAAGATCACAATCTCTTGTGGCTTTGAGAGTCCGCAGTCTAGCCCCAGGGTCTATTTCGGTATCCTTACCTTCACGCAACCGAAACACATGGTAGACAGCCTGGAATCCTGCGTTCAGTAACTCCTTGGCCTGCTGCGGCCCGAAATCTCCTATATTGGCAACCATTGGCATGTCTGGCGAAATGGCTTTCCGCACAGCTTTTGCAATCTCGAGGTAACGGTCAAGCGGATAGTCTGCGGTAGTCATCAAGAAGATGGCATTTGCCCCGGCATCTTCGAATGCCTTCGCCCTGAGAACAACCTCCTCAAGGCCGAACTCTGTGGGTGACTTGATCATATTCCATTTCTCGCCAAAGGAACAGAAAGCGCAGCTCTTGGGACACGGCCACAGGTTTATGCCCACTTGAGCGTATACTTCGCCCCTATCACCGAATTGCTGTCTGGTCAATGCGTTTGCCACTGACATGAGAGCATACATATCGTGCGAGTTTTTATCAGCCTTCATCAGTTCCACTGCTTCCTCACGACAGATCTCTTCTCCTGACAGGGTCTTATCCAGAATAGACTCAATTTTGGGATCGATTCTCAATTGTAACCTCCTCTTTAGTTTATCTCTGATTCGCCAATCTTGCCCAACAGTTGGCGCGTATCTGAAGTTTGCGCCAGAGGGGAAAAGATATCAGGGGGAGCGGTGCGAACCGCAAATACGCTGTCAGTTGCCGTTTTTAATTCTCTCTTTCTGCGTCGTCAGGAGTTCCTCCTTTACCTGTTGTTCTCGGCGGTAGCTTTCCTGCACCTTTTAGATGTTACAGTTCCTAGATCGCATTGTCAACAGTGGCCTTCAAGAGGTAATTGGCTCTACATTTCTATTCCTTATTCAGAACATAATTCTGTATATTTGGGGCAACGACCAGCAGTGTTTATGTGCGAATCTGTAACGTCACTACCTCAGACCTTCCCCCGGCGACCGGCCTTATATGTCTTAGTTTTTCTCCTGCTTGGGATTCTCCTCGGGAATTACTCAAATCCCTCCATCTTCCTGTGCTGGGTTCTTCTCGTCCTCTCACTATTCATTGCCGTACTCCTTTATCTAAGGGATAAATCCCTATCCCTGAAAATCCTCATCCCTTTGATAATCGTAGTGGGAGGGCTCTTGCGTTACGAAATCAAGACCCGGGAGTTCCCCTCCAATCATATAAAGAACTTCGCCGGCCTGAACCGAAGAGTCACCATTGAAGGGCGGATATCTTTGCAGCCGGACGTGCGCGACACCAAAACCTATCTGAGCGTTAGTGTCGACAGAATCGATGCCGGAGTCGGCTGGCTGGAGACCTCCGGTAAAATCCGCCTGAGAATCAGAAAGCCGACTTTCAGGTTCGATTATGGTGATTTAATCCGCTATCGTGGTTATCTGAACATCCCCTTCTCCTCCCGAAATCCCGGGGGCTTCGACTATCGTGATTATTTAGCCAGAAAAGAGATCTTCGCCACGATGAGTGTCAAATTCCCTGAGGATGTTGAGATTCTATCTCCCGGTGGCGGCAGTCCCTTTATCTCCAAAATTATAATTCCCCTGAGGGGGAAGTTGATGGAGACTTACTCCCACCTCCCCTCCCCGGAGACCAGGGCGCTTCTGGCGGGGTTCATCCTCGGCGAGAGACGGGATATCCCGAAGGAGATCTACGAGATGTTCAGAAAGACCGGGACGTTGCATCTCCTAGCAGTTTCCGGCTCGAACGTCGGCTTGGTGCTGATTCTGTTCCTTTTCATCTTCGGGAAACTCCTCCGCCTCCGCAAAAGCATCAGTTTGATTCTCATTGTCCCCTTGATAATAATCTTCTGCTTCATCACCCGGAATGAGCCCTCGGTGGTGAGAGCCACGATCATGGCTACTCTGGTCATCCTGGCATACGTTTTCACCAGAGATCTGGATCTCTTAAACATCATCGCCTTCACCGCCCTGGTCATCCTGATGGTCAATCCTCTATGGCTTTACGATATCGGCTTTCAGCTATCCTTTGCGGCCACCACCGGGATCGCTTATCTATTGACGAAAGTGTCTATCCCCTCTCCCAAGCGGAAAAGGTGGCCTCGGAAAGTCTGGATATATTGTTATTCCATCTTTTTGATAACACTGGCGGCACAGCTTGCCACCGCGCCCATCATCGCCTACCACTTCAACAACTTCCCACTGGTCTCGTTTATCGCCAACCTGCCGGTTATTGCCCTGGTGATGGTGGCGGTTTACGGAGGCGTGATTCTCTCGCTGGTGAGCATTCTGAGTTCATTTGCAGCAAGTATAATAGCGTTCCCTTTAGAGTTAGTTCTGTTGTTCACCATATCCACGGTCAACTTTTTCGGCCATCTCCCTTTTGCCAATCCGAGAATCGTTACCCCTTCGCTTCTCTCCATAATCTTCTTCTTTCTCATTCTATGGGCGATTCCAAGCTGGAGGGGAAACCCGAAGATGCGTAGACTAACCATCTTTTCGACCTTGATCTTTCTCAATCTTGGAGTCTGGAGCCACCTTCTCGGGGCCGGAAAAGGAAACTTAAGGCTCGTAGCCTTAGACGTCGGCTATGGCCGTTCCGTTTTCGTGGAGACCCCCTCCGGCAAAAGATTGCTATTCGACTGCGGAGGTAAAACCAGAACTTATGATTATGGCGAGCGGGTGATACTCCCCTTCCTCCTCGAAGGGAGGTTTGCCTCCCTTGACTACCTGTTCATCTCCGGGCACGAATCCGGTCTCACGGGGGGGATGCAGGCAGTACTGGAAGAGATAAAGGTCAAAGACATTTTGGCCGTCCCGGGCGCATCCGGTGTCATCAGCGCAGAGCTTTTGAGGGATGGCGGCTACCGAGAGGTTGAAGGGTCTCTGGAGATTCTCTTTCCAGACGGGCTCAAACTCTCGGTTCTTCTCTCCCAGAATGGGGTTCAAGAGTCTCAACACTTAGCTTACTTATTGGAGTATCGAGGGGCGAGGTTTCTTTTGGCTGGAGCTCTCGAAGAACATGAACTCATCGAGCTGTTGACTTCACGACCTCTTGAGGGAATCGATTTAATAGAAATCAGAGAAACTCTCCAGGGGGCTGTCCCCCTGTCCAGGGCCAAGCTGCTACTTCTCACCGGTGGCGGTTTTTCCTATCCCCGGCGGTCGATGGAGGCTGAAGAAGCCCCCAGGATCAAAATCCCCCTTTTCGAAGCGGTGCCGCGATCACTCGTTTTTAAGAGCAGGCATTGTGGTGCAATCACGGTGGAAACGGGCGGAGAGAACCTGATTGTGGAAACGTTCCTCAGCGGTTGCGGGGGGAGGTAAGTCTGTCTTCCGAGCATTTCCGTGAGGGAAAAAACCGATAGATTGAAACCTCAGCTTTCCGATGTAGCATAAAGGTTTTCGGATTCACTAATTGGGGGCTCGATGGTGCCGATTTTATAACCGTAGTCCCGGAGACGCCTTGGGGTATGTCGAGGTGGGGGGATTTCGCCAGATTGATCTCCCCCATGGGGTTTTTGGGTGGTCGAGTCATGTAAACCTCTTGATGGCGCGGGCGCAGACTAGATAGAATCTAGGAGGGGGGAGAGTAGTACCACGATCGTTCTGAAACTATGGCCACAAAATTAGGACAGCTCTTAGTATCCTCCGGGGTCATCTCCGAGAAGCAGCTCGAAGAGGCCCTCAAGATCCAGCGCAAAAGCGACGAGAAGCTGGGGCAAATCTTGGTGACAATGGGGGCGGTCCCGGATGAGGATACAGTCTATGAGTATCTCGGAAAACAACTGAATATCGCCTACGTCAAGCCCTCCGACATCGAGCTAAATCCCGAAATCGTCAAATTGATCCCCCTCGATATCGCCAAGAAATTCAACGTCATTGCCATCGGCAAGATCAAGAAGACCCTGATTGTAGCCCTGTCCGACCCCCGAAACATATATGTGCTCGACGCCCTGAAGTTCATAACCGGTTACACCATTCAGCCCGTCATCTGCTCGGAGAGCTCCATTCAAAAGGCGATTGACGAGCTCTATCAGGATAAGGGGAACTTGGAGGAAATCATAAAGGATCTGGGGGAGGACGGCTTGGAGATCATTGAGAGCGACCAGGAGCTCTCCGACGAGGTCGATCTGCAGTCTATGATCGAGGATAAACCTCTGGTGAGGCTGGTCGACTCCATCCTCTCGGAGGCCATCAACAAGAGAGCCTCCGACATCCATATCGAGACCTATGAGAAGAAGATTCGGGTTCGCTACCGCATCGATGGAGAGTTGGTGGAAGTTTCCCAGATCCCCTTCAAATACCGCGCCGCCATTGTTTCGCGGGTGAAGATCATGGCGGAATTGGACATATCCGAGAGGAGACTGCCTCAGGACGGTCGTATCAAGGTGAAGTTGAGGGGGCGGGCCATCGATCTGCGACTCTCGGTCCTGCCCACCATCTTCGGGGAGAAGGTTGTGATGCGGATATTGGATCCCCAGAGCTTGATGGTGGATTTGACCAAGCTGGGCTTCCCGGAGGTTGCACTGAAAAGCTTCTCCAAGGCTATTAGTCTCCCCTACGGAATGATTCTGGTCACCGGGCCTACTGGCTCCGGAAAGACTACTACTCTGTATTCTGCGTTGAAGACTATAAGTACTCCCAACGTCAACATAATGACCGCCGAAGACCCGGTAGAGTTCAATTTCGAGGGGATAAATCAGGTCTTGGTCAAAAGTGGCATCGGTTTGACCTTTGCCGCCTCCCTGCGCTCCTTTCTGCGCCAGGACCCCGACATCATCATGGTGGGTGAGATTCGAGATCTGGAGACTGCCGAGATAGCCATCCGGGCGGCCTTGACCGGGCATCTGGTCTTCTCCACCCTCCATACCAACGATGCCCCCTCCACCATCAATCGTTTGGTGGACATGGGAATTCCCGAATACTTGGTGGCCTCCGGAACCAGGCTCATAATGGCGCAGAGGATGGTGCGCAAAATCTGTACTCGCTGCAAGGAGGAGGTCGAAAACCCCGAAGAGCTTCTCAGCCACCTGGACTTGGCGGAAGAGGATCTTCGAGGCAGAAGGATTTACCGCGGGAGGGGATGCGCGACCTGCAATAAATCCGGCTATTCCGGGCGAACCGGGATATTTGAAGTTATGCCCGTCTCCTCCAGAATCGAGAGCATGATTGTGGCCAGAGCTCCGGAGCAGGAAATCCGAGAACAGGCCATAAAGGAGGGGATGATGACCCTGAGGGTGGCGGCGGTGGAGAAGCTCTTCAACGGAATTACGAGTATAGAGGAGGTTCTGGCGGCAACCACGGTCTAACGCCCTCTGTGGTAGCGGGCGTCTCTGTTTCAAGAAAGCGTTTCCACAGTCGATAATATCAGAAGAGGAATCGAGACCGCCCCAGTGATTGTGTACGATTTCGCTGCTGGGGCATAAATGGGGGTTTGCGTATGTATTCGCTTCAGGAACTTCTCCAGAAGATGGTGAAGGGTAAGGCCTCCGATTTGCACCTCAGTGTCGGTAGCCCTCCGCAATTCCGCCTCGACGGCCAACTGCAGTGCCAGGGCACCGAAGCTCTGTCTCCGGAGGACACTCGCCGGCTGGCTTACAATATCATGACCGAAAAGCAGAAGAAGAAATTCGAGCAGGATAGCGAGCTGGATTTGTCGTTCGGAATTGAGGGTTTGGCCCGCTTCCGCTGTAACATTTTTATGCAGAGAGGCAACGTCTCCGCAGCCATACGTCTCATCCCCTTCAAGATCATGGGTTTCCGAGAGTTAGGAGTGCCCGATGCGGTGGCCGAACTGGCCAAATTGCCCCGGGGCTTGGTGTTGATCACAGGTACCACCGGCAGCGGCAAATCCAGCACCCTGGCGGCACTGGTAGACAGAATCAACAGCGAGAAACACCTCCATATTCTCACCGTGGAGGATCCCATCGAGTTCTTACATTCTCATGGCAGCTGCCTGATCAATCAGCGAGAGGTGCACTCGGATACAATCTCCTTTGCCTCCGCACTGAAATACGCGCTCCGCCAGGATCCCGATGTCGTCCTCATCGGGGAGATGCGGGATCTGGAAACCATCGAGGCTGCCCTGAATATCTCCGAGACCGGACACTTGGTCTTCGGGACCTTGCACACCAACTCCGCCGCCGAGAGCATTAACCGCATAATCGATGTCTTTCCCAGCAACCGCCAACAGCAGGTGCGGACGCAGCTCTCGTTCTGTATGCAAGCGGTGGTCTGTCAACAGCTTCTACCCAGAATTGGGGGCGGGAGAGTTCTGGCGCTGGAAGTTCTAATCTGTACTCCCGCCATCCGGGCCGTGATTCGCGACAACAAGGTGCATCAGATTTACAGCCTCATCCAGGCCGGTGCCAAATATGGGATGAAGACCATGAATCAGTCGCTGGCGGAACGGTGCAAAGCCGGGAGAACAACGGTTCAGGAGGCGATGTCGCGCTCCAGCGACCTCGGGGAGCTGAATGACTTGCTAAGCCGTCAGCCGCAAGCAAAGAGTCTGTTGAAAACTTTTTAACCTTGATAATTTTGGAGACAGAAGGTGCCAATATTTGAATACAAGGGAAAGTCGATCGGCGGGGCCGCAGTCGCCGGGGAGATGAAGGCGAAAAGCAAGGAGGAGCTGATACGCCAGCTGCGAAAGAAGAAAATCCTCACCACCTCGGTGACCCAGAAGCCCTCCGAGATAAAGATAGATCTGCGATTCGGGAGGATCAAAAAGGTCCATATCTCCCGTTTCACTCGCCAGTTCTCCACCATGATCGGTGCCGGACTTCCCATGGTGCAATGTTTAGAGATTCTCTCCCAGCAGATGGAGAGCGCCGAATTTCGTAAGGTGATTGCCGCGGTGAAGGAATCGGTTCAGGGGGGGGATAGCCTTTCCGAGGGTTTGTCCAAACACAAGAGAACCTTCGACGACCTTTACGTCAGCATGGTGGAGGCTGGAGAGGTCGGTGGGGCCTTAGATGTGATTCTGAACCGCCTGGCCAGCTTTCTCGAGAAAGCCGAGCGTTTGAGGCGCAAGGTGAAGGGTGCCATGGCCTATCCAGCAGTGGTCAGCTTCGTGGCCCTGGGGGCCACCATTGCCATGCTGACCTTTATAGTTCCCATTTTCTCCAAGATGTTTGCGGGTCTGGGGGCTGAGCTTCCGGCGCCCACCAAGGTAGTGCTTACCATCTCTCAGGCTATCAAATCGAACTTCCTCCTGGGGATAGTCACCTTGGTGGTGTTGGCCATCGGGTATAAGTTCTTCGTCCGCTACCCTTCGGGGAGGCTTTTGGTTGACAGGCTTAAACTGAGGCTGCCTCTTCTGGGCAGTCTCGTCCGCAAAACCGCCATCTCCCGCTTCAGTCGTACTCTGGGAACCCTGATCTCCAGTGGGGTCCCGATTCTGGAGGCCTTAGAGATCACCGCCAAAACTGCCGGCAACCTGGTTTTGCACCAAGCCATACAGAAGGCCGCCATCTCCATCGCCGGGGGGGAGACCATCACCACCCCCCTGAAGGAGACGGGGATATTCCCCCCGATGGTCACCCAGATGATCTCGGTGGGGGAGAAAACCGGCGGCCTGGACGAGATGCTCGCCAAAATCGCGGATTTCTATGACGAGGAGGTAGACGCCGCCGTCGCCGCCATAACCTCCATAATCGAGCCGGTGATCATCGTGATTTTAGGGATGGTCATGGGAGGCATCCTGATTGCCATGTATCTGCCGATGTTCGACATCATCGGAGCAATAAGTTAGATGAGAGAGAGACTGCGGGCACTGAATCCCTTATCCGAGGATCTCAATTCCCTGATCCTGTCCCGCTTTTTCGTCTTCCTTCTTTTGACCGGAACCTGTCTGGTATTTCTGTGGCACGACACCTTCGTTCACTATCTTTTAGTGGCTTACAGCATCAGCGTCGCCGTCTTCGTCTTGGGTGTCTCTCTGGGGAGAAATCTTCTGCGGCGCTCGTCGATCAAGCTGCTTTTGCTCTTCCACGTCATACTGGAGTTGGGAATAGAAGCCGCTATCGTCAATCACTCCGGAGGCATCGACAGTCCCTTCTCCTTATTCTTCGTGCTCTCGATTGCTTCTGCGGGGCTAATTTGCCAATTGAAGGGCTCCATGCTGGCGGCAGCCACCGGAAGTGTCTTTTACCTCTTCGTGGTCCTGGGAAGCTCCTTCGAAAGGGCTATAGCTTTTCCCACCCTTTCGAATCTGGCCCGATTCTACGGCAGCTCCTCTGCCGATTTCTCCACCCTGGCGCTGAACATCTTCATCTTTCTCATAATAGCTTTCAACGTCGGATATATGGCGGAGAAGTTGCATCGCAAAACCCGGGAGCTATCGCTGACCTCCGACGAGCTCAGGCACACCAGGCTGGAGACGGAGGAGATAATCGAACAGATGCACTCCGGCTTGGTCAGCATCGATGCAGAGGGGAGGATCGTTCATTTCAACAGATCCGCGGAGGCAATCCTGGGGGTGGGGAGGCAACAGACCAAGGAACGCCACTACAGCGAAGTTCTCACCGGCGGCTTACTGAGTCTGGGGGAGTTAGTGGCTGATTCCTTGGAGAGGCAGCTATGTCAGGAGCGAACTGAGATCAGAATCGCCAGGGAAGGTAAAAGGGAGATCCCCCTGGGGCTGTCAATAACTCCCTTTTTGGATGAGGGGAAAGTCTTCGGTGGTCTGGTGGTTCAGTTTACCGATCTCACTCGGGTCAAGATGCTAGAGGAGAGGGTGAGGCTTGGCGACCGCCTGGCGGCGGTGGGGCAGCTTTCGGCGAGCATCGCCCACGAAATCAGAAACCCTCTGGCGGCCATCAGTGGATCGGTGCAGGTTCTAAGCTCGGAGCTGGACCTCAGCGGACAAAATCAGAGGTTGATGGAGTTAGTCCTCAAGGAGTCCACGCGCCTGAATCAGGTGCTTTCGGGCATCCTGCGCTACTCCGGAATTCAGGTGGCCACGCAGGAGGAGGTAAAGCTCTTTCCCCTCCTGGAGGAAGTCTTCGCCATCGCACGAGAACACCCCTCCTATCGACCCAACATCACCTGCAGAATCGAGTTCGAAGATCCAGAGCTAAGGATCTTGGGCGAGGAGAACCAGGTGAAACAGCTCTTTCTGAATTTGGTTTTGAACTCCCAGCAGGCCTTCGGTCCCGAAGGGGGCGAGATCAAGATCACCGAGGGGATGGTGGACACCGGCTTCAAATATCTACCATCCAGCCCCTTTGAGGACAGACTAAAGAAGATGGACAGCTCTCAGGAGAGGGATCTCATCGAGGCCAACAACCTCTGCGCGGTTAACGTCATCGACAGCGGGGAGGGCATTCCCGAGGAGATCTTGAATAAGCTCTTTCAGCCCTTCTACACGACGAAATCGGAGGGAACCGGTTTGGGGTTGGCGGTGGTGCAGAGGCTGGCGGAGAGCTTGCAGGCGCACCTCTCACTTTACAGCGGCAGAGAGGGGACGATCTTCACGGTCTATCTCAAGAACTGCGGGAGACGGACAGAACCGACCCCCAAACCGGAAAGAAGGCTTGCCAGGGAAAAAATTCCAAGCTAACAGGAGACCGAAGCTACTAACAGAGGTCTTCGTCTTTCAAGCCGCCTTCTCCTCGCCACTTGCTGCTTAAGTTTAACCACTCACCGTTGCTGCGGAAGATAAATTTCGACCAGGGCAGACAAAATCCTTGACTAAGGGGGGAGTAAAGCTTATTGATAGAATAAATGGGCCCATAGCTCAGTTGGTTAGAGCAACTGACTCATAATCAGTGGGTCGTAGGTTCGAGTCCTACTGGGCCCACAGAGGTTTTAGATTTGTCGACCGTAGGGCAATTAGCTCAGCTGGTTAGAGCGTTCGGTTCACATCCGAGAGGTCACTGGTTCAAATCCAGTATTGCCCACCATTGAGAATTGCGCAACTATTTCGCCTCTGTGGAGGCAAGAAAAATCCAGGAATCTCTGCCGGTAGGGTTGGCTTGCAGGTTGGCGGTCTCTGCCGGCGAAAATCGAAATCGCCCGCCTCAGAGAAGGTTCAACTGTCGATTCCGTCTGCTGCCGGTATCGTCGAAGACTTTAAGACGCACCCATCATCTGGGTGCATTTTCATTTTCGCTGAAGTTTCCCCGCCAACGATTTCTCAACGTAGATTGGAGAGATAGATGCAGAGAGATTTGAAACTCCTCTTAGAACTTCAGGAGATCGATGAGCAGCTTGCGGAGTTGGAAAGTTCCAAGGTCTATCTGCCGGATATGATCGACAACTTAGAGAGGGAAGTCTCCGGATGTAAGCAGGAGGTGGAGGATCTCGAGCAGGGCCTGGTTTCCCTGGAGAGGGAGAAGAAACGTTTGGAGCTGGAAATCGACGTCAATCAGGAGGAGCTCCAGAGAAGCAGAAAGAGGATGCGCGAGATAAAGACCAACAAGGAATACGACGCCCTAACCGCGCAGATAAGCCACGTCAAGGAGAAGATCTCTGAGAACGAAGAGGCGTTGATTCAGGTCTTGGAGCAGCAGGAGGTCACCGGCGAGCAACTAAAGGAGGTCCAGGAGAAGTGTGGGGGGATGGAGAAATCGCACCTCTCCCAGCTGGTGGGGCTGCGAAAGGAGTTGGACTCCATCGAGGACAAGATCAAATCCCGACAGACCCAGAGGCAGAATGTCGCCTCCCACGTCTCCAGAAGGGTGATGTCGACCTACGAGCGGGTGCGGAGGGGAAAGAGGGGGGCTGCGGTGGTTATGATCAAGAAGCGTTCCTGCGGAGGCTGCTTCAAACAGGTGCCTCCCCAGAGAATTCAGGAGATGAAAAAGGGGGACCGTATCTATGCCTGCGATAACTGCGGGCGGATCTTAGTCTGGTCAGAGGAGGAACAATAGATGTCCCCGACAATTGAAAAGGAGGCCTTGACCTTCGACGATGTCCTCCTGGTTCCCTCCTATTCCGAGGTTTTACCAAGAGAGACAGAGATCAAAACCAGACTGACCCCCAAGATCGGCTTGAACCTCCCCATCATCTCGGCCGCCATGGATACCGTCACGGAGTCGGAGCTGGCAATCGCGATTGCCCGGGCGGGTGGCCTGGGAGTGATCCATCGCAATCTGCCTCTGGATGCTCAAGCGCTGGAGGTGGAGAAGGTGAAGCGCTCGGAATCGGGGATGATCGTGGACCCCATCACCCTGCCGCCGGAGCAGAAGATCTCCAAAGCTTTAGAGTATATGAAAAGGTTCTCGATCTCCGGCATCCCCATCACCTCCCGGGGGAAGTTGGTTGGAATTCTCACCAACCGTGACCTTCGCTTCGTGGAGAACTTGGATCAGCGGATTGCCCAGATCATGACCAAGGATGAGCTCATCACCGCCTCCGAGGGCATAACCCTGGAGGAGGCCAAGGGGCTTTTGCACCGCCATCGGATCGAGAAGCTCCTGGTGGTGGACGTAGAGATGAATCTCAAAGGGATGATCACCGTCAAAGACATAATGAAAAAGATTCAATATCCGGATGCCGCCAAGGATAGTAGGGGGAGGCTGTTGGTGGGAGCCGCGGTGGGGGTGGGTGAGGATTACATCGACCGGGCCTCTGCTCTGGTCCAGGCCGGGGTTGACCTTCTGGTGGTGGACGTATCGCACGGGCATTCCCAGGGGGTGCTGCAAGCGACCACGAAGCTGAAGGAGAAATTCCCCAACACCGAGCTGATATCGGGCAACGTTGCTACCCCCCGGGGTGCCCGGGCTCTCATCGAGGCCGGAGCCGACAGCGTCAAGGTGGGAGTGGGACCGGGCTCAATCTGTACCACTCGGGTCATCGCCGGGGTGGGGGTGCCGCAGTTGACCGCGATCATGGACTGTGCTTCCGTATGTGCTGAACATGACAGGCCTCTCATCGCCGACGGAGGCATCAGATATTCCGGAGATATCACCAAGGCCTTGGCTGCCGGTGCCGAGGTGGTTATGATCGGGGGACTTTTCGCTGGCACCCAGGAATCTCCCGGGGAGACGGTTCTCTTCGAGGGAAGAACCTTCAAGGTGTACCGAGGTATGGGCTCGGTGGAGGCTCTGAAGGTTGGCTCCGGGGACCGCTACCATCAAGAGAGCAAGGAACCGGATAAACTGGTCCCGGAGGGGGTGGAGGGGCGAGTCCCCTACAGAGGACCCCTCTCGGAGTCGATATTTCAATTGATCGGGGGGCTCAGATCCGGAATGGGGATCTGTGGGGCCAAGAACCTCGCCGACCTGAGAAGGGAGGCCAAGTTCCTGCGGATAACCGGTGCGGGCTGGCGAGAGAGCCATCCCCACGGTGTCACCATCACCAAAGAGGCCCCCAACTACCGGGTGAACCGTTAAGTTTCTGTTGGGATAACTTTCAGGAGGACATCAAATTACGAAAACTATCCCTTGACAGTGGGGCTCCTTTTGGGTATTATTAAAAGAGGAGATGCAGCAGGCCAGGCGATCGCCTCCCGTCAGCTCTGACGGGGGGAGGAAAGTCCGGGCTTTCCAGGGCAGGGTGCCTGATAACTTCAGGGCGGAGTGATCCGACGGAGAGTGCCACAGAAAACATACAGCCCGTGGAGGTTGCAATACTCCCGCGAGCGAAGGTGAAAAGGTGGTGTAAGAGACCACCGCTCCGGAGGTGACTTCGGAGGCACGGCAAACCCCACCCGAAAGCAAGGCCAAATAGAGGAGAAGAGGTAGCCCGCCTCGCTTTTTACTCCTGGGTAGGCCGCTTGAGCCCGAAGGTGACTCCGGGCCCAGATAGATGGTCGCCAGACACAGAACCCGGCTTACGGTCTGCTGCGTTTCCGATTCTATTCTGTTATGGCGAAATCGGGCAAAGGTTACTTCAGAGAAGGTGGGCTCTCTTGGGTGCAGGCTCCGGAGCCGGAGCCTGATGCAGTCCAGCTTTTAGCCGAGAACTTCCAGATTCCGGAGGTGGTGGCAAAAATCCTGGTCAACCGGGGTCTGGTCGATCTTCAGGAAGTGGATGTTTTTCTCAATCCGGATCTGTCCCATCTCTCCGACCCTTACATCTTCAGAGACATGTCCAAGGCGGTCGATCGCATCGTCGAAGCCCTGAAGAATCAAGAGAAGATCATGATCTACGGCGACTACGATGTCGACGGCATCACCGCCACCTCTCTTGTTTTTCTGGTCTTAAATAAGTTGGGAGCGGAGGTCAGCTACTATCTCCCCAACCGCCTGACGGAGGGTTACGGTTTCTCCAGGGAGGGGATCGAGGAGGCGAAAAGCCGCGGGGTGAGGCTTTTGATCTCCGTGGATTGCGGAATCACCGCCCGGGAGGAGGTCGATTACGCCAAGCAGTTGGGGATCGACTGCATCATTACCGACCACCACGAGCCTGCGGACACCCTTCCGGAGGCCTTAGCGATACTCAATCCCAAAGCCGAAGGGTCCGTCTCCGCAGAGGGGAGTTCCAACGTTCCGGTAGGCGAGCTGGCCGGGGTGGGGATCGCCTTCAAGCTCTCTCAGGCACTTCACCAGAGGCTGGGGCAGGACGGCTCCGAGCTGGAGGAGCATTTGGACTTGGTGGCCCTGGGGACGGTGGCAGACATCGTTCCCCTCAGAGGTGAGAATCGGGTTGTGACCAAGTTCGGGATGAATCAACTGGCCAGAACCTCCAAGCCGGGACTCAAAGCCCTCATATTTATCTCCGGGCTTTTAGGACGCCCCATCGGCACCGGGCAGATCGTATTCATGTTAGCCCCGAGGATAAACGCCGTCGGGAGGTTAGGAAACGCCGAAAAGGCGATCAGACTTCTGACCACCAAAAACGAAGAGCAGGCCTCCGCCATCGCCAGAGTCCTGAATCAGGAAAATCGCCGACGCAAGAGCATCGATGCGCAGACCTTAGAAGAGGCCTTAGAGCAGATCGAGGAGAGCGTTGATTTAGAGTGTGATAAGGCCATCGTCTTAGCGGCTTCCGGCTGGCATCAGGGAGTGATCGGAATCGTGGCCTCCCGCATCGTGGAGAGATATCACCGCCCGACGGTGTTGATCGCGGTGGAGGGGAAGGAGGGCAAGGGCTCTGCCCGGAGCATCCCCGGCTTCCATCTATACGATGCCCTGAAGGAGTGCGAGGGGGATCTGATCCGTTACGGAGGCCACAAATACGCCGCCGGGCTGTCTATCGCTGCCGACAAGATTAACGACTTTCGGGAGAGGTTAAAGAGGGTCTCCGAGAAGGCGTTGAGCTCTAAGGACCTCCTCCCCAAGCTTCAGATCGACGTCGAGGCGGACCTATTTCAGATAGATGAAAAGGTAGTCGACAGCCTGGAGAGATTTGCCCCCTTTGGCCCTCAGAACATGCGCCCGGTTTTCCTGTCCCGGGGACTGGAGGTGGTGGGACAACCGTATATCGTCGGCAACAACCACCTCAAGTTCAAGGTGAGAAAGGATGGGGAGATCTTCGATTGCATCGGCTTCGGCCTGGGCGACTATCTCCGCTGGATGAACATGTCCGCCAAGGGTGGCTCTGCCTGGGGGAGAGCGCCGGCCTATATCGACATGGCTTACGTGGTCGAAAGGAACTACTGGAACGATACACTCAGACTGCAACTGAGGACAAAGGATATAAAGATCCTCTGAACTTCCAATGAGGAGACGAGGAGGTTTAAGCCTCTCTTGGGCTTCTCCATAATGCAGCGCAAAGATGTCTTTGCTCGACAGATTCTTTCAGAAGGACGGGGTGGCGCTATCGAAAGTGATCTCCTACATCGAGAATCAAGAGCCGGGTTATCAGAAGCTTTTGGGCCGACTCTATCCCCACGCCGGCAAAGCTTACAAAATCGGAATCACGGGACCTCCGGGAGCCGGCAAAAGCACCATCGCCGACAAGATATCCTCAAAGCTGGCCGCCGGGGATAAGGAACTGGGCATCATTGCGGTGGACCCCACCAGCCCCTTCACCGGCGGGGCCCTTTTGGGGGACCGCATCAGGATGCAGGACATATCGCTTCTTCCCAACGTCTTCATCAGAAGCATGGCCACCCGGGGTTCCACCGGAGGTTTGGCTCAAACCACCAGCGAGGTCACCTTAGTTTTGGACGCCTTCGGGAAGGAGTATATTCTGATTGAGACCGTGGGGGTGGGGCAGGCGGAGTTGGACGTCGCCGACCTCTGCGACACCACCGTGGTCGTATTGGTTCCCGAATTCGGGGATTCCGTTCAGATGATGAAGGCGGGATTGATGGAGATCGGGGACATTTTCGTGGTGAACAAATCCGACCGCCTGGGAGCGGGGAGATTACTTTCCGAGTTGGAGATGGTTTTAGAGATCAGGGGGAACCAGGACGGCTGGGGAATACCGGTGGTGGCGACCGAGGCCGTAAACAACGTCGGCACGGAGGCCCTTCTAGAGAAGATCATCCAACATCAAAGCTACATCAGCTCCCATCCCGTCTACGAGAAGCATCGGAAGAACCAAATTCGCACCGAGCTCTCCAGAATCGTCAGCCGGCAGTTTCAGGAGTTGATGCTCACTCGATTGCTGCCCTCTCCGAGGCTGGAATCTTTGATCGAGGAGATTTATAGAGGGGAAAAGGACCCCTACTCTTCGGGCAGGGAGGTTTTCTCGAGAATCGAGGTGAGGGACAACTAACGTTTTCAGACGTTAGTATTTGATAGAGGTATTCTGCAATGAAAAGGAACCCGAAATCGAGCTTGTCGGTAGAAGGTAAACCTCTCGCCGCCGGTGAGGGGGACCTCGGCTCTGAGGTCATAGAAGAGAAGAACCGCAACTTCAAGCAGGCTCATCGCCAGTGGGAGGAGTCTTTTAAGGGAACCGGCAGGAAAGAAAAGCGCAAGTTCACCACCGTCTCCATGGAGGAGGTCAAGCCTCTATACACTCCCCTGGACTCCGGCGAGGTGGAAAGGATCGGACCTAAATATGTAGATAAGCTCGGCTTTCCAGGGCAATATCCATACACTCGCGGAGTTCACCCGACCATGTATCGGGGGAGAATCTGGACCATGCGCCAGTTTTCGGGATTCGCCACCCCCAGGGAGACTAACCAGAGATATCACTACCTCTTGAAGCAGGGCCAGACCGGGCTCTCGGTGGCCTTCGACCTTCCCACTCTGATGGGTTACGATTCCGACCACCCTCGGAGTAAAGGGGAGGTCGGTAAATGCGGAGTTGCGGTCGACTCCCTGAAAGACATGGAGATCATCTTCGATGGCATTTGCCTCGACAGAATCTCCACCTCCATGACCATTAATGCCCCCTCTTCGATCCTTTTGGCGATGTATGTGGTGGTGGGAGAAAAGCAGGGGGTGGCCTCTGAGAAGCTGACCGGAACTCTGCAGAACGACATCCTCAAGGAGTATATCGCCCAGAAGGAATGGATCTATCCCCCCGAACCGTCGATGCGATTAATCACCGACATAATGGAGTTCTGTGCCGAGCATGTCCCCAAGTGGAACACCATCTCCATCTCCGGTTATCACATCCGGGAGGCGGGGGCGACTGCGGCTCAGGAGCTGGCCTTCACCTTGGCTGATGGTTTCGCATACGTGGAGGCGGGGATTAAGGCCGGCATGGAGGTCGATACCTTTGCGCCTCGATTGTCGTATTTCTTCAACGCCCACCTGGATCTTTTCGAGGAGATCGCCAAATACCGAGCTGCTCGGAGAATCTGGGCCCGGCACATGCGAGAGAGGTATAAGGCCAAGAAGGAGGCCTCCTGGCTTTTGAGGTTCCACACCCAGACTGCCGGCTGTTCCATGACCGCCCAGCAGCCCGAAAACAACATCGTTCGCACCGCCTTCGAAGCGTTGGCGGGGGTTTTGGGAGGGACTCAATCCCTGCACACCAACAGTATGGACGAAACCTTGGCCCTCCCCTCCGAGAAGGCGGTGACCATCGCCCTTCGCTCGCAGCAGATAATCTCCCACGAGATCGGAGCCGCCAATACCATCGACCCTCTGGCAGGTTCATACTACCTCGAGGCCCTCACCGACCGATTGGAAGGGCAGGCCGAGAGATATTTCGAGGAGATTGATAAGCGAGGTGGGGTGTTAAGATGCATCGAGCAGGGTTACTTCCAGCGGGAGATCGCCGATAGCGCTTATCGCTATCAGAGGGAGATCGAGAAGAAGGAGCGGATCATCGTTGGGGTCAACGATTACGTGATCGAAGGGGAGGAAGTAGAAATCCCCCTCTTAGAGATTGACGAGCGGGTCGAGAGGGAACAGTGTCAAGCGCTCAAGGAGGTTCGCCAGAGTAGAGATAACGACAAGGTCAAACGCACCCTGGCGGAGCTAAAGAAAGCCGTCCGGGGAAATGATAACCACATGCCCGTGTTGTTGGAGTGTGTCCGCTCCTATGCCACCGAGGGGGAGATCGTGGAGGTGCTAAAATCGGTCTTCGGCGAATATACCGAACCACCCATCTTTTGAAGTGGACGTAGCCCAGGTTGTCTCAACCTGGAGAGTTTATAGCAGACAGGAGGTAGTAGATAGTAGGCAGGGGAAAATAGAAAGAGCCGTAGGGGGCGGAATTTATCCGCCCCGATAGATCAAAAAGAAGAGACGTAGCCCAGGTTGTCTCAACCTGGAGACCTCATATGAAAAGAAATGTTCTTACATTTCTAATGGTGTTGGCTCTGGCGATCTGCTATTGTCAGAATCCCACCTCTACTGAGGAAAAAAGAAACGGTAAAGTGATGATGCGGAACAGCTCCGGGGTCGTGATCCTAATCTCCAGCTACACCCACCAGAGAGGTAGCGACAGCGCCCCGCAAGTCTTGAACAGCACCCTCTTCCCCGGATCTGACTATACCTTCAAGAGTCTGCTGGATCCAGCTCAGACTTACCTCTTCAAGGGAGGCGATGTCGTCTCGGTCAGCTATCGTTCCCAGGAGAACGACCCTGATGACCCAGAAAACCCGCTTTTCGATGGCATCGCTGACGCCACCGTTAACGGCAATATGGGTATTGTGGTGAAAAGTGGAGGTCATATATCGGTAGGCCCGCAGTGATTGGTAAGTTGTGATCGTTGCTTCCCGTTGTTGTTGCGGTCAGCGAAGGAGATACTTCGGATATTGTGAAATGAGAGGTGACACAGCAACAGTCACAGATTCGGAGGCCCACTGTCAGATACGTTGATGTAAGCGTTTAGCTGTAAATTCACCCAGAAGATAGATTTCGACGGAGAAATGGATGCAGAAGAAATTCCGCATACTTTTAGCCAAACCGGGGTTGGATGGGCACGACCGTGGCATAAAGGTGGTCGCCTCCGCCCTGCGGGATGCCGGCATGGAGGTCATCTACACCGGTCTGAGGCAGACCCCAGAGATGATAGTGGCAGCCTCCATCCAGGAGGATGTCGACGCCATCGGGTTGAGCATCCTCTCCGGGGCGCACATGACCCTTTTCCCGGCAGTTCTGGACCTCTTGAAGCGAAAGGGAGCCGGCCGCATTCTCGTTTTCGGAGGCGGCATTATCCCAGAGAAGGATATAGAAGAGCTTGAAGCTATGGGGGTCGGTAAACTGTACACCCCTGGCGCCTCCACCAGGGAGATTATCGACTATCTCAAAAAGACCATACCAGGTCGCCGCAAGGAAGAGAAGGTCTTCTGAGCGACCTCTCTTGTTTTGGCGCGGTCGGATATCCCCGCCGAGCCCCACGAATACTCTTGCCATTCTTAGCTCCCCTCAATATTTTGTGGAAGTCCAAGCCGGAGACTATCTTTAGCTTTCTCGCTTAGATGCCGGAGAGCTACGGCAGGGCGTCTTTGATTGAAAGCAGTTTCAAATTAAGATCTATACGGAGGAGAAATGCCATACAATATCGACCCCAAACAAGAAGCAGCCCGCGAGAAGGCGAAAGAATTCTGCGAAAAAGAGGTTGTTCCGGTAGCGAAGGACTTAGACCGACGACCGGAACCTCAGGTTTTCCCCAAGGATTTCTTCAAGAAGCTGGGAGATGCTGGATTCATCGGGTACGCCTTTCCAAAAGAATATGGTGGGGGTGGGTACAGCAACTTGGAGTATGCCACCCTCATGGAGGAGTTAGCATACTACGATCCGCCGACCTGCCTTCTGGCAGCGGTGCAAGAGCTGGCCGCCTATCCTATTATCGCCTTCGGGAATGAGGAGCAAAAGAAGAAGTATCTTCCCCCGGCGGCAAAGGGAGAGACGGTTCTATCTTTCGTTTTGACGGAACCGGAAGCCGGCTCCGATGCCGCCAACCAGAAAGCCTCAGCGGTGCCAGAGGGTGACCACTATATCCTCAACGGTGAGAAAATATTCATCATGCACGGCGATGTCTGCGACACCGGGGTGGTCTTCTGCCGAATCCAGGAGGAGGGCGTCAGAGATAAAGTTTCCGCAATCATTGTGGATATGGATTCTCCCGGAATCGAGCAGAAAACCCTGGAATACAAGATGGGAATGAAGGCTGCCACCACCGGCAGAATCTGGTTTAAGGATGTGAAAGTCCCCAAGCAGAACCTTTTGGGTGAGCCCGGCAAGGGCTTCCGCTACGCCATGCAGACCCTGGACGGAGCCCGGATCGGAGTTGCCGCTCAAGGGGTTGGAATTTGTCAGAGAGCCCTGGACGAATCCATAAGCTACGCCAAAAAGAGGGTGCAGTTCGGTTCGCCGATCGCCAAATTGCAGGCAATCCAGTGGAAGATTGCGGACATGTCCACCCAGGTGGAGGCCGCCCGGCTTCTGACATACAAGGCCGCCGTGCTCCAGGACGAAGGCAAACGTTTCTCGTTGGAGGCCTGCCACGCCAAGTTGTTTGCCTCCGAGGCTGCCCACTTCTGCGTCGACGAAGCCTTACAGATTCACGGTGGTTACGGTTTCATCGAGGAATTCTCCATAATCGGGAAGCTCTACCGGGATCAGAGGGTTACTGAGATCTACGAAGGCACCTCCGAGATCCAGAGGCTGGTTATCGCCTCCAGCCTTTTGAGGTGAGCGGACACTATATCCAACGGTAGAAGAGCTGACAAGATGAAATTGGGCGATTTCGAAGTTTACCCTTTACTCGAAAACGTCTTCCACCTCGATGGCGGGACTATGTTCGGGGTGGTGCCCAAGATTCTGTGGTCGAGGCTTGTCCCCGCTGACGAGAACAACCTCATCACGATGCACCTCAATCTTCTCTTAGTCAAGACCGGCGACGCAAATGTCCTGATTGATGCCGGTTTGGGGGACTCTCTGAACGATAAGATGAGAAAAATCTACGGCCAGAGGGGCTCCTCCAATCTGGAGAGCGAGCTAGCCAAGCACGGCTTGAAGCCCGATGACATCGGCGATGTTGTCTTCACCCATCTTCACGCAGACCATTGCACCGGCGCCATCAAGCTGGATGCCGATGGCGAGAAGGTTCTCAGGTTCCCGAGGGCAAAACACTACGTTCAGAAGCAGGAGTGGGAGGATGCCACGCACCCCAATGAGAGAACTGCCGCCACCTATCTCACTGACAACTTGATAGTGCTTCAAGAAACCGGAACGTTGGAGACCATCGACGGTGATGTCGAAATCACTAAGGGGATAAGAGTCTGGAAAACCGGGGGGCACACTCCCGGGCATCAGGCGATTATAGTGGAGTCCAGAGGCCAAATTCTCATCTGTCCCGCTGATATCATTCCCATGAGCGCTCATCTTAAGGCACCCTATATCGCCGGCGTCGACCTTAATCCTCTTGAGACCATGGAGCGCAAAAAGGAGATTATCCAACGTTGCGTTAACGATGGCTGGCTTTTGGCTTTCGATCACGATCTCGAAGTGAAAATCTGCAAGTTAGGGAAAACCGAGGACAAAATCGAGGTCAAGAAAATCGTGTGAGACTTCTGTGGCGTTGTAGCGGAAACTCATACGAGCCGGATGGTCTTCAGCTTTCCAAAACCCTGCAGTCAGCAATAGAGTCATGGCAAGCCAAAGCTTTCCGTTACTTGGCTCTGTTAGATCAGAACATTCTATACTCTAGAGAGGGGGACACGTCCACACGAGTGTTATGATCTCCAGTTTGCGGTCGCTCAAGATATTCCCTTTCCTATTCTGGGTCTTACTCATTAACGATTGCTCAACGTCTGACCATAGCGGGGAGGCTAAAGATACCATGAAAAATGCAGCTCCTCAGGAAGAGCTTTCAGAATGGAGAAGCCCCCTGAGAAAACTCGTAACGCAATATCGGCTTAAACCCGATGAATTGGTGCTCATCGTCGAGGTCACCCAGCAAAAACTCTATGTGGTTAAAGAGGAGGAAGCTATCAGAACCTACCCTGTTTCTACTTCCAAGTATGGAATAGGCAACAAGGAAGGGAGTAACAAGACCCCTTCAGGGACACACCGGATCTATGAGAAAGTGGGCGAAGGTGTCAAAATTGGCACCATATTCAAAGCCCGCATAAGCACCGGCAGAATCGCAAAAATCTCTCACGACAGCACCGACGTGGAGCAGGACTTTGTGATCACTCGCATAATGTGTCTGGAGGGATTAGAGCCCGGGGTCAATAAGGGCGAAGGGATTGATTCACGCCATCGTTGTACCTATCTCCACGGAACACCAGAAGAGGGACTGATCGGAAAGCCGGCATCACACGGTTGCATAAGAATGAAAAACGACGATGTCATTGAGCTATTCGATCTGGTGAAGATAGGTACGTTGGTTGAGATCGAAGAGTGATACTGAATCACGACCGCGATGAATCGCCTCTCGCCGATTCCGCTATCAAATGACTACGTCCATCACTCGACAGCGCTGACGATCAGCTCGACTTCCCCACAGGATTAGGCTATATTGACTTGTCGCGGAGGTCGTATTTGCAACAACTCCGAGAGTCATGCAAAGAAAAGTAATCTCATATCAGCAAGCGCCGGGAGAGGGGATTCCGGAAGATGATCTCGAGATAATACAGAAGGAAAATCCCGATTTTATGTGTCTGCCTGAGTATTTCTTCGTTGGAGAGAACGTCAACACTCCGATTGAGACCGCAGAACAGACTGCGCAAAACAAAGAGTGGCTGGCGGATCTGTCTCGACGCTTGGATTGCGTCGTCATCGGGGGGAGTATGGTGGAAAAGGTTCAAGATAAGCTTCACAACACCTGTTTCATCTATTCGAAAGGCGCAGAGGTCGGTTTCTACCGCAAGAGGAATCCCTTCGGCCGGGAGGCCACGTTCGGCATCTCTCCCGGGAAAGACCTCCAGGTTCTCGAGCTGGACGGCGTCAGAGTGGGTGTGCTCATCTGCGCCGACGTCTTGATCCCCGGCATATTCAAGGAAATGCGAGCTTTTAAGCCACAGATCATTTTCTGCCCTACCACATCGCCCTTCAGAGAGGACGACACGGTGGAGGCCAAAAAGGAACGCGACCTGAAGATCTTCGTCACTGGCGCTCACGAGTCATGCGCCTATGTTGTGAAGACATGTGCCGCAGGAAACCTCATGAACCGAAGGCTTCAAGGTCGAAGCCTAATCGCCGCTCCCTGGGGAGTCATAAGGAGGGTGGATTTTGCCCGCGAGGACAAGAAACAGATCCTAACGGCGACTCTGAACCTAAGAATGCTGAAAAACTGGAGAGGTGAGGTTCCGGAAATGACTCCTGCAGATTGGGAGTTCGACTTCGAGAGAAAAGACAGATATCCACAGTGAGATAAGCGAAAGGTGTGTGCAATGAGGAGGGGAAAGGTCTATTACGACATTCTGAGGACAAGGACCTTTGGTGAGGTATTGATCGCCAGCACTGAAGCTGGGCTCTTCAGGATTCAATTCCCGGTCAGAGGCAAGCATCCTCGGAGGCTGTTGGACAAGATCCAACCCGGTGCCGAAATCACAAGGGATAGACCCAAGCTCAACACGGTATCCCGGCAGTTGAAGGAATACCTCCAGGGTCGAAGAAAGAAGTTCAACGTCAAATTGGATCTTCGAGAGAAAGCCCCTTTCAGCCGCCGGGTGCTTCTGAAAACCTCTAAGATACCGTACGGGAAGACGGTCACGTACGGGGAGTTGGCGAGAAGTTGCGGTTGTCCCGGGGGAGCCAGGGCCGTAGGTCAGGTGATGGCAAAAAACCCACTTCCCATAATCATCCCCTGTCATCGGGTTTTAGCCTCCGATGGGAAGCTCGGTGGCTATTCCGGCGGCTTGAAGTATAAGAGAATGCTACTGGATTTAGAGGGAGTAAAAGTCTGATTCCTGGTGAGCCTGTATGAAAAGATACGGCCGCGCCTCGGCTTCGCCGATCCCTACCAAGGCGACACCATTGAGGACAGCGTCGACTTCGCGGTTCAGCACGGCTTCAGGATTGCGGAGATTAATCTAAACCGCTCCCGCTTCTTCCCGGAGAATTTTACTCCTCAAGAGCGGGCCTCCATCAAGGCTTATTCTGAAAGCAAAGGGGTGAGCCTCTCTTTTCACGGTCCGGTGGACGTGAGCCTGATGCCGCGCCATCGGGTGATCCGGGAAGCCAGCATCCTCCGCCTGCGGGAGATGATCGATTTCGCACACGATCTGGGGGGAAAGACCTTTACGATTCATCCCGGCAGGGTGGCCTTCTTTCACGCTGGCGAGAACAAAGTCTACTTTCTGAAGAAGCATTATCCCCAGACCTACTTCGAGGCTTTAAAGAGCTCGTTGCGCAACCTATCCTCCCACGCTGAGGCGAGGATAAGCTTGTGCATCGAGAACACTTACCATCTGGATGAGGCTGTTAAGGAGGTCATCGAGACGGTGCTGTCCGAGAACGAGCTTTATCTCACCTGGGATGTGGCCCATGCAGGTGGTGGAGACTCAGAAGCTCAGAAGGAGACCTCCAGCTTCTTCGAGTCACACCTGGATAAGATAAGGGTTGTCCACCTTCATGACCGCCGGGAGGGAAAGACTCATCTGGCCATCGGCACCGGCGAAATCGACTTCTCTCCCATTTTCCGTCTTTTGGTGGACAGTGAGGCTTATTTCATCATAGAGATGCGTAACCGGGCTCAGACCATTCTTTCACTCAGCAATTTAGAAAGCTATCTCAAGGGGTCATAGTCTTGCGACCTTCACAGGCTCATAAGTCCCGTTCGATTCTCGCTATGAGATCTCTCTTCTTCTTTTTGCTTCTGGTTGTTCTCCTCTGTGTTACAGCAAATGCTGACGAGGTCAAATGTCACTTTTGCGGAGAGAGCATCACCGGTGACTATTACGTCTTTGAGAGCGGTTTAACAGTCTGCAAGGAATGTTATCAGACTTCGCCGAAGTGTGCTCTCTGCAGTGTTCCGATGAAGGAGTTCAGGACTGTCGGTGGCAAGAAAGTCTGCCTCCAATGCTACGACAAAGCCGTCGTTTGTGATCTCTGTGGAGAGCTGATCCTGGGAGAATACAAGATCTTCTCTGGCGACCGCAAAGTCTGTTCAAACTGTCTGAGGCGGCCTCATAAATGTGTCAGCTGTGGTATCCCCCTGAAGGGATATCACGACGTTTACGGTCAAAAGGTCTGTGGTGATTGCTACCAGAAGGGGGATAAGTGTTACACCTGCGGAGAGCCCATACTGGGCGAGTATCTCATCTACGACAACGACCAATCCAAGAGATACTGTCTACATTGTGTGCAGGTTTATCATCATTGTGAGGTGTGTGGTGCGCCGGTGGGACAGGACTCGGTTCTTCTGGACGATGGGCGTATCATCTGCAAAGACTGTCTCCCGAAGGGATATTACAAGCTCGAGGACGTTCTCCCCTTCAAAGAGACGGTTTTGAAATTCATGGGAGAGGACCTGGGAATGAAGGTCAAGCACCGGGTGAAATACCTCCTTGTTGGCAAAGACCGTCTCAAGGAGGAAAACAAGCATGGCAGTGAGGATCAGTCCGGGCTTTTTGTCCGCAGGAATGATGATTTCAAGGTCCTAATACTATATGGCCTGAGGCAGGGAGAAATCTTTCAGGTTCTGCCGCACGAGATTGCTCATGCCTGGCAGGCCGAGAACTGCGGCTTCGATTTAGAGGCGATCGACCTCGAGGGGTTCGCAGAGTGGGTGAGCTACAAGTTCCTGGACCACGTCAAGTTTGAGTATAAACAGAAAGTTATGCTCAAGCGAGAGGACGTTTACGGGAAGGGGTTGAGAAAGATGCTCGATATCGAGAAGAGGGGCGGACCGGAAGCAGTGTTTAGCTATATGACTACAGCAGGCAAGGGTCCAGGAGAGAAGAAGAAATGAACTCCTGAGGGTTGAAATTTATCCGGGCGAATGATTGGAGTCTAGTATGATGGAAGGTGCAGGAGTTCAACTCCTGCACCAGCTTGTAGTTATTTCGAGAGAACCATCTTTCTAGTAAACGTATAGTCTCCTGCCGTGAGGCGGTAAAAATAGATGCCTGACGAGAATTTCGAGGCATCCCAGATGACTGACCTGTTTCCTCCTTGCTGCCTGAAGTCCACCAATGTTGCCAGCTTCTGACCGAAGAGATTGTAAATCTCCAGCTTGACGTAAGCAGCAACAGGCAACTGGTAGTTGATGATAGTGGTGGCATTGAACGGATTAGGATAGTTTTGGCGCAAGGCGTAGTGAGTTGGCAGACCACTCTCCTTTGACGCCAAACCTCCAGCGAACCAACCCTTGAGACTCTGCCAAGCGGCTATACCACCTGCAACCGAACCAGTCTTAGTAAAATAGAAACAGGAGGAGTCGATTATGGTGCTGGGATAGTTGCCAACGTAGGCGACAAAGACATAGTCCCCTTCCGGAGCAACTCCCGGGACATGCTGAGTGATCTGGTTTTTACCGAGGCTGTCGGCTGGAATTCTCACATTCTCGTAAAGGCTTAGAGGACCATACTGTCCCATCTCCGGAACAAAGGCGTACGTCCAGATATCAGCCCTGCCGGGCTGACCGAAGAAATTGAAGACCCAGCCATCATAAATGATGTCTCCGCCTTCAGGTGGGATGACAATCAGAGTGTCGTGAGGATAAACCTCTACAATTCCAGCAACATCTTGGTTGAAGTAGCAGGCACCGATGTCGTTTCTGGTGCCATCGGGGTCGTTGTATTGAGGGTCTGGGTCTCCGGCATCGATGCAGCGGGAATGCCATCTCAGGTAGAAGTCTTCGTTGTATGGCCCAGCAAAGAGCGGGTCAGCATCGATGTTACCCTCCCCCCAGCTCAGGTAACATCCCGGCTCGACATAAACGTTGCCTTCCCCTCCGTCAACATCGCTGTAGCTGACGAACAAGGTGCAGGGTCCCCCGTGACTCACTGACATATGGATCTCAGGGCCACTAATAGCAGTATCCGCCCAGAGAATCGTGTTTATTATGGTAGGGTTAGAATAACGCCGACAGGCAAAACCACCACCGTAAAAGGCTGAATTTGCGGTAATCGTGTTATTGACCAGGGATGGGTCAGAGTAGCGAACACAAAGGACACCGCCGCCAGATCCCCAGGTGCTATTGTTGCTGAGGATGTTATATTTGACTATCGGGTGCGAAAACTCGCAGAAAATCCCACCGCCCCCGGTCTCGCTGAAATTGTCGTCGATAGTATTACCTGTCATTATCGGATCGGAACCGTAACAAGAAATGCCTCCACCGTAGAGACCTGCATAATTACTCTTGATGGTGCTGTTGCTTATGGTGGGGTCAGACATGTAGCAGTCGATGCCGCCGCCGTAGTAAAGCGCCCAATTCCCCACGACAGTATTATTGTCTATTTCGAGATCAGAATGGTCGCAATAAATCCCGCCGCCACACCACCCCGCCCAGTTCTCCTCGATGGTATTGTCAGTTATGGTTGAGCCGTCGGAACTGCAGCAAATCCCTCCGGCGTATCCCCCGCCGAAATAAGGACTTCCAGTCGCTTGATTTCCTCTTATGGTATTACTGCTTATTGTCAGGTTACATTGGTAGCAGCCAATTCCACCGATAGAGGCCGCGCGATTGTCAGCGATTGTATTACCGCTTATCGTTCCATCAGTATAGAGACACTCAATCCCCCCGTTGCCATCTTCAGCGCGGTTCTCAATGATAGTGTTATTCGTCACCGTGAGGTCACAGGACCAGCAAGACATTCCACCTCCGTCCCCGCCCCAAAGACTGGTAGCGGTGTTTGCACTGATGGTGTTATTGCTTATTCTTGCGTTCGAGCCGGAACAGTAAACGCCGCCGCCACAGCGACCCACGTTTCCGCTGATAACATTGCTGCTTATGGTGACAGTCGAATTGCCAGCGTGGACGCCGCCACCATGCGAATAAGCCCTATTATCGGTTATGACGTTGTTGTCTATGGAGATGCTCGAATAACTGCAATAAACTCCAGCTCCATAAGAGGAGGCGTGATTATGGCTTATGGTATTGTTCCTTACGGCCGCCCCCGAATAGTAGCAGTAAATGGCTCCGCCGTTGCGATCATGCCCATCTCCAGTTGCCTTACCATATTCCAGGCAGCTATAAGTTATCTGCGAATTGTCGTCAGCATAAAGGAAGCGTATCCCGTGCCAGCCCGTGGCAGTATCATCGGTCGTGAAGTAAATCGAGTCCGTTTCTGTCCCAATTGCCTGAAGCATAGCCAACGTGTCCACGATGAACTTGTAATGACCCTGGAAATCAACAAACACTCCTGGCTCAATGACCAGGGTCGATTCCGGCGGCACCCTTATTTCCCCGACCACCTCGTAAGGGTTGTTCACCGGAGACCAGACTCCCCAGACATCGCCGGACACTTCAATCGCCGAGACGATGACGGGCAATACTGCGATCCAGAGCAGGATTGGAATAACTAGCGCTCTCATGAGACACCCCACAACAATTTAGAGCCAATTCCTCACTGACTCAACGCGAAAAGCTTCCTTCTAATGACAAGATAGCTCACTAGCCCCTGAGGTCAAGCATTTTCTGGTAAGATTTGGAAGGGGCAGGAGTTCAACTCCTGCCCCAGCTTGTAGTTATCTCGAGAGAACCATCTTTCTTGTAAACGTGCATTCTCCGGCGGTCAGTCTGTAGAAATAGACTCCCGAGGAAAATCTACTGGCATCCCAGATGACTGACCTGTTTCCTCCTTGCTGCCTGAAGTCCACCAATGTTGCCAGCCTCTGGCCGAAAAGATTGAAAATCTCCAGCTTAACGTAGCCATCAACAGGCAATTGGTAGTTGATGATAGTGGTGGCATTGAAAGGATTGGGATAGTTCTGGCACAAGGCGTAGTGAGTTGGCAGACCACTCTCCTTTGACGCCAAACCTCCAGCGAACCAACCCTTGAGACTTTGCCAATCGGCTATCCCACCTGCAACCGAACCAGTCTTAGTAAAATAGAAACAGGAGGAGTCGATTATAGTGCTGGGATAGTTACCAACGTAGGCGACAAAGACATAGTCCCCTTGCGGAGCAACTCCCGGGACATGCTGAGTGATCTGGTTTTTACCGAGGCTGTCGGCTGGAATTCTCACACTCTCGTAAAGGTCTAAAGGACCATACTGTCCTATCTCCGGAACAAAGGCG
The DNA here is from genome assembly GCA_030605835.1 of Candidatus Zixiibacteriota bacterium. Taxonomy (GTDB): domain Bacteria; phylum Zixibacteria; class MSB-5A5; order DG-27; family DG-27; genus DG-27. The sequence goes on along the minus strand of JAUWHO010000035.1, from coordinate 34,915 downwards.
TAGGTCCAGATATCAGCGCTGCCGGGGCGACCCAAGAAATTGAAGACCCAGCCATCATAAATGATGTCTCCGCCTTCAGGTGGGATGACAATCAGAGTGTCGTGAGGATAAAGCTCTACAATTCCAGCAACATCTTGGTTGAAGTAGCGGGCACCGATGTCGTTTCTGGTGCCATCGGGGTCGTTGTATTGAGGGTCTGGGTCTCCGGCATCGATGCAGGGGGAATGCCACCTCAAGTAGAAGTCTTTGTTGTATGGCCCAGCAAATATCGGGTCAGCATCGATATTGCCCTGCCCAGACCAGCCGCCCTGAATATCTGAGTATGTGATATCCAGAGTCGAAAGTGAATCCAGGAGGATTTCAAAGGGCTGGGCGGCGGCGCTGTCTCCCCAGAGGATTGTGTTAAGAACTGTCAGGTTTGAAGCTTGACTGTAAATGCCGCCGGCTTGGCCTTCCCACGTGATGTTTCCACTGATGGTGTTGTTCACGAAGGTGGGAGAAGCGTCAACGCAGTAGATGGCGGCGCCGAGCGACTCGGCACCATTGCTGGTTATGAGGCAATGATCAATGATGGGTGAAGACTCCATGAAAACGAGGCCTCCGCCGTAGAAAGAATTGTTGCCTCTGATGACGTTGTTGCTGATTACTAGGTCAGAACTGTAGCAGCAAAGGCCTCCGCCGTGTCCGTCAGTACACGAGCCAGCCCAATTCCCACTGATGAAGTTGTCGACTATTGTTCCGCTGCATCGGGTAATAGCCAGACCACCAGCATAGGCACCCGAATTTCCAGTGATGGTATTGCCACTTATCGTTGGGCTCGAATCTTCGCAGTAAACTCCGCCACCAAAGTCTGCACCGACGTTTTCGCTGATGGTATTATTGCTTATCGTTGCATCAGAAAGCTCGCAAGAAATCCCACCCCCGAAATCGCTGGCGTAGTTCCCTTTAATCGTATTATCGCGTATCGCAGGGGTTGAACCGCCTCTGCAACAAATGCCGCCACCTGCGTACCAGCTTGTGTTATTGCTGATGAAATTGCCACTTATGATAGGGCTGGAATAAGATCCACAGAAAATTCCGCCGCCATAATCTACGGCGCTATTACCAGTGATGATATTATCACTTATTGTGGGGCTAGAATCATAGCAGTAGATCCCGCCGCCTCTGCTATAATCGTAATACGAGTGTCCAGCCGAATTACTAGTAATCACGTTGCGGCTCACGGTTGGATTGGAATGGTGGCAAAAAATCCCCCCGCCTAGGGAGTCGGCGTAGTTTCCGCTAATAGTATTGCCTATTATCGTAGGACTTGAGTTGTCGCAGGAAATGCCGCCGCCCTCATGGAGGGTTGAATTGTTACTGATGGTATTAGAGCTTATGGTTGGGCTGCAGTAGTAGCAATAAATGGCTCCGGCACCGCGGTGTGGCCAGTTTCCTGTGGCTCGTCCATATTCTAATCTACAGTAGCTCAGTTGGGAAGTGTCTTTGGCGTGAATAAAACGTATTCCACGCCAGCCAATTGCGTGGTTCTCGGCGGTGAAAATGATAGAATCCTGCTCGGTTCCCACGGCATGCAAGACAGCGTTCTCGTCAATAATGAACTTGCAGTGTACCTTAAAATTAACGAAGACTCCCGGCTCCATCACTAGGGTCGATTCCGGCGGCACCCGCAGTAGCCCCACCACCTCGTAAGGGTTATTCACCGGAGACCAGGTTCCCCAGACATCGCCGGACACTTCAATCGCCGAGACGATGGCGGGCAATACTGCGATCCAGAGCAGGATTGGAATAACTAGCGCTCTCATGAGACACCCCACAACAATTTAGAGCCGATTCCTCACTGACTCAACATGAAAAGCTTCCTTCTATTGACAAGATAGCTCACTAGCCCCTGAGGTCAAGGATTTTCGGTGCGATTTTGTGGGGGCAGGAGTTCAACTCCTGCCCCAGCATCAGGGCTTGATCCTTAACTAACTGTTTAGGGTCTCAAGTATGTTTCAGATTTTACCTTAGATGGAGATGTTGATGAAAGGGGAGATTTTTTGCGTGAAAGAATCTAAGCTTTTTTGACCAACCCAGCTTAGGGTTTTAATGTTAGCTTTTAAAGCCTCTTTTTCTTCTCCACCAGAAGGTCTTTATGTTCCACTTCCTTCTGCGACCGAAGAATCTGACTTTGGAGAAGACCCTCGCCCGTCGAAGCTGGTTCCACTTCTTGTTGTAATAGAACTGTCGAGATTTTGCCATTTCAGAGTGGGGATTACCCCGTGTCGGTTTTATCGGCGGGGGTGGGGTTTCCTCTTATGAAGTCGACGGCCCTTTCTAACCTTTCTACGACCTCTTCCCGACCCAGTACTTCCAACAGCTCAAACAGAGAAGGCCCTTTGGTCATTCCCGTAGTCGCCAGACGGGTGGGATGAATCAATTTTGCGGCGGAGATTCCGAGCTCTTCTGCCAGACCGCGCAAGGAGGTCTCTATTGCCTGAAGATCAAACTTCTGCAAGCTCGAGTAACGCTCCGCCAAACTCGCCAGCCAAGGGTTGCATTCTGGGGAGGAGAAATGTTTTTTCACTCCCTCGGGCTCGTAGTCGAACTTGTCGGTGAAGAAATACCTCCCCAGTTCGGCGAAATCGGTCAAAAGCCGGCACCTCCCCTTCAGAAGCCCCACCACCTTTTTCATATACTCCCAGCGGATCTCCACCGCTAACTTGGTGGTCAAGCCGGCCTCGATCAGAAAGGGTGCCGCCAGGGGAACCAGTTCGTTGTCGTCCCTGGAGCGGATATACTCGCCGTTCATCCATTTGAGCTTTTCGATGTCGAACACCGGGTTAGATTGTGATACCCGTTCTAATGAGAAGGCTTCGATGAGCTCTGATGTCGACATTAGCTCCCGGTCATCGCCCGGAGACCACCCTAAAAGCGCCAGGAAATTGACCATCGCCTCCGGCAGAAAACCCATCTGGCGATAGTCGGTGATGGCAACGGCGCCATCTCTTTTGGAGATCTTGGAGCGGTCGATCCCCAGACTCAAGGGGAGGTGTGCGAACTGCGGGGGGGTGATTCCTAAAGCCTCATATAAGAGGAGCTGTTTATAGGTATTGGGGATGTGGTCGTTGCCTCTGATTACGTGGCTGATTTTCATCTCGTAATCGTCGACCACACAGGCGAAGTTGTAAGTGGGCCGACCGTCAGAGCGCATGATGATGAGATCGTCGATGTCGGCATTATCATATGATAAATCTCCGTAAACCAGGTCGTGAAAGCTCGTCTCCCCTGGAGGGATTTTGATTCTGATGGCCTTGGGAGGCGCCTCCGCCTCGAGCCTCTTTTTTTCCTCCTCGCTGAGACGCAGGCAGTGGCGGTCATACTTCACTGAACGCTTTTCCCTTATGGCCTCTTCACGTTTCTGCTTTAATAGCTCCGGAGAGCAGTAACAATGATAGGCCTTTCCCTGCTGGAGTAATTTCTCGGCATAGCTCGGATAGACCTCGAACCTTTTGGATTGATAATAGGGCTGCTCATCCCAGTTGAGCCCCAACCAGCGGAGGCCCTCTAAGATGACTTCCACCAGTTCGGGGTCTGACCTCTCTAAATCAGTGTCCTCAATCCTGAGGATGAACTTTCCCCTGTGATGTCGGGCGAAGAGCCAGTTGTAAATCGAGGTTCGAGCCGTCCCCACGTGTAGGAAGCCGGAGGGACTGGGGGCTATACGAACTCTGACCTCGCTAGGGGGTGACAACGGGACCTCCGGCTTCTGTCTCTGGGGGAGGTTCTTTTCTCTCTTCCGGGGGAGGAGGTGGTTCTGTCGGCTCCTTTATCGGTTGGGGCCTCTGATAGGTAGTTGGGCCTGCCTGTTGGGGGGGGAGCTCCGCGCCCTTCAACTCCAGAACCACCCCTCCGGTGGCCCTGGCAATCAGATTATAGATGAGGCAGAAAAGTCCGGTGACGATTATCCCATTAACAATGCCACCGAACACCCCGTAAATCACGGGGAAGATAATAATGGAGGCCACTCCGGTGAAGAGCCCGAAATCGGTCTGTCCCGCGGGGAGGTAAGCTAATCTCGATATCAGGGCGCTGAAAAACAACATTATCAGGCCCACCAGAAGCCCCAGCAGGACTCCCAAAATGGCGTTGATGATGAAGGAGACCTTGATGGCACTCCAGACATTTATCTGTTTGACTTCGTAATTCATGATTGCAGTCCTTTTGAATCGGTTAGGCAGAGAGTATGTTTAAGCTTTGATATCACCCTGAAATTGCACCGAGCCTTCAAATATATAGCAAATCCATCCAGTATCTGCAAGGTTTTCCTGGAGTTGGGCCTAAACCAGCTCGTAGGGATCATGGAGCCGCTTGTGCTCCAGCATGGCGAAACGGTCGGTCATGCCGGCGATGTAATCCCCTATCACAATAAGGGGGTGGTCCCCGTCAATCCTTTCTCGGATCCAGGGGGGCAAAAGATCGTGATTCCTCTGGTAGGCCTCAAAGAGCTGTTCGATGGTCCTTTTGGCCTTGTCCGACATTCTGAGCATCTTGTGGTGTGTGTACATGTTGGCGAAAAGGAAGGTCCTTAGTTGGGAGTTCTGCCTTCCCCTCTCCTTGCTGAAGGTGAGGAGTCCCTCCGGTTGGGAGCGAATCTCCTCCAGGCTCTGAATCCCGTGTTGGCTCATCTTCCTTTCGGACTCGCTTATGAGGTCGGTCACCAGCTCGTTGATCAGGAGCTTAACCATCAGCTTGCGGCGGCCCCGCTCCGGCAACTGCAGGTAAACATTGCCCGCTTTCTGTTTCAACTGTTTCCAGATGTCGAGATCCGCCAGCTGTTCCTCGGTCAGGACCCCTGAATAGAGGCCATCGTCCACATCGTGGCAGTTATATGCGATCTCATCCGCGAAGCTGACCGCCTGACACTCCAGAGTCGGCTGCTCCTCGGGGTTGAATTCGCCGGGGGGAGGCTTGTCGTATATGGTCTCGTGCTTCATGATTCCCTCACGGACTTCGAAGCAGAGGTTCAAACCCGGGAAGTCGGGGTATCTCTCCTCCAGGAGATCGACTACCCGAAGAGTCTGGCAGTTGTGTTCGAAGCCACCGACCTCCTCCATCAGCTCCTTCAATTTCTCCTCCCCGGAGTGACCAAAGGGGGTGTGGCCCAAATCGTGAACCAACGAGATAGCTTCTGCGAGGTCTTCGTTGAGTCGTAGCGCCCTGGCAATGCTGCGGGCAATCTGAGCGACTTCGATGCTATGGGTCAACCGCGTACGGTAATGGTCCCCCTCGTGGTTCACGAAGACCTGGGTCTTGTATTCAAGACGGCGAAATGCGGAAGAGTAAACTATCCTCTCCCGATCCCGCTGAAAATCGGTGCGGTAGGGATGTTTCTCCTCCGGGTATCTCCTCCCCCGAGTGTGACGACTCTTGCAGGCGTACGGCGCCAAGAACTTTTCCTCGTTATCCTCAAGCAAAGTCCGAATCATCTTCTCTCCCTATTGAATAGCTCCACCCTCAAATCGATCTGGGAGGTGGCTCCCAAGACCGGATGACTCTGGTAGGCCAGATCCAGAGCAAACCTCTCCCAAGAGATCCCAAATCCGGCGGTGTATCTGGTGGGGTCGCTCTGCAGCCCACAACGGAGTTGGGCGTAATCCGAAAGAGAGAGCTCCTGACCGAAATACCAGCATCTAACATAATCACTGTGAGAGTAAGATAGAGAAAAATAAAGATTCTCGTAAGGGAAAATTCCGATTCCCATCTGAGTTATGGTATTGAGGTCAAAATCGTCTCTGGTGCCTCCAGCTGACAAGAGGTTCCGAAAGCAGAGCCCCAGGAGTAGGCCCTCCCGGGTATCGTATCCCAGACCCAAATCCCCGCTGGTTCCCTTGCGGGAAAACCTGCCTCCGTCGATCGACAGTTGGAGATGTTTGAAGCTGGCACCGAGGTAAAGCCCTCCATATACCTGCCCTCCCAGGGAGAGAGAAACCTCCTGCTCCCGATAGAAAGAGGCCTCGCCGAAGCTCTCGTAATAGATGCCCACTCCCATGGACTCATGCGGCACTATTAGAGACAGGCTGTAACAGGAGAGTCTCCCGATATTGTAGTAATTCTTATACGAACTGTGAAGAGAACCTGTTTGAATCATCCCCAGGGAGGCAGGATTTGAAAAGACAACCCCTGGGGACGCAATGTTGCAGAGGTCTCCGCCCCCGATGGCCAAATTGGCGGCGGAGGTCTCGGTCCTGGAGAAAAAGGAAAAAGCCTGGGAGGACAAAAGCAACAAAAGAAGAAAGGCTGTGAGTATGATTCTCAATTACTGAGCTTGAATGACCTATTCAGAGTTTCAGTCGCTCTTCGGCTAATCTCAAAATCTTTTCGCGATAGCTATGGTGATGGTCTTATCACCCGAATGGCCCCCGGAGGTCGTAGCGTAAAGGATATAGACTCCCCCGGGGAGAAGTTGACCGTTATCGTCTGCGCCGTTCCATTCCAACTCCCCAATTTGCTTTTGCGCGGTGATCTCAAAGGTCTTACGCAGCCTCCCCTCAATATCGTAGAGTTTTAAGGTCAGCTCGGTGTTGGGAGGCAACTGGTATGTTATAGTGGCGCTCTCCTCTCCCCCGACGAGGACTTCAGGGTGGACCTCAATTATGAACCTCTCCGGGCTGTAATCGTGGTGGCTTTGCCCCCATCCTGGCGTGGAGCCCCTGGGATCCGGGCAGGGCCACCAGTTTGTGGGCACATCGGGGCCATCCAAATCAATTCTCTCCCAGGAGACGCCACCTCCGGCGTCAGAATTCCACGAAAAGGAGGTCTCATGCGAACTGCCATCCCACAGAGTCACCTCCCCCTCCGGATTCCCGAGGCTCATCTTAACTTCGAAGGCAGGATAGCTTTCACCGGCAGCATCTCCCCACACCCCGGAGCTGTCTCCCCAGTATCTCTCGAAGCTCATCTCCTCGCTGGAGGTGAGAAGGTGTCGCGCCAGAACTAAAAAGCCTCTTCCAGAGATCATGGCTTCTTCGGGTAACTCGGTGGTGTCACCTCCCTCGATGAAAGACCACCCAGAGAGATCGACTTCAGTTTCGCCACGATTGAAAAGCTCCACCCACTCCAGATAGACCCAACTTCCCGGCTCGTTGGCCAAAACCTCGCTGAAGACTACTTGGCCTCTCGCTTCGTTGAAGAGGCAGGTAAGAAGCAAAAGGTAGATTGGAAAGGTTCTTCTCACTGTGGTGTTAAGTCCTCTCCGTGAACGTGATTGGAAGAAAGCAACTGATTAGAAACATTCCCCCTGGCGGAGGCCAGGCGGCTACCCAGTGGGACAAAAGCCCTCGGTTGGGGTAGCCCAGTGGCCTCCCGCCCGAGGCGGGCCGCCTCTGGCGGCTCCCACTGGGTTGTCTCACCAGAGAGCCTGCAGCCGGACCCGGATTTCCTTATCCTCGGCGACAAGTCCCCGATAATTGGCCCGGTATTTCGCCGAGAGATTGAAACCCTCCCAGAAGTCCAGATTCTCCTCCAGATAGAATTCACAATACTTCTTGGTCGAATATTTCAACTCTCGATAAACATATTTTATCCGGGAGAATATTTCAAGTGGTTTCAGATTCAAGATACCGATCCTGAGCCAGAAGTATGTATAACTTCTTCTTCCGGTGACCTCATAATCTTTCAGGTTATAAGAGACCTTAGTCTGGATTGGGAAATCTTTGAGGTGATAACTCTGAGCCTCAATCTGGGAGGTGTAGCTCTGATACGGTTCCTCTTGGTTGTCTCTACTCTTTATGAACTGGTCGAACCGGAGCGAGAAGGGTTCGCTCAAATGGGCGATGAAGCCCAATTGCAGGTCGTGGTTGTTGGTATTTCTCACCTGATTGCCCCAGCCGGAAAAATTCGCTTTTCCCTGAAGCCGATCGGTGATTTTGAATCTGTTGGAGCTTGAAAATCCAATCTCCCCCGCTTGAGGGGAACGGAAATCGTAGTCAACCTCGTCGAAATAGACTGTGAAGTAATCGGGATTGGCCCGGGAGGAGGTGTGGAAGTTAACGAAGTTATTTGAATAGCCCCAGAATGTGAACTCTGTGGAGTAGTTTCTCTCTCTTAACAGGAACTGCAGATTGACAGCGCCGTAATCCCAGTTCAGGAGGGCAACCTCTCCTTTGACCTCCCTCTTTCCACCTCTCAAACGAGCGTGCAGACTGATACACTCGTTCTCAAGCTCATTTCCATCTTCATCTTCCGTCAAATCAAGACTATAAGCGACTCCGGGGGAGAGTCGGCCTGCCTCCCAACTCAAATTGGCACCGACCAGGTTTCTTTTCAGGGAATCGCCTTCATAATAGGAGTAAATAATATCGGGACGGAGTCTCCCATTGAACAGAGAGGCTTTGATTCCGTTATACCAGGTTGAATTCGGGATGAGGAAATCACCCTCTTCTTCTTGATAGGAGTCGGTGTTGTAGCGCCAGTAGTCGTATCTGCCAAGATTGAGGCCGTTGCCATATTCGGCGGTGAAATTGCCGAGAATCAATTCCCGAATCAATCCCCGATTCTGCACTTTGATGTATCTTTTGGAGACATCCATTCGTCCGAAATATCGCCTTTCTCCCTGAAAGAGAATCTCATAATGGGGTTTGAGCTTCATTCGCAACTGAAAGTAACTCCTGTCGCCTCCAGATTGGGTTGTTCCCTCCGCCAGATCGACATTCGTCTGCCAGTAGGCTCGTAGGTTCATCCCTCTTTTGCTCGGGGATTCCACATTCATGAAAGGGAGGTACTGTCTTAAGTCTAAGTCTTCTCTGAGAGTTCTTACGATCCTCTCAGGGTTGTTTTCCTCTTCGAAGATCTCTCTGATCCTCTCCAGATCAGATTTCGTCGCCCCGGGGATTATTTCAAGTCTTGACAGATCTTGGTCTCCAAGATCTACCTGGTTGAAGTACAGATCCAACAGGTCCTGATACTGCTCGTGGGTTAGCTCGCCGCCATAATAGGCTTGGCTTATCTCCTCCTCGGATTCCAGATAGGTCTCGAAGACGGTCTGGGAAAAGCCCACCTTTGTGAAGCTCAAGATGAGCGTCAACAGGAAGGTTGCGTAATGATGGGTGCCTCTCAAGACTACTGTGACCGAGGTGAATTGGAGACCTAAAGGTCTCCGCTACATTTTCTCATTAGCTGTGCAAACCAGCCCCTCAGCTCAAGCCATACTTATCCAGCTTCCGATATAGAGTCCTTTCCCCGATGCCCAAAAGCTTTGCGGCCTTTCTGCGGTTGCCGCCCACCTCTCTCAAGGTTCGGGCGATGAGTTGCTTTTCCATCTCCTCCATGCTGGGGGCGGGTTTCACCTCTTGTTGTCCCCGCGCTTGCCAATCTGCGCCGACCTCATGAGCCTCCACCGTGGGCACCGATTCCAGTCCTTTGAAAATCAGATTGCGCAGGGCGGTGATCTCCGCCTTCAAACTCATAAGGGCCTGAAGCATGAGTTGATGCTCGGACGCTTCCAGACTTCTGCCGGTCACCACCGGCAGACTCTTGTTGAACTGCGCCTGTTTCTGGATGTAGCGAGCAACTTCCTCGGCGCCTATTTTTCCCTCCGGGGAGAGCACCGCCAGGCTTTCCAGAAGGTTTCGAAGCTCCCGAACGTTGCCGGGCCAGTGATAGCTCTTAAGCAAGTTAAAAACCTCCTCGCCCACTGGCGGGTACTCGTACTTTTTCTCCCGGGATAACTGCTTGAGGAAGTGGTAGACTAAAGGGGAGATGTCTTCGGTTCTCTCCCTTAAAGGGGCCAGCTCGATTTTGACGACGCTGAGTCGAAAATATAGATCCCTGCGGAAATTTCCGTTTTCAACCTCCTCCAACAGGTCTTTGCTGGTGGCGGCCACAACCCGAAGATCGACGGAGATGTTCTCGCTGCCACCGACCCGCATGAAGCTTTTCTGTTCGATCACCCTCAAGAGCTTAACCTGGGTGGCGAGCGGCACCTCTGCGATCTCGTCGAGAAAGATGGTGCCACCATCGGCAGTTTCAAACATCCCCTTTCTCCGGGCGACCGCGCCGGTGAAGGCACCCCTCTCGTGACCGAAAAGCTCAGACTCTAAAATTCCCTGGGCGATGGCTCCGCAGTTTACTGCAATAAGTGGTCCCCTTCTCCTCGCACTGTTGTCATGGATTGCGGAAGCCACCACTTCCTTGCCGGTGCCAGATTCTCCGGTGATCAGAACCGTAATATCTGTGGGGGCGCTCGAAAGTATCGTCCCCGCAACCCGCTTGAGTTGAGCCGACCTCCCCACTAATTTGCATCTCTGGAGAGACTCTTTGTCCTTCAAAAGCTTTAAAAGCTTGGTCTCAACTTGTTCACTTTGAAAGGGAAAGTAGACTACCTCCTCGACATTCTCATGGATATCTGAAACCTCCTCATCTTGCGGAGACATCAAAACCAGAGAAGAGAGGGGACTTCTCGAGAGAACCTTTCTGGCGAAGGTTTCCAGGCTCACCTCTATACTCTCGCGATCGAAGATGACCATCGAGAAGGTCTCCTCCCTCAACCTCTTAAGGGCGAAGCCGGGGTCAGTTCCGGTCTCGATTGTGAGGGATGGCTCTCTCAGAATCTGTTCGAGAATCTCCCTTCGCTCCTCATTTTTGCTGATTATCAGAAGCCTGTTCATCTTCTTTTAGGTTCTGACTGACTATGCTGCTGGGGATAACTCTTCTGAAAGGGATCAGGTTCTGACCGGCCTCTTCCGGCGTCAGATGTTGCCCTTGCGTCTTTGCTGAACCTGGGGTCTGCCGTCTTGTACCAATACGAAGTCGACCTCCCTTCTCTCCCGATCGACGCGATTCACCAGAACCGTGACGGAGTCCCCCAGCCGATGAGTCTTCCCCCCCCGCCTGCCAACCAGTCGGTGAGCCTCGGGGTCGAAATAGTAATAGTCGTCGCTTAACTCCTTGACCGGGACCAGACCCTCTATCAGCAGATTATCAATTTTGACGAAGAGGCCGTATTTGGTCACCCCGGAAATCACCCCGGAATAAATTTCTCCCAGACGGTCGGCGATGTATGCGATCTGTTTGACCCGTATGGAATCTCTTTCGGCCTGCTCGGCGATTATTTCTCTCTCTGAGGTGTGCTCTCCCACCCGGCGGAGAATCCTTGCGAAATCCCTCTTTCTTCGGGAGGTGAATTCCCGATTCATGTAGAGCTTCAGGATTCGATGAACAATCATGTCGGGATAGCGGCGGATCGGGGAGGTGAAGTGAGTGTAGAGGGGAAAAGCCAAAGCGAAATGCCCGATGTTGTCTGGCTGGTAGCACGCTTTCATCATGGAGCGGAGCAGAAGTTCGTTCACTAAGTTCTCCTCCGGTTTGCCCTCCACAGCTTTCAGAACCCGTTGGATCTTCTTCGGGGTGACCTCCCCCTTGAATCTGAAGTGGTAACCTAGGTCTCGGAGCAAAGCCTCGAAATTCTCGATCTTTTCTGCCTTCGGTTTCTCGTGCACCCGAAAAAGGAGAGGCAGCCCCCAGCCAGCCGCTCTGGTCGCAACGGTTTTATTGGCCAGGAGCATAAACTCTTCGATCAGGCGGTGGCTCTCAAGCCGAACCTCCTTGAAGATCTCGATGACGCTGCCATCCTCCGCCAGAGTTATCTTCGCCTCCGGAAGGTCGAAATCCAGGCTACCATTTCTGGTTCGATTCTCTAAGAGCTTGCGGCTCAGATTCAGCATATCAGCGAGGGTTTCCTGAAGTTTCTTGGACCTATATCTGAATTTCTGTCTGTCGAAGAAGTCCTGAACCTCCTCGTAGTTCAGCCGGTAGCGACTGCGGATGACCGATTCGCATATCTCTGACTGGAGCAATTTGGCGTTTTCGTTTAGCTCGATCAGACAGCTGGTGGCGAGACGATCCTCCTTGGGCTTGAGGCTACATATATCGTTGGAGAGCTCCTCCGGCAACATCGGAATTACCCGGTCTACCAGATAGACGCTGGTGCCCCGAGACAACGCCTCCTCATCCAGGGCAGAATTCTCCCTGACGTAGTTGGAGACATCCGCGATATGCACCCCTAGAAGCCAGTTGCCGTTGGATAATCTCTCCAGGGAGATGGCATCATCATAGTCCTTCGCGTCGGCAGGGTCGATTGTGAAGCAGAGTTTTTTGCGGAAATCTCTACGACCGGAGAGGTCCTTTTCAGAGAGCGTTCTGGCAACGCTTTTAGCCTGCCTCTGGACTTTCGGAGAGAAGGAGGTGGGGAGATCGTAACTTCTTATCAGGGCGGTGATATCAAGTCCGGGTTCGCCGGGGAAGCCCAATATCTCTGTAATTCTTCCAGTCGGCCGTTGACTTGTCTCGGGCGAGAAAGGGGAGAGCAAGAGCACCACCTTCTGGCCATTCTGGGCGTTAAGCTTGCGGTCTCCCTCAACGTAGACAGTCTGGGGAAGTTTTTTGTCATCCGGCACCACAAAGTCGCCGTAACGGCTTTTAACGTATTTCCCTATGAGGATTCTTGACGGTCTCTCGAGGATTTTGACAATCTGACCTTCGGGGCCTCTGCCGATGGATGTTTTCGTCGGTCTGACCAGGACCCTATCGCCGTGTATTGCCGGGCTCACGTTTCTGGCACTGATGAATATGTCTCCCTTCTTGTCGGGCAGAATCACGAAGCCGCCGCCACTTCTTATTGCATGGAAGTCTCCAGTTAAGAGCTCCTCCTGAGCAGGCAGGGCGAGCCGACCGCCTCGAAGCTTGATGAGTTTGCCCTCGCTCACCAGCTCTTTCAGTGTTTTTCTGAAGCCGACGTATACGTCGCTGGAGACACCCAATCGCTTCGCCAGGGTCTTGGGGCGAGTCGGCAGGATCCCCTTTCCTTTGAGCATCTTAAGGAGCAGGTCTTTTTTAGGTGGTCGAGAGGTTTTCTTCACTGGGAAATCGAAATGGCCCTTTGCCGTTAAGTCCAGGCGACCAAATCATCCTTCAATTTTTATGATAGTAAACTGAATAGGCGCTGTCAAATGAAAACCTGAGTTGGTCTTCTCGTCGGAGCACCGCCGGATGAGCGCTCTGGCTACCAGGGCAAGTTCGATTATTGAACCAAGTTTTTGCTTGACTCACGGGGATTTACCCTTAAATTTGACTCTTGCCATAAAAGAGGTTTTGGTATGACGGTCAAGGCTAAGCCGGTGAAGGCGAGGAAGCTCAAGGCAAGAGAGAAGGACACCTTAGGATTCACCAAGAAGAACTACTACCTGTTTGCCTTGGGTTTGCTGATTATCGTTGTTGGATTTATCAGTCTGCGGATGGGTTCAATTACCCTGGCGCCGATACTTCTTGTTTTGGGCTATTGTGTCATGATACCTTTGTCGATAATTGTCGATTGGAAGAAGAGGAGGGAGAGGTAGCGTTTTCTCCGTTTTGAGTACCTGGGCGGTTAGCTCAGATGGTGAGAGCGCCTGCCTTACAAGCAGGAGGTCACTGGTTCAAATCCAGTATCGCCCATAAAAGACAGGGAAGTTTAAGAAGCAGGAATCTTTCGGGGTCGTAGTTCAGTTTGGCTAGAACGCCGGCCTGTCACGCCGGAGGTCGCGAGTTCGAGTCTCGTCGGCCCCGTTGACTTGTAAGTCCTTGCAGCGTTGCAAGTTGCGCACGAGGGGCTACATTACTATAGAACTTTCCGGCTGATCATTTCCAGAATCAGCGGATGACGCAAAGAGCAAACGGGCCGGTGAGACTCCCGACCCGTTTTGCTGTCAACTGTCGGCTGGATTTACTTCACCAGCATCATCCTCTTGGTCTCGGTGAAATCATCAGCAGTCAGCTTGCAGAAATAGACGCCGGAGGAAACTTCTGAGGCATCCCACTTCGCCAAGTGCGGTGCCGCTTGGTTGTCAGACGTGCTCGCAGGTTTAGTCACGACCCCGAGAGGCCTTTTACTCGGCAGAACTCCTTTCGAAGCTGGTCTATCTGAATTCTTCCCAAATCGTTTTCAACGCTGCCGGCACACGCTTCCTTTTTGGGCGCTTTTGGTTAACATCTAAACTAGAATCCCCTCACGTGTCGGGAGAAATGAGCACTGCAGTTAGTAGGGTGACTTGCCATATCCTGGAGTCTAGTCCGGGTTTCCTACCAAGACAAAGCCTCCCCAGAATAAAGGATGCGCAGCGCCCCTGGACTTGCGTCTCTCCGATAAAATCTTCAATGCCGATTTTCTCAAAGCCCTTGATTTTGATTCTCCCGACAACCACTCCCTGTAAAAATCATCCATCAGCTCCACAGTCTCCCTGTCTGGTATGTCCCACATACTCATAGCAATTGAACGCGCCCCGGCATGTTGAAACGAACGCCTCAGTCCGAATACGCCCTCGCCGTTCTTAACCTCCCCCACACCAGTCTGACAGGCGCTCAGTACCACCAAATCGGTGCCTACCAGATTCAACCCGGATACTTCTAATGAGGTTAGAATTCCATCTTCGGCTCGAGGAGCCTGCAAGTAGCCTTCCGTCTCCTCAATAATTATCCGATTCGCACCTGATAAAGCCAATCCGGAATAAAGAAGTGGGTTCTCAAAGATTTTAACGCCACCGGAGAAGCTGGCCTTGGGGCAAAAATATCCATGCGTAGCCAGATGCAATACTCTCGGGGCTATGTCTATTCCCTTTAGAATTTCCTCTGAAGCCTTGGCACCATAATGATGATACGTTTCAAGCTGCGCCTTCTCTTTGATCAAGTCAGCAATAATCCTGCCTTCTTTCTGGGTTGCGGGCAGTGGATTGAATGGATTACTCAAGCATTCTGTCCTATCTGATGGACCGCGCACAGGGCTATAGGAATGAGACGATCCAATGACAGGTTCCAAGTCAGCCAATTGTCCCGCTTGAGCAATTAATTCCATATTATAATCCGGATTTGTCATTACCAACGCATAGTCACTTTCAGTTTCGTCCGGATGGTGGTATTTCACCAGATCCCGACCCGATGAGAGATAGCTTATCCCGTATTTCTCAATCAGATATTTCCCGTCCGGGCAGGGGAGTATATAATACGGCAGAAGGTTGAGTTCTCCGTCGGGGCTGATAAAGATTCGCTTATTCCCTTTCAAATGTCCTTCAAGGGGAGCAAATACCAGATGATATAGCTGCCCGGTTATTCCCGATAGCCCCTGCTCGGCACTCTTTTCGTCACCCTCGTAGATTGTCTCTCTCGCATCCGAGATGTTGTTTCGATGCCCGGCCACCAACGAATCGATTACAGCAGCCTCACCGAGATCTGCGACCTCGATATTCCCATCCCTTGATAACTGAAACGCCATATACCTCGGCAGTCCGGTCTTTTCTTTATAGCTCCCGATTTTCTTGAAATCGTAAGGTTCATATTTGACTATTTCCCAAAGGACACTCCCCTCCGGCAGAGCTTCAGCTATATCTTCCACCCGTATTCCCCGGAGGGCCAGGGCCTCGGCGAATTCGGAACAGGCCTGACTTAGCTCAGCCTCTAGCTTTCCCTTGTACTCGGTCAGAATCCGTAAGGAATCTCTATATTCATTAGGTTGGAGCTTTCCGAGACCCTCCAGGACCATCGTGGCGATCTTGCCGCCGACGGAGCTGAGCTCCTCGAATTTCTGAATGGTGGCGCTGTCATAGGAGCAATAAGCCGCTTCCTTTTCCTTGGAGACCGCCTCTAACACCACCCCCTTCCCATCAAAAAGCATCTCCAAGGCCTGTTTCTTGGACCGAGGCGTGTTGTAAACCAAGGTCAAAGAGAGAAGTGAATTATCTATCAGGGGATACTTCTCCACATAGGTTAGCTTCTGAATTTCGGAGGCATAGGAGAAACAGTAGTTGATGAAATCACGCCTGGCCTCTTGGGCTCTTTGATAGAAAGTCAGGCTCTCACTATACTTGTCGCCGGAGCCCAAAAGCTTCCCCAGGTTATTCAGGCAAAGGGCTACATCGGGATGACTTGGACCGAATACTTGTTCGCTAATCTGTATGGAACGCGTGAAAAGCGATTCTGCGTGGACACACCTGCCCTGCTCTCTATTCAACACCCCCAGATAGAACAAGCTTAAGGCAACTTGTGGATGGTCAGAGCCCAAACCCTTCTCGGATATTTGCAGTGCCCGTTCGAGCAGGGATTCCGCCTCACCGTACTTGCCCTGTTCTTTATAGGCGCGCCCCCAATAGATCAAGATTCTTCCCAGGTCGGGGTGGTCACGACCCAGGGCTCTCTCATTAATCTCCACTGCACGTCCAAGGAGGTGCTCGGCTTCGGAATACCTTCCCAGATCGTAATAGAGGTTCCCCAGAGTGATCAGGCTTTTCCCCGTGCTCAGATGGTCAGGGTCTAGAGCCTTTTCTTTGATCTCAAGCGCCCGCCTGAGAAGTGGTTCTGCTTCAGCGTATCTGCCTTGTGTTCTGTAGATGATTCCTAGATTGCTCAGAGTTTTTGCCACGCGCGGATCGTCAGGGCCCAGTCTTCTCTCTCTGATTTCCAGCGCCCGTGCGAGAAGGATGTCTGCTTCGCCGTACCTGCCCTGGTCTTTGTACACCCTTCCCAGATTGCTCAAGTTGCCAGCCACGTCCAGATGATCAGAACTCAGAGCTTCTTCGCTGATCTCCAGCGCCTGTTTGAAAAGGGATTCCGCTTCCGTGTACCTGCCCTGATCGGTGTAGAGAACTCCCAAATTGTCCAAACACTTGGCGACCCGTGAATCACGGGAGCCAAAGCTATTTCTGTATATGTCCAACGCTTCTTTAAAGAAGGTTTCGGATTGAGTGTAATCTCCTTTATGGACATAACAGATTCCCAATACCCGCAAGGCAAAGGCGACCGTAGAATCTGAAGCCCCGAATTCCTCCCTTGCTTCTTTGAGAGCTATGTGGGCCAGAGTCAAGGCAGTATCGATTCTGCCCGCGATGGCGCGCAAACCTGCTTGACGGATTTGGGCTTTCATTTCCGCCACCACAGGGTCATCTTTGACTTCGCCTTCGGGTTCGGCGCTCAATGATTGCAGCCAAATCGCCGCTGCAACCAATAACAACATTAAAGATAGCCTTCTCATGCCGTTCGCCTTAACCGCAGAGGTCATGACCTTGCCTGCCGGGGCTCTCCGCTGTTGCGAGCTGACGAGACGATTAGACCAGCCCAAAGGACTGACCGCCCAAAACGAGGTAGCTAATAATTAGCCTCTGCTATTCGACCCTGAAATAATACTCCTGCCGGTTATCCGGTGGTATCCCGCGGGGGTTGGTAATTGTTAAGATGTAGACACCCCGTGAGAACCTTTCAACAGGGATGGTGACACTCCCCAGCCCGGAATCATTGAAACCGGAATAGTCCTCGTCGGTAAATATCTCCTTGCCTTTGAAGGAACTTATGCGAACCTGGTATGAATATCCAGGCTGTCCTCCATCAAACACGAAATTTATCACTGCCTGGCCGCCA
Organism: Candidatus Zixiibacteriota bacterium; assembly: GCA_030605835.1. Classification (GTDB taxonomy): domain Bacteria; phylum Zixibacteria; class MSB-5A5; order DG-27; family DG-27; genus DG-27. The sequence goes on along the minus strand of JAUWHO010000035.1, from coordinate 17,497 downwards.
TCAGCCAAACTTATGGGGGCTCGGGTGGCGGCACGCCCTGGATATAACTTTATGATCTGCTGCGTTCCCCGTTTCTCACCGGTGTCGAATGCGATTCTATAGACTGGATATGTCAGGATTAATAGCAAGGCAGCCACAGCGAGCGGCTTTAGAAACCTGGTTGGAGCAGTCTCTGGCCATAGGCGTTTTAAGAACTGCCCCCAGGTTAGTTTCGCCTTGGCTTCCTCCCTGATTATGCTCTCGACCGTCGCTTTCACATCATCATCGCTTCTGATAAGCCGAGCCGTCTCCTGCAGCTTGCTGACCCTTCCAAAACAGTATTCGCATTCCAAAAGGTGTTCCTGAACTCGCTTCCGGTCGGTATCGGAGAGAAGGCCTAACTCAAAAGCATGAAGCAGATCCTGGAAAGACCGATCCCTGCATTCACCCATCATTTAATCCTCCCGGTCTCAAGGCATAATTCCAAGATGGACCTGGAACGGGATAATATCACATAAAAATTGCTGAGCGTAATCTTCAATTTCTCGCAGATTTCAGCCGCATTGTACCCCTGGTAAGAGAGATTGAGTATCCGAGCATAACGGATATTGGATTTGCCGATTTTTTTCAGGCATGATAAAAGCCTCCGCTTCAAATCAGGGTCTGGGGTGAAAGAAAGCGACGATTGCTCTTTTTTCTCATTGGATATCAGAGCCATTTTATTAGCCCGGCGCTTCTTGGACCTGATATAGTTCGAAATTTTGAACTCCAGTATGTTGTTTGCCCATGAAGCGAAGCTGGATTCGAATTCGGTTTCTGGCAATTTTTCGAAGATAGTCATCAGAGTTTCCTGCACAATTTCCTCCGCGTTCTGTTCATTCCATATTCTTTGTGTCGCGAAGAGCCGAAATCTTACATGTAAGTATTCGAAAAGACGGTCTCTTGCATCTTTTTCGCCCGACTGAAAGCCTGCATATAGTGAATTGATATTCACAACCCCGACCTGGATGGAACTGATAGCAATTCAATATCATACCGGATTCTGCGATAAGCAAGACATTTCTTAAAAATCCATCCAATCATTGGGACTGCCATCCGGGGACTAAGACAGGGTCCCTTTAGGGGACAAATAGAAAGCGAAGGATGGCAATTATTTTGGGCCGCCGGTGTTAGAAATCGCACCTTCCCGACACTTAGTAGACGGAGTGAGCAAGAAAGCCTGGGAAATAGACGGAAATGGGAAATATCAGAACAATGAAAGAAGAAGGAAGGCGTAGCATGAGTAGATCTTTAACCCAATTGAAGGAGGTGATACAGGATGCCCGAGGTTGGCGTTTGCCGATCAACGTTCCAGTATTGGCGGCCGGTCGGCGTCAGCCCAGAAGGCTGACGGCAGAGAGGAATCAGTTTCTGAACCGTAAACCGAACTCACAGGAGTAAGTTAAGATGAACCGAATCATTACGCTAACAATCAAGTGCCTTCGAAATCAAAATCTAACGAAATCTTTTGAGAAAAGGAGATTTAAGATGTCTGCAATAAGAAATCTGACAGCCATTATTCTGATCCTTGCTGTTAGTTCAGCCTTTGGGCAGATTGCCGAGGAGTGGGTGGCGCGATACAATGGCCCGGCAAACGGCGGGGATGCCGCTAATGATCTCGCCATGGATGCCCAGGGCTATGTCTACGTGACCGGGGGCAGCCAAGGCTCAGGGACCGGCACAGATTACCTCACCATCAAGTATGACCCTGACGGCGACACAGTCTGGACGGCTCGCTACGACGGCGCAGGTGGCGAAGATGTGGCTAACGCCATAGCTGTGGATGCTGAGGGCAATGTCTACGTCACCGGCATGAGCGCGGGCCTTAACACAATGGCAGATTACGCCACCATAAAGTATGACTCCAACGGCGACACAGTGTGGACAAGACGCTACAACAACAGCGAGAGAAGCCGTGACGACGTAGGTAAGGATGTGGCTGTGGATGGTGAGGGCAACGTCTACGTCACCGGCTATAGCGACAGTACTGGGAGTGCCCACGATTACTACACCATAAAGTACAACTCCAACGGCGGCTTGGTGTGGGCAGATCGCTACAACAACGCACCGACAAACGGAACTGATGAAGCGAGTGCTCTAGCGTTGGACTACGTGGGCAACGTGTACGTTACCGGCAAGAGCACAGGCTCTGGGACAGGCTACGATTACTGCACCATTAAGTATAGCCCCGGCGGTGCCGTCCTGATGACGGCTAGGTATGACAGACCCATTGTAAACGGCTCGGATGAGGCTGTTGCGGTGGCAGTGAACCGCTCCTACTGCTACGTGACCGGCAAGAGCGCAGGCTCTGGCACCGGCTGGGACTACTGCACGATAAAGTATTTGCGCGTGTGGCCATACACACGGTTCTGGGTAGTTCACTACGATGGCTCAGCAAGTGGGAGGGATGAGGCTAATGCTCTGGCTCTGGATGCTGAGGGCAACATCTACGTTACTGGGCGCAGCGATAGCTTGGGAACGTTCCCCAGCGATTACCTCACTATTAAGTATGCACCCAGCTGCACGCTGATGTGGACGGCTCGCTACAACGCAACAACCGGCGGCGAGGAGGAAGCTCATGCTGTCGCTGTGGACGCTCAGGGCAATGTCTACGTCACGGGAGAGAGTTGGGACAACAGATGGTCAGCCGACTACGCTACCATAAAATACGATTCTGCAGGGAACCAGGTTTGGGTGGCCCGATATAACGGGCCGGGAAACAGTGAGGACGTTCCCACCGCCCTCGCGGTTGATGCTGAGAGCAACGTCTATGTCACTGGCTCGAGTCCTGGCGATACCTCTTTCAGCGATTACGCTACCATAAAGTATAGCCCGGCCGCACCCCTGGAGATGAGTTGTACGAACCTGACGCCGGTTTTCTGCCGTGGTAAGAACGTCTTCTTCCTGGTGACCACCAACAACAACACCGGCGCTGGCTTTAACGTCACTATGACCTTCCAGGGTTATACTGGCAATGGCTGCGTTACGCCTTTCGGACCCCCCAAATCCGGCGTCGTGAGCGTTCCGACAGGAGTTAACACGGTCAACTACTGGTTCAAGGTTCCGGGTGCCGCTGGTCCTGGCCTTTACAGCGCCTCCATCAGCTTCAGCTGGGGTGGCACTACCTATTCCTGCTGCATGGACTTCACCTGTGTCCAGTGCGTCCCCTGGAAAGTTGGCGACAACACCGAGTGGGTGTGGGAAGAGGTCGACCGTCCGGAGGTTGGACTTCCCACCATCACTGCTTTAGCCCAGAACTATCCCAACCCCTTCAACGCCACCACCGAGGTCGGCTACAATTTGGCTGAAGCTGGTGAGGTCAGCCTGAACGTCTACGATGTCACTGGCCGTCTAGTGGAGACGTTGGTTGAAGGATATCAAGAGGTTGGCGAGCATGAAGTAACTTGGGACGCTTCCGATGTGTCCAGCGGTATTTACTTCTACAAGCTCACCAGCGGTGCTAATGTGATCACCAAGCGGATGACCTTACTCAAGTAGGTTGACCTTGCTCATTACGCAGGAAGCGGGCCGGGATCCACTCCCGGCCCGCTTTCGGTCTCAGCGATGAGGATCGCAATCGCAAAGGTAGTGTCGAGCCTGGATGCCTTCGGGAAAGGAGTAGCTCTGGTAGGGCAGCTTTTGACGGAAACTTGCCTTGAGCAAGTCCCATGTTGCGACGCGGGTTCTCTCCTGAAGAGTGTATGGCTGCCTTGTCCGTGTCGCGAGGATGTTGGCTCAAATCTGCGGTAAGTCGCCGTCTGGACAAGAATCCAGTTGATGAATTCGTGTTGTGTGCCTCCTTATGCGATCCTGAAGAAGTGTCTTGTCGCTCCGATGTTTTTGGCCAAGATCTCGGGCGAGCGAAATGGATTCCTTGCTGACGTTTCTCCCTGAGAAGGGGGGGTATCTCCCTAATTGGCGTAGGATCATTTCCCATAACCGCATAGGTGTCAGAAACTGAGACTGGTTTTCAAGCCGGCTGATTCTTATGCTTGTCCTGCCACCGGAGCGGGGAGGTGGTGCCCCTCTGGTGACCCAGTGCGGCGAGTTTTGGCTTCACGAGCGGGAACGGCCGTGAGCATAGTACGCTGGGGCGACAGGGTTGGCAGAAGGTAGGGAGATGTGGCAGAGGCAGCCTTCCTATTGATGGACTGCTTTTATATACTCAACCACTGGCCCAAAAGTTCTAAGATAGTCCGGCCGCGGGAGTTCTTTGAGCGCACATAGAACTTCGGTGTTTTCCGACATTCTGTCATCGCGGCCAGCGAGGGTAGGAGCGCCACTTCGAACCCTTCTGTTGTCTTGGGCTGAAATCGGGGCTACCCGCTTGGAAGAATGCATGTTAAGCCGCCTTTTGGGTCATAATCCAGTTGATGAACTCGTCTCGTAGCTCCCGTTTTTTTATGCTGGTCAGAACGTCCCGACTGCAGGTCGGGAAGGTCGCTCCGATTGAGATCGGGAAATCTCGTCGGCCCCGCTTTTTTGAGGCGATGTCTTATTTCCTTTATATTTTATTCAGTCGGACTATCAACAAATACTACGTAGGCGTGACATCTGATTTAGACGATCGATTGAAACGGCATAACTCGGGGAGATCAAAATATACTAAAATCGGTATCCCGTGGAAACTAGTTTATACAGAGGAATACTCTACTCGATCTGAAGCGATAAGGCGCGAGCGAGAAATTAAGGCTTGGAAGAGCCGCATAAGAATAGAATTATTGGTCAGAACGTCCCGACTGTAGGTCGGGTAGGTCGCCCCGATTGAGATTGGGAGGTCTCGTCGGTGCCGCCAGAAGCTCATAACCCCCGTTTTGATCGGAAGTTTTCCCATTATAGGTTTCTTAGACATAACACTATATTCGAGCATATCGATACCACAGAGGGTTGTCATCTACTTAGCTCCGAATGACGGCGTGAGGGTGGCAAAGAAGAGAACCATATATCAGCGGTCCGGTTAGGCCTAGCCAAGTGGTCAGGGATTTGGCAAAACCCGAGGTATTATTACATTGTGGCGTCTGAGCACAAAGTGGACAGATCCTGGCCTTGAGACGTGATAAATTGCGCCGACCACTGATAGTCATCATCGATTACACCACCGCTTGCCAGAATATCAACCAGATGTTCGTATTCTCCATGAATATCGCTCGCTGACAGCAAAAATTCTGGAAGCGTTGTCAATAATGTATGGTCGACGGCAGCCGATCCGGCAGTCATCGTATAGTCTATACCTGACACCTGGCAGAAACCGTAAAGCCGGATGGTGTTAACTCCCTGAAAGGTCCGACTTTCAACTGCTCCGCTACAGAGACAGAAAACAAGGGCTGAAGAATCAGTCTGCTAGAATACGTATGGGCTATCATTGAGTGAATCTTCATACAAGGACGAGTCGATATTTGCGATTCCCGCCGTTGCGAGCCGGTTGCGGCAGCCTCAGACCATTATCTGATCACTCATCCGCCGAGCCTCTCGGTCGCTTTCGCAACTCCGTAAGCAACGGGGAATTAGAAACCTGCTGTTCAAGCACGAGGCAGAAGCCGGAAGACAGGAACAACTTCCGCTGTTACCCAGTTTAAGCTATGAAGTTGACTATGCGGATGATCAAGAAGTCCTGAGAAAGGAGAAAAAAATGAGAAAGCAGTTCCTTTTGGTGGCGATCCTTGCATTTGTCTTTATCGCCAGCTATTCTGGGTACGCTTACGCATGCGGTAGCGCTTCGTGCTCCGCCGAGAAGTCTGGTTCAGTCGCGATCAGTCCAGCCTCAGCAGAGGAGGAATCGGAGCTGGAAGAGGTAGAATTCGCTAACGTCTTTGCCGTCGATGAGGAAGGAAATGAATATGCGGTCTGCCCTATCAGCAGCTCAGCATTCAAGGTCTCTGAGGGCACCTCCTATTCGATGGTCGATGGCAAGGGCTATTACTACTGCTGCGCCGGGTGTGAAAAGCCGTTTCAGGCTGATCCAGAGAAGCATATGAGCAAGATGAAAAAGACGATGGCCGAAGCCCAAAAGAAGTTTGAAAAGGGTGAGCGCCCGGGCGAATCCCATATGTAGATTTTCACAATCACGCTTCTCTTCGAAGCTTATTCACAGGCTGCGGCGATTTACTGCCCTCTGCTACTTGTAGAAGAGACTGACTCTCAACCCCCGACCGCCGGTATTCGTGCCGGCGGTTTTCTTGTTGATCATTTCTCGCCCCTGGAGCGACATAGGCTGCCGCGGGCACCGGCGAACATATTTTAGAGTTCAGGCAATGCTATAATATTATTCAGTCCCTTGTTGAAGGCTCAATAGGGTGAGGCTGAATTCTTGAGGCCCTATGAAGTATTCCTGAAGCGTGATGAGCAGATTTAGAAATTTGCCCTTCCGACTAGACCCTCTCCGACAATCGTGCTCAAGACGCCGTCTTCAGCCGTGCTAACCGCTCTTCGGCCTCGTCTATCGCCTCTATGCCGGGGTCAGCATCCTTCAAGATGTCAAGGAACTGCTGGTATTGCTCGACGGCTTTGCTTGTCCAGCCTGATTCCTCGTAGGCTGTCCCCAACAGATAGTGAGCCATGACTGACCCGAAAGCCCAAAATGCCCTCTCTTCATCATACTTAGAAAGCATGCTCTCAAGCAGCTCTACCGCCTCTGCGAGCTTTCCCGACTCCAGATAGGCTTCTGCCAGACGATAGCCCACTGCGAAACCGGGAGAGGGACTTTCTCTCTGCACTCTCTCCAGATGGGCCACGGCGGAGTTGGCATTTCCCTTCACCAACTCGATGGCGCCCAAACTCGCCCAGTAACGGTGCATAAGGAAGACATCCTCCAACTTGATATCCTTTTTCATTTCCCGGAGCAGCTCTTCAGCTTCCGCAATTCGCCCAGCCTCCGCTAGAAAGAAGGCGTGTGCAGGTCGGTATCTCATGGGGTCGTCGGAATGAAGCCTGTCGTAGGACTCTTCGGCAAGCTCAGCCTCCTTCAATGCCAGTTCCGGTTCTCTCCTGGAGAGGTGGATCCACGCTTTCGCGTAGTGCTTCTCAGGCTCTCTAGCTTCCGCCTGCTCCATTCTGTCCGCGGCCAGGCCGGCCTCCACGACCTGAAGGGCCTCCTGTAACTTGCCCTGATATGAGGGGACCAAGGACAGTGCCAGTCGCCCGACGGCGCGGGCTTCTTTTTCGCTGCTGGAGGCGACGACCTTATAGCTGCTTTCGGCCTTCGCATATTCTCTCTCAAAAAGATACATGTGTCCCAGTTTCAACCGGGAGGGATAGAAATCGGGCTTTTTCTCCAGGGCCTTTCGGTACGATTCGATGGCCTGGTCTATCCTGCCGTTGTATGCGTAGAGGTCTCCCCGGGAGTCGTAAGGATTGGCCTCATCGGGCGCCAGGGATATGTACTGGTTGATGGCCCAGATCGATTTCTCGAAATCGTCAACGAGATCGTAGGCGTAAGCGAGCATGTTATACGGGTCCTTGTACAGGGGATCTATCTCTATCGCCTTATTGTAATAGGGGATGGCCTTCTCCGGCTCGCGCAGGTACATATAATAGGCAATGCCCATCCAATAGAAGGCCTCCTTGTCGTGTGGATACTCATCAGTTATCTTGTGGAGCTCCTCAATGTATCGAGGGTAGTCGCCGGAGGCACGCGCATCGATCGCCCGGATCCACTGCTTCTCCCTCTGGCTGGCCCTATCGGAGTACTCCAAGGCCTTTGCTATCAACACCTTTTGCTTCGGCCCTTCCCTAAACATGGCCAATCTGGCGTAAGCCATGGCAAAGGTGGAGTCGAGCTCCACGGCCTTCTCGTAGCTTCGCATGGCCTCCGCATTGTAGAGCTTGGAGCTGTACTCACGGCCCTCCAGATAGTAGCGGTAGGCTTCCGGCGAGTGGGTGGTGACCTCCGCCACCGGCCGGTCGGGCTCCTGTTGTGCGGCCGCAGGAAGTGCAAGGTCTTTCTTGATCTCGACCGTGAGCTTGTCAACCAGCGTGAAGATGTCCTCTCCGACCTCGCAGGCAACCCGCTGGGAGGCCACAGCGCTACCGGTCTCAGTCTCTACCAATTGGGAGGTGACAACCATCTGAGGCTCGGTCTGCAGGATGCTTCCCAGAAGCATCCATTTGGCCTGAGCCCTCCTGGCAACTTGGGAGGCCACGTCCTTGTTGACTCTTTTCGTCCCCTCTCTGCCGATCAGCTTCAGGATATCATATAGCCTCTGACTGGAAACCACCTGAACGTAGCGCGACTCTGAGAGATCAGCGATGAGCAGATTGGTGACTATCTCCCCGAGCCTTTGGGTATCCTCAGGGTCTGCCAGGTTGTCAAAATACATGATCGCCAGACGGTTCTCAGCGGCGACCACATCCTGGGTGGGACGTAGCTCAATCTTCCAGGGTTGCAGCATCAGAATCGTAAAAACAATAGCTGCCAGAATCAATCCCGGGACTAAAACCCTCTTGACCCCGCTTCGAGGTTTCCCGGGCGGAGCTATGTAGGTCCGCGTTGCCAGCCCCAAGTCTGTCGCCTTCTTCACCCGCTTCAGGTCAGCCAAAACCCCGGTAGCGGTCTGATAGCGGGTCTCCAAATCCTTGTCTAGAGCTTTGTCAACGATTTCCTGCAGCCCCGCCGGAATCTTGGCCTTGTAGCGAGCTAGCGGCTCAGGGGTGTCGCTCAAAATGGAGTTCAATATCGCTGCCTCTGTGTCCCCCTTAAAGGGGGCCCGACCGGTGATCATCTCATACAGCACCACCCCAAGAGAAAAGATGTCCGAGCGCTGATCGACCTCTTGGCCCTGCACCTGCTCCGGAGACATATAACCGATGGTGCCCATGGTGGTGCCGGCTTTGGTAAGTCTCTCCTCCCCCTTAATGGCAGCCAGACCAAAGTCCACCAGTTTAGGCCGACCAGATTTGCTGATGAGGATGTTGGAGGGCTTTATATCCCGATGAACTATGTTGGCGGCGTGAGCCTCCTGCAGCCCTTCACATATCTGAATAGCCAGATCGATGATCTGGTCCAAGGACAGCTCCTTCTGGTGAGCAGACTCCTTCAGAGAGTAACCCTCGACATACTCCATTGCGAAAAATGGGCGACCCTGATACTCGCCTACTTCGTGAATGGTAACAATATTGGGATGACTCAGCGCCGCCGTGGCTTGAGCTTCGCGCTTGAAACGAGCTTTGAAGCCCTCATCGGAGGCATACTGGAATGGTAAGAATTTTAAGGCCACCCGGCGGTTGAGCTCAGTGTCCTGGGCAAGGAAAACCTCCCCCATGCCGCCCACACCGATCTTCCTGATGATCTTGGAGTGGCCGACAATAGTGCCCTCGGAGAGCACCGCAAATGATTCGGTCCGGTCCCTTCCGTTTTCACCGGCTTCCGAAGCCATAGTGAAGTCTCCACCGACATTGACTAACGGCCAAGAGAAACTGCAGTGACTATCTAAAATAGGCGCATTGTAAGACTAAATCAACATCTATTTCGGCTATTGTTCTCGGCGCAGAACCAGTAAGGTGGTATCGTCGCTGGGAGAAACCTCTCCGATGAACCTCTTGACCTCCTGCATTACCGATTCAGTCAACTCCTCGGGCGACTGATCCCGACAGGTCAGAACCACCCTCTCCAGGCTCTCGTCACCGAATTCCTCTTCCCTTGCATTCATCGCCTCGGGAATACCGTCGGTGAATGCGAATAGAAAATCCCCGACCCCGAGCTCCAAAGTCTCCTCCCTCCACTCGGCAAGATCGAAGGCCCCCACGGGGATGCCGGAAGCCTCCAGATGTTCCACCCTACCATCTTTCCGCACCAGCAGGGGAGGATTGTGGCCGGCGTTGAGGTATCGAAGGGTGTTAGTCTGGGGACAGAGTACCCCGAGGAAAAGGGTGGCAAAATCCTCCGGGCGGGTAGATCTCAAAAGCTGGCTGGAGACACGATCGGTGGCCTCTAAGAGACTAAAATCTTCTGCCCCGTATAGCACCCGGAAAGAGGCCAAAATATTCGAAGCCAAAAGCGCTGCTCCCATCCCCTTGCCGGAAACATCGGCCAGAAGAAAGACGATCCTTCCATCCTTCAATCTGACAACATCGTAGAGGTCTCCTCCGACCTGTTTGCTTTGAATCTGGAAGGCACTCAAGCTGTACCTCTCCAGGTGGGGAAGTTCCTTGGGCAGAAGCCTTTCCTGAATCTGAGAGGCCGCCGCCAATTCGGACTCCAGGACCTCCTTTGCCTGCCGTTCCTTCAAGAGATTACAATTGACCATCTTTGCCGCCAGGATATTTCCAAAGGCCGCAGTTATCCGGAGGTAGTCCTCGGTGAAATGATGAAGGGGATTTGTAGTATCTGCATACAAGACGCCGAAGACTTTTCCCTCATCGTACAACGGCACCGCCATCGCCGATCTGATTCTTGACTCCACAATCGACTTCTGCTCTGCAAATTTGGTGTCGGTTTGGGTGTCAGCAATCAGGATGGCGTTCTGCTGTCCAAGTAGCTCGTCGAGGATGGTCCTGGAGATAGTGAATGAATCTGAACTCGCCTCGCCTGCTACACAACAGGCCGAGAGGGAAACATCATCTTCCAGGTCTCGGGTCAGAAAAATGGCGGCACGTTCCACCGGGATGATCCCTTGGAGTAGTTTCAGGCCCTTACCCAGCATTTCTTCCTCCGGCCCCGGCAGAATTAGCATCCTGCCCATCTCGGAAAAGGCCTTAAAGACCCTGGGATCACGAGTGATCTCGGCTGGAAGGGGTTGCAGTGCCTCCTCTATGGGTAGGATCCTGGCATTCCTCAAATCCTCGCCGAAGTCAGCGACCTCGACTGAACCAGCCGGCACCGAGGTGGGTTCCGTTGAGGCAATCTTGAGGTCTACTCTCCCGAAAGTAAGGATGTCACCAAGCCGCACCTCGGCGGGCGCCGTGACTCTGTGACCATTGACGGTCGTTCCGTTGTGACTGCCAAGATCAGTCAAAATGATGCCCTGCGGATCGACGATATCGATCTGGGCATGTCTCCGGGATACCGTACTGTCGTCTATGACCAAATCCGATTGCGGACTTCTTCCAAGTATATATCTCCCCTCTGAAAGCTCCCAATTGTAACGCTTTCTGGCTGAGGGACTGAACAATTCAATCATACCGGTTCCTCGTGAAGCTTTAGATCCGGCTCGCCGCCGATCAAAAGGTAGCATAATTACATACGAGGTCAAGCTTATTTGAGTTTCCCTCCGACAGGAGCTGGAGACGGCATCGCCCGCGAGAAATCGGCCACTAAGGTCGGAGAGGGAGCTCCTTTACAACAGGCGGGCCCCAGGCCTTCGGAGAGAGCGGTGCTTGAGCAAGAGCTAACTGCCAGGCAGTTGGTTAATATGTTATTGCGCTGATAACGGGAGTCTAATCATTTGGGTCCCTCTCGTTGGACTCGGAGTAATCCCCAGCGCTGAGCTTGTAGAAATAGAGACCGAAGGAGATTCTAGAAGCATTCCCCCATTAAGATATCCACAGGCATTTTCTCCACCGCACTCAAGGGTTGGCATAGGATGGCTTGAAAAGATGGGGTTTTCTTGGTTTTCTATCAGGGATATATTATATGTGAAATAGGCTGAAAAGCCGGAGAAATTCATGCAGCAGAGTGGCGGCATCATATGTGTTCCGAGATTGGATCGAAGGTCTTCGCGGTCTTCATCAGTTGTCTGTAGTAAACCGAAGCATCTGAACCGCGGCGGGAAGGGCCTCAAGAGTCCGCCGAACGCCCTTGTGGGGCTGCGCCAGACATTATAGCAAAGACGGGAGTGAATCGTAGCAACTACACTGAAGGAACACCTTCCCGGTCTCTCGTTGCGAATAGATGGAAAGGAGGTGCTCGAGGCGCGGGTCAGGAATACATATCCAAGACACAACTCCAGTGATACAAGGCGGCCGTGATTCTGGATTGGCCAACGTGGGTATTGGGGTTATCAGGCCCGAATCAACGCTGTCCTTCGTGCATACGTTGAAGCACATCAGCACCGATCCAGAAAGTGCCAACCAGTGCATCGACATGTCCTTTGAAAAGCCGCGCTTCCCACGTCTTTCCAAAGCCGGTCATGCAGAATGTTAGGCTTTTTTTATGGAGAAAGCATGATTAACCGAGATGTATTGTATAAAATTTACTGGAAATCCCAATCAATAATCGCCCCAAAGCTTAAATATTCACAATATATCTATGAAGAGATTTTAGCAGATAATTGTCAAACCAACTATATATGGCTGGATTTAGGTTGTGGGCATCAACTGCTGCCTCCATGGCGATATGATGAAGAAAAAATATTAGTAAAAAAATGCAAAACAATTGTGGGATTGGATTATGATTTCCATTCATTAACAAAACATAGAACAATTGAAAATAAGATAAGGGGTGATATATCAAATCTACCATTTTCTGACAATTCTTTTGATTTGATAACCTCCAACATGGTATTAGAACATCTGAACAGGCCAGAAATCCAATTGAAAGAAATTCATAGAATATTGAAACCCGGAGGTAAGTTGATTTTTCACACTCCAAATAAACTAAGCTATGTTACTGTCATGGCAAGGCTCATTCCTGAACGAATAAAAGATAAGCTCATATTTTTATTGCAAAGCCGCAAAGAAGAAGATGTATTTCCTGCATTCTATAAAATCAATTCCAGGTCAGAGATAGAAAAGCTATCAGAACAGTGTGGCTTCCGAGTTAAAAAAATAAGGATGATATGCTCTTCAGCGCAATTTGTTATCATTCCACCTATTGTCATTTTGGAACTTCTCTGGATACGGCTCCTGATGACAAAACCGATGAGATGGCTCAGAAACAATATAATAGCAATTTTAGAAAAAGCCTGACCAGGCGCTCCACGTGACCGCAATTTCGCTATGCCTCATAGCGGCAGGTGAGCTTTAAGTGTTAGACTGCTAATTAAACTGAAATAATAATGCTGACCAGGACATTAGTCCTAAGGGATATTATGTGTATGTCCTCAGAGGATGTTGGACCATTGGAGCCAGAAGTCAAGAGGCACTTTTGGGAATGGCTTGAAAAGATGAGGTTTTCTTGACTTTTTGTCAGAGAGATACTATATGTAAAATACATCGAAAGCCGGAGAAATACATGCAGGAGAGTGGTGGCGTCATATCTGTTCCGAGAGTGGATCGAAGGCCTTCGTGCTCTTCATCGGTTGTCTGGAGTAAACCGAAGCATCTGAACCGCGGCGGCAAGGGCGTCAAGAGTCTGATGGGGTCCCTGTGACGTGAAAGAGGGTGTGTTACGCTTATCCATATAAGACCTCGGGTGAGATGCAAGATTGGGGCCCAAGCCATTGACAATCCATGGCTTGCGTGTTGCTCCTGTCGTGGTCAGTAGGGGTCTCATATTCAAAGTCCTTGGATCCATCAAGTTATATGCAGCAAAATGATCATTGTTGCGCAGAGGAAATAACTTTACGGACAACAAGCGCATAGACTAGAATGAGGCTATTCATGAAAGACAGGCTCACAAAAATCGGTTTTTCAGAGGAGAACAGTGGCTTTCTTGTTTCCGAAATCAATGGGTACAAGATTTCTGTCATATACAATTCGGAAGAACCAAAGAAATCGAAAATCGATTACGGGTCTAAGATTAAGGTTTGGCGAAAGACGACCTCAAATTTAGCACAAGATGAAAATTTGGTTGTTCTTGAGTGCGTAATCAGGCTCCTGCGAAAAGGGTATAGGCCTAAATCCCTTGAACTGGAAAGAACATGGAAATCTGGGCACCGAACAAGCGGCCGTCTTGACATCCTCATCAAGGATAAAAACCGAGATATCTTCGCAATGCTTGAATGCAAAACATGGGGTGAAGAATATGAGAAAGAGCGTAACAATATCCTAGAAGACGGCGGACAACTTTTTAGCTATCTTGTACAAGAGCGGTCTACTAAGTTTCTTATTCTTTATACCTCTTCAGTTCTAGAGCACATCGAGCACCAATCTGAGTCCATCGATCTGGCTGACGTCAAAGGTAGCAACATTGAAGAATTGCACAAATCTTGGAACAAGACATTTATAACTGGCGGAATCTTTGAGGTAGAGGCATCCCCTTATAGCATTCAACGTGTTGAACTTAAAAAATCAGACCTTAAGGAACTTGATGAAAACAGCGGCAAAGGGCTTTTTCATAGCTTTGCTGAGATTCTTAGACGACATGCCATTTCAGATAAATCTAATGCATTCAATAAGATATTTAACCTATTCGTCTGCAAAATTTATGATGAGGATACACACAATCTCAATGATATACTAGATTTTCAATGGAAACCAAATGATGATTATGAGGCCCTAATTAAGAGACTTTCACATCTTTATCAGCGTGGAATTCAGGATTACCTGGGGCTTTCTGTCGAAGAAGAGTATTTTTCCCCTTGCTCAGAATTCGCTTTTATAGATATTTACAATAAGGAATCTTACATTGATAACTTTGCACTTGTTCGAGAGATTGTAGAACTACTGCAAAGGTATCAAATTAAATACACGCAAAAACACCAGTTCCTTGGTGATTTTTTTGAGGACTTATTAAACTCTGGAATTAAACAAGGAGCAGGCCAGTTTTTTACACCTACACCTCTTGCAAGGTTTTTTATCCGTTCCATTCCAGTTAGGCAGTTCTTTGAAGAGGCGATAAACAGGAAAGCACAGGAGATCATTCCGACTGTGATTGATTTTGCTTGCGGAGCTGGGCACTTTCTAACTGAATCCATAGATGAAATTGAGGAGGTTATAAAATCAGTAGATTACAGGCGCTTGGTGGGACGTGCTCAAAAACACTTTATAGCAATAAGAGATAATTTCTATTGGGCCAAAGATTACGTTTATGGCATAGAGAAAGACTATCGCCTTGCAAAAACCACAAAGATTGCGCTTTTCTTGAACGGAGACGGTGATGCCGTGATCGTAAACTCTGATGGACTGGGGTCTTTTCAGAAAGAGACCCGGTTCCATGGACTATTGAAGAAAGAAGAGCCGGGCCCAGTATTAGGCCTCTTTGACATACTCGTTTCTAATCCACCATTTTCGATTTCCGGCTTTAAGAAGGATTTAACAAATGGGGAACAAGATTTTGCGCTAACTAAAAAGGTATCTTCCAAGAGTTCCGAAATCGAATGCTTTTTTTTGGAACGCGCTTTCCAACTTTTAAAGGACAATGGATACATGGGCCTCTTCATGCCTCTGAGCATTTTGAATAATGAAAGCGGTGTTTACACTAGTGCTCGTAGAATACTGTTTTTCTGCTTTGAACTTATCGCAGTGGTAGAGTTGCGCGATAAAACTTTCAAGCCAACTAATACCACAACAACCGCGCTGTTTGCACGGAAGCGAAATATAGGTGCAATCACCCATACTCTAAAGAAGGCCAAGAATCTGAATAAAACAAATGAAAGAAAGAATCTTGAAGACATTGGTTCAAAGACACAAGTACCGATCGAGCAAATTCTGAAATCAATTGCAGATGACTCTTCGGCACTTGATGTTATGATATCAGAGTTTTCTGCGAATGCATTACTCAAGTTAGGTGAGTTAACTTATGCAATTCTTCTTCAAATAATGGATCATAACAGAAATGTACTGCTAGGATACTCGGGAGAAAAGAAAGACCAAGAAGAGTTTTTGGGATATAGGTTCTCAAAGTCGAGGGGCCAAGAAGGCATTGAGATTCTCAAAACAGATTCCGGTAAGATTGCAACAAGACTATTTGATTCCAGTGGCGAAGAGGATGCAGGTAAATTGGATTACTATATTCGAAATGCGTTTCTTGGAAGAGAACTAGAAATCGACGATTCAATCGCCTTGAATCTTAAACGAGTTCCTCTTTTGGATACAATTAGGAAACGAGAGAATCTCGTGATGGATAATCCATCCAAGTTCTTTTCTTCTCGTCATCTTTCTGTGCAATCAAATTCACCCTTGGGTGACTTTATCGACGACTACGAACAAATGGACATTTCCTTATCAGAATTGAGAGAAAGTGGCGATCTGTTTTACACGACAGGATTGGTTTACGGTAAACGAGAAGCAGAAGTGCCTTACCAGACAGAGAAACGTGTCATTACAGCAAGCAACCTATCACTCGACACAGCGCGTACTGACTTGCGTAAAAAACTGTTATACCTAAGAAACGAATTTACGATCCCAAAGGAGTTGCAGCCACGCGCAGGGGACATCATTATCTCAAATGCCAGCGGAAGTCTAAAACATTTAGGTAAGGTGATTTGGGTAGACAGAAATCTAGATAACTATGCCGTAGGTGGCTTCCTCGGAATTTTTAGATTCCGCGACAAATACCTTGCAAAAGCAGTATTTTACAGACTCCTTTCGAAAAAGTTTCGGGGGTTTGTTGCTGGGCTCAGAGGGCAAAACATTAATAATCTCGATATCGATAAGCTGAATGATTGTGGTCTTACAGTTCCTAAGGACCTCAAAAACTTCACTAAAGACGCTTTGAGTCGAGAGAAGAAATTGGAAGAGATAACTAATGCATTAACTAAAATAAAATAATGCCCAACAACGCGCTCCACCAAGACGAGCAAAAACCGCTGCCCTGTTAGCTGATTGTTAGACTGCTAATTAGACTAAAAGAAAATCGCTTACGGGGGCTTAAGCGAGCATCGTCAGACAAGCTGAAAGAGAAGGCGGGCAGGAGGATTAAACCTGGCCGTCTTTCATATTTCATGAAGGTATAGCAAGCCGATCGGTGCCGGCCCCTATAAGTGCCGTCAGGAATTGCCTCCTGACGGCAAGTGTCGGGAGGAAACTCCCGACACCACTGTAACTGGCGGTGATTGGTTCAGGCCCATCATTACAAAGTTGAATTAAATCGTCTACTAGCATTATATTGTTTACTCTATGATTGTAGAGGTGCCAAAATGGTAGCTAAATCATCGGCAGCCACAAAGACGAAGGACCTGATAGAATCGTTAGCGGGTCTTAAGTTCGCATTTTCTCCGGCAGACTCAAGGGAAAAGGCCGCTATCATCAGAGCGCTGGCACAGAAAAGAATCAGAAATCCAGTGTTGCTTCTGAAATATCACGATACGCTCTGCTTCATGCAGGCTTATCCCGATAACCCCCGGCTCTTGAAACTCGTGGATGGTGAGCTGGCCAACTTCGCCAAAAGAATTAAGCACTTCAGGGAAAAGAACGGACCCGATGACAACCGGATAGATGATTCCGGCATCGTTGATACAACGATCCATTACTCTTACGGCATCCAGATGGCCCGCTGGTTGCTGAAAAATTATGGGGCGGCGGTTGATATAGATTGGGATGACTATAATTCAAAGGAAGCCGATCCGCTTTCGGGTATGCTGAGTTTATTCACATTGTATATGGAAAGCGACGGCGTTGACGATGAAAACCTCTCCACAGAAGATTGGGTGACAAAAGCTGTAAGGGGTGGACCAACCTCCCTGGACTGGCTTTTAGAAAAACTGGATAGCCTCGAGGCGCCGTT
>JAUWHO010000032.1 GCA_030605835.1 Candidatus Zixiibacteriota bacterium | reverse complement strand
GCTGCTTCACGGACTGGATTAGCCTCTCTCTGTTTAGTACTGCAACACAAGAGGGGTTTTTGCTTTCAGGGTAGAGCACCACCGATAACGCCCTCTCTTTTGGTTTGAAACAGAGGAAGTTAACAGAGTAATTTGGGGTATAAGATGAAAAAAGCACTTCTCATTGGAATTCTACTGGTTGTCGTTTGTGTCTATTTTGGGCTTGTAAACACGCAGGCGCTTAAAGCGTGGGACGGTCATATCTATGGGGATGTGACCTACCCGTACCCGTGGGAGCACTATTACCAGGACACTGCACGGATACTCAACTCTGATTTCAGCTGGACGGAGTTTTGGGACTTCATTTCCTCCAACGAGCCGAACACCTACTCCATCTGGAATGACCTGGAGAGCGATTACTATCGCCTTAGGATTTACGCTAACGACTGTGAGAAGCAGTCAATCAGCCCGACTTTCTACTATCTCGAAGGCAGTGAGGTCCGAAAAGATGGCGTCGCCTGCGTTGATGGGACCCCCGAAAAGTAACGTGAGCGAAAAGAGAAGGGGGGCGAAAGCCCCCCTTCTAAGTGTCAGATATCCCATAGAAGATGGAGAGGCCGATTATGAAAATTCGCAATGGATTCTTGATAAAGGCATCAATTCTGGTGCTGACGTTCGTTTGTGTTTCAGAACTGCCGGCGCAGGTTCCGGAGCTGATGCCAGGCTGGCCTTTTGAGGTGCACCGAGATTTCTACCCGCGTGAGGTTTTTGGACCCCTGGAAGGTGTGAACTACTTTACCGATCCCGAGACCGGGTTCAAGGATATTGCTTTCGAAGTATATGACTCCACCTTTTACGTTATTCGCACCGACTCAACTGTCTATCCCGGTTGGCCAGTCTGCGATACTGGTGATGCCAACCCCGGCAAACATCCGGTAGGTGATGTAAATGGAGATGGACTCGAAGAAATTGTCGTATTCTGGTGGGAGGGGACCGGGGAGTGGCGTCACCGTCTGCACGTCCTCAACATCTTCGGGGATGATATACCTGGTTACCCCAAAGTTTTCGACCCTGGACGCGGGCACACCCCCTGTGCTGTAAGCCTATACGACTTGGACGAAGATGGCAAGCTGGAGATCATCTTCGCCTTTTCCAATGACTCGCTACTTTACATACTGGACCATCAGGGGAACAACTTCCCGGGGTTTCCAATTTCAGTATCCGCAGATACTCTTATCGAGGCAAGAACATCGATCGGGGACCTGGACCTGGACGGCAGTGCTGATATGGTCGTGGGCGCATATCATCACCTGTTCGCCTGGGACTATCTGGGCAACCCAGTAGAAGGTTGGCCTGTCAACAGCCCTACCGGCTACATTGTCGCATATAAAGGCCGCCCGGTCTTGGCAGACATTGATGAGGACGACTTTCTGGAAGTCCTGGTTCCCTTCGTAAAACGGGGGAGTGCTGGCGGAGCACTGTATGTCTATACTGAGAGAGGAACACTCGAAGATGGTTGGCCTTACGTGTGGGATGAGTCCATCGTCAGGACTTCTCCGGTAGTGGGAGATATTGACGGTGACAATCGACTTGACATCGTGGTGGGTGTTTTACGTGCTCATGTCGGACCTTCCATATATGTGTTCAATCCGGATGGCAGCATCAAAGATGGTTGGCCCATAGAAGTGGAGGGTTACTGTCGTATGGAGCCGATAATTGCAGATGTTGACGGCGATGGCCTGGCGGACATCGTTCAGGCCTCAAACGCCTACCACACCCAAGGGGATACTGTACGGTCTTACTTCTGGGCATTCAATTACCGAGGGGAGGTCTTGGACGGTTGGCCCATCGAGGTGCTGGGCTTCAGTTGCGAAACTTCTCCACAGGTACTTGACATCGACAACGACGGTTATGCGAACCTGGTTTTGACATCTTCGGGGATGCGGGAATTAGATATCGGCGAATCTGCTTACATCTGGTGTTATGACCTGGGGATTCCTTACAATCCGGAGACTATTCACTGGGATCAATACGGCCACGACCGCTACAACACCGGCAATTATCATTTTGTAGAGCCGCCACTGACGGGCATCTATGCCGATAAGGAGCAAAAGCAGCTGCCGTTGCAATTCGTCCTCTATCAGAACTACCCTAATCCCTTTAACACCTCCACTGAAATCTCCTTCCGAATTCTGAACCGCGCAACAGAGGGAGCCAAGCTGTCAATCTATAATATCAGAGGGGAACTGATCAGGCAATTACTGAGCGCCGTGAAGACTCCCGGCAAGCACAGTTTCACCTGGGATGGGAAAGACGGGGCAGGAACAGCAGTTGCCAGCGGGATCTATTTCTATAAACTAACCGCTGGCGATTTCTCTAAAACCAAGAGAATGGTGCTGGTGAAGTGAGGCTCACAGCCCTCCAGAGGCGGACAAGCAGATCGAGCAGATTGTGAGTTGCTGTGGGTAGCCCAGTGGCCTGACGCCGGAGCTTGGAATGACGGAGTTCATTTCAGAAGATAGAAATACCGCATCGAAGCTGCCTGACAGATTCTGAAATCAAATCTTTCACAAGTTTGGAAAAAAGCTTGACAAATCGCTGGAGGTGATTATCGTGTAATGGGGGCAGGGCTGGCTGGGGGCCCAATGGGTTGTAGAGCAAAAAGAGCTAATACCGGAAAGTCCATTTACCCGAGGATTAGCGAAGCTTCTCGAAGGGGCAGCTCACCTCTCCTTGTAGCACATCCTGCAACAAGAGAGGTTTTTTGCTTGCACAAATGGGAGGTTTGGTTATGAAGGGTACCAGCAGGTCCGTTCTGATCGTGCTAATTCCTGTGCTAACTTTGCTTTCTGTTTCAGAACTGCGGGCCCAGGTTCCGGAGCTGATGCCAGGCTGGCCTTTTGAGGTTCACCGAGAAGTCTTCGGAGCGGGGGTGTTGGGCCCGGTGGGTGGCACAAACCATTTTGGAGACCCCGAAACTAAGCTAAAGAGCATCGCCTTTGCCGTCAGCGACTCTTTCTACGTCATCAATCAGGATTCATCTGTCTATCCAGGCTGGCCGGTGGCAGACACAGGTCAAATTATCAAGCTCAAATCTGCGCTAGGAGACATTAATGGTGATGGCTTGGAAGAGGTTGTAATCTTTTACCATGAACGGCCCAATCGTCGGATTCACCGCATTCATGTTATGAACATATTCGGTGATGACATCCCCGGTTATCCCAAGCGCATACAGGCAGGTCAACCCGATGACCTATACCGCGAGCCAATGCATTCCACCATATATGACCTAGACTCTGACGGCAAGCTGGAGATCTTATATACCTGTCGCTATGATACCCTTCTACGAATACTCGATTATGAAGGGAATGATTTCCCCGGCTTCCCGCTTTCGGTTTATCCGGATAGTTTTATCGTCGCGGCCATTTCGATAGGTGATTTGGATATGGATGGGAGCCCCGATATCGTGCTGGCCAGTAATAATCATATCTTCGGCTTTGACATATATGGTGCTTCGATTCCGGGCTGGCCCGTGTACAAGCCTGCCCCGCTATACGTGGACGATTTCACCCGCCCGGTGCTGGCAGATGTTGACGGCGACAGCCTCTTGGAAGTTATAGTTTCCACATGCCACCACGTTAACAACACCGGGGATGTTACTGTGTATAACAACTGCGGCGAGGTACAAGCAGGGTGGCCTTACCATTGGGGTAACGGTTTCCCGGTGACCACCCCCGTCGTGGGAGACATAGACGGTGATGACCAGTTAGACATCGTAACTACAGTCCTGTTAATGACGGCCGACAAGCTTATGTACGTATTCAACCCTGACGGTTCTGTCAAGGAGAATTGGCCAATAGAGATCGAAGGATGCTGTCGTATGGAGCCGATCGTTGCGGATGTTGATGGAGATGGACTTTCTGACATTGTCCTGGGCTCAAGCGCGTTTCACGTGCAGGGAGATAGTGTGATTTCCTACTTCTGGGCATATAATCACAAGGGGGAACTCCTGTCAGGGTGGCCTCTTGAAGTTGGCGGCTTCAACTGCGAAACCTCCCCGCAGATATTGGACATCGACAATGACGGTTATACCAATCTGCTGCTAACTTCCTCTGGAATGCGCACTTTAGACCCCGATGAATCTGCTTGGATCTGGTGTTACGATCTGGGGATTCCTTACAATCCGGAGACCATCCACTGGCCCCAATATGGCCACGACCGGTACAACACCGGCAATTATCATTTTGTAGAGCCGCCACTGACGGGCATCTATGGAGATAAGCAGCAAAAGCACCTGCCGTTGCAATTCGTCCTCTATCAGAACTATCCTAATCCCTTTAACACCACCACTGAAATCTCCTTCCGAATTCTGAACCACGCAAAAGAGGGAACCAAGCTGTCAATCTATAATATCAGAGGGGAACTGATCAGGCAATTACTAAGCGCCGTGAAGACTCCCGGCAAGCACAGTTTCACCTGGGATGGGAAAGACGGGGCAGGAGAAGCAGTTGCCAGCGGGATTTATTTCTACAAACTAACTGCGGGAGATTTCTCTGAGACCAAAAGGATGGTGCTCGTGAAATAAACTAGCTGTGCTGTCGAATGCCCACATTCGACAGATTGCGTCAGGTGTGGGCATCTAACGCCACTTCGGGGGATGCTTCACAGCCTGCCAGAGGCGGGTAAGCCTGCCACAGGCAGGCAAGCAGATTAGACAGATTCTGTCTCCCTCAGTGTAATGGAAACCTTTAGGTTTCCAAATTCAACGTCATTGAATTGTAGGGCGGGGGCTTGTCCCCCGCCGCTCTGCTACGAACTCTGAACCCCTTCAGCTCTGGCTTCCCTTAAGGATAGATGCTCCTTCCGCAGATAATATAGCCCCAGGAGGGTCACGGGGAAATACTGGCAGGACCACAGCACGACCGAGAAGGGGAACGAGACACTGGGATCGATTTTGAAGTATGACAACGCCACGGTGCAACCGAAGTGAAAGGTGCCGATGAATCCCGGGGAGGCTGGAAGCATTATGGCGAAAGCCACCACCACCAGAAGGAAAAAACAGGCGTAAAGCGGAGGCTGCAAGCCAAAAGAAAGGAAGATGAAATAGTTCGAGAGGGCGGTGATGACCCAGATCAATCCCGAAAGAGCCGCAATATAGAATAGACTCTTAAGGTCAGAGAGAACCGCTAAACCCTCGGTGAACCTGCAGGTGGTGTTGTAGACGAAATCAGCAAGCTTCTTAGGGAAAACCTTGAGCAGCCTCTGGAGAACTCTTAAGGTCGGCTCGGTCTTACTCTTCAAGAAGAAAAAGAAGAGTAGAATCGCAATATTTATCACGAAGGCGGAGTAGCCGATCTTGTTGGCCCAGTCCGGGAAAGGGGAAAAAGCCATGACGATTGCAAACATCAAGAGTAGGATGAAGGTATCGAAGACGCGTTCCACCACGATGGTGGCAAAGGAGGCACTTTTTGAGATCTTTTCCTTCTCCCCCAGAGAGTATGCCCGCACGAACTCTCCCAGCCTCATGGGGAGGAGGTTGTTGGCCATAAAGCCTATCATCACCGGAGAGAAGAGTCGTCCTGCAGAGAGGGATTTGACCGGCTTGAGAAGATGGCGCCACCTCACTGCCCGAAGCCACATGCAGAAGAGGATCGCCACCGCATTCGGAATGGTGTAAAGATAGTTCGCCTCCCGGAAGGCCTCTCCCACTGCGTGAAAGTCGACCTTCCTCACCGCCAGATAGAGAAAAAAGAGGCTGATCAGAACCCCGAATAGAGTTCTCCAGTGTCTTTTGATGCCGTTTCTCAAGCGGAAAATAAATCCTTCAGCAGATTATTGAACCTCTCGGCGGTCTTCTCCCAGGTGAAATTCGAGGCCCACTTGAGACCCCCCTGCTCGAGCTTCTCTCTCAGAAGTGTATCCGTCAAGATGCCGACAATATTCTCTGCCATTTTCCCGACATCACCGAAGGGATAGAGCAGTCCCGATTCTCCGACAGATACGGAGTCTCTCAAACCGGGGACGTCGGCGGCCAAAACTGGGGTGCCGCAGGCGTTTGCCTCTAAGTTGGATATGCCCCATCCCTCCTTTATGGAAGGATAGACCAGAAGGTGTGATTTCTGCAGCAGCTCCACCTTCTCCTGCTGGGAGATATATCCGGTGAAAGTCACCGTGTCCTTTAGATTTAACTTAGCGGCGTAGGCAATCAGTCCCTGGCGATAGTCACCATCCCCGACCACAAACAGCTTCACCTCCGGGAGCTTCTGCCTCACCAGGGAGATTGCCTCTAAGAGGTGCTGGACGCACTTATATTTTTTCAGCCGGCCGGCGTAAATGACGGTGGGGGCACCGAACTTCTCGTTTGCGGGATAGTAGGTTTTCTGATCTATGCCGCACTCGATAACACTGATTTTGTCTGGAGAGAGACCCTTCTTGACTAAGTCCTCCTTGGTGGATTGAGAGATGGCGTTGAGATAGCAACTCCTGTAAACGCTGGGAATCAACTTCTCTGCCAGATAGATATACGTCCCGAAAACGAAATTGATCTCTCGGAAGACGGTCTCCGAGAAGAGGTGAGGAATCACCACCAATACCGGCCTTTTTACATACAGTGGCGTGTAGAAGGGGATTTTGTTTACATCTTCGATGATCAGATCGGGATGGATTTGAGGCAGGTTTTTTCTCAGCCAGAAGGGGACGTGAAAGTTGAAGGTATACTCTGTCCCCACCCGGTAGAATTCGATTCCGTCGTAGTTGTCCCTTGGCGGAAGAGTGTTCTTAAAGCGATTGCAGAGGAAAAAGACCTGGTGTCCGTATTCCTTCACCAGACGGGAGGCGATCTCGTGGATATGGATTTCTGCTCCTCCGGTCCAGGGGTTCTTCAGATCCCGCCAGTTGATTATGAGGATTCTCATTCAGCTTTTTTCTTCTGACCGGAAACTCTCTTTAGATCAGCATCGACCATCATCTTGACCAACTCCTGGAAGCTGACGGTCGGCTTCCAGCCCAAAAGCTTCCGCGCTTTGGAGCTATCCCCTCGAAGGTAGCTGACGTCTGCGGGACGTTTATATTTCTCGTCGACCTTTACATGTTTTTTCCAGTCCAGACCCAGATGGGAGAAGGCGGTCTGGACGAAGTCCCGGACGGAGTGGGTCTCTCCGGTGGCGATGACGAAATCATCCGGCCTCTCATAATCCAGGATGAGCTCCATGGCTTTCACGTAATCGGCGCTGTAACCCCAGTCCCGCTGACTGTCGAGATTCCCCAACACCAGCTCGCTTTCCACGCCGAGGTGGATTTTCACCGCCGCCAGCGAGATCTTACGGGTGACGAACTCCTCCCCGCGGTGGGGACTTTCGTGATTGAAGAGAATCCCGTTGGAGACGAAAAGGCCGTAGGCCTCCCGGTAGTTGACGCCGGTGTAGAAACCGGCCAATTTCGAAATGCCATACGGGGAGCGAGGCCAGGGGAAGGTTTTCTCGTCTTGACTTTTGGTCTCGACCTTCCCGAACATCTCGCTGGAGGAGGCGAAGTAGAATCGTCCCTCCGGGCTGTACTCTCTGAAGGAATTCAGCATGTTCAAGGTCCCCTTGATGTTGATCTCGTAAGTAAGCTCGGGGTTGCTCCAACTCTCCTGGACGAAGCTCTGAGCGGCGAGGTGGTAAACTCGGTCGGGCCTAACCTCCTTGAAGATCGTATCCAAGGAGTGCTTGTCGGTGACGTCCCCATAGTGAAGCTTCAGTTTGGACTTCAGCTCCGGGTCAGTGTCTAACACCCCGAAGGATTTTTGGGAATTCCTCCTGACAATCCCGTGAACCTGGTCACCTTTTGAGGCCAGGAGTCTCGAAAGGTAGTATCCGTCCTGTCCGGTTATGCCGGAAATGATGATCTTCATTATCTCTTCTCCCGAAAAAGGGTCTCCCAAATGTCGTCAGGGTTGATTCTGGAAAGTGAGGTCTTTCGAAAAATCCCCCTGGTGGAGGTCAGGGGGTGGTGTCCATTCAGAGCACTCAAATCAGCTCTAGGTTTCACCGTCAAAAGAACAGACCTCACAGGAATCACTGAAGGCTCTGTTGAGGTTTCCGTGAGGAACTCAACCTCCGAGCCCTCCAAGTTTCACCTCGGAGCTTTCTACGATGGCTCGAATCCCCTCCCGACGGGCGATGGCCTCACCATCCTCAGGGTGGGCGTTTATCCAGTCATCGAGCAGCTCCAAGACCTCCCCATATCTTTGACTGCGGTAGTAGATGTTTGACAAAAGCTGCATGGCGGAATTGGAATTCGGATACCGCTTCAAGGCCTTCTTGAAAAACTCGATCGCTTTAGCGGTGTCGCCGGTTGTGGCCAGGGCGTAAGCGGAATTTATGTAGAGTCGTTCCCCCAGCTCCGGCCGGGAGGTCTCCACCAGTCGTTCGACTTTGTCCAGCTGCCCGGTTTCGGAATAGAGCTGAGCCAAATAGAGGTAGGGACGATAGCTGTCCGTGTACAGCTCGGTGGCCTCCGTAGCCTGGGCGATGGCCTCCTGCAGGCGCCCTTCATTCCGGTAATACTCGGCTAACTGCAAAAAGGTGCTTACGTAGTTGGCGACCAGTCTCTTGTCGCTTTCGCTCTTGTAGACTTCGGGATCATTTAGTCCTCTGAACTTGAAGACCTCCGAGAGGCGATGACGAAGCTTCTCAGGGTCCACCATGTTTTTCCCCTTCTCCGGCACCACCCGGTAGGCCATCCCCTCCATTTTGAAGTTGTCCTTCAGTCCCATCTTGTTCTCCGGGGACACGGTCACCGCGAAGTAGATCGGGTATTTCCAGTTATTGGAGATGATGATCTCTTTTATCATCTGGTCCTGAACCCTGACGATTTCCCGCTCAGGGGTCATGAAGGCGGTCAAGCGATCAATTTGCTCGTCTGAGAGCTTTATGGGAACTCCCATCTTATACTTCAATTGCTTGATATACCAACGGGTGTTCAGGAGACTTAAGTTGGCCACTCTCACATCGGTGCGCACCCCCTCCACCTCCTGTAAGAACCACAGCGGGAAGGTGTCGTTGTCGCCGTTGGTGAAGAGGACCGCATCCTGGTCGCAGGAATTCAGGATGTTGTGAGCATAATCATACGGGATGTAGTTCCCCCTGCGGTCGTGGGACTCGAAGTGGTAGCCCAGAGTGTTTGCGAAGGGGAAGAACAAAAGCAGAAGCGCCAAAACCCCCACGGTGACAGTCGTAAACCGCCGAGGGTAAACCCTTGCTGATAGCTCCCTCACCCAGGATAGAAGGCCTGCAGATCCCACTCCAATTAGGATAGCAAAGAACAAAAACCCGGGAGTGAAGAAATAGTCCCGATCCCTGACCTCCAACTGCTCCCCCCGGGTGCCGTCGGAGAAATTCATATACAAAACCAAACCCACGCTACATATCAGGAAGATAAGTACCAGGAATACGCCCACCTTGTATTTTCTCCTCAGGGACTCCCAGGCTCCCAGGACCCCCAGAACAAAGGGTAGAAACCCCAGGGAGCTCAGATTCGGGGAGCCGTATTGCACAGAAAAGAATCCCCAGAATCCCATGCGGCGGTGAGTGCCGAACTGATTTCCCCAGGTTCCTCGGCGGTGGAGCATCTTCTCCACCATGGAGGTCTGCCCGTATTGTTTGCGCTCCAGGAAATACTTGAAGCGATCCCAGTTCTCGGGGTCGTTCTCGTCGATGGCGGGGTCGCAGGCGGAGCGAAGGGGGATGTAAAGCTGAGTAGAATAGCCGACTATCCCCACCACCACTAAGGCGAACAAAAATCCCCAGGTAGCTCTATTGCGCTCCACGCTCAGTAGGATTGCCCCGGAGAGGAGAAGGAGAGCGGCGGAGGCAACCAGGAACGGCACCAGGGCGAAGGTGACCAGAAAGAAAGAGATGCCGGCCAACCACAAGCGCCAATCGTTGAGTTTCTCTCTGTCGGTCATCATGATGAAGAGAAAGAGAACCGGCAAGGTCAAAAAGACCGTCATGTGGACTCCCAGGGAGAGGAATGCCAGGTAAGTGATTATGACCAGGTAGCGACCGGACTTCTCCTTTTGATGATTTTCCGCCCACAGGAGGCCCAGATAGCAGATCAAAACCATCAGAAGCATCGCCAGTCCGTAAACCTCGGCCTCCACGGCATTGAACCAGAAGGTGTCGGAGAAAGTCAAGATCAAAGCCCCGGTGGCGCCCCCGACATATGCGATGAAGCGGTTGAGCCCGTCGGTCTTCTCTTTGAACCAACCCCGGACAACTTTCACAATCAAAAGATAGGAAAGCCACACTGTCAGCGCCGAAGTCAAAACTGAGATGAAGTTGATCCGCAGAGCGATCTCTTCGAAAAGGGGAAGGAGGGTAAAGATACGACCGATGAGAATGAAAAGAGGGGTCCCGGGAGGATGGGGGATTCCCAAAATGTAAGAGCAGGCGATGAACTCCCCACAATCCCAAAAGCTCACCGTCGGGGACTTGGTGATAAAATAGGTAATGAAGGCAATTATAAATATCACCCCGGAGATGGCGAGGTTTGTCATATCCGGGGGTTGTTTTTCGAGTTGGTTTTCCTTTTGATTCAAACCCGCTCCAGAAAGTTAGGTGACACGGAGCTGTTTTGTCGTCCGAGACGATATGCCTTGTCCGCCTCCGGCAAGCCTCCGACAGGGTTTTACAAATTTAGATATTTTCGGTTCCTTGTCAAACAGTTTTTGCTGTGTGTTCTTGGTGAGAAGTGGGGCAGTAAGTAGATGGGCCAATAGAGTCAGCCGACAGGCCTTGACCCTCTCTGTGAGTTTGTTTGAATCGGCAAGGAGTGGAGAGTGCTGTGGTCTGCTTAATCCGTTTAATTTGCTGTGAATTTCACTTCACCAGCATCATTCTCCTGGTCTCGGTAAAATCTCCCGCAGTCAACTTATAGAAATAAACACCGGAGGACAGTTCTGAAGCATCCCAATCGACAGATTTTTGACCCGCTGCCTGTTTTTCGTCCACCAATGTCGCCACCTTCTGGCCGAAGGTGTTGTAAACCTGCACGGTTACATAGCCGTCAACTGCTAATTGATAGCTGATGATGGTGGAGGCGTTGAAGGGATTGGGATGGTTGCCCAGAAGTGAAGTCTCCACCGGCAGACTCAATTCTGGAGTTTCCTCGAACCAGTTGTAGACTGACCAGTTACCTCCAGTGGACTTACCGGTCTTAACGAAGGAAAACGAGGAGCTGTCCACCTTTACTGAGGGATAGTTGCCAAGATAAGCTATATAGTAGTAGACTCCCGCAGGAGCAAGACCGGGAACCTGCTGAGCAACGTTGGGCTGGTGGATGGTCTGATGGGGCGACAGGCGGAGAGGCTGCCTGATAAGGGGACCGTAATAACCTATCCCGGGAACATTGGCCATCGTCCAAACCTCGCCATTGAGGCTCGTGTCGGTTAAGTTAGTAATGGTAGCCTCAAACCTGAAGGTTCCTCCCTCCGGTGGGATACGGATTGGGGGATTCTTTGGGGTGATGGTGACCTCTGCAATATGGTCGAAGAAGAACGCCCCCATATCTGCTCGGGTACCATCGGGGTCGGGGGGTGAGTTTGGGTCTCCAGCGTTGATACAGGGAGAACCGAGCTGGAGATGAAAATCCCTGGCAACGGGATCAACGAAAAGGGGATCGACATCGATGTTCCCTTGACCTTCCCAACCACCCTGGACATCGCAGTAGGTGACCTCTGGGTCGCAGTTCCAGGTCCTGTGAATCTCTGGGTCAAGCGGTGCGGTGTCCCCCCACAAGATGGTGTTCACGACAATCGGGCTGGAGTAACGGGCACAATAAATTCCGCCACCCCCGAAATCGGCTGAATTCCCACTTATGGTATTATTGGTTATCTCTGGTGCGCCGCTGCTGTCGTGACAGGCAATACCGCCCCCGTTGGTAGCCGAATTCCCGCAGATGGTGTTGTATCTTATCGTAGGTTGGCAGTCTCGGTGACAAGAAATCCCCCCGCCGTATTCATCGGAGTGATTATCGGCTACGGTATTGTGCTCTATGATTGGGTTGGAAGAGCGTGTACAATCAATACCGCCACCGCCGGCGCTGGCTGAATTGCCAGTTATGGTGTTTCCATGTATCCACGGCTCGGAGTGGCTGCTGGAGATCCCCCCACCCCACCAAGCAGAATTAGCATTGATGATATTGTCCTCTATCACGGGGTTCGAGGAGTAAGAGCACAAAACCCCCCCGCCCCCACTGAGGGTGAAATTATCCGTGATGGTGTTCTTACGTAGGGTTCCGTGCGAAACCATGAAACAGACACCTGCACCTCTCCCGCGGTTCTGACTTATTAGATTATAGACTATGGTCACCCGCCCGCACCGCTCAGCACAGATACCTCCACCATAGCCAGCAATGTTTCCAGTGATAGCGTTATCGCGTATCATAGGTCTGCGTTTGTAGCAATAAATGGCTCCGCCAAACTCGGCGGAATTTCCTCTCAGGCTGTTATTGGTGATCGTTGGGCTAGAATAGGAACAATAAATAGCTCCACCTTTCTGGTCTTCCCCGCTTCCAGTGGCTTTTCCGTATTCCAGGCGACAATAGCTCACTTGCGAATTGCTATCGGCGTAAATAAAACGTATCCCGTGCCAGCGATCTGGGTTTGCAAGAGTATCGCAAGTAAAAACAACTGAATCAGTCTCGTTTCCAACCGCCAGAAGTGTTGCCAGGCTGTCCACCAGCAATGAATAGTACCCCTGGAAATCGACGACAACCCCGGGCTCAATGATCAGAGTCGACTCCGGTGGGACGCGGATTTCTCCTACAACGTTGTAAGGGCTGTTCTCCCTTGTCCAGGTGCCCCATTGGTCTCCCCAGACATCAATCCCATATGCGGTCAACGGAGACAACACGATCGCTGAAAGCAAAATCGTTAACGCAATACGCATCTTACCCTCCTAAACTCTCGATTCAGTTGTCAAAGGAATGTTCCTTTGCTTCGGTCTTCCTTTAATAATGTATCATTTACGGACAGTTTGTCAAGGAGAATTGAGCCGTTCTTGGCGAGGTCAGCTTGTCTCAAGCCTCCCTATTCTGATCGGGGATTGCCGTGGGGTGGTTAAGAGTCTTCACTAAGCTGAGGTGGGTCGAGAAGCAAGATACAGCGACACATTTCCGTCTTCCGGCGTTGCCTGAAATCTGCACGAAGCGGCATCTCACCAGTGTAGATCTTATGGCAGTGAGACCTACCGAGGATCTGTTGTAATAATGAGTTATTGCGACGAAGTCAATGCAGTGACTTCCGGGGGCTGTGAAGTTCACTTAATGAGCAGATGCTGTCTCTTGAGAATCTTGCTCACTACTTTCACGAATTTCTCCGGATTGAGATTTTGAAGCGAATACAGATGCCAGCAGGTTTTGTCCGGCATCTTGTAAGGCTGCTTTTTTCTCTTTGGCATTCATTTACCTCCCGCAGTTCTAGCCTCTTTCGATGGCGCAACGGTGCAAGGGGTGTGCCAGAGCGGTATACAGTCTGTTCTCGGTCAAAAAACCCCGCCGAGGCTGCAAAGATATGCGGTCAGTTTGCAGAATCTCGACCCACCGTGGCAAACAGCAAACAGCAGAAAGGGAATAGGGAATAGAATATAGGATATAGGATGTAGGATACAGGGTGCGGAGGACAGTCTTGTCCTTGAAACACGAATTAAAATGGCTTGCTTGGGACTTTGGGCCAATCTATATTTGAGACTGTGCAAGAAAAGGACCCGGACATCAGAGTGATCGCCACCAACCGTAAGGCTCGGCACGACTATCAGATCATAGAGGTCTACGAGGCCGGGTTGGTTCTGGTCGGAACCGAGGTCAAATCCCTCCGGCAGGCAAAGGTTAGCCTCAAGGATAGCTACGCCATGCTCAAGAAGGGGGAGGCTTACCTGCTGGGGATGCACATCCCTCCCTACGATGCCGGCAACCGTCTCAATCACGACCCCACCAGGGATCGCAAGCTGCTTCTGCATCGAAACCAGTTGCGCAAATTGACCGGCAAGACCGTCGAGAGGGGTTTGACTCTCATCCCCCTGAAGCTCTATTTCCGCGGCAAGGTGGCAAAGGTGGAGATAGCTTTAGCCAAGGGTAAAAAGCTTTACGACCGCCGAGCCGCCATCGCCGAAAGGGACGCCGAGCGGGAAGTGAGAAGAACCCTCAAATACAAGAACCGCTGAGAGCGAATCTCAATTCGGTCGCCATTGATCTCAATGCCCAGAGGAATGGAAAAACTCTCAAAGAGGCTGTTATTCCTGGGTCTCGTTATCTACCTGTCTTGCGGGACCGCAGCCGCTGTCACCGTCAAGAACTTCATCGATAATACCGAAGGCGAGGTCTCTTCCGAAACCATCTCGGGATTGACTTACATCTCTTTGACGGAACTGGGGAGTTTTTTGGGGACAGAGACAAGCTGGGATCAGCTTGCGAAGAGATTGACCTTAGAGAAAGGAGACAGGTTCATTCAGGTCACCCTGTTCTCCCCTTACGTTATCACCGCGGATGAGACTTTCAATCTCCATTATCCAGCGGAATTTCGAAATGGGAGCATATACGTCCCGGTGGCTTTCTTTGCTCCAATCATAAAAGAGATTCTACCGCTGGAAAGCAGATGGGACCGCGAGAGTCAGAGCCTCTATCTTCAGAGCCCCGACTACAATGTGAAGGGTCTGAGGATTACCCCGAAAGCCAACGGCCTCTTGCTGGAGGTTCTCCTCACCGAAGCTTTGAAGTATGAGACCATCATCACCGAGGAGGGGTGGCTGAACCTCACCGTCCACGGCGGGATTCTTAACAACCTGATCCAAGAGGACTTCGAGAAGGGAGAGATCGTAAGGGATCTGAAGACCTATCAGTTCGAGGCCGCCGCCCAGCTCTCGTTTCTGGTCAAGAAGAGGATGGACCATCGTATTAGCTTCAAGGAGAAACCGCCTCGGATTCTGGTCTCGCTGTGGGAGAGGGGCACCGGTCCCGGCATCTTTCAGGAGGGGGTCACCTGGGATAAGAACAAAATCGATTTGGTGGTGATTGACCCCGGGCACGGAGGCGAGGACGACGGAGCCGTGGGTCGTCACAGCGGCCTGAAGGAAAAGGAGGTAGTTTTAGACATCGCCAAGAGGTTGGCCGAGAAGCTGGAGAGAGAAGGATTCGAGGTGATTCTGACTCGCAAGGATGACACCTTTCTCCCCTTAGGTGAGAGAACCCAGATCGCCAACGGAGCCGGCGCGGATCTGTTCATCTCCATTCACGCCAATGCCTCCCCCAAGAGGAAACCGAGAGGTTCGGAGACCTTCTTTTTGGCGATGGCGAAGAACGACGAAGCCAGAGCGGTGGCGGCGTTGGAGAATTCCGCCATCCGATTCGAGAAGCCGGAATCATACTCCGAAGAGAATCTCACCTCAGAGCTGGATTTGATCCTCCTGGATATGGTCCAGAACGAGTATCTGCGGGAGTCGTCCGATCTGGCGGAGCTGATACAAAATCAGTTCAAGGGACGGCTGAGGATCCCCTCCCGGGGGATTGACCAGGCGGGATTCTACGTTCTGAATAGAGCCTATATGCCCGCGGTTCTGGTGGAGGTGGCCTTCATCAGCAACAGGGAGGAGGAAAAACTTCTGGGTCAAGGCAAGTTCCGCGAGAGAGTGGCGGAGGCGATTTGCAGGGGGTTGGTTGATTTCAAGAGAAAATACGAGGGGATACCATGAACTCAGATGAGAGCCGGAACTTGCCGATCGGGATTTTCGATTCCGGCATTGGGGGCCTGACGGTTGTGGCCGAAGTCTCAAGAAAGCTTCCCCACGAGAAGGTCATTTATTTCGGAGACACCGGTCGCTTCCCTTACGGGGTCCGATCAAAAGAGGTGGTAAAGAATTTCTCTCGACAAAACGTGAATTTTCTTCTGAGTAAGAAGGTCAAGCTGGTGGTGGTGGCCTGCAACTCCGCCTCGGCAGTGGCGCTCTCCTACCTCCGCAGGAATTTCGAGGTGCCAATGATGGGGGTGATTGAGCCCGGGGCAAAAGCCGCCGTCCGAGCCACCAGGAACGGTCGCATCGGCGTCATCGGCACCGAAGCGACCATCGCCTCCAGCAGCTATCCCAAAGCCATCAAGCGGATTTCAGACTCCATCAAGGTCTTCGGAAAGGCCTGTCCCCTTTTCGTCTCCTTGGCTGAGGAGGGCTACATCAACAGGGAGGCAACGCGCCTGATAGCAGATGATTATCTAAAATTTTTCAAAACCAGAAGGGTGGACACCTTAGTCTTAGGTTGCACCCATTATCCTCTGCTGAAGCCGGTCATCTCCCAGATCATGGGGGAGGCGGTAAGTCTCATCGATTCTGCGGAAGAGACCGCCTTAGAGGTCAGGGAAGTGCTCACCAAAAGAAAGCTTCTGCGCCCCAAGTCGGGGAAGGTTGCTTACAGATACTTCGTCTCCGACACCCCGGAGAAGTTCGTTACCGTCGGGGAGAGATTCTTAAGAAGAGAGATTCCCAAAGCCCGGAGAGTGGACATAGGCATGTACTGAGATTGTCCATAGTTCGTGGCACTTGACAGTGAATGGTGAATGGTGAATAGTGAATAGTAAATGGTAAATACTCCGCCCTCCCCAAACAGTGTGGGTGGCTACATTGCCGAACTCCGTGGCCTCCCATCTCCCGTTTCCTCTTCCCCGTCTCCCGTTGCCTGACCACATCGTTTCTCATTTTCCCGGGACGATACCGACACCCGCAATAACCTGCCCCTGATCCCTGCACAAAAAATGCCCTTGCTTTTGAACCCTGTTCCTGTTTTTTTGGCGAAGTAGTCTCTTCTGTGAGGTGGGTTTGCGATGTCTGAGGGCGCGATGCACTTAAGATAGGGAGTGACCGGGAAACCGCCTCCGGCAAAAGGGTATACAGTCATCCTCTCGTGAGCATTTTCAGGATGATTCTCGGGAGATTAGGATAGTCCGTGATTGTCAATCTAAAAGAGTGCAAAAAGTGTGATTCGAAGTGCTGCAGGTATTTCGCCTTAGAGATCGATGAGCCTGGGGACAAAGAAGACTTAGATGACATCCGCTGGTTTTTATGCCATCAGGGTGTGTCCATCTTCGTTGAGGAGGGTAAGTGGTATCTGGAGCTCCAGAACCTCTGTAAATACTTGCTGCCGCGGGGAAGGTGCGCCATCTACGAGAAGAGGCCCAAGATATGTGCCCAGTATGGCGTCAATTCCGAAGGAGAAATAGATTGCCACATCTCCGGCGCTCCCTTCGATTATGAATTCGAGTTCAAGAGCTTGGAGGAGTTCGAGGATTACATCGAGAAGGTCTGGGGGAAAAGTCGCAGGAAGAAACGGAGCCGCTCGACTAAGACCAAAAGGAAGTAATTATCGTAGCTCTTTTGAAATCATTTCAGGAGGATCCTATGGTGGAAGACGAAATTGCAGTGAACCGCGAGCTTGAGAAAAAGCTGCGTTCCGAGAAGATAAAGAGGAGTTTCTCCATTGGTCTCGTCGCCCTGGGGGTCTTTTTCCTCCTGGGAAATCTCCTTTTCGGGTGGGGGATGGAGATACTGTGGCCGATCTTTCCCCTTCTGGTGAGTTTTTTCTTTTTCTATCTCTATTTCTCGAAAGTGGAGCGGTCTCCGGGAGTGGAGGGGGTCTTAATTCCCGGGGTCATACTGCTGGTGGTGTCCATTCTTTTCTTCTTTCTGAACTTCACCGGCTGGGGGCTGATGCAGTATCTCTGGCCTACCTTCCCTCTGTCGGTCGGCCTGTCTTTTCTGGTTACCGAATATGCGAGTGGGGAGGTCAAGGGCTTAAAAGGGGCCGCGAAGTTTTTGGTCTATTTCTCAATCGTCTTTTATGTTTTAGGCATCATCTCCTATCGGGTCTGGCCCATTGCCCTGATCATCATCGGCATCTATTTGATCGCCAGGCAGAGCCGAAAACGCGCCGAGTGATTTCTCCAACTGATGTAGGAAGCACTTGATCGATCCTTCAAAATCAGCTTCGCGGGGAAGGAAGAGGCTTCCGACTGCCTCCAGTTGGGCGAGGCTACCTACTCCCATAGAGTCGTTCCTCCCCGCAAGCGAGAGTACCTCTGGTTGCGAGATTCTGATCAAGAGGGACGACCTCACCGGCAGTCTCCTTCTGGGAAACAAAATCCGGAAGTTAGAGTTCTTCGTGCCTCACATAAGAGAAGCGGGAGCAGAAGTTCTGATCACCTGTGGTGGGCTGCAATCCAATCACGCTCGTGCGGTTGCCTGCCTGGCCTCCCGCATGGGAATAAAATCACATCTGGTGTTGTTAGGAAGAGAGAGAGGGATTCCCGATGGCAACCTCTTTTTAGACAAGATGGTCGGAGCCTCGCTGAAGTTCATCAATCCCAGATATTATGAGCGGATCGATGAGATAATGTTAGAAGAGGCGGAACGATTCAGAAGCAGAGGCGTCAAGCCCTACATCATTCCGGAGGGAGGCTCAAATGAGATTGGGGTCTGGGGATACGTAAAGGCGACCGCCGAGATCATGGCTCAACTGAAAAAGATGAAGACTGAGGTAGATGCCGTCGTAGTGCCGGTCGGCACCGGGGGGACTTATGCCGGGCTTTTAGTCGGCTCCAAATCCTTCGACTGGAGGGTCAAGATTTACGGCTACAATGTCCGCCTCACTGCCGGATATTTCACCCATACGATTTTTGACTTGATCAAGTCCTTCGAGAAGAGATATGAGGTCAAAACCGGCATCAGGAAAAGCGAGATTAGGATCATCGATGGCTACGTCGGGCCGGGATATGCCAAGACCTATCCCCGGGAGATCAGGTTTATTCGAGAGATTGCGCAATCCACCGGCATAATCCTCGACCACGTTTACACCGGGAAAACGCTTTTCGGTTTGGTCGATTGTCTCCAAAAGGGGATGTTCCCTAAGGATAAAAGGATACTGTTCATCCACACCGGAGGCCTCTGGGGGCTTTACGCCGCCAGAGACAAATTCTTCTCATAAAAGGATATGCCGCTTTGCAGGGATGACTCCGCGTTCGAAATCGTTAGCGTCACCGCCGCATGCGGTCTCTTAGTTTCCTATGCAGGCTGAGGTCTTAAGGAGAAACCTCTCTTTAGTCATCGCGGTGGTGGCGGTGAGCTGGGCGGCGATTTTCATCCGCCTGGCCGAAGCACCGCCATTAGTCTCCGCCTTCTACCGCATGGCATTCGCGGTTCTGTTCCTTTCCCCCTTTGCACTTTCGCCCTTCCTGGCAGAGTTGAAGGTCATCCGCAAACGTGAATTGTCCTTAACGATCCTGTCCGGATTTCTCCTGGGAATCCATTTTGCGCTGTGGTTCACCTCCCTTTTCTACACCACCATTTCGAACTCCGTGGTGCTGGTGACGACGCAGCCGATATTCGTAGCCTTCCTCTCTCTTCTGCTCCTCAAGGAGCGGATAGGAGCAATACAGTTGTTGGGGATAGGGTCTGCAATAATCGGAGGGGCGTTGATCGCTGGTGGTGATCTCAGTCTGGGTCGAGAATACCTCTTTGGGGATTTGCTGGCATTGGCGGGTGCAGTCGCCGCCGGCTCTTATATGCTTTGTGGAAGGATTGTCAGGCAAAGGATGAATCTTTTGCCCTATATCTTTTTCGTCTATCTTCTGGCGACACTTGTTCTGGGAGTTTTGTGTGTCATCTATGGAGAGTCCCTCTACCCTTATCCCAAGCTGACCTTCCTGTGGTTCGTTCTCCTGGCGCTGGTGCCCACAATCATCGGGCACACCTTATACAATTGGATTTTGAAGTACCTCAAGGCCCACCTTGTGGCCACCACTATCTTAGGAGAGCCGCTGGGGGCGAGCTTTCTGGCCTTTCTCATCTTCGCGGAGGTTCCTCCGGCATGGACATACGCTGGAGCAGCTCTAATTTTTGTCGGGGTGTTCTTGGTGTTTGGGACTGAACGTTACGAGGCTTTTTGCACCGGCAGAGAATCTGAAGAATCAAGAGCAGGGTAGCCCCCTGGCCTCCGCCATGGGGATTATTCTATTAAAAATAAATAGGTCGGGCATTCTTGCCCGACAAACCTTCTGATGGTCAGTTACATCTGTTTAACCTTTCTCCCCTCGCCGTGAACATAAAGCCGGTAGGCCTTCTCCACGCGATCCCAGTTTTCCTCCCGGTCTAACGCATAATACCTGCCAATCACCGAGACCACCTTCCCCAGACCGAGTTGCTGACACTCTTTCTCGATCTTCTCGGTGTAGATGGCGCCGGTCTCGGGCCTTTCTCCGCGCCGTCCCAGCATGGAGTGAATGTAAACCTCAGACAGCCCTTCTCTTTTGGCCATCTCCAGAAGGGCGAGAGCGTAATCGACCGACCCGTGCGAACTGTAGAAGGAGACAATCCCCAGGAGGTGGAGAGGTTTTTCCTCCTTTTTGGCATTGCTCATCGCCCAGAGGAGGGCCTTGTTGTGAAAGAAGGAGCCATCCTCGATGCTCTTTTTTATTCTCATTCTGTCGGCATAAATCACTCGTCCACAGCCCATGTGAGAATGTCCGGATTCCGAGTTGCCGACGGTCCCCTCCGGAAGCCCGACGGCTTCGCCGGAGGCCTTCAGGCTGGTGAGAGGATATTGCTCGTGGAAGCTGTCCATAACCGGAGTGTCAGCGGCTTTGATCAGGTTGCCGTAGTCGTCATCGGTTATGCCCCAGCCATCGGTTATCAGGAGGAGGAGGCGCCTTTTTCCCTTTTCAAACTTGGGGTAGCTGACGAGCAAACTCTCGCCGGTCATAACCTCCGGCTTGGGGATCGCCAGAAGAGCAAGTATGGTGGGAGCGACGTCGGTGAGGGCACCGCCCTCCCTAAGGGAAACTCTCGAAGATGGCGGCAAGGTGGGATCGATCAAGAGGCAATGCACCGGGCTTTTGGTGTGTCCGGTATCGATGGTTCCCTCGGGGTAGAGCCAGCTCTCAACAGTTCCGTGGTCTGAAGTGATGAGGGTGATCACTCCGGCCTTTCGAGCGGCTTCGACCACCATCCCGGTGTGAGTGTCCACAGCCTCGACCGCTTTCAATATCGCCTCCCTGTTTTCGGTGTGGCCGATGACATCGAGGTTGGGGAAGTTGGCAACGATGAGAGAATGTTCCCCCTGATTGATTTTTCCGACGATGGCTCTTGTGACCTCGGAGATGCTCATCTCCGGCTTCTCATCGACGTTCCTCACTCTCGGAGAGGGAATGCTGATTCGGTCTTCGGCGGGAAACGGCTCCTTATTTTTGCCGTTGAAGAAAAAACTGATGTGGACCTCCTTTTCGGATTCTGTAATCTTGACCTGCTTCAAGCCGTTTTTGCTCACCACTTCGCTCAGGCTGTCCTTGATCTCCTCCAGAGGCGGGAAAGCGACTTTCACTCCGAATTTGTCCAGATGTCTATCGTATTGAATCATTGTGGCCATCTTGGGTTTCGGCGGCGGTTCGACCGGGAAATGCTTGAAATCCGGGTCAATAAGACTCTCTGAAAGCTGAACTTCACGTTCCCCACGAATGTTGTAGAAGATGACGTAGTCGCCACCGTTGATTCGACCGATGGGTCTGTCATCCGCGTTGACCAGAACCAACGGTTCCATCTGCTCTTCTTCTTCGCCGCGACTGTAGGCTTCTCTTATGGCTTCGGCCATGAGGAATTTTTTGAGCTTGGACATCTATCTCTCTGTTAAGTGACGAAAATTCAAAGCCATTGGGGGATCAAGATAATCGTAGCTCCCTTTGGAGTCAACGGGACTCTGCTCCGGAGCAAAAGGATTCCCGTTCATTTGATCAGGTAACCTGTCAGGCGTGGTGAGTTTTCTGTTGCTCCGTTGGACGATATTCTCGCTTCTGTTGAGACCGAGAGAGAATGAGTCCTAACGAAGGGGATGAGTGCGATTTGACTTAAGAACCGATGTCGGTAGGGAGACTATGACAGGGATTATCGGATTAATACCATCCTTTTTGCCAGGGAAAAATCTCTACTGCTGAGCCTGTAGAAATATATCCCGCTTGAGACCTCCTCTCCGGTTTCGTTGGTGCCGTCCCAGATTATTTGTCCCTCACCAGAAGGGTCGCTCAGCCTGAAGGATTTCACTTTCCGGCCAGCAAGATCGAATATCTCCAGCCTGGCCTCCTCTCCTTGACCCTCAAATGGTATCACTGTTGAACTGTTGAAAGGATTGGGATAGTTTTGCATCAGCGTGAATCTTACGGGCAGTCCCGATTTGCTCTCATCCTCAACAGAGACGAATTGTGTATCGGGCACCGCCAGAGTTGCCACCGTCGCTAATGCAGCCCTCACATACTCGGCAAAATAGGAGGCGTTGACAATAGACATATTATCGCCGGTGGAGTGAAGATGGGGATTGAAATCATCGCTTTTGTCCTCAATGCCCATAATGGCGGGATAGCCATAGTCCCAGAAGGAGGCGTGATCAGAGGCTCTTGACGCTCCTGAAGTGAACTTCTCCAAAACCAGTGGGAGCTGGTATTCGGCGGCAACTTCCATAAAAAGGTCTCCAATATTGATCGAGTTGGAATCGGTGCCGCAGTGGATTTCTCCGGCATAGTTATCATCGCTGTCGTAGGCGATCATATCCAAGTTCACAACCGCCATGATGCTGTCGCCCCGATTGTAGGCATCCTCAGCGTAAGCTTTCGAGCCCAAAAGTCCTTGCTCTTCCCCGGAGAAGCCGATGAATTTGAGCGTGTTCTCGAAGGGGTATTGCGACAGAATCCGCGCCGCCTCCTCCACTGCGGTGGTGCCGGAACCATTATCGTCGGCGCCGGGAGCTCGCAGATAGGGGATTTGGGAGACGGCGTCATAATGAGCACAGATTATGACCTCCCGATCGGGGTAAGTGGTTCCAACCTTGGTGGCGACAACATTTCTCCACGCTGCCTCGATGTTCTCCTTCTGGGATTGCCATTCCTCACCACCGTCAGTTGTTTTGAGAATCACATTGTGACCGATCACCCACCCTTCGGAGCTGTCGATAAACTCCACATCCCAG
Source organism: Candidatus Zixiibacteriota bacterium (assembly GCA_030605835.1). GTDB lineage: Bacteria > Zixibacteria > MSB-5A5 > DG-27 > DG-27 > DG-27. The sequence goes on along the minus strand of JAUWHO010000032.1, from coordinate 14,284 downwards.
AGATTGACGGTGACGCCGGAATTCTGCGTCTCCCAATCAAGGCCTCCGTTAGTGGTGTGCAAAATAGTGCCGTTCCAACCCGCGACCCATCCCTCCTGGGAATTTACGAAGTTGATTCCGCAGAGTCTGGAGTTGGTCCCGGAATTTTGTAATTCCCACCTCTCTCCCCCGTTGGTGGTGTGACAGATCATGCCATTGGTTCCCACTGCCCAACCCTGGTTTTCATCTGTGAATTGAATTCCGTAAAGTCCCTGGCGATTGTTGGAATCTTGGATGTGCCAGCTTTCACCCCCGTCAGGGGTGTGAATGATAGTCCCTCCCAGTCCGGAAGCCCAACCGTTCAGGGTGTCAATAAAGACGACCGATTGGAGGTCCACGCTCACCCCCGAGAAAAGTGACTCCCAATCTTCTCCGCCGTTGATGGTTTTTAAGATGACTCCCCCACCACCGACTACCCAGCCTCTTTTAGAATCGAGGAAGAATAGGTCATAGAGCCATCCCGAAACCCCGGAAGATTGCTGGTGGAATGACAGTCCACCATTGGTTGACCTTAAAATGATTCCCGGAGAGCCGACAACCCAGACGCTGTCTAATCCAGCATTGTCCACGGACCACAAGCCCTGGCTGAACACGTTTTCAACCTGAAGCCAACTATCCCCTCCGTCCGTGGTTCGCAGAATCTGGTCGAGATGGGAGACTGCCCAGGCTCGTTCCCCGTCGGTATGAACCGCAACCCCCCTCAAATATCCGGAGAAATAGTAGTCATATTCCGTCTCCAGACCGTAATCTTCAAACCTCTCCTCCAGATATTCTCCGGCTTTGAGACATCCCTCCGTCGGGGAATAGCGAGTCAAAAGGGTGTAAGGTTCGCCTCCGATAGAAACCTCAAACTCTCCGGATAAACCCGAATCGAAATTGGCCACCGAGAATTCCGTGACCTGAGAGATTATTTCCTCTATTACCGGGTCAGTTGTCACCTCCACAGGCTTGAAAGGTGGTGCCGGTCTCGACCTCCATGGGAGGGTTTCTCTCCCGACCCTTCGGATGAACATCCTTTCCAGACTTAGCCTCTCTGCAATCATCGGGGAAGCCTTTATTATGGCGACATTGTTTTCAACATCTAAGACTTTGACCAATTCGAGGAAGGGTTGGAGTTTGAGACTCACGTTACCCTTGTCCGAGTAAACGAGGTAGTACGTTCCTTTCTCCGGGTCTTGGTCCAGAATTCTGAATCTGACACCGATGGTCCTTAAGCTCTCAAGGTCCTCAGCGAATATCTCGCCCAAAACGAAATCAAAATCTCTTGTCAGCAAGCGAAAGCCGGTGCCTTCCAAACGCTCGAGTCTGAATTGGTGATCGATCCCGACCTTTACCAGGTAATTCCTGTAGGGAGAGAAATCATCGGCATAAGTGCCAGCATACAAGAGAAGGAGAATAATCAACCAGAAGAGGCTGACGCTTCTTCTCATTTTCTCACTCAGGTTTAAGCTGTAGTACGGTTTCATGACTTCCGGAATCAGTTCAGCGGCAAAAAAGAATCGCTACAATTCATTATAGTTTAAGTCCCTTTTATGTCAAGGAATTTGTCGACAACCCTGCTTCAATAACGAGGCAGGTGCAGGATTTGCACATCAGTCTTGATGAAATGTCAAGATTACAGCGTCTGTTCAGTGGAGCGGTTTGATCAGCTGGTCTTCAAACAAAAAAGTGCCGGAGGTCGGATTTGAACCGACACGGAGGGAATACCTCCACCGGATTTTGAGTCCGGCGCGTCTACCAATTTCACCACTCCGGCGCGCGAATCACAGTTAAATATAGCTTGGCTGAAATTGGTGTCAAGGGGTTTGGTGAGTGGTTAGTGGTAAATAGTGAATAGTGAATAGTAAATAGTAAATAGTAAATAGTGAATAGTGAATAGTGATAGGGAATACTCCTTGTTCCCCAACCGATGTGAACAAACACTTTGCAGAACTCCGTGGTCTCCTGTTTCCTGTAACCTGTCTCCTGTTACCTGCTCCAAAAGCCGGGACCGACTCTGAGATTTCCCAGAAGTTCTGGAGGGAAGATCACCAATAGAGTCACGTCCAGAATTGCGTGCGAAAGACCTAAGGTGAAGATGTTGGGGTGTTTGCTGAATAGGTAACACCAGCACAACGCGCCAACAAAAGAGAAAGCCATCAGATAGTAGTTGGGGAAATGAACTAAAGAGAATATCAGAGCCGAGAGAAACATCCTCCCGAAGCGTGAGTTCACAATAGACCTGACCCGCAGATGGAGGAGAGACTGAAGCAGAAACTGCTGGATGGGACCCCACGCAAGAAACCACCCGGAGCGCAAGAACATCTCCGGTCTAAAACTGAACTGTCCCCAGAGAAGAGCAAGAATAATCAATGCTGAGGTCAACATCAGAGTAAAGATCGCCACAGGTTTCAAAGACCTCACGAAGTTGTCACATCTCAACCCCTGCACCTTCAAAGGTAACCTGTGAAGAGCCTGAAGGAGACAAACAACCAGAAGGATGGACAAGTAAGCGAGAACATCAATAGTGTAATTGTGAAAGGGCATCAGAATCCAGATATAGAAATAGATGAGAGTTAGAATCACTGTTATCTCAATGGCAGCGCCTCTTTTGGAGAAGTAGTCTCTCCTCTTTGACTCTGAAGAATTCATAGTTACTAAAATATATTCTCCCTCCCGCAAATGAACAGCATTTTGATGATTCTAGTCTTGAGAATTATCTTCTTGATAACTGAGACCTCTTTTCTGTAAATTAAGAAAAGTAGGAATAGCAAATCGCCATCAAATTTGAGGCTCAAAATGACTACTGTAGAACATTATATCAAGCTCCTGGAGAGCATAACCTCCGGAACCATGAAGATCTTAGAGGGGATACCTGAGGAGCGCTTCGACTGGAGGCCCTGGGAAGGGACCTTTTCTTTCAAGGAGGCTATCGGCCACATAATCGCTGACGAGCTGTGGTTCGTCGGTGACGTCTCGAAAGCTCTGGGACTTCCCAGTCCCCAAACCTCACCCGAAGCCAAAGGGAACCTGAAGGAGGAACTCGGGAGATTCTGGGAGATTCACCGTCAGACGGTCTCGCTGGTCAATTCTTTAGAAGATCAGGATCTCGAGAAGGTAGTGAAATTCATGGAGGGGAGGTGGGAAGTGCCAATCTACGAAGCCCTGCAGGTTATACTGGAGCATCAGGTTCACCATCGTGGACAACTGATCGTATACTTCCGCATCCTGGGGTTGGAACCTCCGAAGAGATGGGAAGAGTGACCTGGGGTTAATGCTAGTACCCGGATCCTTGAGTCTCGGAGCTTGTGTGAACCTCATCTTTCCTTCTCTCGTATGACTGTATGGAACTGATAACACGTGGAGGTAAGAAAAATGTCTCGAAGTGGTCACTCGATTTTCTGGGGAATAATCCTTCTTCTCTTCGGCGTCCTTTTTCTCCTGGACAATTTAGGCATCATGTACTTCAACTTCTGGGGTTTCATCGGAGGCTGGTGGCCGGTGATTCTGATCGTTCTGGGGATCTCCATCATCTTTAAGCGCAAGTCTTGATCCTTTTGGGAGATGATTTTCTTGGTTCTCGAATCCTTTCTTCCGCAGGAGATACGGGAAGGCGGAAGGTTAACATAGAATTGATGACAACCGAAGTCAGAAAAGCGGTGTGGTTACAAACCGGCCTGACCGGGAAAATGACTCTCCAAGCGGATAATTCTATCACGGAGGGAAAGAAGCGACGCCGTCGGATATCCATCCGACGGTGATTAACCAATTTCGGGAGGAGATATGCCCACGGACAAGATCCCGGACATCAGGGTCAGCGTCACGGAGGTAAAGGGGAGGTGTGCCCTGGGACACAAAGTCGGCGATGAGTTCTATTTTCGCGGCGGTACCACCCCCGGCGGGCTTTGCGTCGAGGCGATGTTGACCGTAATTCCTGCCGCCCGCACCTTGGAGTTCGGCGGCACCCACTTCTGGGAGAAAGACCCCGATGCCATCAAGGTATGCTGCCCCGATCCCGTCAACCTGGTCATCTTCGAAGTGAGAAGGCTTAAAAAGGGCGAAAAGTAGATTCCCCGACAGCCGACGGATGACAGAAAACATAGTTCTCCTCGGATTCTTAGCGAGTCTGGCGGCTGGTTGTGCGACCGGTGTCGGAGCTTTACCTATCCTTTTTGTTCGAAAGGTGTCGCGAAAACTGCTGGACGGGATGCTGGGCTTTGCCGCGGGAGTGATGCTGGCGGCGACCTGCTTCTCTCTAATTATCCCTGCCATAGAATCAGGAGGGATCTGGATAACGGTCGTTGGAGTTGCCGTAGGCGCATTTTTCTTGGACCGGGTTGACAAGCTTGTACCGCACCTTCACCCAATTCTTGGCCGGGAGGGTCTCCCTGCAGCTTTGAGCAGAGTCTGGCTTTTCATCCTGGCGATAACGATTCACAATTTCCCCGAGGGGCTGGCGGTTGGCGTTGGCTTCGGCAGCGGAGATATTTCCTCGGGAACTGCCCTGGCAATCGGGATTGGACTTCAAAACATGCCCGAAGGGTTGGCGGTGGCTCTGCCGCTTCTGAGAGAGGACTACTCCAAAGGGAAAGCTCTTCTCGTAGCTTCGCTCTCCGGGCTGGTGGAACCGATCGGCGGTTTGATCGGAGTGGCGGCAGTCACTATCGCCCGACCATTCCTACCTTTCGGGTTAGCCTTCGCTGCCGGGGCGATGCTATTCGTGATCTCCGACGAGATCATTCCCGAGACCCACCGCGGAGGCTTCGAGCGGGTGGCCACTTTCGGTGTGGTTATCGGCTTTATCGTGATGATGACGCTAGATAATCTCTTTGCATGAGAGGTTCTCAGACTGGAGGGAGGCTCAGAACGTGGGACTTGCTTTTGTGTAGATGATTTGCATTAATTACTGCAAATGGGGGAGAGAGAGTCGGAGACGCACTGATACGTAATTCATGGTTGGCATGTAAGGACGAATAGGTAAGTAAGCGGGGACTTGTCTGGTTGGAAGGAGGAACAAGGTGCAGGGCAAAATAGGAACGGTCTGGTATCCCATCACGGAGACAAAGTGGGAAGAGGCTAAGAAGTTCTACTCGGAGATTCTCGGTTTCACGCAGAAATATGCCGACGATAAGCTGGGCTGGATTGCTTATGAGACCGGCACCCCGGGTTTGGAGTTCGGCATCTCTCTGGTAGAGAAGAAGGTCGTGGGCGCTGGGGGTGTCGTAGTTTTTGATGTGGAGGATGCTTTGAAGTCCGCCGAGGAGCTGAAGTCCAAGGGAGTAGACTGTTGCAAACCCCAGGATATACCGGGGATGGTCAGACTGATCACCTTTTTCGACCCGGACGGGAATCCTCTCCAGCTGGCGCAGATGCTGTCCCCTCAGCAGTAGCGGGAATGATTTTTGTCAGGGCATACACGGTTTTGGTTGGGAGGGAACAACAGTGGTATCAATTGAGGTGAGACGATGATTTCCGACGCTGACAAAAGAATCATTGTAGAGTGCGCAAAGAGGCACAGCGCCTCCAGGATCCTGGTGCACCCTTCCTCCGCTGATCAGGGTGATGAGGGGGACGGTATAGTCCTCGGGGTCGATGGGATTCACCCGCCGGCCTTCTTCCAGTTTCAGGCGGAGCTAGCCAAAGAACTCTCGGTGCCCGTTGACGTCGTCGACCTTTCCACTAAGTCCTCCTTCACCAAGGTCATTGAGGAAAATGGAGTCAAAATATATGGGTAGGGCTTCTGCAGCAAGTGCACCCAGAACCGGAGCGGAGCGAGTCCTGGGGTGATGAGATGGCTGAGAAATCCCTGATACGTGTCGCCCAAATAGAATCCCTAATTCTACGGATCAGAAGCCAAAACGTAATGCTCGACAGCGATTTGGCCATTTTATATGGAGTTGAAACGAAGCAACTAAAGAGGGCCGTGAAAAGAAACGTTGACCGGTTTCCCAGTGATTTCATGTTTCGGTTGACACGTGAGGAATTCAGCAACTTGAGGTGCCAATTTGGCACCTCAAGATCGTGACCAACTCGCTTCAAGTATTGACATGCCTGATTTCCATAGACTATCGGACTTGGCTCTGAATGAGGTCAAGCGCAAAGGGGCAAGCTACGCCGATGTCCGCGTCGTGCGGACCGAAGATGAGAATCTAACCCTGACAAATGCGGTTCCAGAGCTGATTGAGAAATCCTACGACTTCGGTTTCGGGGTCAGAGTCATCGCCGAAGGTGCCTGGGGTTTCGCCTCTTCAGCGGATTTGAATAGGGAAGAGGTTGTTCGAATCAGCCGCTTGGCGGTCGAGATTGCCAAGGCCTCGGCACGCCTGAAGAAGGAACCGGTAGCGCTTTCACCGCTCGGGAGAATCGTCCGCAACTACAAAAGCTCCTTTGAGATCGACCCCTTTGCTATTCGGCTAAAAGAGAAAATCGAGTATTTGGCTCACCTGTGCAATCTGATGTCTAAACAAGAGGGAATCGCCACCAATGAAGCTAACATGAGTTTCCGCAGAATGTGGCAATATTTCGCCAGCAGTGAGGGTTCTCGCATAGAGCAGGAGATTCTGCAGACCGGTGCCGGCATCTACTGTTCCGCCACAAAAGGACACCGGGCGAGGGCGAAACGCAGTTACCCCGGTTCCTCCGGCCAGTATGAATGCAGAGGCTATGAGCTAATCCCGGAGTTGAAATTCGAGGAGAATGCGCCAATTATTGCCGAGCAAGCGGTTGCTCTCTTGTCGGCAAAGGAATGTCCCTCGGGAATAAAGGACATTGTCCTCGATGGTTCCCACGTCTCTCTCCAGATTCACGAATCTATCGGTCATCCGCTGGAGCTGGACCGGGTCTTCGGCTCCGAGAGGGATTTCTCCGGGGTCAGCTTTGCGACAGTTGATAAACTTGGTAAGCTCAAATATGCCTCCGAAATCGTCAATGTCACCACCGACGCCACCACCCCGTTCGGTCTGGGGACTTTCGGTTACGATGATGAGGGCGTCCCCGCGCAGAAAGTCGATCTGATAAAGAACGGGGTTTTGGTCGGCTACCTGAGTTCGAGAGAGACGGCGGCGAGAATCGGGAGAGGCTCCTCCGGGGCCGCCAGAGCCGATGGTTGGGGGAATGTCCCCATCGTCAGGATGACCAACACCAACTTGATGCCCGGCGATAAGACCTTCGATGAACTTATCGCTGGGATCGACGATGGCCTCTATATGGAGACCACCGCCAGCTGGTCGATCGACAACTACCGGGAGAATTTCCAGATGGGTTGTGAAATCGGCTGGGAAATCAAAAATGGTAAGTTAGGGGAGATGATCAAAAACCTCACCTATTCCGGCACTACCGTGAATTTCTGGAACTTCTGTGATGGCATTGCCAATAAGGATTTCTGGAGGGTATGGGGAACTCCGAATTGTGGCAAGGGACAGCCAGCTCAGAATTGCAGGGTCGGTCAGGGTGCTTCTCCGACAAGATTCCGACAAGTGAAGGTCGGTGCCTGAGGCAGGGTTGGGTCAGCTGATATTCAACTCCCTCTTCAAAAACTTTCCGGTGTAGCTTTTTCCATTCTTTGAGATCTCCTCCGGGGTGCCGGTAGCAACCACGTAACCGCCATCGTCTCCGCCTTCAGGCCCGAGGTCGATTATGTAATCTGCGGTCTTGATAACCTCCATGTTATGTTCTATCACCAGGACGGTGTTGCCGCGATCCACCAGGGTGTTTAGCACCTGCAAGAGCATCTTTATGTCCTCGAAATGGAGGCCGGTGGTGGGTTCATCTAAGATGTAGAAGGTGTTTCCGGTGGCGGTCTTGGATAACTCTGCCGAAAGTTTGACTCTCTGAGCCTCACCCCCGGAGAGGGTGGTCGCCGATTGACCCAGGTGAATGTAGCCCAGACCGACTCTTTTCAGAGTGAAGAGCTTTCTTTGAATCGGGGGGATGTGCTCGAAGATTTTTAAAGCCTCATCGACGGTGAGATCTAAAACCTCGGCGATGGAAAACCCTTTGTATTTGATCTCTGTAGTCTCGCGGTTGTACCTCTTCCCTTTGCACACTTCACAGGGGATGTAGACATCGGGGAGAAAGTGCATCTCGATCTTTATGATGCCGTCCCCCTCACAGGCCTCACATCTTCCCCCACGAACGTTGAACGAGAACCGCCCGGGAGCGTAGCCGCGGACCCTTGACTCCGGCAGCGCCGAGAAAAGATCCCGAATGGGAGTGAAGAGCCCGGTGTAGGTTGCGGGGTTGCTCCGGGGAGTCCTGCCGATCGGGGATTGGTCGATGCTTATAACTTTGTCCACCCTTTCAATGCCGTAGATGGTCTCGTAGGGGAGAGGTGTGATCTTGGAGCTGTAAAACCGCTGCGACAACACCCGGTAAAGGGTCTCGTTGATCAAGGTCGATTTCCCGGAACCGGAGACCCCGGTCACACAGATAAACATCCCCAGGGGGAAGGTGACTTTTATGCTCTTGAGATTGTTGCCTCTAGCTCCCACCAGAGTGAGGAAGGCTCCGGTCCCTTTTCTCCGCTTGGCTGGAAGCGGGATCGTCGCTTTCCCCGAAAGGTATTTTCCGGTGAGGGATTTTCTGCTGCGGCTGATCTGTTTCGGAGAGCCGTGGGTGACGAGATATCCACCCTGCCTCCCGGCGCCGGGTCCCAGATCGATAACGTAATCCGCGGTCAGAATTGTCTGGCGGTCGTGTTCCACCACCAGCACCGTATTCCCCAGATCTCTGAGGGAGGTGAGAGTGTTTAAGAGTCTTTTGTTATCTCGTTGGTGTAGGCCGATCGAAGGCTCATCCAGGATATAAAGCACCCCCACCAGACGGGAGCCGATCTGGGTTGCCAGACGGATTCTCTGGGCCTCGCCTCCGGAGAGGGAGATTGCAGAGCGGCCCAGGGTCAAATAATCCAGCCCGACGTCGACCAGAAAGCCCAGACGCTGTCTTATCTCCTTTATGATCTGGCGGGCTATCTGCCTCTGTCTGGGGTTTAGTTTCAGATTAGAGAAAAAAGCTAGGGCCCCTTTCACCGACATGTCCACTATCTGGGCGATGTTCACCCCGCTAATCAATACCGCCAGGCTCTCCCTTTTGAGGCGAGCTCCCTTACATTCAAGACAGGGGGAGACCGACATGAAGGTCTCGATCCAGCGCCTCACCCCGGAGGACTGGGTTTGTCGGTAACGACGATTGAGGTTCGGAAGTATCCCCTCGAAGGTGGTGTAATGCTCCCAGAGCGCTTTCCCCTCCCGCATCTGGTAGGAGATTTTTATCTCCTCCGAGCCCGAACCGTAAAGAAGGATTCTCCGAATTCTCTCGGAGAGTTTCCTCCAGGGAATGTTCAGGGAGAAATTGTAGTGCGCTGCCAGAGATTGAAGTATCTGGTCGAACCAGCCTCCCCGGGGGGTTCCCCAGGAGGCAATGGCCCCGCGGTTTATGGACTTGTCCTTGTCGGGGATGACCAAATCGGGGTGGACCTCCATCTTCGTTCCCAGGCCATCGCAGGTGGGGCAGGCTCCGAAGGGGGAGTTGAAGGAGAAGAGCCGCGGCTCCGGCTCCTCGTAGCTTATGCCACAGTGCTGACAGGCATAGTGCTCCGAGAAAAGCATCTCCCTCTGGCCGGCAACATCGACCAGAACCTGCCCGGAGCCAAGTTTCAAGGCAATCTCCAGTGAATCTGCAAGCCGGGTCTTCACTTTCGGTTTGTTGATAAGGCGGTCGACCACAACCTCGATATTGTGCTTTTTCTTCTTGTCCAGATTTATGGGGCGGTCCAACTCCAGAACGTTTCCGTCGACGCGGACGCGGACGAAACCCTCCCTTTTGACCTGCTCGAAGAGCTCTTTATACTCCCCCTTCCGCCCCCTCACCAGAGGCGCAAGAACCTGCATTCTCGCTCCAGACCTGGTCTCCAGAACGCTGTCGACGATCTGCTCCACGGTCTGCTGGGAGATGGGACGTCCACACTTCCAACAGTGTGGTTCGCCCACCCGGGCAAAAAGCAGGCGGAGGTAGTCGTAAATCTCGGTGACAGTCCCCACGGTGGAACGAGGATTCTTGGCGGCGGCCCGTTGTTCGATGGAGATAGCCGGGGAGAGCCCCTCGATGAAATCGACATCCGGCTTCTCCATCAAACCGAGGAACTGCCGGGCATAGGCGGACAGAGATTCCACGTAACGCCTCTGACCCTCAGCATAGAGAGTGTCGAAAGCCAGGGAAGACTTTCCACTCCCGGAAAGGCCGGTTATGACCACCAGCTTGTTCCTGGGGATGGTGACGTCGATATTCTTGAGATTGTGCTCCCTGGCGCCCTTTATGTAGATCTTGTCAGCCGACCTGCTCATATAACAAGGGAGATTAGAGTTCCTCTGTCCCTGACTTCATTCACAAGCGAGAATCTCGGACAACCTAACAATATAAAAAACCCAGGAACGATTTCAAGGATTAAAACCAGAATTTTTCTGGGCTATCTGTGTCGGAGACGGCTCTACTCTGATGGGATGAGTTCCGACCTCTGCGGTTAGTTTCTTAAGGAGAATAGGCCAGGCATTCTTGCGCGACGAATCTTCTGCAGATGTGGTCTAAGCCCTGCCTAACCCGACTGTCCAGACCATCTTCAGGGGTTGGATTCCTCGTAGACCCTGATGCGATTCAGGGCCCTTGACAGGGCGGCCTGAGCTCGGGCAACGTCGATCTCCTGGCTTTTCGTCTGCAGCCTCTCTTTGGCTCTCTCTGAAGCCTGCCGGGCGCGCTCAACATCGATCTTCTCCTCAGGCTCGACGGCATCCGCCAAAATGGTGGCGGCATTGTCGGAGACTTCCAGAAAGCCTCCGGAGAGAGAGAAGACCGACTCTTTCCCCCCCTTGTCCTTGACGGTGAGCTTGCCGGGGACCAAGGCGGTGATCAGAGGGGCGTGGTCAGTTAGTATTCCCAGATAGCCGTCGCTGCCGGGAGCGACGATGGAGACGACCTCGTCCTCGAAGATTACTTCTTCCGGAGTCACAATGGTTAAGGTATACATCGTTCTGCAGTCAAATTGTCAAATCAGCGAGAGAGTTCTCGGTCGCTGGCATGGTCATCTGAATTTGAGATTCGTTCGACAGCTTCCAGAAGAGAGACTGTGCAGCGCGACTATCATGTCCAGGATCGTTGGTGCCTCTTTACTTACTTTTTTGCCTCCTGCCGGTGATTTTAGCAACAACGTATCCAATGATAAAACCCAGGAATAACAAGGCAGCCAGAAGAATGATAAGCGACATACTCTGCTGCCAGAAGAACAGGCGCAGTGTCACCTCCTGCGTATTCTGGAAGAGGATTATCAAGAACAAAGCGACTAAGACGAGAATGATGATATGTTTGGCTTTCATCGAAGCTCTCCTGCCTGAATTCGACTCCGGGCTACAGCCATTTCCTTTTTCTGAAATAGATCACCATGGAAACCGCAATAACAGCCATAACAGCCAAGACCAGTGAATAGCCCCAACGCCACTCCAACTCCGGCATGAACTTGAAGTTCATTCCGTAGATGCCGGCGACAAAAGTGAGGGGGATGAATATCGTGGCGATGATGGTCAGAACCTTCATTACGGCGTTCATTCTGTTGCTGACATTTGAAAGATAGGTATCGTGCATTCCCGAGAGCATATCCCTGAACGACTCTACAGTGTCCATCACCTGAATTGTGTGATCGTATACGTCTCTGAAATAGATGCCGGTGGATTCGTGGATGAGCGATGAGTCGCCTCTCTCCAGAGTGCTGATCACCTCCCTCAAGGGCCAGACCGACTTCCGCAAGAACACCATCTCTCTTTTCAGAGCGTGGATCCGCCGCAGAGTCTCCTGGGTGGGTTCCGTCACCGATTCTTCTTCCAGACTGTCTATGTCTTCTCCAAGTTCCTCCAAGATCACAAAATAGCTGTCGACAACTGCGTCCACGATACAATAGGCGAGGTAATCAGCACCGGTCTTTCTGAGGCGACCTTTTGCATCTCTGATTCTTTCTCGGATGGGATCGAAAACATCCCTTCCGCTCTCCCGGAAGGAAATGACGAAATTCGTTCCCAGAACTATGCTCAGCTGCTCCGCCTCTATCTCATCATCCTTTTCGTCACAATGGAGCATTTTCAAAATGATGAAGATATAATCCCCAAAATCCTCCACTTTCGGACGATGCCCGGTATTCAGAATGTCTTCCAGAACCAGGGGATGTATGTTGAAATGCTTTCCGACTTCCTCTATAACCTGAAGCTCGTGTACGCCCTCTATGTTTATCCAGGTAACGGTCGGTTTATCTTTGAAGGGAAGGGACTCTATAATCTTTTCTAGTTCCTTTTCCTGAAATTGCGCCTGGTCGTAGTCGATGATCGAGATTCTCGTCTCCTCCAGCCTCTTCTCCCCGATATGAACTAAAGCTCCCGGGGGAAGGCCCATTTTCTTCGATGTTTTCTTGATGAATCTGGGCATCGCGGTTCAAGTTATGCTGATTAGCACGGTGAAGGGCCTCTCGGGCGTGAAAGTAGTTCGTCGCTTGATGAAGTTGTGCGAGTTCCTGACTGCCCTTTTATCCACTGCCGTATCCAGAAAGACTACCGAAAATGGTCCTCAAAATCAACCCCTTCTGCTTATGTGGCTTTCGCCAGAGCTCAGTCAGGTCGGTGAGCCCCCCGGGGCCTCAGCCTGACAGGAGGGCTCTAACGGTTACCACCTGCTATCACGTCTCTGACTGAAACCTCTGTCGCCCCCTCTGTCGCCCCCTCTTTTCGGCCTGGCCTCATCGACTCGGATGCTGCGGTCGTCGAGCTGGCTACCGTCTAAGGCTTCCTTGGCTTTTTCGGCGGCCTCCACGGTTTCCATCTCCACAAACGCGAAGCCTCTCCCCTCGATGATGTTGATGGAACTGACGGTTCCATGTTGGGAGAAGGCCTCCCGCAGTTGTTCCTCGTCGGTCTGGTAGTTGAGGTTTCCGACATAGAGCTTGCTGGTTTTCATTCCTTCTACGCTCCTGACAATGGTTTTCGCCCACCTTATGCCACCCCTCAACGACTGTTCCTCGCACCTTGGAGGGGACCGAAGAGAAAGGCGTCGGGAGACCCGGGCGAATTTCAGGTCTGGCCCGGATAACTAATATGCTTGTTTCTTCACGGGATTATAAGGAAACGCGACCTCACGGATAGGGTTGGACTTTCAGTTTTCACGAGCACAATATAATAAGACTCTTCTGGAAAGCAACTCTTTTTGTTCTTTTTATCCGGGGTACTTACCTCTATATCGACGTGACCTTCCACATATTACATTTTCACCCGATAAAGTTGAACGACTCTGTCCGTTCGGATACGTATGGATCTACCTCCGGCAGACCCCGGGCGGGAGGCCACTGGACTATCCAGATCGTTTCACAGTCCACAAACAACTCCCCGTTCCCGGTCTCCTACCTCTTAATACCTATTTCCTTTACCCTCTTCAGTGTGTGACGAAAGCGCCTGAAGTCGGGGGAGTTTGAACCACCTGCTCTTCGAATTTGGAAACCTGAAGGCTTCCACTATGTTTTCACGGGACAGTTATGACGATACAGGATAAGTGGATTGAAGAAACGCAGTTCACAGGTTCAATCCTGCCAACCACTCCTGCCTTTTCTCTCCTTTCAGTCTAAAAAACTTCCCTTCCGCTTCGGCGGCCAAATTGCCGTCGGGGAGTGTGGCTCTGGAGCTTGCGAAGATCAGACTTCCCCTCTCTCCGGTATATTTCCCCTCCAGCCTAATCTTCTGTCCGGTCTTAACCGGTTTCTTGAACTTCACCTTTATCTCCACGGTGGCGGCCAGGATCTTTTTCCCGAAGATCGCTTTCGCCATGACCTCGTCCAAAAGGGCGGTCAGAATGCCGCCGTGCAAAACCTCCTTGTAACCCTCGAAACGGGCCTCGGCGGTGTATTCGGTGGCGGCGACCTCACCGTCATAGTCAAAAGGGAGGTTCATTCCGATTTCGTTTTTATCCCCACACACCAGACAGTTCTCATATTTCCACAACTCGGTCATATTTCTCTCCCGCAGATAAAGGAAAGACTCCCCTCAAGAAATGATTGCAAAAGTGATCTGTCAACGTTTAAGGACGAGCGGGACGGCGGTAGTAGCTTTTCGCCAAATGGAAGGAGAGGTGCTCCAGTTCGATGGCCATGTTCTCGGTGCGGAGGAAAACCTCCTCCGGAACTTTCAGGTTGGTGGGGGCGAAGCTCAGAATTGCCTTTACCCCGGCGGCGACCACCTCGTCGACCACC
>JAUWHO010000008.1 GCA_030605835.1 Candidatus Zixiibacteriota bacterium | reverse complement strand
GAGGCATCCCAGATTACGGAGCTGTAACCGGCCTGTTGCTCTCCATCAACCAAGGTGGTAACCTTGTTACCGAGGAGATTGTAAATCTCCAGCTTCACACTGGAAGTAACCGGCAACTGATACTCGATCACCGTCTGAGCGTTGAAGGGGTTAGGATAGTTGCTCAAAAGCGCAAACTCGGAAGGAAGATCAGTCACGCCTTCCAGGAATGAGCCGGTGAGAACCCAATCGCCCGCTCCAGCTTTGGCCAGACCTTTAGCAGTAACCTCAAACGGGAAGTAGGAGGAATCAATCTTCGCCGCAGGATAGTCACCTACATAACCGTAATAGACGTACTGGTCTGAAATGGGGGCGTTGTTGGGGATACTCTGATTGAGGTGAGCACTGCGGGACTGATGAGGGTTGAATCTGATATCGTTGTACCTCTTCAAAGGCCCGTGCATCCCTATCCCCGGGACGTAAGCCATCAGCCAGATGTCGACCCACTGGAATTGGTCTGTAGTGTTGGTGACAGTGCCGGTGAATCCGAAAGAACCACCGCGAGGCACAATGACCGGCGACTGGTCAGGAACAAGCTCTATTGTAACAATCGGGACTCCACCAGTGATCTGAGCACTGCCCTCGTAAGGAATATAGTCGTGCTTGCTGACGGTCACATACATGGTGCCGTTTGTCGAGGGAGAGGGTGTGAAGGTAACATCACCGGAGTAGTCGGTAGTTCCGGTCAAGTAAACCTCGTCACCTTTCCACAGACAGACAGTGGCTTGATAGACGTTTCTGCCTCCGGCCTCCTCAACGTGAACCGTAAAGGAGGAAGGTCCCGTAGGTAATGTTGAAGGATGGGAGACGTTCAGGCCTTCGGGGATGTCGGTCCAGACCTCGGTGGCCGGGTCGCCGAGCCAGAGATACATCTTGGCGTTCTCCCCGCCATAATAGCCGTGGTAGGTGACTATGTAAGTGGCGGCGGCGTTGCTTATCCAACCGATGCGGTACAAACCTATCTGACAAAGCCGATCGAAAAGCACCTTGTCGTAGTCGTGGTTCGGGATGGTGTAAGATGGGTCCGTCGCCCCCAGAGAGGCCACGGCACCACCCGGATACTTGTTCATCCAGGCCTCCCCCAGGCAACTGGACTGGATGTAGTGATTGGTGCAGGCGATGTTGAATACGATCGGGGTATGACTTCCGTTCGACAGGGCGTTGACGTTGGAGGTTGTCCAGCTCTCGTTGTAGTAGCTCCACCCCGTCCAGGCTGTGGTCGATCCATGACCGCGATAGTTTACGACGTTGCGACCCTGGTTGATCGACGTAGTTACGGTGGCATTGGTGCCCGAGGACTGATGACCATAAGCGGTGTTGACGACCCAGGGCGGCTGAGGAATGATGCCGTTGCGGATTTCCTCCTTACAGCCAACGTACTTCCCAGGTGCGCCCTCCTTATGAGCAACCAGGATTATCTTGTTCAACCAGCTGTCCAGAGGCGGGTTCTTCTCGTAAGCCAGGATCTTGTTGACTTGGTTTGTAGCTTGTGAACTGCTTGTCACCGACAGCCGCCCCAGAGCTACGTCAGCGTATAAGTCCGGCCCCCCGGTGATGCAGGAATACCAGTAGTCACTCAGGTGCCCGCTCCAGGTGTAGACCGGTATGTAGCCCACGTCTCCGACTAAAAGCACGTATTCCAGATCACCCTGATTGTAACGACTGATGATCTCATTCTTAATGGTTGAGGGGCTGGAGGTGCTAATCGAGACCACCTCGGTCTCCATTCCCTCCTTGTGATGCCAGTCTGCTAAAGGCTGGATGGCGGAGGTGAAATTAGGATGGGTGATGATCAGATAGACCGTCCCCGGAGAGTCGGGATCCCCGGTTCTGATATTGAGATCGTCGTAGTTGATCACATGCTGCTCGTAGGCCCTTGCCCAACGCTCTGAGACCACCTCAACTTGAGTGTCGAGCAGGTTTATCTTCCCACCGGAATAGTAGCTCAGCTCGATCACCGGATTGGGGTTAATCTCCAGACGACCGGCCACGTAAGAGACCGGCGCGATTTCCAACAGCACCACGCGCAGATGCCGCCAGATGGCGGGATCGCCCACTGAAGCGATGATCCCCGGATAGGGCGCGGTGGAGCGATACGCCTCCTCATCGAAGGCGAAGTCGGCTGACTGCTCATCCGTCTGCGGCTCCTGGAAGGGATAGACCCGGTAGCCTTCGAGGACGACGCTCTCGCCGGCTTGATATGACACTACAACTCGAGCGTTGCCGGGTATGGCCACCAGAGTGCGAATCACCGGAAGCGCCGGCTTGCCGATCTCCATGGTGGTGGTCTGCCCAGGAATGGTCAATTCTTGGAAAGTCTTCCCTGCGACCACATGGTCGGAGACCCAGAATCCCGGCAGGTTGACTTCGATGACAGTGCGCCCCTGGTCGGATCTCACAACGTTAAGCTCTGGCGGGTCTCCCGGGTTGGAGTCCTGCAGGATAACCCACCTCTCCGCAGCTCCCAGAGAGGATACCAGCATGAAGGTGGCGCAGAATGCGGCCAGCCACAGCCATTTATTCATCTTCAATAAGTTCATAAGTTTCCTCATTTCTTGATAGTTGGTTTACACTCAATACTTGACTCAATCAGTTGCGTTTGCTCACCTCCTTCAAAAACGCTCTCTCTTGTGCTCTTCTGAATGAAAATCAAAATGCTACTCAGCAAAATCCCTGTCGAGGGATTAGCCTGAAGTTCACCAATCTTGACGAAACTGAAGTCTGATTATCACCGCGTGTCTCCAGCCCCCGCCTTCGATGCCATTACATTTATCAATATAGCAATCCCTGCCCCGATGTCAATAACAAATTCGCAAACTGAAAGCCAGGCTTGTGTGAAGTCAATCTATAACCTGTGGTCAGACAATGTTATGCCAGACTTAGCCTTAGTTAGCCCGAAACAGGCAAATAGAAAAGCGCCCGGGAGGAACCCGAGCGCTGTTGGTTTCTTGAGCTGTGCGGATTACTTGAGCAGCATCATCCTCTTAGTTTCGGTGTAATCTCCAGCGGTGAGCGTATAGAAGTAGATACCAGAGGAGACCTCCAACGCATCCCAGCCCCCTGCCTCCACCAGGGGAATTCTTCTGTTTTTTTGTTGACTTCCAAGGGTGGCGCCGATATAATGACGAAGGGGAAATAACTTGGTATGGAAGTGTACAAGGTTTATACTTCCCCTGCAAATCTTTGTGGCGGCGTAGCTCAGCTGGTTAGAGCAGAGGAATCATAATCCTCGTGTCCGGGGTTCGAGTCCCTGCGCCGCTATTTCCTATTTCTGTCTCCGCAATACATCAGTTGACAATCGATTTCTGATTCATTATAACCTTTGAGCGAATGAGACTGAACAACCATTCAAATATTGAGGTAGTTTAAAATGAAAAGCATCCAGGATTTCAGTTTTGAAGGAGAGGGAAGAGGTCTGCAGAATAGACTGGCTCAGATGTTTGATCCAGAATCAGGGCGTACAGTGATGTTGGCGGTTGACCACGGATATTTTCAGGGAGTCCCAAAAGGTCTTGAAGATATTAGAAAAACTGTTGAACCACTGCTTCCCTATTGTGATGCTCTTAGTCCTACTATCGGGGGATTAAGGACTTTGGATCCTTGGTCGAGAGTGCCCATTATTCTAAGAGCAACCGGCGGCAATAGTCTAGAGAGAAGAGAGGAATTAGATGATGAGATCGTAACCGTATCAATAGACGAAGTTGTCAGTGCAAATGCTATTGGTTTCACGGCTTCTGTTTATGTTGGGTTGCCACGACAGAGGCAAACAATGGAGAACCTGGTGAGTCTAATCAACGAAGCCAGCACGTATGGTCTTATTGCGATCGGGATAACAGCAGTTGGTGACAAACTCAAAGGACTATTCAAGAGCGAAAAAGGTAAACAGTTACAATATATTAGAGATGCAAGTAGGATTCTCGCTGAAAACGGTGCCCATCTGATCAAGACATATTATTGTGATGGCTTTGAAGAAGTTGTTGAATCCTGTCTTGCTCCAATTGTCATTGCTGGTGGTACATTAAGACCAACAAAGGAAGCATTAGAGTTTACGTCTGACGCAATTCAAGCTGGTGCTGTCGGTGTGGACATGGGAAGGAATATTTTCCAGAGTGAGAATCCAGTTGCAATGATACAAGCTGTGAGAGCAATAGTGCACGATGGTTATACACCAGCAAGTGCGCACGACTTGTACCAGGAGTTGAGTAAGAGAAAAGCTGAGAAGAGATGAGAGTGCCAGAGGCGATGAAGGTGGGCATGTACTACAATAACCGCGATGTTAGAGTGGAGTATATGCCGGTTCCGAAGATTGACAATAGAGATCTCTTGATAAAGGTTAAAGCGTGTGCCATCTGTGGAACTGATATAATGGAGTGGTATAGGATAAAGAAAGCTCCTATGGTTCAGGGACACGAGTTGACTGGAGACATTGTTGAAATTGGAAAAGATGTTAAAGGATATAACATAGGTGATAGAGTTTTTGCGACCCACCATGTGCCTTGTGATGAATGTTATGATTGTAAGCGCGGGAATGGGACTTTATGTGAAGAATTTCAAAAAGGTAATAACTTCGACCCTGGTGGTTTTTCTGAATATGTTAGAGTTACAGGAAGAAGTGTAGAAACAGGAATACTAAAACTTCCAGACAATGTAGATTATGAAGAAGGGACTTTTGTTGAACCATTAGGATCAGTCATAGAGGGAGTTACTCTGCAAGCAGGAGATACTGTGCTTGTTCTTGGCAGCGGTATTGCAGGGTTGCTGAATATAAAATTCGCTAGAGAACGTGGAGCGGGGAAGGTCATTGCAACAGACCTTAGTGATAGCAGGTTAGAGGCAGCAAGACGTTTTGGAGCAGATTACATTACTCGTGCAAAAGATTGTGGTCCTGAGTTTATCAGAGAAGTAAATGATGGGCGACTCGCTGATGTCGTAATAGTCTCTGCAGCCTCGAAGGCTGCTACCGAGCAAGCATTGCAATCTTTTGATAAAGGCGGGCGTGTTATACATTTTGCAACTCCGAGAGAAGGAGAGAAGACCGGGCGTGATGATTATGCTAATTGGAGAACTGGCTTAATAGAAACTAGAACTTATGGTGCGACTCCAGAGTCTTGTCGTGAGGCGTTGGAACTCATAAGGAGTGGAACTGTCAGAGTGGATGATATGATTACGCATAGGTTAAGTCTTGAGGAGATAGGAGAGGGATTCAGGGTAGCGAGTAGTGGAGAAGGCCTCAAAGTCATTATAGAACCAAATAGAGAAAATGCAAACTGAAGTAGCGCATATCGGTATTAGTGTAGTTAACCTTGATGAAGCGGTTAACTGGTATGAGGATAATTTTGGAGCTCAAGAGGTTAAAAGAACTTACAAGGAAGATTTGGGATTGACCATAGCACTATTGGAACTCGGCAATCTCCATCTTGAACTGCTGCAACCAGACAGACCAGAACAAACAACGAGTATTAGGGGTACGCTGAAAGAATTATTGCAGAGAGTAGGTACAAGCCATATTGCGTTAAGTGTCTCTGACATCAAAGGGACGTATCATCAACTCAAGGAAAATGGAGCAGAGATGGTGACAGAACTTTTTGAAGGAAGACTTTTCTTCTGCAGAGATCCCAACGGACTTTTGATAGAGGTAAAACAGAAGAACTAAGCTGCACTGATCTGTGCTGAACGAGACTTAAATTGACACCGTATAGTTCTGTGAGGGTTGTTGAGGTAGATGACTGCGTCTCTTGCTGGGTATGACCGCGAGGGCGACAGGATTCAGGTGCTGCGCAGACCACTCGTTTTCGTGGGTCGTTTGACCTCTGGGTCTGTCAAACAGAAGGAACGGTTGAAAGTAGTCAGTTCTGAAGGGTTCGGGGTATTTGGGCGGCCCTCTCCTGCAATCTAATCCTCACAAGGAGTATAGAGTGCCAGAACAATTCGACACGCTGCAGCGTGGACGAACTGAAAGTGTGAACGAGGTTCTGAACTCGACTTCGCGGAAGAAGATAGTCGTGGCTGGGCCCGGGACCGGCAAGACATATCTCTTTAAGCGATTAGCGGAGCAAGCAGGGGGAAATGCCCTTGCCATCACCTTCATCAACAATCTGGCTGACGATCTTAGGAACGAACTACAGAACCTCGCCGAGAGCAGGACATTTCATAGCCTGTGCAAGGGGCTGTTGCACGGCCTTCCCGTGAAGGGCATTACAAACAACTTCAGTTATTTCCCGAAGCTCTCAGGCATTATAAGCTCTGATGCTCATCTTCTCAGCGGTCCATGCGGTGATATGGACGCCCCCTTCCAGCAACTAAGTGAAGGCGAAGACCGGATTGAGTTCTACCTGCAGCGCGGAGATTATTACGACGCTGTTAGTCCCAATGACATGGTATACAGAGTCATCCAGGTGTTTCGCGTGGAACCAGATAGGATACCCGCTTATAACTTGATAATGGTGGACGAATATCAGGACTTCAACAAGCTGGAAGTGGAACTCATAGACATTCTCGCCGACAAGAGCCCAATCCTAATCGTTGGCGACGACGACCAAGCACTATATACACTGAAGCACGCTTCACCGGATTTCCTGCGCCAGAAGTATGCGAGTAGCCAATTCGCTAACTTCGAGTTGCCATTCTCTTCACGTTGCCCGTCAGTTGTCATCGAAGCGGCTAATCGGTTAATCGAGAAGGCTCAAGAGTCTGGTTACCTCCGCAATCGCGTGGACAAACGTTCAACCTGCTTCTTGCCAGACAAGTATCAGGATAGCATGGATAATCCCAAGCTGATAGGAGTGAAGTGTAGCGTTGACCAGCCGAACGCGCCGTATATGGGTATGTACATAGGACACGCCACGAAGGAGATCGTGGACAGTGGCTACCGCCCGGTCCACGAAAAGAACACGTGTGACTTCCTTATCGCTGGTCGACGCGATCTACTTCCACGAATACACGAAGTGCTGTCGCAGCTGTTCCCCAAAATCGAATATCGGAGAACCCAGGATAGCAGTTTGTCGTTGTATGACTGTTTCGCCCAACTGCTAGACAGGGACCAGTCGAAGATAGCCTGGAGGGCCCTGCTGGAGTTCGAGAGCCAACGCACCAGGCAAAGAATCGTAGACCTCTCTAGTGATCGCGGCACGTCCATCATCCAGTTGATACCCCACAGCATTAGGGAATTTCACCAAAAGACGCTGAGCATCTTGAGTAGCATTAGAGAGGGCACCGAGATCGACTTGACGGAGGAAAAGTGGCTCGAGGATGCATTCAGAGAACCTATCGCGGCCATAACCAGCTCCAGCTCCCTATTCCCGGATGGCGGAGAGGCCGAAGAGGATAGCGGCCAGAACGACAACTTCAGGGTCACCATTGCAACCTTCATGGGTTGTAAGGGCCTGCAGGCGAATTATGTGTTCCTTGTAGGATTCAATGACCGCTTTCTTCCCGCCGATCCACGTTGCCCGTCCGACTATGAGATTTGCCAAGCCGTGGTCGGTATGACCAGAGCTAGGAAACGATGCCATCTCATCTATGCCGGGCGTCTCAGAGGAGTCCCCCACCGACCGTCAGTGTTTATGGACTGGATCGGTGATGACCTCTTCGAGCGCGTGGAGGTGAACAAGGATTTCTTCACTTAGCAAAGCACGCGTCGCATACGAGCACATTGCATCTGCTTCGCGAGCTAGATTGTTATATCATGCGCCACAGAACTGCTGGCAGGTGCCGCATCCTCAGGATCACGTTGTCTGCGAGGTGATCGATCTAGACACCATCGTGTACGTGATGCTCTCGTACACAGAAACCGAAGAGGACGGCCCGGGGTCCGAGTCCCTGCGCCGCACCCAAACATTTCAACCCTCCTTTTGGGGAGGTTTTCTATTGTCGAATTCCTGCTCTGTGATTATCATAAGGTGCATTGCTTAAGGATGGAGCGGGGCAGATGTCGGCATCTCCCGCTCACAATATCCGTGATTAGAGAGCAAGAGATGATGACCGCTGATGACTTTCCAGAAGGGATAGGATGAAGAGATGGAAAAGAGAGTAAAACTGAAGGACGGTAGCGAGGTTCTCATTCGCGAGATGAGAGAAGATGACATTGACAGATCTTTTGCCTTCTTCACGGCACTTCCCGAAGAGGATAGAGCCTATCTTCGAGTCGATGTCACCAAGCGTGAAGTTTTGCGACAGAGAATCCAAGAGATGGTAGCGGGCAGAACCCTACGGTTGGTGGCGGTCGTGGATGATCAAGTCGTAGCCGACGGGTCCTTAGATCTACCGACTCATGGCTGGACAAAACACGTTGCCGAATTAAGGCTGATCGTGGCGCGCCCGTTCCAGCATAAGGGGCTCGGTATGCTGATGGCGCGAGAGCTTTATGGGCTTGCGGCCGCCATTGATGTGGAGGAGATCATCGTGGAGTTTATGGGACCGCAAGTTGGACCCCAAAACATCTTCAAAAAGCTGGGGTTCCATCAGGATGCCGTACTCACCGATTACGTGAAAGATATCAGCGGCGCAAAACAGGACCTTGTCTTGATGCGGTGTTCCCTCGATTCACTCTGGCAGAAATTGAGCGACTACATGACCGATTCTGATTGGCAACGGACCCGATAGCGCTGAGTGGAAGTAGCACCGGTGGGTTCCCTCTGAACCCACCGGACCGTTCGAGGGAGAAAGCCGGAGGGGTACTGCCTCCCGGCCTCGGCAGTATGTCAATACTCAAGGGCCATTTCTGGTGTCTTCTCGGCTTGGGGATAATCCCCAGTGAGGGCCTGCAAACCTCGAAGGTCTGTTTTGCTTTCACTGCCCGAATGACCCGAATTGGCTTGACAACCCACACTCACAGGAGGTTGCCATGAGCAAGTGCAAATTTCTGCTCTCGACGCTGCTTATCCTTGCCGTCAGCACCGTCGCCTTTGCAGACGAGTTACCTCATTTAGCCACCATCGGAGAAGCCCCTGGTGGCTGTTTTGCCGTTGTCGTAGGGAAGGAGGCCTCCGTCGACGGATATGTGATGGTGGGTCACAATGAAGACGATGGGCCTCCGCTGATTGTAAATCATTACAAGATCGACCGCAGAATACACTCACCGGGTGAAAAGGTGAAGCTCTTAGGCGGCGGCGAACTGGATCAGGTCGAAGAGACTTGGGCTTACATATGGTCGGAGATACCGGGGTTTGTCTTCTCTGACAGCTATGTCAACGAGTGGGGCGTCTGCATTACCTCCGATAGGTGCCCTTCACGAGAAGATCGTCCAGAACTCACCGACGGCGGGATCAGCTATATGTTGCGGCGCTTAGTGGCGGAGCGCGCCAGGACGGCGCGCCAGGGGGTTCTCTTGGCGGGTGAACTGGTAGGGCGGTTTGGCTACGACTCCTCCGGACGGACTTACATCATCAGCGATCCCGAGGAAGGTTGGCTTTTTTGTGTCGTCAACGGCAAGCGCTGGCTGGCCCAGAGGGTTCCAGATCATGAGGTTGCCGTGATCGCCAACACATATACCGTTCACCAGGTTGACCTGGAGGATCACGACTACTTCCTGGCTTCGCCGGACATTATTGAATATGCCGTTTCCCGGGGCTGGTATGACCATGAAAGTGATGGAGAATTCGATTTCGCGGCTGTCTACTCTGATCCCTCGGCGGCCTCCGACCCCAACAACACAGGTCGTCAATGGGCGGGGCTGAGGTATGTCACGGATTCCTTTGACTTTGGCCAAAAACTCCCTTTCTCGGTCAAGCCAAACAGAAAACTGGATGTGCCCGCTGTCATCCGGATTCTGCGAGATCACTATGAGGGGACAGAGTTTTATGGATTTTCATCGGCCGGATGCCCACACCAAGGGAGTTTTGGACCGATCTGCGGGCACAGTAGTCAGACCAGTTTCGTCGTCCAGCTTCGCGGCGACATGCCATTGGACATCGGGATCGTCTACTGGGTTTGCCTGGCGTCACCATGTCTGTCGTTTTACCATCCTTTTCATTTTGGCATTTCAAAATTCCCCGGCGGATGGGCTTCTGATGTGGGGGTGCCGTCCGAACGTTCCTACCGGGCGTGGGTCGAATCACTGTTTCACGCCGATCCCCTTCAGGTATTCTGGACTTACAGCAATTTCCGTCACAAGGTTGAAAGCGAGTATGGCGATAAGATCACGGTGGTAAAGGCGGAGATAGACGAGGTGGAGAGGCGCGCCTTTGGCATGCAGAAACCTCTGGAGGAGGTTGCGACTCGGCTCTATCGAACGGATAGAAAGGCGGCGATGGAGATATTGAGCAATTACTCCAACGGACTCTACCTGTCGGCGATGGAAGCCATCAACAGTGCATTGTCCGAGAAGTGACCGGTCACACCTCTGGTGAGAGGAACAGCTGGACTTTGTGAGGTGTTTGATAGAGATTCGCAAAAAAGGAAGAGTAGTTATGGACATCACTGAACCGAAAATAAACGACTACCTTTTGACCATCATATCGCTGGATGCCAGCAGAGGAGAGGACAGCGGCGTTGTCAAAGAAATGGAGCGCTACGCTCGCGACAACGACTTTCCCATCATCGGACCTCTGGTCGGGCGGTTTTTGAGACAGCTGGCAATCGTTACCGGAGCCAAAAGCATTTTCGAGATGGGCTCAGGATTCGGCTATTCGGCCTATTGGTTTGCCGGGGGATTGGTAAAAGGGGGGAAGATCATATGCAGCGATGGATCTGAGGACAACAAGCACAGGGCGCTGGATTACCTCAAACGGGCCGGCTATGAGTCGCTGGTTGAATTCCACGTAGGCGATGCTCGCGATATCATAAAGCGGTTCGACGGACCCTTCGACATCATCTTGAACGATATCGACAAGGAGCAATATCCAGAGACACTGGATTTGGCGATACCTCGCCTCAGAAAAGGTGGGATGTTCATCACCGACAATGTACTCTGGTCCGGCAGGATTCTCGAAGAAGATCCCGACGAGGCCAGCCGCGGGATCTTGGAATTCAACCACAAGTTGTTTGCGTCTGAAGAAGTATTAGCTTCAATTATTCCGATAAGGGATGGGTTAGGGATAGCGGTCAAGCTTTAACGCAACTCTTCACAGAGGCACGCACAATCCAACTGTCTGGAGTCGGTGCGCAAACACCGTGGATTCTTTCCTCAGTCCCCTCTAGTTGCTGTCCGGTCCAAGATTGATTGCTTATTTCAACACCGTCATGTGGCGCACTCGGGAGGTATTACCCGCCGTCAACGTGTAGAAGTAAACTCCGGAAGATACCTCCCACGCCTCCCAGATGACTGACCCAATACCCTGTACCCTGTTTGCTGTTCCCTGTTTCCCGTCGACCAACGTTGCCACTTTGCGACCAAGCAAATCATAAATCTCCAACCTGACGGTTAGTGGTGAGTGGTTAGTGGTGAGTGGCAGTTGGTATTGAATTGTGGTGCTGGTGTTGAAGGGATTGGGGTAGTTCTGATAGAGAGCAAACTCCTGAGGCAAAGGTAACGGTTCGGCCTCCACCGACACCTCCACCTCTCGAGAATGGTAGTTGTTGGTGTTCTGTGGGTCGTGCCCGTACATCGGCCAGTGGTGGGCGGAGAAATCACCCTTGAAGAGATGAACGGAGTTTACTGCCTCCTGCTGGGGGAATATGATTCGAAAGCTGGTTACCACCATGAGAGAATCAAAGAAAGTTGGCACTGCGAAGTTGGTGAAGCCTTTAAGCTTCAATGGCGTTCCCGGCAATTGGGTGCCGTCCAGGGTATGAAAATACAGGTAGCTTTCTAACTCCCCTCCGTAGTTAACATTCAGGTTACAGCCTGAGATCACTGTTGGCTCGCCATAAATCTCCACTGCCGCCAGACCGTCACCATGCCCGATCTTTTGAACCGGCCAACCAGGCTGCAGCTGCCCCTCCTGGTTCAGTAAGTGCAGTCTTCCTCGCCCGGTCTCAACTGCGATGTAGGTGACCTCATTGTAGCTGAAAACCGCCACCGGCGAGTGGAAATAGTCCGCCTCTATTTCGTAGTTCCACAAATTTGTGCCATTACATTGATAGACTCTAACCGTACCGTGGTAAGGGTCGATTCCGAAGGTGGCAACGATTATCTCTTGGTAACCATCTCCGTCCAGGTCCATGACAACCGGGGCAGCAACATTGGTGAAGCTCTCCTCTGACCACCTTACCGGGAAACCGGCCTTCATCTCTCCCGAGGAGGTGAAGACCTGGATGCTCTCAGTGCCCAGCGCCAAGATATCGGCCTCTCCGTCATTATCTATGTCTCCAACAGCGAGCGAATACCCCTTCGATAAGTCCATCTGCAAACGTACCGGCCAACCCGCAAGCGCATTACCATACCGGTCCAAGCCGTAAACAAGGGTATCATGATAAAGGGAGAAGAAAACTTCGGGGGCGTTGTCCGCATTAACATCGTAGAGAGTAATAGCTACCGGGCAGGTTCCTGTGGGGAGCGGGAAAGAGCGGGGCCAGCCGAGAGGCTGCTCCAGGTCCAAGAGGCTCAGAAGATGCACTGAAAAGGTTTGCTGATCCCAATCGGTCTCCGTGAAGGCCACAAGCCTCCCCCAGATGCTGACATCATACACCGCCCGGCTATATTCCTTTGCCCATTCCAACTCTCCCCGAAGATTGTAACATCTGATGCCGCTTCCCGGAAGAGCGAAAACGATGTGGGCCTGATCGTCAGCCCTGAAGTAGTTGATCTTGGGACCGATTGGAACCATGTTGCTCTTCTCTTGAAACTCGACCGGCCAACCAGAGAGAAGCTCAAGGGCCTCGGCCTGCAGACCATATCCGCAGACAATAGTGAAGAAAGCCATAAGGGAAGCTAAGAGAACCACCTTCATTTCCGTTTCCTCTTCACGTTGTGAACAACTTTGAGGGGAGCCCTTTCAAGAGGGCTCCCCTCGCCAGACAGCTACGGACCTCCAGGATTTCCGCCGCCCCCGATACCGTAACAATTCGGGTCAGCGCCGAAGTGAAACACGAGATTAAGTTCAGTCCAACTCGGCAAGAACGGAGTGAAATGCTTGCTCTCCCGAATCGAGTCGGTGTAGGCCCATATCCTCACATAGTTGCGCAGATCGCCGCGGCCGAACTCCTCACCGTCGATAATGTCGAACTCGAAGTAGTAAGTTCCGTTTCTCTCCAGGATTCTTCCCGAGGCGATGACGCTGTCGGGGTTGGTGTAAAGAAAGACCATGCAGTAGTCCCGAGGTGTGTAGTAGCTATTGCCCTGGTACTTGAAATCCAGCAGCGCGTGGCGAGTCCCGGCAAATCCCAGGGAGGGATCAAAAATGACCACTACGAGAAATGCAACCGCAATCGAAATAATGTACTTCTTCATTTTCTAACTCCTTTTACCAAACGATCCTTACCCCCAATTGGAAAAGTTCCAACGACCGAGAATTCAGGTCATAGGCACCACCCCCCCGTCTGGCTTTTCTGAGGCAGCTGTGGCGGGTATAGAGAAACTGAAACCTTTTTCTCCGGGCAAGCAAGACATCCAATTGCCCTCCCTCTGTATAAATATTAATCGGATGGACTGCCAAGAACTTTAGTGGGCAGAGCAGGTCGCTCGGAGATGTTGGGGGTATCGAAGTCGACAATCGAAGAGAAGTTAAATCCGTTTACTCAAAGGATGACCAAAAGCCCAGACATCGCAGATCCGAACTTCCTCTTCCAAAATTTCGGCCAAGTTAATCCAACTGCCCGACGGTGTCAAGACCTTTTTACACCTCTTTCGACTTCGAATCAACTTCCCTAATTTCAGAGACTTACAACACTTGAGTGACAATCTCCAAAGGAGGAGAGAGAGAAGGTCGTAACTGATACGCGATCCTCACTGTTTCAGCGCCCCGGCGGTCAACCCCGATACGATCTGTTTCTGGAAAACGAGGAAAAACAGAATCACCGGCAGAGCGGAGAGAGCCGTGCCGGCGAAGAGGTGGGGCCAGTCGATGGTCTGATAGCCGCGGTAGAGAGCCAGCGCAACCGGGAGCGTCCTCATCTTCTCGCTGGCCGTCAATATGAACGGGAAGAGAAAGGAGTTCCAGTTGGTCAAGAATATCTGAATCCCCAGAACCGCCAGAGCCGGTTTGGAGAGGGGCATTATTATCTTGAAGAGGATTTTGAAGTCGCCAGCTCCGTCCAGCCGTGCGGCCTCCTCAATCTCTTCGGGGAGGTTTTCGATATATTGCCTCATCAAGAAAATCCCCAGGGGATTGACCAGCCAGGGGATGATCAGCGCCAGATAACTGTCATACCATCCCAGTCGGTTTATCAGGATGTAGATGGGGATGATTATTATGTGAGCCGGAATCATCAAGATCACAAGGGCGGAGGCGAAAAGCGGCTCTTTCAAGGGGAAACGTCTCCTTGCGAAAGCGTAGCCGACCATGGTGCAGAACAGAAGATTCCCCAGAGTGACAACTAAAGCAACGATTACGCTGTTGAAAATGAAGATCTCAAAGGGTCCCGCAGAGAAGATGTCAATGTAATTGTTAAAGGTTAGCCCCACTGGCAGCAAATCTCTCAACTGTAGAGTTGCCAGCCCCGATTTCTTCAACGAATGGATGAACATGAAATAGAGGGGGAAGAGCGCTCCCGCCAAGGGGACGATCAAAAGCAGTGATAACATCAATTTGCTGAGCTTTTTCACTTCCTAATCTGCTATCCTTCTGCCCAGCCCGAACAGTTTCAGTTGAATTGCGGAAAAGATGGCGATGACCACAAAGAGAACGTAGGCACAGGCGGAGGCATATCCCATATTGAATCTCTCTAATCCCTCCTCGAAGACGAAATAGACCACCGTGAGGGTTGAGTTCAAGGGTCCCCCCTTGGTCATCACGAAAATCTCGATGAATATCTGGAAGGAGCGGATGGTGTTGATGACCACCACGAATAGAGTCATCGGTCGCAGATGCGGTAGAGTTATGTGCCAGAACCTGCTGAAAGCGCCGGCACCCTCCAATTCCGCAGCTTCATAAAGTTCTCCGGGGATGCTTTTCAGAGCCGCCAAGTATAGAAGCATATAGTAGCCGACTGCAATCCAGACGTCCATGATCATAATGGCCGGCAAGGCGGCCCTCTCCGAATGCAGCCAGCCATCTTTGGGGAAGGAGAGACCGGTCAGCTTCAGCAGGAGATTGATATAACCACCGGCAGAGTAGAGGTTGGTGAAGATCAAAGCCATGACCACCATGGAGGTGATGGAGGGGATGAAAAAACCGGCCCGGAAGAGCCCCGCTCCCGGAATCCTGCGGTTGATGATCACCGCCAGAATCAAGGCGAAAATCGTGGTGAAGGGGATGGTTCCGAATACGAAGATGGAGGTGTTCTCCAGAGCCTTCAGGAAATCCTCATCCGAAAAGAGTCTTTTGAAATTCTCCAGGCCCACCCAGTGAGGCTCCCCACTTAAGATGCTGTAGTCGGTGAAACTGAGATAAAGAGAGTGCAGAAGTGGGTAGAGCCAGAACAGAAGCAGGGTGACGATCCAGGGAGTTAAGAAAAGCCAGGTTGTGAGGTGGGCTTTGCTCCGTTGAAGATTCAAGATTTCAACCAGTAGGGAGGTTGTGCCTCAGAGTATAATCATCACGACTACAGACTTCAGTCGCCAGAGACGATTTCCTCTATTTCCTTCTGCGCCCTCTCCAATGCCTGTCGCGGGGTTTTCTTTCCGTACATCGTCTGCTCCACCGTCTTTTCGATGATCTCCTCGATGTAAACCCATTTGGCGTGCACCGGCGAGGGACGGGAGTTTCTCAGCTGCTCGTAGAAAACCTTGAGGTGTGGATCACCACGATGATAGAGTTCCTCCTCAGCGACCTTCGCTGCCGGGAAACCGCTGCCGATGCTTTTGCAGAGCAGTAAGGCGTTATCCGGCTTAATCAGAAAGCTTATGAGTCTTAGGGCTTCCTCTTTATGGAGGGATTTCTGGCTTATGACCAGATATTCTCCGCCGGCGAAAGAGACTCCCGGCTCAGCTCCATCCGGTGAGGGGATGAAGGTCACGCCGTAATTCAGATTCGGTGCCACTCTGGGGATTTCCCTCAAAAGCCATCCCCCAGATAGGATGAAGCCGACTTCCCCGCGCATAAAGGCCTCGTCTAGATTGCGCTGGGTGTCGAGCTTGCCCACTTCCACCAGCTTCAGATAAAACTCCAAAGCTTCCAGAGCTTCCGGGCTGGAAAGGAGCGGAGATTCTCCGTCCTCGCTCAAGACCTTCCCACCATTTGACCACAGAAAGGGGAGGAATTTTTTATACAGGCGATGTCTCTCGGCGGAGTTGGCGCCGAAGCCGTAAACATCTTCCGCGAGGTCATTAACTCTCCGGCAAGCGTTGAGAAAATCCGACCAGCTTTTCGGCGGAGACTCAGGGGCAAGCCCGGCCCTTTTCATCAGATCCTTGTTGAAAAAGATGACCCTGGTGTCCAGAAACCAGGGGAAGGCGAAATACTTATCTCCAAGTTTGACCGGTTCCCACATCAGGTAGTCATCCGAGATTTCTGAGGCCTCTTTGGTCACCTCCCAGAGAACGTTTCTGTATGAAAACTCCGGCACCCAATCGCTCCCCAGCTCCAGAACATCGGGCGGGTTTCCGGAGCCGAAGGCGACCACGATCTTCTGATGTCCCTCCGACCAGGTCAGGTCGGTTATCTCCACCTTTATACCCGGGTTCTCTTTTTCGAATTCCCCGACTATCTCCAAGAGCGTTGGCTTGACGACCGGGTCGGTCCAGAACTGCCAGAAAGTGACGACTTTCTTTCCACTTTCAGGGCTTTGGGTGCATGAGAGGCTGCAAAAGAGGGTCGCCAAACTGCATGCAATCAAAAACCTCCGGAACCTCTTGGACATCGCTTTTATTCCCTGCTATCTCGATTTGAGAAACGATACCGGCTTCAATCCTCTCTTGTCAAGTCAAATCTGTTGCCGTTTCTCAACTGTCACCTCAGCGGTTGAATCACCTGAATCCTTCGGAAAACCTGGCAGAGGCCGCTTGGATCAGCGCCAATCTGCTAAATCCAGTTTCTCTTGGCCCCTGCGCTCTTTTCGGGAAAAAGGACTTGCTTTTTGTGGAATCGGTGATTATCATTTCGACTTTTCGAACAGGGCGGTTAGAAAGGAAGGCTGACCGAATCAAGCGAGACTGCCGTATTGCCAGCGGTGGGAGCCTGTTGATTGGAGAGAGTATTTTGAAGTCGCAGCGTGGAAAACAACGATTGGGATCCCTGGGATTTAAGTGGGGTCGGATGCTCATCAGCAACTCACTCGTCAAGAGGCCGTTGCCGACGAACTCGGTATTTCCTTCTCTACTGTCGTTCGGGGGCTTAACGTAGAATCTGAGCTGAATAGAATATAAGATTATCGTAGATGAAAACATACCCAAAAAGTGAAGAAAAAGAAACTTGAAGAATTTTCTAAGAGGTGAAAGAATGGCGGATAAGAAGGCAGACCTGGCTGGACCTGGCATTGGCGATTATGAAGAACTAGAGAAAATCCTGCCGCAGGATTACAGTCCTCTTCTGAACCCGAGAGAGACCCAGGAGGCGATCACTGCCGTAAAGGGCTATATCGAGGAGAACCTCTCCAGGCAGCTCAATCTGATTCGGGTTGAGGTGCCTCTGATCGTGGATGTGGAGAGCGGTGTGAACGACTACCTCGACCGCGATGGTTCACGTGCTCCCATCGGGTTTCACATCTCAAACGACTATGACAAGCACCCGGTCGATGCTCAGGTGGTGCAGGCCGCCACCAAGTGGAAACGGGTGGCCTTAAAGCAGTTCGGCATGAAGGCGGGCGAGGGTCTCTACACCGACATGCGGGCAGTGCGTAAAGACTACTTCCTCGACCACGATCACAGCGCCTATGTGGATCAGTGGGATTGGGAGCTGGTGATAACCGAAGAGCAGCGCAGTCTCGACTACATGAAAGAAGTGGTGAGGAAGATCTGGAGGGTGCTCAAGGGCGCTGAGATTTATATTCAGGACCTCTTCCCCCAGCTGAAGACGGATAAATATCCCGATCTGCCTGATGAGCTTACATTCCTGCACGCCGAAGATATCCTTGACAGATACCCGGACATGCCCCGCAAGCAGCGCGAGACCGCGATCGTGCAGGAATATCCTGCCGTCTTCATCATCGGCATCGGCTGGACCCTCAAGGATGGCTACCCCCACGAGATGAGGGCGGCGGACTATGACGACTGGGTGACCGAGACCGCTTCCGAGGACGGCAGACCTATGCACGGTCTCAACGGCGATATTCTGGTCTGGAACCCGATCACCAAACGTCGCCACGAGCTAACCTCCATGGGTATCCGCGTCAACGCCGACACCCTCAAGAAGCAACTGGAGATGACCGGCCAGCTTGATTTCCTGAAGTTGCCGTACCACCAGGCGATCATAAATAACGAGATCCCGCTCTGCATCGGCGGGGGCATAGGGCAGTCCCGCACATACATGCTTCTGCTAAAGAAGGCGCATCTCGGAGAGTGTAGCGTCACTGTCTGGCCAAAGGTACTCAGGGACATGTGCAAGAAGAAGAACATCCACGTCCTGCAGTAAAGGGAGATCAGGTTAGTAACTGTGTATCAAACTGAAGGAGCGGGTTTTGGAAGATGGGGTGGTGATGGGGATCACCGACCCGGGGGGGGAGATGCCGTTACCTTTCTGCAAGACTGATGGGGGATATCGGGGTGGGATTAATGCGCCTCTTTTATCTGAGAAGTCGAGAAGGGCGCTGAAGTCACAAGAGGCCAAACCTAGTTGTTGACGAGCATTACACCCCGATAAACCGGTAAGGGAACTTTTCTGAGATCTGCAACGTTCAAATATTGGAGATTGTGAGAAAAGGTACACGCTACTAAACTTGGATGGTTGACAGTTGCTAATACTCACACGAAAAACAGGCGAGGCCATCGCCATCGGGGATGAGATTACCGTACGGGTCTTGGGGATCCAGGGAAGACAGGTCCGCCTGGGAGTTGCCGCCCCGACTCAGATTCCTGTTCACCGGGAAGAGGTCTACAAGAGGATTTTAGAGGAGACTAAGAGAGCTACCTCATCGCACCAAGCCGACATTCAGGAAGCAGGGAGGCTACTCAGGGAAAGCAAGAAAAGGGAATTTGCCGAATAGCAAAGCCAGTCTCCTTTTCTTAGGAGATGCAATATCCCTCAGGCGTCTCTGAAACTTCAGAGGCCGCCGCCGAGAGGAATATCCTGCCAAAAGCGGGCCAAGCTTTCTATCACCGCTCGCGCGAAAAGGCTTTCTCGATTGCAGTTGAGCTACTCTCCGATGCACACCAGCATCGCCAACTGAAAGTACACCCTGTGGAGTCCATCGAAATGACTGACTCCCTCGACGATGGAGCCAACGAAGATGTCATCTTTAGAGAAGAACTCGAGTTCCCAGCAACTTCCCCCACTCAGCTCCCCGGTGGTGAAGGCCCTCGGTGCTTTCCGCCAGATAGCCGTCATCGCCGATAGCTCCCTGGATCGAAAGGAGATTCTGCAAACCTCAGTCGAATTCCTCCTGGAGATCCTTGAAGAGCAGACTGGTGGTGTCTGTCTTCTGAATCAAGACAAATCGGGGTGGGAGCTGGCGAGCCAGTCCTCCGCCGGAGTTTTGGAGAGGCTAGTTGCTTCCGCAGAGGGGAGAGGCTTCCTAAACGAAATCGCCTCTGGTTCCGGAGCCTCGATCCTTGCCGGAGGAGAGGCTCTTTCCTTTTTGGGGAGGTTCAAATCCCTGATTGCCTCGCCGGTAAGATCTCCTCAGGAGCTTTTCGGGGCGATGGTTATCGTCAGCCCTAAAGAGGGCCGGTTCTCCTCCGAAGAGGCGAGGCTGCTTGAGAGCACGGGCGATTTTCTGGGGGTCTGCCTCCAGAATAAGAGACTCCTCTCGAAGCTCCGGAAATCGGAGGTGACTTACCGTGCTCTGGTCGAAAACGTGGACGAGATTCTGTTCCAAGTTGACACCACTGGAGGCCTCACCTTCCTCAGCGGGAGGATTTATGATTCCATCGGCTATAAGCCTGAAGAGTTACTGGGGTGCAACTTCCAGCAGCTCATCCACCCTGAAGATATCGGAATCCCGGTGGCGGCTTTCGAAGACGTTAGGAAAGGAGGGTCAGGAGCAACTTCCGGGTTCTACCGGGTAAAACATAGGGAGGGAGGCTACCGTTGGCACTTCACCAGCTACAGCGCTCTGAGGAATGCCCCCGGGGAGATTATCGGTGGAGTGGGAATCGCCAGGGACGTCACTGCAGAAATGGAAACCCGCGAGAAACTGAAGATCTCCGAAACCCGGCTCAAGGAGATCTTCGAGACCATGCAGGAGGGGATCATAGTCACCGACCTGAAGGGGAAGATCGTTGACCTAAACCATGTCGCCGTTGACACTTTGGGCCTGAAGCCCGAGGAGGCTCGGGGACAGAGCTTTTACAATTTCATAAGCCCGGAGGATGCTGACAAAATCGAACAGAGCAGGGTTGCGGTTCTAAGATATGGGCGAATCTCCAACCGGGAGTTTACTTTCATCACCAGGAAGGGGATCAGATTCCCAGCGGAGATGAACATTTCCCTTCTCAGAGGTCAGTCCGGAGAACCCCTAGGGTTCATCTGGGTGGGGAGAGACATCTCCGATAGGAGGGAGTGGGAGAGAAAGTTGAGGGAATCGGAGGAAAGATATCGGAACATATTCAACACCTTCCCGGCCTCCGTGATCCTCATAGACCTGCAAGGTCGAGTGGTGGACGTCAACGAATGGCACTTGAAGCAATTTGAATCTCCAGGGACCTCCCGGGAGAGTTATCTGGGAAAGGATTTCCTCAGCTATCCTCCGAACGTAAAGGCCGCTCTCAACAAAAGGCTTTCTGAGCTGCTCAAAGGTAAGTCCTTCGAAGCTCGGAACGTTGCCATCCCCTTCGCTGATGCCGGCGACAAGAGAGTGTTCGATGTTATCGGAGTGCCACGCTTCAGTCTGGAGGGGGAGGTTGCGGGTGGACTTCTGGTGTACCTCGATGTCAGCCAGAGGCGGGAATTGGAGAGAAAGAGCATAGAGGCCAAGAGGCTGGAGGCGGTGAGGGATTTGGCCGGTGCCATCGCGCACGAATTCTCCCAGCCGATTCAGGGACTCTTACTTCTGGGGGAGATGTCCACTCTGGGGGAGGTCAACCACAAGCATTGGGAACAGGTGGTTGAGCTGACCGAACGTCTTAGCGATCTGGTGCTGAGATTGAAGCACATCACCTCCGTCAAAACGAAAGCCTACCTCCGGGACAGAATCCTGGATTTCTACGGCTCTCTGGAGGGGTCGAAAAGTGAGCTTCCCAAACGTATTCTGGTCATCGACGATGAGGTCATCATCAGGGAGGCACTGGGGGAGATGCTCCAGAAGTTAGGATTTGAGGTGGCGACTGCAGCCGGCGGCAGGGAGGGAGTGAGCTGGTTGGAGAGGGGGGAGTTCGGTCTCGTCATATGCGATATCTATATGCCCGACCTCGATGGCTTCGGGGTTTTCGAAGTTGCTCAAAGAAAGTGGCCGGAGCTCCCCTTCGTGTTTGTGACCGGTTACGCCGTCCCCATTGAACGGGAAAAGGTCATCTCGAAAGCCGCCGGGATTTTGGAAAAGCCGGTGAAGATGGAGCATATCTCAGCGATAGTGGAGAGGTTCTGGCCAAAGGTGAGAACGTGAAGGCTCACGCCTCTATCTTCGGATTACCATAGCAGTATACGCATCCGTGGGCACAGCGGAACCACGCGATCAATGTCAGTTGCCTTGGTACAGTGGCGGTTCTCCGCTTGGTGCCGTTCCTAGCCACGGAGCTGAGAAAGCTTCAGGCGTGGAGCTTCTTCGAGAGTCCTCCGTGAGTGCAACGAGAGTTAGAGGAGTAGCAATTCCCCAGGTGAGAACTGGAGTTCCTGAAGAGGTCTTATCCTGACCCAGGAGGGGAGCAGGCTCCCTGTATGATTATTAAAGAGGTTAACGCTTTTAACCCTCTACCGAACCACTCGTGAGCCGGGCTCCGGCGTCAGATGGGGGCTTTTGCCTTATGGAGATGAAAGTTTCATCCTACGAAGTCGATAGAATAACTGACCCTTAACGGAGGAACTCATAGAGATGTCATCGCCCGAGAAGAATTCCAATTCCGAAGAAGGCACTGCTTCTACGACTTCTCCCTTGTTGAGAGCGCTT
The DNA here is from genome assembly GCA_030605835.1 of Candidatus Zixiibacteriota bacterium. Classification (GTDB taxonomy): domain Bacteria; phylum Zixibacteria; class MSB-5A5; order DG-27; family DG-27; genus DG-27. Next base: position 2,700 of record JAUWHO010000008.1, on the reverse strand, counting down.
CAGGCCTTCCAGGAGGTGGCCGCGGTCGGAGACAACCCCGCAGCTCAAGGGGAGGTTTTGAGAACCGCGGTGGGACGTCTCCTGGACATCCTGGGGGAGAAGGCCGGTGGAATCTGTCTTCTTGGTGAAGATAAATCCGCCTGGCAGATATTCAGCCCGGTCTCGGAGGGAGTCCTGCAGATGCTTTTCTGCAACGCCGAGGGCAGGAAATTCTTTGCAAAGGCGGTTTCTCGCCCCGGGGTCTCAACTCTCACCGGGACAAAGGATTTTTCCATTTTGGGGGGATGCCACTCCCTGATTGCCTCCCCGGTGAGATCTCCTGAGCAGGTTTTCGGGGTGATCGTGGTTCTGAGCACCAAGGAGAGAGGTTTACCGATTGAGGACGAGAATCTCCTTGAGACCGTCGGCTATTTTCTTGGAACTTGTCTCCAGAATAGCGAACTGGTCTCCCGATCCCAGGGGTCCGAATTGCCTTACCGTGCCCTGCTTGAGAATGTTGATGAGATTCTCTTTGAACTGGACACTAGCGGCTGTTTCACTTCCTTAAGCGGGAAGGTATTTGACTCCATCGGCTATGAGCCGGAAGAGCTTTTGGGCAGTGGCTTTCAACAGATCATTCACTCCGAGGATCTCGGAGTTCCCCAGACCGCCTTTCAGGATTGTTTGAAGGGAAGGTCAACAAAAACATCCGGTTTTTACCGAGTCAAGCACAAAGATGGAGATTACCGCTGGCACTTCAGCAGTTACGCTCCCTTGAAGGACGAAACCGGGAAGACAATCGGTGCAATGGGAATCGCCAGGGATGTTACCGCCGAGGTGGACACCCAGGGAAAACTGAAAATCTCGGAAACGCGGCTGAAGGAGATCTTTGAGGCCATACCGGAGAGTGTCGTAGTTACTGACACCAAGGGGAAAATCGTTGACATAAATCGCGTTGCGCTGGAGTTTTTGGGTTTGAAACCTGAGGAGAGTGAGGAACAGAGCATTTACGATTTCATAAGCCCCGAAGATGCTGACAAAATCGAGGAGACCAAGAATGCGGTCTTGAAACGTGGGCGAATCTCGGACTTGGAATTGACCCTGATCGCCGAGAAGGGAACTAAGCTCCCGCTGGAGATGAACATCTCGCTTCTTGAGAGTGAATTCGGACAGCCGCTGGGGTTCCTCTGGGTGGGACGGCCCCTCTCCGAGGAGAGGGGATCGCAGACCAGCTCGGAGGAGCTGGAGGTCAAGTTGCGGCAATCTGAGGAGAAGTTGCAGGAATTGGAGAGAGAGTCACAGGAATCCAAGGAGAAGCTGCAAGACTCAGAAAAGAAATTGCAGGAGTGGGAGGCGAGGTCGAGGGAGTCCGAGCCCAAGTTGGAGGAGTCCAGCAAGAGGCTCCGGGAACTGGGGAGGGAGTTGGAGCAGTCGGAGGCCAAGTTACGGCAAACAGAGGAGAGGCTGCAGGAATCGGAGGGGCGGTTACGCAAGTGGGAGGAGAAGTCAGAGGAGTCGGAGAGAAGCTTGCAGGAATTAGAGGAAAGATCTCGGGAGTCAGAGGTTAGATTGCGGCACTCGTACCAGACGTTGCGGGAATTGGAGGGGAAGCTGCACGAGTGGGAAGTGAACTCGGAGGAGTTGAAGGGCAAGTTGCGGCAGTCTGAGGAGAGACTGCAGGAGTCGCAAGTCAGGTCACGGGAACTTGAGGAGAAGTCGCGCAAAGAGGAGGGGAAGTTGCGCAAGTCGGAGGGGAAGTTGGGGAAGTGGGAGGCGAAGTTGCGCGAGCGGGAGGAGAAGTTGCAGGAGTCGGAGGCAGAACTGCGGCAGCGGCAGGGGAAACTACGCGGGTCAGAGAAGAAGTTGAATGGGATGGACGAAAAGCTGCGGGAGTCGGAGGCTAGATCGCAGCAGCTGGTTGAGGAATTGCAGGAGTCGAGAGAGAGCTTGCAGGATTGGGAAGCGAACCTGCGGCAGTCACAAGAGGAACTAGCGCAGTGGAAGGGCAGATTGCAGGGGCTGCAGGCGAAACTGCAGGAATCGGAGGAGAAGTTAAGACACTCAGAGGCCAACTCCCATCAGTTGAACGAGAAACTGCAGGGCTTGGAGGAGAGGTCCCGGGAGTGGGAGGAGAAATCCCGGCAGTCGGAGACTCAACTCCAGGAATTGCAGCGCAGTATACAGGAGTCTGAAAAGAACTTCCGCAACCGGGAGGCCAAACTGCGGAAGTTGGAGACGAGATCGGGCGAATCAGAGAAGAGTTTGCGGCAGGCAAAGGCGGAATCGGAGCAACTCCAGGAGAAGTTGAGGGAGTCAGAGGAAAAGTTACAGGAGTCAGAGAATAGCTTGCGCGACTGGGAGGTGAGGTCGGAGGAGCGGGAGGCAAAGCTGCGACAGTCAGAAGGGGAGGTGCAGCGGCTGGAGGCGAAGTCACAGAAGTCCGAGGAGACGCTGCGGGAGCAGGAGGAGAGTTTGCGGCAGTCGCAGGAGAAGTTAGGGGAGTTGGAGGCTCAACTCCAAGAATTACGGGGCAGTTTAAAGGAGTCTGAAAAGAACTTCCGCAACCGGGAGGCTAAACTGCGGGAGTTAGAGACGAAATCGGGCGAATCGGAGGAGAGACTGCGGCAGGCAAAGGCGGAATCGGAGCAACTCCGGGGGAAGTTGAGGGAGTCAGAGGAGAAGTTACAGGAGTCAGAGAATAGCTTGCGCGACCGGGAGGTG
>JAUWHO010000036.1 GCA_030605835.1 Candidatus Zixiibacteriota bacterium | reverse complement strand
CCAGACGTTGTAACCGGAGAAGCCCGGCACCACCTGATCCACCACCTCCTCCGGGTGCAGTGACCACGAGGAGGCGAATTCGTATCCTCGCCCCCCCTCGGATCTGGGAGAATGTTCTCTGAGATAAAGGTATTCCGGAAGGATTTGAACCAAGGATGCCGAGAGCCCAATGGCCAATGCGATGACAAACAGGAGAGTCTGTCGCAGGATTGGAAGCCACTTTCTGTTCTGAAGGAAATCAAGGATCAATGCGAAAACGAAATAGGCGCCTGTCAACCACATCGCAAAATATGCAAACTGGGGATGGTTGGCATAGATCAAGAGAGCAAAGACCAGAGCGAAATAGAGATAGTCAAATATTCTCTTCCTCCTCAGCGCACGATCTAGCGTGAAAAGCAAGAGCGGTAAAAGGGAGGTCACATACATCCGCCCATCGTGTCCACCATAGACGGCCGAGACCAGGACTGAGGAGAGCTGGTAGACGCAACCTCCGAAAGTCGCCACCCAGCGGGACAGACCCAATTGCCTCAAGAATAGATAGGTGAAAACGCCGGCTAAAAAGACAGTTATGACTAATTTGTACCCCAATGCCTTCTCCAGAGGGAGAAGGAATTGCAGAGAGGCTAACGGATAAAAGGTGTCTCCGTGCATAGCGTCGATGAAGGGCAACCCTCCAAAAAGATATGGGTTCCAAAGAGGCAGGGTCTGATGGCTCCTGACGAAATCGGCGTAGAAGCCGCGGAACATTATCCCCGCTTCCAAAGTGTCAGTGCCAAAGAGGAAACCCTCACCAAAAATAAACGTTCGAAAGAGCAGCACCGTCAAGAGCAGAAATAAGCAGCTCGGCAGAAACGTCGAGAATCTGCTTTCCTCAACTCTCTGAAGCCAGCCCCTCTTCTTCTTCCCCTTGTGGGACTCGATCTTCCTTGGGACTTTTCTTTTAGCAACCATCGGTTCTGTCAGACCTTAGTCTCTAATCAGGAAGGAGATTCCAAAAAGAACCACCTCCACCAAAGTGAACCACAAGCGGTATAAGAGTGCGACCAGAGTGGCAACAGGTAAAGGCATAGAGCTCGAGAGCAGAAATGCCAATACCCCCTCTCTGACCCCGAGCCCCCCGGGAACGATCACTGCCAGAAACCCCAGAATCATCGCCCCGGAAAAAGCTCCGGTAGCCTTCCAGAGGAATCCCGGAACCACCTCGGTTATTCCGGCCGCAAAAAAAAAGATGCCCGCTCCAAACAGAAGCCAGCTAAGTCCATAACAGAACAGATATGTGATGATCTTCCTAGTGTCAAAATAGAACTCCACGGTTTCCTTTCTCAACAAGCGCAAAAGGAGATTCAAGCTACTCTCCAGAGTCTTGGGAGCAAAAATAAAGACCAAACACACCAAAATCAATACAGTTGAAACAATCTGGATCAACCCACCCCAACCCGGAAGCTCCGGATACCAGTGAAAGCCAAAACAGATAGCCGCTAATAGGAGTCCCGATACTACAGAAAAAAACTGAGCCACAACTGCCGTCGAGAAAGACTTCAGTTTGGGAATTCCTTTCTTCTCAGCTAGGTAAACCATCCCCAGAATCTGCCAGATCTTGCCGGGGAGATATTTGCCCATGTTGGATGCAAACCAGACCTTACATGCAGCCGCATAGGGGAGCTTCTCACCGGTTCCTCTCAATATCAGGGTCCAGATCCTCACCAATAACATGAATCCCAAACCCAAGAATATCGCCGAAAGAACCAGTGGCACCGGTTTGAACTTACCCAAGCTCTCCCTTGCGAGCTCCCAGTTACCGGAAAGGTTCCTGATGAGGAAGAAGAATATCAGCCCCACGATGAGAACTTGAACCAGGTAACCGATTTTCCTCTTCACCGCTGTTCTCGTTCCCCTGCTGTTCGGCTTAGAATTGAGTGGTAAAGCGCCGCCAAGGTTTCGGGATTGAACCTCTTCGCTGAAGATTCTGCACCCTGAAGGGCAAGCCTTGAGGCCAGTTCGGGGTCACCCAGGATCTTCCCGATGGCGTCTGCCAGCGCCCCGGCCTGACCCACGGGAACCAAAAGTCCAGTCACCCCGTCCTGAATTATGTCCGGGATACCGCCGGAGTCCGTGCCGACAACCGGTCGGCCACACAGTTGCGCCTCCACCAGAGTCAGACCGAAGCCCTCGTTCTCCGAGCAAAGAACACATACATCGCAATCGTAGTAGAGAGAAATAATACGGTCTGTAGAGACGACATCCCACAACTCCACAGAATCTCGAAGACCAGGGTTGGTGAGGTTCAAGTCTGCAATTTGCCTCTCCAGCTTCTTCCTCAGAGAACCGCCTCCCACGCAGAGAGCTTTGAAGCGGTAGCCTCTCTCCCTGAGCCTGGAGCAGGCTTCCATGAAAACATCCAGTCTCTTTTGCTGGATGAAGTGAGAGATGTTCAATATTACCTTGGTTTCGTTCTGGGGCAGGGGCCGAACCTGAAATTTCGCCACACCTGGTGGCATCGGCAGGACCTGGATTTTCTCCGCCTCCAGACAAAGATGTCGTTGCAGCTCCTCTTTCAGAAAACTGGAGACAGCGGTAACACGGGTTGCCTTTCGAAAAACCGGTCCGGCAATCCATCTCACCGTCTTCGATCTTGAAAGCAACCGCACATCGGTTCCGTGAGTGGTAACCACGAATCCTTTTCCCGTCAAAAGCGATACCACGTAGCTGGCCAGCCCCGCCGGGGCCCACCACTGTGCCGATAAGACATCGATCCTCTCTGTGAAAGTCAACTGCACGCCCTTGAAGACAAAAAAGAGCATAAAGGAGAGGAAGAGCAAGAAATTGACAGGATTCCCTGACACTACTTGATCCATCTCTCCGGTGTAAGCGATCCTCTCAAGCTTCTCCGGAGCATAACGGAAACGGTAGATTTTGACCCTGTCGATGATTTCAAAACAGGGTCTCCCCGGATAGTGGGGAGCAAGCACTGTCACCTCCGCGCCTTTATCGAGAAGATGCTTCGCCAACCGATGCAGAAACCCTCCGGCGTGATCGCCCGGGTATCTGATGTAGTTGTGAGTCAGGAATAAAACCTTCAAAGCTAATATGAATATCGGGACTTCGAGGTCCCGACTGCTGCTTGACAACTTAGATTGGATCTATTGAAAACTCCCCAAGTCGATAATCCCTTTCATGAGAGCAAGCTATTTCTTTACGAAGCGTTCAAGATCCTCCCGCAGAGAGGTGATAGCCTCCGCCAGAAATCCCAAGACGAAAAGCGATAGCCCTCCCAACACCAGGAGAATCACCAGATACAGGAGCGGGCGGTAGCCTTCATTGAGGAAAAAGCGAAAATACAGCGCCAGGAGTCCCACTGCAACCCCCAGAAGAGTCAATACACTGCCCACGGTCCCGAAATAGAGCATCGGCTTTTTGAGGAAGGTCAACTGCAGTTTCACCGCCAACAGGTCGAAAAAGCCGACGAGTATACGCGAGGTGCCGAATTTCGATTTGCCGTGTTTTCGGGGATAGAGCCTCACCTTCACCTCCCCCAGCCTGTACCCTTTATCCTCTCCCAAGACCGCGATATAACGGTGCCAATCTCTCCTCAAGGGGATGTCGGCGAAGACCTCCCTCCTGAAAGCCTTGACAGAATTGAGGTCGTGGACCTTGAGGTTAAAGAGCAGCCTGCAGGAGAAATTATAAATGGCTGACACGAACCTCTTGAGTCCGTATTTCCCCTGCCTCCACCCAGTGACGATATCGTGTCCAGCCTCGACTTTCTCAATCAAGGCCGGGATGTCATCGGCACGATACTGCAAGTCTGCCGGATAGAAGACGAAGATCTCCCCTCTGGCGTCGCTGAAACCGGTTTCCAGGGCCGCCGTCAAACCTCGATTCCTTTTGTGTGCCAGGACTCTGAGGAAGGGGTAACGGTTCTGACATTGGCTGGCTTTGAGGTAAGTTCTGTCGCTGGAGCCGTCATCCACCAAGATCAGCTCACCGGTGAACCTCACCTCCCGGAACATGGTGTTGAACTGTTCCATCAGGGGGAAGATATTCTCGGCTTCATTGTAAGCCGGCACCACCACCGACACCTTCACCTTCTCTGTTCTGGCTCTCTTCGGGCCTGAAACCCTTTTCCGTTCTGGCCGTTCTTTCGGTTTTCTCTCTCTCGGCTTCTCCCTCGGGAAACGTCGAGCTTGAGGCTTGACCTCTCTTCTCGGTGCTCTCTCCCTCTCTGCCACCTCCCTCGTCAATGTCTCCGTCGGGGGTTGGGTCGCCTGTGGCTGCGGCTCCGGGGATTTGAATCCTCCCGGGCTGGCCTCTTTTTCCTCGACGGTCGGTGTCTCCCCCTCTTCTGCCTCGGGCGGGGCCGGAGGGATGAGGGCTCTTCTCTTGATACGCCGTCGGCCGTATTTGTCGTCGCTGTTGGACAAGACTTAAACCTCGTGAGTATCTATAGTTTTCCAGGTTGCATCAATATAAATCCCCACTTTGAAAAATCAACTTTTTTTCCGCCCGCCAGTGGTGCTCTCCCGGACTTCTCGACCTCAAGAGTCTTATCGACCCGAATGATCAGGAAACACACCATCGCTAATCCGAAAATGATTCCAGAAATACTGTCAAACTGGCGACGACAAGATCTTTCACGCGGCGAGGATTTACGCTGACGATGGATTATTTCAGCTCTCAAAGACCACAAGCGTATTCCACACACATTCACCACAAACAATCAGAGGTCAGCAAGCTCCTAACTCGCTGACCTCAGGAGACTCACATGCGCCTTGGAGGAATCGAACCTCCGACCCACTGATTAAGAGTCAGTTGCTCTGCCTAGCTGAGCTAAAGGCGCGACCGGCCTGGGCCAAACTCGCAAATGGTGAATCAGATCCGTTCTCCGCTCAGGCCAAGGGCAAAATAAAGATGCCACAGACTACAGTCAAGACCATTTTGGCCTCTGTCCCGGAGATTCTCAAAAGAGCAACGATACAGAACGTCCTCATCCTGGGAATCCCAATTGTACACCTGGAAAAACGGAGAAGTCTCCAGCTCTCATTCGCCGGAAAAAATTACCTCCGTTATCCCTTGACAAAGTCAGGCCGATATCTATATTGGACTTCGAAAGAACGCGGGGTGGAGCAGTCAGGTAGCTCGTCGGGCTCATAACCCGAAGGACGAAGGTTCAAATCCTTCCCCCGCTATTTTGATTTCAACTTTAACTTGTGTATAGGGAACATCTGAGAGACATAGCGCGGGGTGGAGTCCGCCGCAGGCGCCCGCCTCTGGCCGGGTCGGGCTCATAACCCGAAGGTCGGTGCCGAGGGAACCAAACCCTGTCCGGATTGGTTTCATCAATAATCCAAGCCTTCAACTAAAGATAATGGCCAACACAAGTCCACGTTGGCGGGCACCGCTCTCTAACAGTTTTCTAACAGAATTAGCCAAAACAGCAGATGATAAGAGAAAACTACAGACACCGAAATCTGGCTAACTTGTTGTTATTATTTTCGGTTAGTGTCTGGGTTTGGATGTTTGAGCAGGGCCATAACCATAAAATCAGGAGCCGCGTCGTATACGTTTTTATTGAGCAATTAAAGAACGCGTATTATCTTTCAAGTTAGAATCTTTAACGGCTTTATGCTGCAATCAATGGCGATATTTTGGGAATTACATTCTGGTCTTCCTCAAGAAGGGCCAGGGGATAATAAATCAACTCTAAAAGCGTTGCGTATGATCCAGGATTTACCGGAAGATCCACAAATACTTGATATTGGATGTGGTCCTGGAAGACAGACAATAGTACTGGTGAAAGAAACTCACGGCACTGTAATCGCCCTAGACACTCATCAGCTCTTTCTTGATGAAGTAGAAAAAAGGGCTAAGGCCGAGAATGTCGATATTAAAATCATTACCACAAAACAGTCTATGGCTGATATGGATTTTGAAAAGCAAAGCTTTGATGTCATCTGGTCTGAAGGTGCGATTTTCATAATCGGGTTTGAAAAAGGCCTGAATTATTGGAAACAGTTTTTGAAACCGGGCGGTTATCTGGTTATCAGCGAGCTTGCCTGGCTTATCGACGACCCGCCTAATGAAGCCGAAACCTTTTTCAATGAAGGCTACCCTGATATGAAAAAGATTGATGAAAACGAGAGCATCATAAAAAGATCAGGTTATGAACTGATTGACAGGTTTGTTCTTCCTGATACCGCCTGGATGGATGACTATTATATTCCCATCGAGAAAAAACTTTCTATTCTTCGCGGGAAGTATAAGGGTGATAAGCAAGCCATTAAATTCCTCGATGCCTCGCAAGAAGAAATTGAGATCTTCAGAAAGTACTCTAATTCGTACGGGTATCTTTTTTATGTGATGCACCTTCCATCATAAATCTGATTATTTCATAGTTAATTAGAATGTCTGTTTAAGAGTAATAGCTTTCTAACGATTTTCTAACAGAACAAGAGAAAACAAAAGAAAACACCAGACAAATGGCTTAACCTAAGTTATCGCTATTATTGCCTGTTAGTGTCTGGTGTTTTCTGTAGTCTGGGCTCAAAAACGGGCTCATAACCCGAAGGATCCGTCTCCGGCGTCCGCCTCAGGTGGACTTCCCCCACTATTTTTGTGTTGGCCGATCTCTATCTCAGTCCACCGCACAAGACCCCGATAGCCAACTCCACCCTATGTGAAGCCAGCTGAGTTCAGCTCTTCTCAACTCAGCTCCTTGAATTTATCTTAGAGGACTAGGAATATCCCTCCTGGTGCAGATATAATCCTTCTTGTTTTTTTGTCAAGAATTGAAACCGGTCCAGTCGTGGTAACGGCCGACTGCTGCACTCAGGTGACGTGGAATTGAACACGGAGACCCACTTGTTCAGGTCAGCGCTCGACATTACCCAAGAAAGGTCGAGGTAATACTGAGAGGCAAGCGAAGCGAAAATCTCTCGCTGAGCCTCGTCCCTTCCACGGGAAAAATCTTAAAAAAAGTGTTTGCGTTGGAGGCGGTGAATGTTTATACTCTCATCCGAGTAGGGCGCAAGCTCAAACCCAAAGTCAGAAAGAAAGTATCGTTATGACCGTTAAGGTTGCCGTTGTCGGCGGAGGTGTAACCGGTATGATGGCTGCCATCACCGCCGCCGAGTGTGGGGCTAGAGTGACACTGTATGAGAAAAACCCCATCCTGGGCAAAAGGCTCCTCATGCTGGAGACGGAGGACTTCGCTTACACCCATGGCGGGGACGTCGAGCAACTGGTGGAGGGTTTCTCCCGAGGCGGAGAATTCCTCTACCCGGCGCTGATCCGTTTCTCCAACCAGGCTTGGATCGGCTACTTGGAGAAGCTGGGGCTAAAATCTATAAGCGTTGAGGACCGCTTCCTGCCGGAGACGGGAAAACCGGAGGATTTGGTGAACCTCCTCTCGGATGAGTTGAAGAAAAGAGGCGTCGAGGTAAAAATATCCACCAAGACTCAGGATTTGCTCGTCTCTAGAAAGAAGATCCAGGGCTTGGTGGCTCATAACTTAGAGGCCAAATACGATCGGGTGATCCTGACCACCGGCGGCTTGGCCAGGCCGAAGACCGGCTCCACCGGTGACGGGCTCTCCTTCGCCGAGAAACTCAGACACAATATCATCCCCACTTTTCCCGGCCTGGTTCCCCTCAAAACCCTGGAGAAGCTGGGAAATGAGCTCCCCGGCGCCGTCCTCAAGAAAGTTAAGCTCACCCTCTTCGTCGACAAGGAGAGACAAGAGTCAGTTTTCGGGAAGGTGAAGTTTGTCTCCGGCGCCATTGCGGGGCCGACTATTCTGGCAATGAGCGGAAAGGTAAATCGTCTGTTGTCGGAGTCAAAGAGCGTCGAGATCAGCCTGGACCTCAAGCCCGACACCCCCCGGGAACATCTGGAGGAGTGGTTCAAAGCTGAAGCCGAGAAAGGTCTGAACGTCAGCGTCGGGGATCTCTTGCACACCTTCATCCCCGGAAGGATGATTCCGGTGGTGGGTCGCTTCTCCGGGGCCCGGGTCTATAAAGGCTATTTCGCCCTCTCCAGCCTAGAGAAAAAGGCGCTCCTGATAGTAGTGAAGGATATGAGGTTCAACATCACCGGGAGCGGCTCCTACCAGGACGCCCTGGTAACCTCCGGGGGAGTGGACCTTTCGGAGGTTGACATCGACACCATGGAATCGAAACTTGTCAAAGGACTCTACTTCGCCGGGGAGATCCTGGACATCGAGGGAAAAACTGGAGCTTATAATCTGCAGGCGGCTTTTTCCACGGCGCGAACGGCCGCCGAAGCCGCTGCTAAAACCACCAAGCGAGTTGTAAAGAAAAAGGCAACGGTCAAGAAAACAACGACCAAAAAAGCCAAAAAGGCCACCAAGAAGGCAACTGCCTAAATACTCAGACCACCCTATCCATCCGCGCACACCATAAGCGCTTCTCCTGCCCACAACCCCACCAATGATTATCTGCTTCTTACTTCAGGAGCACCAACTTGATTCTTTGCTTAATTGACTTGTCTGTAAGCGTGACAAAGTACACTCCAGAGGAAACTTGCCCACCTGACGTATCGGTCCCCTCCCAACGGATATTCTGAGGATACGCTAATTCGTGTTTGAACGACCGTACCAGACGGCCTGTCAGATCGTAGATGCAGATATCTGAACCAGCTGGCGCCTCAACCCGAATGACCGTGCTGGAGTTGAACGGATTCGGATACGCCAACAGAGAGAAGGCAGAAGGGAGGTTGTGAGTTGACCTATCCTCCACATCTGTCACAGTCGTAGTGTCTCCCCCATAGACCCATATCCGACCATACCCACCACCCCAGGAGGCGGTAACGAAGTCCTCCACGACATCGTCATTCAGGTTGATAGACATGCTCGGCCATCCAAAGCCCCAGTCCCTATTGTCCTCCCAGTCTACTTCAAGGTCGAAGTCAGTAGAGCCTAAGTACATGGCCAAGTGGGTCCCGGGCCAAACGTGAGATGCAACGGTCAGAGGATCCGCAAACCTGTCGTCGTTGAAGTAGCCTGTTGCGCCTTCGTGCCTTGATATCCCATCCGGCGGAAAGTAGTAGTCCAGTAGGGTATCCGCATCAACCGGGCCCAGATAGATGCCCATATCAGTATGCAAGTCCTCAAACCCGTCTCCATTGATGTCACCTGCGGAGAAAGGTCCTCTAGTCGTGTCCTCCCACTGCCAGGTATCGCTGAGGGTGTCCGCCCCCCAGTAGATGTAACAGCGGCCTTCAAAGGCTCCACCCGCTCCCACCACCAGATCATCATACTGGTCTCCATTCAGCTCGTGGATCAGGAGACCGTAGGCACCATAATTCAAATTATGCCCATAGATAGTCTTGTCGGGGATCGTATCCTGGTAGTCAGGGCCGTAGTAGACGTACAACTTAGCCACCGAGCCCTTAGACCTTATAGCCCAGTCGTTATAGCTGTCGCCATTTAGATCACCTACCACTATTCCCTGGCCGAAATCACGGTCATCCCCTCCGAGTGGCGATCGCAACGTCATATGTGGTAACGTATCTAGCGGGTTGCCGCCGTGATATAGAAATACTAAGCCATCCCCGTTATAGTTTGGTGCACCGATCATGAAATCGTCATAGTCATCGCCGTTGATATCTCCAGTGCCGCAAATCGCCCCGCCGAAATACCCGGGACCGTCAGGTCCCTGTATCATCACATCGCAAACGGTGTCAAAGGGCTGTCCACCGAACCATATGTAAACCTTCCCGATAGTTCGCCCGTCATCAAACCAGGAATCAGCCACCGCCAGGTCGTTATATCCGTCGCCGTTCACGTCCCCGATATCCGCCATTATCCTCCCAAAGCGGGTGTCATCCTGCTCTCCCATCATCGTCCCCCAAAGCGGGAAGTCAACAGCATAAAGCATCGTGGGGATTAAGATGAAAGTGATGATGGACTGGAGTACTCTGCCCATACTTGCCTCTCGCCCCTCCGAATACAGTTCACGAGCAGCGGCCTTGGCCCCTGAGGTCAAGTGGAGAAGGCTGTGCCCTCAGGCCGTTAAAATAGTAACTACCAATATTAAGTTACGCCGATTCCGCAAAGTGTCAAGAAAATTGTTGGTATGCGTTAGCTTTCCCACCTGTGTTTCGCCCCTCTGGTCTCTTTTCCTCAGACTAATAGTCTCCACAGCACCACAGCAATTACTAAGAGACCCAGAGCCACTCCGCCATAAAGATACCTCTTGAAATTCGTTCTGAAGATCGGAGCCCGATAGAATTTGGAGGTCGTCTCCTTAGTTATATCCTCTCCGTCCAGCAATCGGTCGATCAAGCTCAATCCCACCTCACACAACGCCTCGATGGAGGCTTCGGCAAATTCCTTTGTGGCTTTGTGCGGCGCCCCCAGATACCCAAGCCCCTCCCCGGCGCTCTCGGCAGAATCTGACCTGATGTTGCGAATGTCAATCTCTACCGGTCCCAACTCCTCGTAGCTCTCATCAACGAGATGAGATTTGGTTTTGAGCATCATGGCGGTCTCCCACCAACCGGCGTGAATATCCTTCTTGAAAAGCTCTCTCTCCTCTTGTGTGAGAGGCTTTGAAAGGTACCTCTCAATCTCCGGAGTGAACCCGCCGCTTAGAAACTTATATGCTAAACCTCCGGTCAGCGATATCATTTTCACTCCGAATCTCTTCGATACTTTCCGAGAGGCCTCCTCCAGGGCGACGATGTGACCCGGTCCCCCGTGGAAACTGAAAACCACAAAATAGGAGAATCCGTATCTGGCAAGGGAGGAAGCGAAATCCGTCACCACATCTCTCATGGCTCTCTGGCGGATATGGATGGAGCCGATGTATTTGAAGACGTTTGTTCCTAAAGGCAGGAGTGGAGTTAAGACCACAGTCCAATCCGGTCTTTTTTCGGTCAGTCTCTCCGCTAACTCCCCGGCGAAGAAACGGGCGTTGAAGGCATCCACCCCCAGAGGCAGATGGGGCCCGTGCTCCTCGATGGGGCTTATGGGGATGAAGATGACCGTCTTTTCCCTCTTGAGTGCGTTCAACTGAGGGTGATTCAAATCCATGAGTTCAAGTATGTTCTCTGCCATGGATGACTCCTCTAAGGGGACTGACCTCTAGCCACTGGATTTCACAAACCTCTCCCAAGATATTCTATTGGTCGGGGATGTCAACGGCCTCCACTGTTCACTGCTGATGTTTCCTTCGACTTTGTAATTCGGAAGTATAAATTGTGAGCAAAGCTTGTGAGATCTTCGCTGGAAAGGAGCAGTCATGGAAGGTAAACTTGTGAGATTGAGGGCTTACGAGAGAGAAGATCTCGACAATGTAATGAGCTGGGTCAATGACCCCGAGGTCACCAGAACCATGGCTTCATTCCCCTTTCCGCTGTCACGGGGCCAGGAGGCGGAGTGGCTTGAGAAAGCGGTAATGAACGAGGGTGACCGCAAGGTCTTCGCCATAGAAACCAAAGAGGGGGAGTACCTGGGCGGGCTCGGCTTCATGAAGATCGACTGGAAGAACCGCAACCTCGAATTCGGGATTGTCATCGGAAAGAAGGAGCACTGGGACAAAGGCTACGGCACCGACGCCACATTGGTGGCCTTGGATCTGGCCTTCAACCGTTTGAATATGCACAAGGTCTACCTGCGGGTTTTCGACTACAACAAGGCTGCGATTCGCTGTTACGAGAAATGTGGGTTCAAAAAGGACGGAGCTTTAAGGGAGGGTTTCTATTTCGAAAACCGCTATCACGACGTCATCCTGATGGGTATTCTAAAACACGAATTCCTCGAGATGCAGAAGAAAGCGAGTGACACACCTCGCAGTTGACTACTCAACGCCGGGAGGTTGACCCGGCCTCCTTTTCTGCCATTCACCATTTACTATTTACTATCTACCAGCAGCAGGCTGCTTTCCGCAGTCTGCTGTCCGCTGTTTGCTTGAAAATCAGTCGCCTTGGGGCACGATGATGGAATCATAGGGGGCAACCACACCACAGCCGAAGCTGCCATCGGCGCCGGTTAGACTCTTCTCTGGCAGTCCCTCGGGTAAGGTGAACAGCATCCCCTCATAGGGCATAAAACCCTCTGAGTATGCAACCACGTGAACCAGATAGATGTCGGCTTTGAGCTCGGAGAGACGATCCCTGAAGGCGTCCGGGGGGATAGTGAACTGGGTTTCCTGGTAATCGACTCTGGAGCTATACGGGATTGCCCCGGTCGAGGTGGCATTCCGCCCGATGACGCTCACAAAATAACCATCCCCTTTCTGCGAGGCTTTCCAATAAACAACCCGACTTTCCCCTCCCGGATTCAAACGCTGAGGCAGAGCAGTAATCCGAAAAGTGTCCGGCAGATCAAACTCGATCTGGGCGTTGAGATTGTGGGGAGTGTAGATCACGCTGAGCTTGTTAGAATCATTCAGCTTCAAATAAGAAGGGTCATCGGAGGAATACTCTCCGGTGTCACTTTCGGCGACAGAGTGGAGGTTGATCTTCACCTGTGCCCCGGCAAGAGGAGATGAATCCTCCATGACCGTCACTCGAACCAGACCCTCACCGGAATTCATATCCCACACGACCACGGCATCGATATTGAACTGATATTGCTGCCCGGAATATGAGATGATCTCACCCCGGCTGCAGTATAGAGTTGTCAATAGAGCCAAGGCGATGAAAAGGTAAGAACCTATCTTGAGCTCTCTGTGCACATTTCTACCTGTATTTGAACTGTTTGATCCTCTCCACCGCCTCCCTAATATCTTCTTCGGAGGCAGTCAGCGAGAATCTTACATATTCTTTGCCCTTCTCCCCGAAATTTACACCCGGTGTTGTGAGGATTGAAAATTCTTCTAGCAGTGCCTCCGAGATTTCACTTGCAGCGGCTCCCCAGGGGTTTTTCGCCCAGACAAATATGGTTCCTAAGGGGACATTCAGTCGC
This sequence comes from Candidatus Zixiibacteriota bacterium, assembly GCA_030605835.1. Classification (GTDB taxonomy): domain Bacteria; phylum Zixibacteria; class MSB-5A5; order DG-27; family DG-27; genus DG-27. The sequence goes on along the minus strand of JAUWHO010000036.1, from coordinate 13,607 downwards.
CACCCCGCCTCCGTCAGGGCTGCGATTAAGGAATCTCTCCGCCTTTCGTATGTCTTTACCGCCCTTTTAGTTGGCGCCGGATATGAATGTAACGCCTTAACTCCCGCCCACTGCACAGGGGTGAAGACCCCGGAGCTTATGCGGTCTTTTATGGTCTTAAGCGCCCTCAGGAGTCTCCTGTCTCCGCAAACGAATCCCAGCCTCCAACCGGAAGCCGAAAATGTCTTGGAGAAAGAGAAGAACTCCAGAGTCTGCTCTTTGGCTTCTGGAACCTGCATAATACTCGGGGCAACATACCCGTCGTAAGTGATTTCGGAATAAGCCATGTCGCTCAGGATGATCAGCTGATTTCGGCGAGCGAATTCTACTACCTCGGAGAAAAAGTCGAGACTTGTGACCGCGCCGGTGGGATTGTGAGGGTAATTCATATACAGCAAGCGGGTCTTTTCACTCACCTTGACCTTCGAAAGATCTAAGAGATAGTCACCCTCTCTCATGGATACCTTCAGAGGAACCCCACCGGCTATGATTGTCGCAGCCTCGTAAACCGGATAGGCAAGCTCCGGGATTAAAACTTCCTCCCCCGGCTCCAGAAATGCCAGGGGCGAAAGCGACAAGCCCTCTTTACTCCCGGAGGTGACCAAGACGTCCTCTTCGGGATCCAGTTTAAGGCCGAAGCGAAGCTCATACCAATCTGCGATCTTCTTCTTCAACTGAGGCAGACCGTCATAGGGGGGGTGGCGATGGCTCTCCTGTCTCTCGATCTCTCTTCCCAAAGACGCCAGCAGCTGCGGATCGGGAGTCAAGTCCGGGTCGCCAGCGCCGAGGTCTATGATCCTCTTCCCGGAGAGCAAGAGTTTCTTCTTCTTCTCCCGCAATTCTGAGAAGCTATATTCCTGCAAGTTCTGGACTCTTCTTGAGATTTTGAGACCTTTGTTGCTGTCAACTTTCCTGCCCATCTTGAGAGTCCCCTTCTTCAAGGGAGCTAACGCTAACCTAAGGGGTTTCGAATTAGTTGTCAAAGGTAAAAAGGTCTCGTAAACGTTTTCGAGAAACCCCGGGGCTAACCACAAATCCATAAGCCTCAAGTTTTCTTCGAGTTGCTGGGGAACCTGTGCAAAACCTGCTTGACAATAGTGGCAAGGCAGATTTCTTTACCCAGGGAGCTCATGCACTCCTGCGATGGGACATCTCGACTTTCAAAGGAACCAAGATGAGTGACTATCTGAAGAAATTGCAGGCTGACCCCCGCGAGTGGCTTCTGCAAAAGGATAACCCCTCCGCAAGATATTTTACGCTGCTTCACTTTTGCGGTTCGAGAAAGGACTTCCTGGAGGTGGTCTCCGCCAAGAAGGCGATAATGCGCTCTCCGGAGGTGAGAAAAATCCTCTCCCTGCAAAACGAAGAGGGTGGATGGGAGGGGAATCCCGATAGCTTCGCTCCCGCCAGTCGCTCAACTATATGGCAGCTGATTTTTCTTGCAGAGCTGGGAGCCGACGGGGGGAACCGGAAAATCAAAAAGGCGGCCAATCTGATATTGAAAGAGATGTTTCCTCAAGACAGCAAAACCGGTTTGAAGGGAAAGTCGTTCTGCAGCTACCTTTTCTGCTACATGGGGGTGGCTCTGAGGGGCCTGGTCCTTTTGGGATATCACCATGACGAGAGGATTAAAAGGGCCTTCCAGTTCGTCTGCGACCGAATATTCGAAAAGGAGCTGTCCTGTCGCTATCGGAACCACCTGACCTGTCCCTGGGGGGCAGAAAAAATCCTGTCCGCATTCGTGGAGGTCCCACCTCGCAATCGAACCAAATCGATGAAGGAGGCGATGGCCTATTGTGCCGATTTTCTCTTGAGGTACGACCTCTCCACTGCCGCCTATCCCCGGACTGGGAAGAGATCCAATCTCTGGTTCAAATTCGGTTTCCCTCGCCCCTGGCACTCCGACATTCTGGAGACCGGCTATATCCTGGCCAAGGCAGGTTACGCAAAAGAGCGGCGTCTGACTAAGGCCGTCGATTATATCCTCTCCAAGCAGGACCACCTGGGGAGATGGAAGATGGAATACAGCATGAACGGCCGCATGTTGGCGGACATTGAGAGGAAGGGGGAAGCCTCCAGGCATCTGACCTTTCGTGCTCTATACGTACTGAAGAAACGTTTCGGCTAAGCCTGTAAATCAACGGAGTGTCAACTTGAAGGTATATCGCGATGAGGATGCCGACCTCGATCTTTTGAAGGGGAAAAGAATCGCCATTCTCGGCTTCGGCAGTCAGGGAAAGGCTCAAGCTCTGAACCTCAGGGATTCCGGATTGGAGGTCACAATCGGGCTTCGCCCCCAAAGCCCCTCCAGGAAAAAGGCAGAACAGCTCGGATTTGAGGTCCAAAGCCTCTCTGAGAGTTGCTCGGGGGCCGAACTGATAAGCTTTCTAATCCCCGACCAGGTCCAAAAAGAGGTCTACCAAGAAGAGGTCAGGAAAAACCTGAAGGAGGGGAAGTGTCTGATTTTCGCTCACGCCTTCTCGGTCCACTTCAAGCTGGTCGAGCCTCCCGACCACGTTGACGTCATCTTAGTTGCTCCTCACGGCCCCGGCGAGGTGATGCGAAAGAAGTTTCAAGCCGGGCTGGGGGTCTCAGGATTCGTGGGGGTGTATGAGAACAGGACCGGGAAAGCCCTCCAGAAGGCCCTGGCATACGCTAAGGGGATAGGGCTCACCCGCACCGGCGTGGTGGAGACAACCTTCGAACACGAGGCCCTGGGAGATCTCTTCGGAGAACAGGCAGTCCTCTGTGGCGGGCTGGCGGAACTGCTCAAGGCCGGCTTCGAAACCCTGGTGGGGCAGGGACTGCCTCCGGAGAACGCTTACCTGGAGTGCGTCCACCAGCTGGATCTGATCGTCGATTTGATCAAGAGATTCGGCATCGCCGGCATGTATTCGCGAATCTCCGAGCTGGCGGAGTTCGGCTCTTACGTGAACGGCCCCCGGATAATAGGTGAGCGCACCCGCATGGCGATGCGCGCAATCCTGGAGGAAATCAGAAGGGGGGAGTTCACCGAACAGTTCATGAAGAGTTACCGCAAGGGTTTCGAGGCCTTCAAAGAGAAAAGGCAGAAGGAATCGGCTCATCCCATCAATCAGGTTTTCAGAAATATCGGGGAGAGCTTCGCATCTGAGTAAGGTAGCTCCGACCAGCAGGGTCTGATTTTCTCCACGTAACAGGACTATGGCTGTTCGGCTTTCAAGTTAGGTTCTAAACCTTTTCCTTTCTCAAAACGCTTAAAAGGGGCTGAGCCTCAAGGGGCTAATTGCTGAGAGACTGGGTGTTTTCCCTCCCTCGAATTCCCTCAAGAAAAATGTTAATGTTTTGAACAAACCTGCCGAAAAAAAAGAAGCAATTTGGGGAGAACGTCAGCCTGGGAACTCCATGGAAATATCCTCGGTCGGTTACGGGAGCTACCCTGAAATCCTGCTTCTCAACAGCAACTTTAAGCCCGGCGACCGCTTTCTCAAAATCGTCCTGGAGGTTCACAAAAAAGATGTCAAGTTTCTGGGCGATTTTGGAGAGACCTATCGAAGCTTGACGCGACTCTTTCCAAGCATAAAGAGACACCAATGTTGTCACGATTCACTCTACGCCGAAAAAATCAGAACTCGAGGAGGAGTCCCCATAAAGGAGGCCGATATCTACGCCAACATCGCCCACTTAATCGAGCATATCATCATAGACCTGATTGCCAACATAAGTGGGCTCAGTTCGGTGAGCGGGGTCACCTGTGGATACCTTAGACCGATCAGCCGTCACGACATCTTCGTGGAATGCCCAAGAAAGAAACTGGCACTATTCGCCGCCAATCTGGCCCTGGAGGTAATGGAGAACTTAGGCAACGGGACTGTTCAGAAAAACAGAGTAAAGAAATTGACGAAACTGGCGAAAATTATAGAAAACGACTACAGGAAAAGATTCACCGCTGGAGAAATTGCCGACCGCGTCGGTTGCTCCAGGGATGAAGCCCAACATCTGTTGAACCACTACCGAAGACTCAGCAAGGCCAGGGGAAAATAAGAATGGCCCCCTTACATCAAGAGACGGCAAAGACCGCTGCTGTTGGGCGCAAAGCCTACCCCCCGCGCCCCAGAGGCAGAAGGAGAGAGAAAAGGAAACTCCGCTTGACTCTCGGTCCTGCCCCCTCCTCGGCGGAGGGCTGCTCTGCCGCGGTCAAATATCGTGTCGTCCTGAAATGCGGGTATGAAAATAAGAAAGAAAAGATTGTGGGCAAGGCTCCCCTTTTAAAGCGTTAACCCCAAAAAACACCCAAAGGAGGTAAACTATGTACAGATTCAACGTTCACGATTTCAGTTGGTTTGAGAGGTATCCCACCTCTCCGGCAACGCTTCAAAACAAGATCAACGAACTGGTCTACTGTTCCTATAACACCAAGGCCAGGGTTGAGTCCATTAACCCCGAGACCGGGGAGTACCGCATTATCCTTCAGGGCACTCTGGATATGCACGGCTGGTGGCCGGAGGAGACCCACTAAACTTTAAAAAAACAGCTTTGCCCCACAGTCCGGCAAAACCAGAAACCCTTAACCATGGGAGATCACAGTGCAGAAATTCTCCATTAACGAGTTCCAGTGGTTGGAGCAGGTTCCCAATTCTCCGGCCTCCCTGACCACCAGACTTTCCACCGTTCTTTACAACTCCATCAACTGCAAGTGCCGGGTGGAGACCATGAATCCGGTCACCGGAGAATACCGCATCGTCCTCCAGGGAAACTACAACCCCCAGGAGGTAGAAACTCAGTAAAGAACAGTACCTTGTTTGACGGAGGAGGGGGCACTTCGATAGCCCCCTCCTCATTTTATCTCCGGTCAAATTCAGTCCGTTGACCGCGAGAATTTCCTTCTCAGGTACGGGGGAATCTCTAAGTCCTCCTCTTCGAGCGAACCCTCATCGAGCACAGAGGTCTCTGTCTCCGTGAGCACCTCCTTTTTCTTCCCCAGGGGGCTAACCCTTGTCTCTATTGGTCTAAAGGAGATCTCTGGTTTCCCCTCCCGGAGGCGACCATCCCGGCTGAACAAATCTCCGATCAGCTCCTGGGAGCCATACTCCTTGGTGCTGCGACTAAACCCCGTGGCGATGACAGTCACCTGCATCTCGCCATTGGCTTCAGGATCGATGACCGCCCCGAAGATGAGGTTGGTATCTTCTCCCACTGCTCTGGAGACCACCTCGGCGGCCTCGGCCACCTCGTGAAGTCCCATATCCTCGCCTCCGGTTATGTTGACTAAGACCCCTTTGGCGCCGGATATGGAGTTATCCTCCAGAAGCGGGGAGGAGATCGCGCCTCTTGCGGCCTCCACCGCTCGGCTCTGACCCTTGGCCAAACCCGTTCCCAGAAGGGCATCCCCCTTCTCGGACATGGTGGTGCGGATGTCGGCGAAATCCAGATTTATGAGCCCCGGGATGGCGACCAGGTCGGATATGCCCTTTGTGGCTCGATGGAGGACGTCGTCGGCGGTTTTGAAGGCCTCCAGCAGGGGAACGTGTTTATCAACATACTCTAGAAGCTTCTGGTTGGGTATTACTATCAGCGCGTCCACATTCTCTTTGAGTTCCTCGATCCCCGCGGTGGCCCTTGCCATCCTCTTTCTGGCCTCGAAGTTGAAAGGTTTGGTGACGATAGCGATGGTCAGGGCTCCTCCTTTCTTGGCCACCTCCGCAATCACCGGGGAGGCCCCGGTTCCAGTTCCACCGCCCATTCCGCAGGTGATGAAGACCATGTCCGCCCCCTCTAAGGCCTCCTCCAGTTTGTCGTGGTCTTCGATTGCCGCCTGTCGCCCCACCTCCGGTATCGCACCAGCTCCCAGACCGCCGGTCAGTTGTTCCCCGATCTGCAGCTTGCAGGGGGCTTTGCTTATCCCCAATGACTGCAGGTCGGTATTTGCAACTATAAACTCCACTCCGGAGAGGCCAGCATCGATCATGTGGTTGACGGTGTTCCCGCCAGCTCCGCCAACTCCGATCACTTTCATCTTGGCGTGGTTATCGCCCTCCAAATCGAACTCGAAAGCCATCTTACTCCCTTTCTGTTTCTGGTTAGGCTTCTTCTTCAAAATCCAAAATCGTCAGAAATGTCGATTGAACACGCTCTTCAGACCTCCCCACGCCCGGCCGAAAAAACCTCCCCTATCCAGGTCGCCGGGGCCTTCCGGCCTCCTCCCCGAGAAACCGTAAAGCACCAGTCCAGCGCAAGTGGCCAGCTCCGGAGAGGAGAGCTCGACTCCCTCACCATCCAGAACCCGTGGGAAACCATGACGAGCTGGCATCCGCAAGATCTGTTCGGCCAGCTCCCTGATCCCCGGAAGTCGGGAGCTCCCCCCGGTCAAGACCACTCCCATCGGCAGCCGGTCAACGTATTCACAACTTCTCAACTCTCTTCTGACCAGATCGAAGATCCTCTCCACCGTTGCCTCGACGATGGAGGTGCCGACTCCGACCGCCACCTTCCAGGGCTTACGGCCGTTCACGCTCGGCAAGCTGACCGTCTCCTCGGGATCCATTATCCCACCCAGGACACCGCCCTTCTGGATCTTCAAGCTCTCGGCCTCCTTTGCCGGGATGCGCAGCCCGCTGGTCAGATCGTTGGTTATATCCTTTCCCCCGAGGTCGATGACGGCGAGATGCCTGATGGCCTCATCGTAGTAAACCGCGATGTCTGTGGTCTCGCCTCCGATGTCTAAGAGAACTGCTCCCAGCTGTTGCTCCTCGGGAGTCAACACCGCCAAGCCGGAGGCCAAAGGTCCCAGGATAAAATCCTCCACCTCCAGACCGAGGCTGTCTAAGGCATTGACGAGGTTCTGCCTAGAGTTCACCTTTCCGGTTACGACGTGAACGTTGACCTCCAGTCGCATCCCCACCAATCCCAGCGGTTCCTTGATGCCTCCGTGATGGTCGATGGTATAGTCCTGGGGGATGACCTCGAGGATCTCTCTGTCCATGGGGAGGGAGATGGCCTCCGCCGCTTCCAACACCTTCTCGATATCTTCGGTGGTGACCCTCCCACCGGGGCCGGAGATCGGAGTCATACCGTAACTGTCGATGCTCTGGAGGTGGTTGCCACCGATCCCCACCAGAACGGAATTCACTTCCACTCCCGCGGACTTCTCCGCCTCAATGACCGCGGCCTCGACGGAGCCGATGGTCTTCTCCAAATCGACCAGAAGCCCCCGTCTTATCCCTTCGGCGAGCGTCTCTCCCAATCCGATCACCTTCGGCGAGAGCCCGGAGTCCAGCTCTGCCACCAGCATCCGAACCTTAGAGCTCCCGATATCCAAACCTGCTAGTATCCCTTCGCGACTCATATCTCCTCCTCAGCCTCCCCTCGGGAAAACCAAGACCTGATCCGCCACTCTCAGATCGATCAATTCAATCTCCTCCAGCGAATAGAGATTCTCCTTCAAGATGAATGTCAGCCGGTGGATCTTCTCGGTGAACATACCTCTGCCGAAATTGATTGTGAGCGGTCTGGGGTTCAAGCTCACCAGCAAATCCCCGCTCTTGGAAAGAGCGATTCTGGAGACCTTTTTTGCCCAGAGGGGACTTATCTTCAAGAATGCCCGATAGAAATCGAGAGCATAAAGGATCTGCGGCTCCCTGAGCTTCTCAAGGGGAGTCAGTGAGGCCTTGGGAGCGGACAGAATCGGGAGAGGCAAGAAACCATCGCAGAGCTCATAGGGGAGAACCCTCCCCTCCAAAGAGAGGCCGAAACGCTTCTTCCCCCGAATTACCGAAGCTGGGGACTCCTCTTTTGCCCTTATGACGATGCCTTTCAGGCCCCTCCGGGCAAGCTCCACCTCCGCCACCAGGGGGTGAGAGAGCACCCTTAAGGCCTCCTCCTTCAGGTCGATCCCGAGCTGATTCCTCCCCGGCCTGATGCTGGTGAGCTTCACAAGCTCCTCCGGACAGAGACTGCTGGTTCCCTCCACGGACAGATCCTCGACTCTGAACTCGGGGCTGTGATAGGCCCAGAGAAAGAGGCCTAACGATATCACTGCCACCATCACTGACGAGCGCAGCAGCTTCAGCAGGAGAGCCTTCACTTTTTCAGCTGCTCCACCAGCTCATCCGACAGTCTGGTTACATCGCCGGCGCCCATAGTTATGACCATGTCGCCGGGCTTCAACATCTTTTTCAAAAAGGGCACCACCTCTTCCTTTCGGGGCAGATAGTGGACCTGCTTATGTCCATAGTCTCTGGCGGCTTTGACGATCAGCTCCGCGCTCACCCCCGGGATCGGCTCCTCTCTGGCAGGGTAGATATCGGTAATGACTAAAACCTCCGCTAAGAAGAAAGACTTGCCGAAATCCAGATAGAAATCCCGGGTGCGGGAATACAGATGGGGCTGGAAGACCGCCACCAGTCTCTTGTCCCAACCGGAACGGGCCGCTTTCAGGGTGGCAATCACCTCGGTGGGGTGATGAGCGTAATCATCGTAAACGGAAATGCCCCTGGCGGCACCTTTGAACTCAAACCTCCGTCCCACTCCCCGGTAGTTGGCCAGGGCCTTTCTGCAGATCTCGAAGGAGACTCCCAGCTCGTACGCCACCGCAAGTGCCGCCAGAGCATTCTTGACGTTGTGTTCACCAGGAATTCCAAGGCTGAACTCTCCTACATCCTTCTGTTGAAAGGAAACCTTGAAGCTGCTGGTGTTCTCCTTAAAGGAGAGCTTTTCGGCCACGAGGTCGGTGTTGGGCACCAGCCCGTAGGTGAGAAGGGAACGCTCAAGCTTAGGGACCAAAGGTTGCAGGTTCTCTTCATCTAGACAGAGCACCACCCTCCCGTAGAAGGGGACCCGATTGGCAAACTCTAAGAAGGCCTCCTGAAGCTCCCCCAGATCCCGATAGCAATCTAAGTGCTCCGGTTCTAAGTTGGTGATGACCGCAACCGAGGGATAGAGTTTCAAGAAGGAGCGATCGAACTCGTCGGCCTCGGCGATGAGAAAATCGCCTCCTCCCAAGACCGCATTGGTTCCCAGACTCAGAACTCTGCCCCCGACGATGATCGTGGGGTCCAGACCGGCCTCGGTGAGGAGGTGGCCGATCAGAGAGGTGACGGTGGTTTTTCCGTGAGTGCCCGCCACCCCCACGGAGAATTTTAAGCGCATCAACTCCGCCAGCATCTCCGCCCTTCTTATCACTGGAATCTTTCTCCGGCGGGCAAATTCCACCTCCGGATTGGCATCGTTGACCGCGGAGGAGATCACCACCGCGTCGGCGCTATCAACGTTCTCTCCTTTGTGACCGATATCTATCTTGGCGCCCAGGGAGGCGAGTCGCTGAGTCGTCTCGGAGTCCTTCAAATCGGAGCCGGTGACGGTGTAGCCTAAGTTGAGCAGAACCTCAGCGATTCCCGACATTCCCACTCCGCCGATCCCCACGAAGTGGAGCTTTTTTACCTTGTTGAAAAAGACCATCTCATCCTTCCGCGGAGGGCTTCTTGTCCATATGCGTCAAAACTTCTTCTACGACCTTTCGAGCCGCCTCCGGAGACGCCAATTTGCTGGCACAACCTCCCATCTTCGCCAACAGCGCTGGATTGTTCACCAGCTTCTTGAACTGAGCTTCGAAGTAGAGGTTTTTGAACTCCGACTCGGAGACCACCGTTGAGGCTCCCTTCTCCTGAAAATAGCGGGCGTTGTGGTATTGATGCCCCTCGGAGGCAAAGGGATAGGGGATCAAGAGAGAGGGCCTGCCCATGAAGGCAAGCTCGCTCAAACTCAGGGCCCCGCTGCGGCAGACAACCAGGTCTGCGGCTGAATAAGCCGCTGACATATTGTCGATGAATTTGAAAAGTCGGTGGGGGAAACCTCGACTCTTCACGCTCCCCTGGCACCTTACGAAATCGATCTCTCCGGTCTGCCAGATGAGTTGCAGCCGTCCGTGATCTTCGATGAAGTCAAAGACCTCCATCAGAATGGTGTTAAGGCTTCTCGCTCCCTGACTGCCTCCCATCACCAACACCGTCCGGAAATCAGGCTCCAGTGTGAAGTCATCGATGGCCGCCTCCTTACCCAATGGAACGAGGTCCGGACGCAGAGGGTTACCCGTGACAGTAAGTCTCTCGGGCTTATTGAACTGATAAGAGCCCGGCTCGAAACCGAAACAAACACTTTCCGCGAACCTCCCCAGCAACTTCGAGGTCAAACCCGGAAGGCAGTTCTGTTCCTGCAGAAGAATCGGGATTTTCATCCTCCAGGCGGCAAGCCCTACCGGAGCGGAGGCGTATCCACCGGTGAGCACCACCAGATCCGGGGAGAATGTTTTCAGAAACTTCCTGGCCTCGAGAAATCCTCTGGCGTTTTTGAAGACAAACCTCAAGGGTAGCCCAAACTCTCTCAAAAGAGGAGAGCAGGGGATCCTCTCGAAGCTATATCCGTACTTCCCCACTGCTACATCTTCGCCTCTTCTGCCCTCGCCGGCGAAGCCAATCTCAACTTCGGGCAACTGTTTCTTTAGCTCCTCGGCGATGCTTATCGCCGGAAAGAGGTGTCCGCCGGTGCCTCCCGTGGCGATTACGATTCTATCCATGGCTCAAGCCTCTGTGCAAGGCGACAAACCTGCCGTTTAAGAGCTTGGTTCTCGGTAAGGCATAACTGCGTCTCATTACCGACAGTAAAAGACCCATCCCCACCAGGTTCATAAACAAAGAGGAGCCCCCATAGCTGATGAACGGGAGAGGCACCCCGGTAACGGGCAAAAGTGCCAGCACCACCCCCAGGTTCAAGAGGGCATTGACGGTGAGCACCGTGCCGACCCCGACCGCCAGGAAAAAGCCGCTGTCGTCCTGGGAGCGAGAGGCAATTTGATACGATTTCCAGCCTAAGAAGAGGTAAAACAAAAGCAGCGCCGACAGCGGCAGGAATCCCAGCTCCTCCCCGGCGGAGGCAAAGATAAAGTCGGTGTGAGCTTCGGGCAGGAAAAACCACTTCTGCCCCCCCTCTCCCAAACCCTGACCCAGAAGGCCACCACCCGCCAAAGCCAAGGCCGACTGGCGAACCTGGTGAGCGCCATTCAGGGGATCACGAAGAGAATCGTAATAATCGTCAATTCTCTTGCGGCGATAGTCAAGTTCGAAAACCATTACGGCGGCTATGATCACGATCGGCAGGCCCAAAAGCAGAACCTTTCTGAATTTCATCCCCGCCAGCCACAACAGCGCCAGGACCGAAACCAGGACGATGGCGGTGTTCCCTAAGTGGGGCTCGAACATTATTAGCCCGGACACTAACATCAAAAGGATCAAATAGGGGGTGAGGCTCCTTCTGTTCTCGGAGGTGAACGGCTTTCTCCGGGAGATGTGAATCCGACGCGGCAGTGAATAGGCCAGAAACATCACCATCGCGTATTTGGCCAGCTCGGAGGGTTGAAACTGGAAAGAGCCGAAGTGTATCCACCTTTTGGCACCGTTGATGGAGGGAAAGAAAAAAACCGCAACCAGTGAAATCAGAGTGAAAAGCAAAAGAAACGGAGAGAGCCTCAGCCAGTGGTGATAGTCGCTCCTCCACAGGAAAACCATAAACAGAAACCCCAAGAGGGCCCAAACCGACTGCCTCAGGAGGAAATGATAAGGGGAGCCAAAATCCTCTTCCGCCTTCACCTGGGAATTGCTGCAGACCAACACCAGGCCAAAGCCAACCCCGAGGACGATGACGAAGAACAGCAGATTATCCGTTTTCGGTTTCGCGGTCACCTCACCTTCTCCCGTCTGGTTCCCAACGATCCCCGGTGCGAAAGGAAAATCTCCCGGCACAGATCTTTGAAGACCTTTCCCCTCTGTTCATAGTCGTTAAACATATCGAAACTGGCGCATCCCGGGGAGAGGAGAACCGTGTCCCCCTCGGAAGCCAACCCCCGGGAGACTTTAACCGCCTCTTCCATGTCAGCCGCGACCTTTGTCGAGACAGAGTCTCCTAAAGCTTGCTTTATCTTCTCTTTAGCCTCTCCCACCAAGATCAGGTTCTTGACGTTCTTTTTCGCCAGGTCCTTGAGACGTAGGAAATCTCCGCCCTTGTCTTTCCCTCCCATAATGAGAATGACCGGAGGCTCGACGCTCTGTAAGGCATACCAGACCGCATCCACATTGGTGGCCTTGGAGTCGTTCACGATTTTGACCCCTTCAACTTCTAACACTTTCTCCAGGCGGTGTTCGACTCCCTTAAAGGAGCGCAAGCTTTTCTTTAGAACCTCGCTGTCTATGCCCAACGCCGAGGCGACGCAACAGGCTGCACAGGAATTAGCTAAGTTGTGAGGACCTCTGATTCCGATTTCGGAGATCGGGATTACTGGTTCCTCTCCTTGGAGAGTTTTCAGGACGATCTCTTCGCCCCTGACGAAGGCTCCCTCGCCGACCTCCCTTTTTGTGGAGAAGAACAGAGTCCGCACCCCCTGCTTAACTTTGATCTCCTCTCGAGGCGAGACGATTTCGCCTCCCATCGACAGCTCCGGGTCATCAGCGTTCAATATCGCCACATCTTTGGGTCTCTGATTTTCGAGGATGCGGAGTTTGGCTCTCTTGTATGAGAGCATATCTGAGTGCCGGTCCAGATGATCCCGGGATATGTTGAGAATTACCGCCACCTCCAGGCGCAGGCCGTCTATCCTCTCGAGCTGAAAGCTGGACAGCTCTAAGACGATATGACCGCTATTCGAGACGGTGGTGGCGACCTCCGAGAAGGGAAGCCCGATGTTGCCGCAGACGGAGACCTCCTTTTTGGCATCCTTCAGAATCTTGCCCAACAGCGAGACGGTGGTAGTCTTTCCGTTGGAGCCGGTAATTCCCACCAGATGGGCTTCACTGAACCAGCTGGCGATTTCGACCTCGCTCAAGGTAGCCAATCCTCTTTTCTTCGCCTCCAGGAGAATCGGTAAATCTAGGGGGACTCCCGGGCTCAGGACGATCAGCTCCCTACCTTCGATCACCCTTTCGGTATGACCCCCGGTTTCGAATTCGACTCCCAGCTTTTTGAGTTCCGAGATGGATTCGCTCAGCTCCTCTTCCCCTTTTATGTCGCTTAAGAAAATCTTCGCCCCGTGTCTTTTCAGAAGCTTGGCCACCGCCAGGCCGGAGCGGGCCATCCCCAGTATCGCGATCTTTTTGCAGATTACCTCACGGAACGTCATGATCGGCCTAACGGATCTTGAAGGTGGACAGAGTCAAAAGTGCAAAGATGATCCCCACAACCCAGAACCGGATCACCACCTGGGGCTCTTTCCATCCCAAAAGCTCGAAGTGATGGTGGAGCGGCGCCATTTTCAGAATCCTCTTGCCGGTGAGCTTAAAACTCAGAACTTGGAGAATCACCGAGAGGGCCTCCAGGACGAAGACCCCGCCGACTATCACCAGTAAAACCTCCTTTTTGGTCAGTATCGCCAGAGTCCCCAAGGCTGCGCCCAACGATAAAGCTCCGGTGTCACCCATGAAGACCTGCGCCGGGTGGGAATTGAACCACAAAAAGCCCAGAGCCGCCCCCAGAAGGGCTCCGCAGTAAACTGTCAGCTCCCCGGCTCCCTCGAAGTAAGTCACCATCAGATAGCCACTGAAATCGAC
>JAUWHO010000003.1 GCA_030605835.1 Candidatus Zixiibacteriota bacterium | reverse complement strand
TCGGGATTGGGCCTGACGGGTTTTTTGACCGGCGATATTGCGCCGAATGAAATCCTCCTGACGTTTGATGAACTCCTGCTGGTGGAGATACAGCTTTTCTCTCCTCTTAAGCTGTGCCTCCCTTTGGGGAAGGTATTGGCTGTAGATTCCGTGGTAAAGCTTTAGACTTCCGGATTGCAGCTCCGCAATGTGAGTCGTGACGCGGTCAAGAAGATAGCGGTCATGAGAGACGATAAGTGCTCCTCCCTTGAAAGCCAAAAGGAAATTCTCCAGAAACTCTCTCCCGGAGATGTCCAGGTGGTTGGTGGGCTCGTCCAGAAGCAAGAGGTTGGCGTCGGTGAGAAGGATTTGAGCTAAAGCCGCCCGGTTTTTCTGCCCGCCGGAGAGATGCCCTATTTTTTTCGAGAGATCACCCTCCGGGAAGCCCAGACCTCTTGTGACCGACTTGATCTTGGAGTCGTAAGTCTGTTGTCCCCACTTTTCCCGAAGGTCAAGAAGTTCGTTGTATTGTCTCTGCAATGTGGGATCGTTCCCGCCGGTGGAGAATTCGATTTCCACGGCCTCTATTCGCTCCTGCAGGGAGATGAGCTCCCTGAAGGGTACCTCCATTTCCTGATAGAGAGTGTTGTCCTCCCTGAGTGTTGGTTCTTGCCTCAAATAAGTCGCCTTAGTCTCCTTAGAGAACGAGATGGAGCCGGAGTCGGGCTGTCGTAACCCTGCAATGATTTCAAGGAGAGTGGTCTTGCCGACGCCGTTCCGTCCGACCAGCCCCAGTCGCTCTCCGCTTTTGATTACCAGGGAGATGCCGCGGAGGAGCGGCTGTTTTCCGTAACTTTTGTCGATTCTGTCTAAGCTGGCTAAGATCATTCAATCTTCTCAGGGTTCTGTCAGTTGCATAAAATATCTCATTGCCCTTGACAACTCAACAGAAAATGGAGGGGGGCGGGAGTACAACTTCCACCCCAGCTGTGGTGGTGTGAGCCTGGCGACTCAACAAAGATGGAGAAGACGTGGGAGTGTAACTCCCCATACGGGCCAAACAACCTCTCCAGCTGGGATGTGTCCGCTGTTTACTGTTTCCTGTTTGTTGTCTTTGAAACCTGAAGGTCACACACTTTGGCCGGCTGGCGACTGGTATGAAACGCCCCGCCCGAAACCGGGGGTCACGGATGAGGGCATCCGTGACCAACATGTGGGCTCCGGGGCAGGAATGCCCCGGCTATTCTCTTGAAAGGGGTGGGAGTGTAACGACACATACGGGCCAAACAACCTCTCCAGCTGGGATGTGTCCGCTGTTACTGTTTCCTGTTTGTTGTCTTTGGAAACGTGAAGGTCATAGACTTGGCCGGCTGGCGACTGGTATGAGACGCTCCGCCCGAAACCGGGGGTCACGGATGAGGGCATCCGTGACCAACATGTGGGCTCCGGGGCAGGAATGCCCCGGCTATTCAGTGGAGAGGGGTGGGAGTACAACTCCCGGTATGTGTCAAATAATTGCTCCAGCGCTGAGGCGGCAGTGTGAGTTGACCTGCCTGCTGGAGAGAAGGCCAACTCTGCGTCGTTCCCCGGTAACATCGCCAGATCTGTCTCCAGTTCAAAAAGCGTCAAAGAGGAGTTCATGCCACCCAAATGGGGACGATAATATCAACGTTGACTCCTTGACAGGGAGGGAGCTGGAAGTTATTATTGCGGTTCGCTGTCATTATCGGAATGCCAAAATGATTACGATTGAAGAGATCAAGAAGAACGAGAAGGTTCAAAAGCTGATCGACAAGGCCGATGAGGTTCTGAAGGTTATCGGCTACACCGAACATGGTCACCGGCATACCAGCTTGACCGCCAACATTGCTTACAATATCATGATTCGCCTGGGCAAGGGAGAACACCCAGCCCAGCTTGCCGCCATCGCCGGCTACATGCACGATATGGGGAACGTCATCAATCGTGATTATCACGCCCAGACCGGCGCTATTTTAGCCTTTCAAATCCTAAGCGAGATGGAAATGCCGCTGCCGGATGTCTTGGACATCGTCGCCGCCATCGGCAACCACGACGAGAAAAATGGCTACCCGGTCTCGGATGTCTGCGCCGCCGTAGTTTTGGCGGACAAATCCGATGTTCACAGCTCCCGGGTGCGAAACTTAGACATGATCTCCCTC
This sequence comes from Candidatus Zixiibacteriota bacterium, assembly GCA_030605835.1. Taxonomy (GTDB): domain Bacteria; phylum Zixibacteria; class MSB-5A5; order DG-27; family DG-27; genus DG-27. The sequence continues at coordinate 4,488 of JAUWHO010000003.1, read as the reverse complement.
GACATTCACGATCGGGTCAACTACGCTGCCAAGAGCTCTTTTCTGAGAGTGGACCCGGACAAAAAGACCATCACCCTGGAGATCAAGATCGACACCAGCGTCTCCCAGGTGATGGAATATTTTGAGATTTTCCTGTCGCGGATGTTAGTTTGCAAGCGAGCCGCCGAATTTTTGGAAATGAAGTTCGAGCTGGTAATCAATAACCAGAAACTCCTTTAGCAAAAAGCAAACAGTAAGTAGTTAATGGTAAATGGTAAATAGTAAATAGCAAACAGGAAATAGGAAATAGGAACTTCCTACTACTCGCCACTAACAACCAGCCAAGATGTCAAAGCGGTTGACTTATAAGAGTGCTGGAGTCAATATCGAGGCGGCGGAGGGAGCCTTGGCTGAAATCAAACGGCTCGCCAAGTCGACTTACACCCCGCAGGTATTGAAGGGCATCGGTGCCTTCGGCTCCTTTTTCTCCTTAGACTTAGAGGGGATAGAAGAGCCGGTCTTGGTCTCCAGCGTTGACGGGGTGGGGACGAAACTGAAGCTCGCGTTTGCACTCGGCCGCCATGACACCGTCGGTGAAGATCTGGTCAACCACTGCGTCAACGACATCTTGGTTCACGGCGCCAGACCACTCTATTTTCTTGACTATTTTGCAACCGACAAGCTAGAGCCGACGGTTTTAAGGGAGGTTGTCTCCGGGCTGTCGCGAGGTCTCAAAGAGGTAGGCTGTGCCTTAGCGGGGGGCGAAACCGCGGAGATGCCGGGGTTCTATTCCCCCGGAGAGTATGATCTGGCCGGCTTCATCGTCGGGATCGTCTCCAAGGAGAAAATCATTAACGGCCAGGGCATAAAGCCGGGCGATAAGATTTTGGGACTGGGCTCCTCGGGATTACACACCAATGGTTTCTCACTGGCAAGAAAGGCCCTCTTAGAGATTGGAGGTTTCAAGCTCTCTGACCGGATGCCCGAGTTAGATACTACTCTGGGAGAAGAGCTGCTGAAGGTCCATCGCTGTTACTTCAAATCGATCTATCCTCTCTTAGACAGGGTAAAGGTAAAGGGGATGGCTCACATCACCGGTGGAGGGATTGAGGGGAATCTGGTGCGGATCCTTCCGGAGAATTGCGTCGCCGAAATCGATAGCTCCTCCTGGGAGGTGCCCCCGATCTTTGATGTGATACAGAAAGTCGGCAAGGTGGGGAGAAAAGAGATGTTCAAAACCTTCAACATGGGGATCGGCATGATCTTGGTGGCCTCCGGCGAGGATGTTCACAACCTTGAGGGAGCTTTGACCAAAGCTGGCGAGAGGGTTTTCTCCATCGGCGGGATAGTTGCGGGGCAGAGAAAGGTCGAGTTGAGCCTCTCTTGAAACAGTAGTTAGTAGACAGTAGTTAGTAGATAGGGAGCCCCCCTACCACACCCTTGAATCTGACTTTGAAATATTCACCATTCATCATTAACCATTTACCAACTTGAGCCTTCAGGTGAGTTGATGTTGCCTCGTCCTGGTCTGTGGCGGAATTTTCTGACCTCCAAAGAGGGCATCTTACTCACCACCTCCGCCACTTTACGTTTCCTCTCCTATCCACCCTTTCCGTTTGGCTTTCTGATCTTCCCCTCACTGGCGCTGCTTTTTTTCGCGATCGATCGCAAAACTCCCCTGCAGACACTGAAGCTCACCTACTTCTGGGGGTTTCTCTCGAATGCCTTGCTTTTGTACTGGATCTGCTGGGCTACCCTGCCCGGGGGGATTGCGGCGATATTCCCGCTGGGAGTCTATCCGGCAATGGTCTTCGTTGTGTCCTCCTCGATTTCGAGAAGGTCGTATCTTCTCTCGTGGCTCTCTCTCCCTTGCCTCTGGGTGGGGATGGAATATCTCCGCTCCATAGGGGAGTTTATTTTTCCCTGGACCAACCTCGGTTACAGTCAGAGCTTCTATCTCCCGATTATACAATTCATCACTTTCACCGGGATTTATGGTCTCTCCTTCTGGGTGATGGTTATTAGCCTTCTCCTCTTCGGAGCGATTCGAAGCTTGATGAGTTCAAAACTGAGGAAGAGTCTCTCTTACGTTTTGCCGATTCTGGTTTTGGTCTTGCTTCCCTATTTCTATGGCCGGGCGGCGATGAGAGAAAATGTGCAGCCCGGAGGAGTGAAGGTTGCTCTGCTTCAGGGGAATATCGGGCAGGGTGTGAAATGGAATCCCAAATATGTGGATTTCAGCTTCGAGACCTTTTTCGATCTGAGCAGAGAGGCGGCAGAGAGAGGGGCGGAGCTCATTGTCTGGCCGGAGACGGCGGCACCCTGTTATCTGGCTCACGACCAGGTGCGCCGGAGGTTGGTGCAAAACCTGGTCGACGAGCTCGGAGTCCCCTTTCTGATAGGTGCTCCCGAATATAAGAGGTTGGATTCGCGCAAGTTCGTTTACTACAATGCGGCCTTTTTCTTTGAACCCAACCGGAACAAGATCCGTTCATACTATAAAAACCGACTGGTCCCCTTCAGCGAGAGGATACCGTTTTCAGGTCAGGTGAAGATTCTCTCCGACATCCATCTGGGACAGGCCGATTTCTCTCCCGGGAGGGAGTTGACGATCTTCGATCACCCCGAAGGGGACTTCGGAGTACTCATATGCTTTGAGTCTGCGTTTCCGAATCTGGTCAGAAGTTTCGTCAAGAAGGGAGCCGATTTTCTGGTGAACATCACCAACGACCAGTGGTTTGGAAAGACCTCGGGTCCCCATCAGCATGCCGCTATAGTAACCTTCAGGGCGGTGGAAAACCGCATCTTTATCGCCCGTTGCGCCAACACCGGAGTGTCGATGTTTGTGGATCGGTTCGGTCGCTCCTACCAGAGGACGGAACTTTTCACCAGGAGCTTGGTTGTGGGAGAGGTTCACCCGAAGGGCCCGGAGACCTTCTACACCAGACACGGCGACCTCTTCGTTTACGGTTGCATATCTCTGGCCCTACTTTTCTTCCTCGTCAGCTTCTGGCGAAAGGCTCGCAGAGCGGACTCTTACGTTATAAGATGACGATAAGAGGTTGCTTTTGTAGCTCTGAATGTGTTATTCTCCGCTAAGCCTGGGAGGAGTTGCCCGCTCTGAGATTATAGGCCGCAATCGACGAGCTGACGATGAGAAGAATCGAAGTCTCCATAACGATCCTGGTTTTTTTCCTCTCTCTAGCTCTGCCCGGGGCTGTTCGTGGAGGGGACTGGCAGACCTTCACGAATCAGAACGATATAAGTGAAATCGTATATGCTGGCGGCCAGATCTGGGGAGCGACCACCGGCGGCGCTTTTTCCTATAACGCCACCAGCGGGGTGATTTCAAGCCTCACCAACATCCAGGGGCTTCGGGGCTTGAATTTGAATGCTTTAGAGGTCGACCCCCTCGGAAATATTTGGTTTGCCCCCACCGAAGGTTACCTGAACAAGTTCGATACCTCCGGAGTTTTCCTGGACTCTTACCTTTTCGAGGAGAGGCTCGGTCCCACCCGCAGGAGCTTGGTTCTCTTCGACCTGCAATCGGACGGAGATCGCCTCTGGGTGGCACACGATTTAGGCTTGAGCCTCTTTTTGATCGAGCACAACGGTGGAGAGATAAAGGAGACGGCACAGTTCCTGGGGAATTTGGAGGCCTCCGAGGATGTCCTCTGCCTGGAGGTCACAGACTCTGTGATCTGGGCCGGGACTGCCGTAGGAGTTGCCTTTACGAACAAATATGGCCTCAATATTCAGAATCCCGGGAGCTGGCGCTCTTACCAGGAGAGCGATCCCGAGGGCCTCACCAGTTTTCAGATTAACTCCATCTTAGAATTCCACCAGGATATCTATTTGGGGACTGGTGCGGGGGTTTTCAGATTCGATATCAACGCACAGGATACCTCCTGGGAGGGTTTCGGGCTGGGGAGTAGTGAGGTAATCGACCTGAGCTCGGTGAACGAGGTTTTGACCGCCCTGACAGACCAGGGGATTTACGAATACACGGGCGGTGTCTGGCAAGCCTTCTCGACAGACAGTCTGCCCCGACAGGATCTCTCCTCGATAGCTTTTGGAGCTGAGGGACGCAGGTGGGTTTCCATGGGGGGAGAGGGCCTAGCATATTACGATGCTTACTGGCATTTGATAACGCTTCCGGGTCCGCTGGACAACAACATCAAAGATGTGAAGATCGCTCCCGATGGAAAGGCCTGGTTTGTTTGCGGGGGTCGCGGTTTGAGCATTCTTTCCGATGGGGAGTGGGAAAGCTACACCGAGGACAACTCCCCGCTGGTGGGCACCGGGGCGCGTGATCTTGACTTTGACCTTCAGGCCAACGCCTGGCTGGCCTCCTGGGGGAAGGGTCTGTTCAAGATAACGCCGGACTGGGAATGGAGCCATTTCAATTCCACGAACGCCCCCTTCGGGTGGACCAGCGATCCCTCCTTTGTGGCCCTCTCGCAGGTGAAAGTCGATGGGGCCGGCAATGTCTGGAGTCTGAACTACAAT
>JAUWHO010000021.1 GCA_030605835.1 Candidatus Zixiibacteriota bacterium | reverse complement strand
CGCGGCTGGTCCTGGTCCGTACAGTGCTTCGATTGGCGGCACGCTGTGTGATGTTGAGCTGTTCTGCTGCATGAACCTGGATATCATCCAGTGTGAGCCGTGGAGGATTGGCGACAACACCGAGTGGAGTCTGCACGAGGTTGAGCGTCCGGAGGTTGAGCTCCCGACCTTCACTTCGCTTGACCAGAACTATCCCAACCCCTTCAACGCTACCACCAACATCAGCTACAATCTGGCTGAGGCCGGCAATGTCAGCCTGAACGTTTATGACATTACTGGTCGTCTGGTGGTTACCTTAGTTGACGGGCAGATGGATGCTGGTCAGCACGTGGTGGTCTGGGATGCCTCCAGCGTCTCCAGTGGTGTCTATTTCTACAAGCTGAGCACTGGTGACTACAGTGCTACCAAGTCCATGAACCTGCTGAAGTAAGGCAGAGGTCACAGGACTGGTAAGGCATCATAGCTGGGGCAGGAGTTGAACTCCTGCCCCCTTTTTTGTTTGCGGAATCCGGCGGGATGAATTCCCGCCGCTACGGATAGAGGAATGGTTTTAGAAGATGTGGGTGGCTGCTTATTCAAGTTATGGAAGGCTGAAGCTCACAGAGTCGTATGACCTTCCGCTATAGGGCCCTCCTGCCGGGGTGGGAGTTGAACTCCCACCCCAAAAAGAAAATGCCCGACAGAACTGCCGGGCATTTCGGGACGATCCGATCCCAGAAGGTTGTTAGCGTCAATCATCGAGTAGCCTCTGGTCTGCTACTCGGCCTTCTCTTTCTCGTCCTTCTTACCTTTATCTTTAGATGCTTTGAGTTTCTCGATTAAGTCAGGGATGGCCTCGAAGATGGCGTTGAACCTCCTGGGCTCCTTGGTGGTCAAGATAGAGACTTGCTCTCCCTTGATTATCAGGAAGGCGACCGGCTCAACCTTTACGCCACCTCCGCCACCGCCACCGATGCCAGTCCCGGCCTTTTCTTTTGCCTCGCCGGTGCCACCGCCGGCTCCGAAGCCCAGGCAGAGCTTGCAGATCGGAATTATGGTTGTGTCTGCCACCGTCACCGGCTCGCCAATGATGCTCTTGGTGGAGGCAACACCCTTCAGACAGTCCAGGGTAGTCTGGATCAACTCTTCAGCTGGATTTGGCATAAACACCTCATCTCCTTTTTAGGTCTCTTAGCAGTTTTATGGTTTGAATTCTCGGGATTGCCCACAGAAATAGAAGCATGATCCAGATGAGCCTATAAAGCCGGCATTGGATTTCCAAGTCCATCGAACTCCGGAAAGTCTCTTCTTCGAAGTCCGGAGAGAGTTCGAATCTGAGATTGGCGGGCAGTAAGCTTCTGGGGAGGGTGCTGTAGAGGCCGTAAAGCATTCCGGTGGCGGCGGGGTCTTCGTTGCCGTAGACTATCTCCACATTGGCCTGCTTGAGGTTCAATGAGCCGAGGATCCGGACCAGGGCTAAAATGGACTCCCGAAGGAGTTTCGGTAATGTCTCTCTGTGAGTGAATAAGACTGCCGCGGGGACTTTCTTTTTCCTCCGGGCCTTGGGCTTTTTCCTCTTCACCGGAATCACTTTTTTCCCCTTGAACGGGACTTTCAAGAATCCAATTCGGGCAGTCCCGGTTTTCTGCAGGGAGTCATAGTCGCATTTCAGAAAGACCCAGGCCACGCTGAGCACTCTCTGTCCGGGCAGTACAACCATCTCAAATGTAAATGGAGAGAAAAGGAGAAGTCCTGCGGAAACTACGAAGAGGAAGAATATGTAGAAGGACAACTCCACGGGCTGCATATTACGAAAGAGGAGAGTCGTGGTCAAGTCTGTTGAGATGGACAGGCATTTTCTGGGGAATTCAAGGAAGAACTCTCTCGGGGAATGGTCGTCTCTTTGTGGCTGTGCAGTTGAGGAGGGATCATCAGCGCCTTTCGATTTTTCCCTTGACTATAAAATCTTGTATCAATATTATAATTCCCACTTTTGAGTTAGGTCACCATGCGAATCAAATTTGCCACCAAGCGTCTGGAAGATGGTTTCTTTGCCGCAATTGAGCCGATAAGCCGCACCCTGGTCTCCTGGGAAGTACATCCCCACGTGGTCACCGTCATCGGTTTTCTGGGAAACATACTTGCGGGGATCTTGATATGGAGAGGGCAGCTCTTCTGGGGCGGAGTCACGATCCTCCTGGCAGGAGCCTGCGACGTGATTGACGGCAAAGTGGCTCGCCAGACCGGGAAGATGTCCCGCTACGGAGCCTTGTTCGATTCCACCACCGATCGCTATTCCGAGGTCGCCATCCATCTGGGGATTGTTGGCTATTTCCACAACCAGATCGGTTATGTCAGTCTCCTGGTGATTCTGGCCCTGGCGGGGTCGATTTCGACCAGCTACGTTCGGGCCCGGGCAGAGGGATTAGGAATCTCCTGCAGCGTGGGGATACTGCAGCGTCAGTCGCGAATAGTCCTTCTCGCTGTGGGGGCTATTTTGGGAAGCATACATCACGTTTTCATCATCATTGCTCTGGCCATTATTGCCCTGTTTTCCAATATCACCGTGGTTCAGAGGGTGATTCACTCTCGGAGGCAGCTTAAGTCGCAACTCGGCGGGCCTCAAAGGTAGTTTTAAAAGATCAGGAAGAGCTAGCTTGCTACATAAGGAGTAGTTATGGGAAAAGTTAGAGTGGCTATAATTGGGGTCGGAAACTGTGCCTCCTCTTTAGTTCAGGGGGTTTGCTACTACCGGAGGGCCAAGGAGTCCGATTTCATACCGGGGCTTATGCACGTCAATTTGGGGGGTTATCACGTCAGGGATATCCAGTTCTCGGCGGCCTTCGATATCGACAAAAACAAGGTGGGAAAGGACCTCTCGAAGGCCATCTTCACCTATCCCAATAACACTTACAAATTCTGCGAGGTGCCCAATCTGGGGGTCAAGGTTCATCGCGGCATGACCCATGACGGTTTAGGCCACTATCTTTCGAAAATCATAACCAAGGCACCCGGTCCCACTGACGATATCGTCAAGATCTTGAAGAACACCGGGACCGACGTGGTTGTGAACTTCCTGCCGGTGGGGAGCGAGGAGGCCACCAAATGGTATGTGGAGCAAGTTCTTGAGGCTGGCTGTGGTTTCGTCAATTGCATTCCGGTCTTCATCGCCAAGGAGAAATACTGGCAGAAGAGATTCGAGGAGAAGGGACTGCCGGTCATCGGGGATGACGTGAAATCCCAGGTGGGGGCGACCATCGTGCACCGGGTGCTGGCACGTCTGTTCCGGGATAGGGGCGTTAAGTTGGAGAAGACCAGTCAGCTGAATGTCGGCGGCAACATGGATTTCTACAACATGCTCGAGAGGGCGCGGCTGGAGTCAAAGAAGATCTCCAAGACCAGCGCCGTCACCTCGCAGTTGGACTTCGACATCGGCGAGGAAAATATCCACATCGGCCCTTCCGACTATGTCGCCTGGCTCACCGACAGAAAATGGGCCTACATCCGACTGGAGGGGAGAACCTTCGGGGATGTGCCCCTCAATATCGAGCTTAAGTTAGAGGTCTGGGATTCACCGAACTCCGCGGGGGTGGTGATCGACGCCGTCAGATGCTGCAAGCTGGCGTTGGATAATAAGATCTCGGGAGCCTTGATTCCCCCTTCATCCTATTTCAAGAAATCTCCGCCGGTGCAGTTCACCGACGAGGTCGCAAGAGAAGAGACGGAGGAGTTCATCCGCAAATACGGGAAGAAAGTCTCTCCACAAAAGAGAGTCAAACCGAGACCGGTTTCGAAGGCCAAAAGGAAGTCGCGGGCGCGCAAGAAATAGAAGGGTCAGATTTATCTTGATAAGTCTCCAGGTGGGGATGGTAGAACATAGGGTTACAGTCTGGATTTCCCTCCTCGATTAAGTCTTGGCGGTGAGAGTTGATGGCGACGGAAAAGTCTAAAGGTTTGTTCATCACCTTCGAGGGGGTCGACTTCTGCGGCAAGACCACCCAGGTGTCGTGTCTGGAAAAACATCTGACCTCTAAGGGGTTTGAGGTCGTTGCGGTGTGGGACCCGGGGGGGACGCTGATATCAGAGAAGATAAGGGCGATCCTGCTTGACAAGAAGAACGTAGCGATGAAAGCCATGGCAGAGATGCTGCTTTATGAGGCTAGCAGAGCGCAGCTTACTGGAGAAGTCATCATCCCCGCATTGGAGGAAGGGAAAACGGTAATCTGTGACCGCTATTTCGATTCCACGACTGCATATCAGGGCTACGGGAGGGGTATAGATCTACAACTCGTCCAAACGCTCAACCTAGTTGCCTCCTCCTCTCTCAAGCCTGACTTGACATTTGTTCTAGATATGCCTCCCGAGGACTCGTTCGATCGGGTTAGGAACTTGGACCTTTTCGTAGACTGGAAGGTCATCCGTGTCGATCGCATGGAGGTGCCGCGGACTACTTTCCACGAGAAGGTGCGAGAGGGCTATTTACAGATAGCCAAATCTGAGCCCGAGCGCTTTCGGGTTATTCCTGCTACCAAGACGGTAGAGGAAATAGCGGCTCTCGTCGCTATGGAAGTGGACAAGCTGCTAGAGAAGAGAGGAAACAGCAAACAGTAGATAGGAGACAGGGAACAAGGCGCTTGCCTCTGTCAGATGCCCTGCTCAGATCGACAGTGGTCCGCCTTTCTTCACTGCGCATTGATTGAACTCCCACTGGTCGGCGACATTTTTTGATTGACAATTATCACATACGGGGTTAAATTCTGGGCAAGCTCATAACTTATGGGTAGCAATATGATTAACCAACGGGTGCTGGTGTTGAACCAGAATTATGAACCGCTTTCGGTATGTACCGTCAAGAGGGCAGTTGTCCTGACCTTTCTCGGCAAGGCTGACATCGTGGAGAGCTGTGACGGGAAGAAAATTCGCTCCCCCTCCACTGTTTTTCCGCTGCCCTCGGTGGTGAGGCTGGGATTTTACGTCCGAGTTCCCGGCAAAAGGATTATGCTGTCGCGCAAGAACATTCTCAAGCGCGACGGACACCGCTGTCAATATTGCGGAACGATCAACGGACCCCTGACGGTGGACCACGTCCTTCCCAAAATCTATGGCGGCAACGACAGCTGGGAGAATCTGGTATGTGCCTGCACCAAGTGCAACAGCATCAAGGGGGATAAAACCCCGGAGCAGGCGGGATTGAAGCTTCTGAGGAAGCCTCGAAAGCCCAACCACATCACCTTCATTCAGCAATTTATCGGCATCTCCGACCAACGTTGGCGGAGGTATCTGTTCTTAGACTAGATTGGGAGCTGGTTCGCTGGGAAGTTCGATCAGAAATCAGAAAAGTTTGAAAAGCAGGCCGACAGCTCCCACTGTCGGCTCTCTTTTATTCAATCTGTGCTAAGAGGAAGGAATGGCGAAAAAAGAGGTAATCCTGTCAGGGATGCAGCCCACCGGCAAGCTTCATCTTGGGAACTACGAAGGGGCACTCAAAAACTGGGTGCGCCTGCAGCACGAGTACGACTGTTTCTACTGCATTGTCGATTGGCATTCGCTCACCTCTGACTATGAGGACACCTCCGACCTGCAAGAGCGGATCAAGGAGATGACCATCGATTATCTGGCCGCGGGACTGGACCCGGAGAGATGTACCATCTTCGTGCAGTCGGATGTGAAAGAGCATGCCGAACTGCATCTGCTCTTCTCGATGATCATTCCCACTCCTTGGCTGGAGAGAGTTCCCTCTTATAAAGAGAAAAAGGAGGAGTTGGGCTTGGACAGTTACGGCTTTTTAGGTTATCCTCTGCTTCAAGCCGCTGACATCTTGATTTACAAGGCAAACTACGTTCCCGTTGGTAAGGACCAGGCGCCACACGTCGAGTTGACTCGGGAAGTGGCTCGCAGGTTCAATAATCTCTACGCTGAAGTTTTCCCGGAGCCACAGGAGTTGCTCACCACTTTTCCGGTTGTCCCCGGAGTTGACGGTCGCAAAATGAGCAAATCCTATAACAACGATATCTGTCTGGCGGACTCGCCGGAGCTGACCGCGAGCAAACTGAAAAAGATGTTCACCGACCCGCAGAAATTGCGCAAGGGTGACCCCGGACGCCCGGACATCTGCCCGGTTTATGACCTGGTGCAAATCTACAATCCTGATTATGAGGAGGTTTGCAGGCGCTGCAAGACCGGAGAGTTGGGTTGCGTTGAGGATAAGACCAATCTGGCGAAATTCATGAATGCGGCTTTGGCGCCAGTTCGGGAGAAAAGGAGGGAGTTGGAAGCTAAACCGGACTATATTGAAGAGGTTTTAAAAAATGGCGCGGGGCGCGCCCGCAAGAGGGCAGCCGAGACCATGAGAGAAGTGAAAGAGGCAATGCACTTGAGGTGAAGTCCCAGGTTTGATGAGTTCTGGTTGGCAGAAATGGGCAGCTTAGGCAGAGTCCTTGATAGTCGCACTTGGATGATAGCGAAGGAGGTGTCTACTCGTGGGCACCACAAAAATTAAAGATTTGACGGTTGGTGAGTTGAAAGCTTTGATTCCCGACACCGTCAAGGAAAGCGTGGAGGATCTGATCGAAGACTTGCTGGCCCTTTCGAGCGATGAGTATCTGGGATCTATTGAGGAGGCGAGAAAAGACTACAAGGAAGGTAGGGTGAAGTATTTCGAGAAGCGTTTGCAGAAGCCGTAGTAGTTCCGCCCATGCCGACTAATGACGAAAAGATCCCTCTGACAAGCAGCGATGCCTCTGCCACCTTATCACCCAATGAGGTGAAACTCTCCCAGTTCCAGGGACCTCTGGATCTGCTCCTCTACCTCATTCGCAAAAACGAGGTCGACATCTACGATATACCAGTTGCCCATATCACTAAGCAGTATTTAGAACACTTAGATTTGATGCGGGAGCTGAACCTGGAGGTGGCCGGGGAGTTCATTTATGTGGCCTCGGTTTTAATCCGGATCAAGGCGCGGATGCTTCTGCCCCAGCCCGAGATCGAAGAGGAGGAAATCACAGACCCCAGAGGCGAACTGGTGGCGGCTTTGATTGAATACAGGAAGTTCAAACAGGTGGCCTCACAATTAGCAGAAAGAGAGAGAGAGTCCTCGCTTTTGCATCCGCGTGGGGATTTCACCTCTGAGAGAGGTGGCGTTGACAGCGACCATTCAGAGCCTCAGGTCCTCTCCGAACTTCTGGAGGCTTACAGAGAGGCCCTCTGGAGAAAGGTTCCCTTCAGCGACCATCGTGTGGATCTGCCCAACCTCACCGTCGAGGATAGAATTGATCACATTCTCAACTTACTGAGAGAGAAAACAAGTATCCCTCTGGAGGCTTCGATAGAAGACGCCTACGAGCCGGTGGTGATGATTCTGACCTTCATCGCCATTTTGGAATTGGCACGTCTGAGAAAAATCACTATCTTCCAGAAGGGTTACTTAGACAATATCTGGATTTCCATGGTTGAGCAGGAGTTGGCTGCAGAGCGGTTTGAGTTCGCAGAATAGAATCTGTGTACGGAGACAGGGAGACTCCGCCGGGGGAGGTGGCGAAAGTGAAAGAGTTTGCAAACATAGTTGAAGCTTTGATCTTCGCCTCAGAGTGCCCTCTGAGAGAGGAGAAGCTTATCGAGGCTCATCGAGTGTGGGCCTCGGAAAATGGTGATGACAGCAGAAGCCCTCAGGAGGCAGTTGCCGGCGCAATCTTGGAGTTGAATCACCGCTACTCCGAATATCATAGCTCGTTTCGCATTCGCAAGGTTGGCGGTGGCTATCAGATGCACACCCTTCCGGAGTTCCACCGCTGGGTTTCTGAATTTCTGCTGGAGAGGCGGCCGACGAAGCTCTCCCCGGCGGCCTTAGAGACCCTTTCAATCATCGCTTACCGTCAGCCGGCGGTCAAATCCGAAATCGATAACATCAGGGGGGTCGATTCCGAAGGGCCTCTGCATTCACTTTTAGAGCGAGGCTTAATCAAGACCTCCGGCAGGAAGGAGGCTCCCGGGAGACCATACATATTTCGCACCACCCCTGATTTTCTGCTTCACTTCGGCCTGAACGACCTCTCCGAACTGCCTCCGGAGGAGGAGTTGATGGCGGTTCTGAAAGCCTCCAGGGATTCTTTGCAGCCGGTAGAGCAGCATGAGGAATTCTTTGAAGAGGCAGTTTCAGCGGAACCGGCTGGGGTCACGCTTCAGGGCGGAGAAGAGGTTGAAAGCGTTGAGTCTGAGGAGCGAGAGGGTGAAGATGCCATAGGAGAGGCTCCCCGGCAAGAGGAAATATACAAGGATAAGCAAAACTCTTCGGGTCAGTAAGGAAGTCTACCCGATATTGATTTCCACACCGCTTCAAGTGTGGAGTTTTTTATGCGCCTGAACAGATTCTTGGCCTCCTGTGGACTGGGCTCGAGAAGAGCGGTGGAGGAATATATCACCACCGGCAGGATTAAGGTCAACGGGGGGGTGGTCAGCGAGTTGGCGACGGTGGTCGACCCCGAGAGGGACAAGGTTGCCTTTGACGATCAACCCCTCTCGTCAGGAGATCGAGGGTTGTATATCCTCCTCAATAAGCCTTCGGGTTACCTGACCACCGCCAGAGACGATTTCGGAAGGCCGACGGTGATGGACCTGGTGAAAGATCTCTCGCAGAGAGTCTTCCCGGTCGGCAGGTTGGATATGAATTCCACCGGTCTGGTGCTCTTGACTAACGACGGGGAGTTGGCTTACGGGCTCTCCCATCCCAGATATGAAATTAAAAAGACCTATCTGGCGAAGGTCGAAGGACGACCCCAGGAGGCCGATCTGGCGAGGTTGAGGGAGGGAATAGAGCTCGACGAGGGGAAGACCTCTCCGGCACAAATCGAGGTGAAGTCAGAAGAAAGCGGCTATACTCTGTTTCAGGTGGAAATCCACGAGGGCAAGAAACGGCAGATAAGAAAGATGTTTGCAGCGATCGGACATCTGGTGCTGGAACTTGAGAGGATCAAGTTGGGGGAGTTGCACTTAGGAGCTCTCAAAAGGGGAGAGTGGAGAGAACTGACGGAGGCTGAAATCTCGGAGCTGAAGAAACTCACAAAACGCAGAAAGTAGTTGGAAAAAGAAGATAGTGCTGTATATTTAAGATTTTATGCTGAAGAGAGAAAAGGTTAGAATAATCGCCATCGACGGACCCGCCAGCTCCGGCAAGAGCACCACTGCACGCCTGGTGGCCGGGAGGTTGGGTTACCTCTACCTGGACACCGGAGCGATGTATCGAGCCATAACCCTTAAGGCCTTAAGAGCCGGGGTCGATCTTGATGACGAGAAGGCCTTAGAGAAGCTGGCCAGGGATTCGACCCTCAGAATGAATTTCGAAAATGAACAGCCGATGGTTTTCTTGAACGGTGAGGAAGTAACCTCCCAGATCCGCTCGCCGGAGGTCAGCGATTCCGTCTCCAAGGTCTCCGCCTACCCCGGGGTGAGGGGAGCGATGGTGGCTCTGCAGAGAGAGTTCGCTTCCGACATAGTCGGATCCGCCTCCGGCGGAAAAGAGGGGGGGATTGTGGCCGAAGGTCGGGACATAGGGACGGTGGTCTTTCCGGGGGCGGAGGTGAAGATCTTTTTGACCTGCGATCTGAAGGAAAGGACCAAAAGGAGGTATCTGGAGCTTGAGTCTCAAGGGATAAGCCGCTCTCCGGACGAAATCCGGGAGAACCTCTCCAAAAGAGATGAGATCGATTCTAACAGGGAGAATTCACCCCTTCTGGAAGCCGAGGAGGCAGTGGTTGTTGACACCACAAACTTGACCATCCAGGAGCAGGTGGAAGAGGTCCTGAGATGTCTGAACAGCGATTTGGAGGTGACCTGAGACATACGCTGAAATGCCAATTCTTTATCGGTTGTTGTGGCTTTTTGGCCATTACGCATCTAAATTGATCTGGAATCTGGAGGTTAGAGGTGAAGAGTTCGTGCCCCCGGGAGGGGGGATGATTGTCGCCGCCAATCATCTCTCCTTTTTCGACCCTCCCCTTTTGTGGTTCCACCTCCCCAGGAAAGCTCATTTTCTCGCCAAGGTGGAGCTTTTCGGGAACCGGCTCAGCGCAGCCCTATTCAGGATGCTCAATGCCATCCCGGTCGACCGGGAAGGCTACGACCGCAGAGCCATAAGGGAATCTCTTGAGGTCCTCAAGTCCGGAGGCTGTCTGGTGATCTTTCCGGAGGGCTCCCGCGGCCCGGAGGGGATGATTCGGGAGGCGTACCTGGGCGTGGGGCTGCTTGCCCAGAAGGCCAGGGTTCCTATAGTCCCAGTCTATTTGGAAAACACTAAGACTTACGTGAGGTCGATTTTCACGCGCCGCAAGATGAAGGTGAGATTCGGGGAGCCGATCGATTCCGGTTGGCTGTCGGATATCCCCAGCAACAAGGAGGGTTACCGGAAGATCGCCGGAGAGACCATGAACAGGATCCAGATGCTCTCCGGAACCGTTGGTGCAGCTTCGTCGTGAGAGGAAAAGAGGTTTGGAGGTAATACTAGCGGATAAGGCGGGCTTCTGCTTCGGGGTGAAGAGGGCCATAAACATGGCCTCGGAAGCTGCTGTTTCCCGAAAGGGGAAGGTCTATACCTATGGCCCCCTAATCCACAATCCCCAGGCGGTGGAGAGCCTGAGAAGGGAGGGCTTGGAGATCATAAACGATGTGGCCGAACTCGACAGCGGGGTCTTGATTCTCAGGTCCCACGGAATTCACCCCGGGCTTCTCAAGGGGATCAACCCCTCCAAGATCGAGATCATCGACGCCACCTGTCCCTTCGTCAAAAAAACCCAGGAGAAAGCCAAGCTTCTCTATGAGGAGGGGTACAGAGTGGTGGTGCTGGGTCAGGCGGAGCATCCGGAGGTTCGGGCTATAGTCGGCTATGCTGGGGACGAGGCCGTAGTCATCAACCCCAACCAGAGTCTGCCGGAATTGGATCTGGGAGCCAAGGTGGGAGTTGTCGCCCAAACCACCCTCAACATCGAGAACTTCAAACAGGTGGTGGGTCATCTATTGGCTACCACCAAGGAGCTGAGGATCTTCAACACCATCTGTAACGCCACTGCCGAGACCCAGAAGGCGGCATTGGAGCTTGCCAGGAGGGTCGATCTGATGATCGTGGTTGGGGGCAGGAATTCTGCCAACACCACCCGACTGGCGAAGTTGTGTGCAACCTGCGGTCACCCCTCGCACCACATCGAGACCGCCTCCGAGCTGGAGCTGGAGTGGTTCCGGGGGGCGAAGAGGGTGGGGGTCACCGCCGGCAGTTCCACTCCCGGCTGGGTGATCGAGGAGGTGTTGGACAGACTCAGATCCATTGGCAAATCCCGCAGCCCTAAAGAAGAGACCGTAACCAGAGAGAGAAACTGAAATCCGGTTAAACATATTGGAGGTAGACTTAATGCCAGAATTTGAAGACTTAATTGGCCCCGGTGGTGAGGCCGAGGCCACGGAGAAGAGAGCGAAAGGAGGTGTTAGCCGATCTCAAACTGCTAATGACAGGGAAGAGGAACTGTCCCCACAAGCCGAAGGCGGCGATCGAGCCTCCCCTTCGTCTTCTTCGGAGGAGGAAGTCACAGCCAAGAGCCCGGAGATGCCCTTCCCCGAAATCAAGATCAAAAGCATCGAGGATACATACAGCCCCAACGAGTTTGAGCAGATGCTGACGGTTTACGACAGCACCCTCAAAGATATCAAGGAGGGGGAGGTGGTCAAGGGAAAGATCATCGCGGTCACCAAAGATGATGTCATCGTGGATGTCGGTTTCAAGTCCGAGGGGATCATTCCGATCAGCGAGTTCCCGGAGGGTGGAAACATCGTCGTCGGGGACAAGGTCGAAGTCTACTTAGAGGCGGTGGAGGACCAGGACGGGCAGCTGGTGCTCTCCAAGCAGAAAGCCGACTTCATGCGGGTCTGGGAAGAGATCCGGGAGGCTCACGAGAAGGGGGAGTTGGTCACCGGCAAGCTGGTGCGCCGCATCAAGGGAGGGATGGTGGTGGACATTCAGGGAGTCGATGCCTTTCTACCCGGTTCTCAGATATCCTTGAGGCAGGTCCCCAACTTCGACCAGATTTTGGGACAGACCATGGAGCTGAAAATCATCAAGGTCAACAGGTCCCGACGCAACATCGTGGTCTCACGGCGGGTGGTTCTGGAGGAGGAGCGGTCGAAGATGCGCCAGCAGCTTCTGGCAGAGATAGAGCCTGGCCAGGAGCGGACGGGAGTGGTCAAGAACGTAACCGACTTCGGGGTCTTCATCGATCTGGGAGGGGTGGACGGTCTTCTGCACATCACCGACATGTCCTGGGGGAGGGTCAATCATCCCTCCGAGGTGGTCTCAATAGGGGAGGAGATGACGATAAAGATCTTAGACTTCGACAAGGAAACCGGTCGAATCTCCCTGGGCTTAAAACAGCTCACCCCCTATCCCTGGGACGACGTCGAAGAGAAATATCCGGTCGGCAAGAAAATCAAGGGCAAGATCGTCTCCCTCACCGACTATGGCGCCTTTGTGGAATTGGAGAAAGGGGTTGAGGGACTAATCCATATCTCTGAGATGTCTTGGACTCAGCACATAAAACATCCATCCAAGATCTTAAACGTTGGCGAGACGGTGGAAACTGTGGTCCTCTCCGTTGACAAGCAGAACGAGAAGATCTCACTGGGTCTCAAGCAGATGGAGCCGGACCCATGGTTGACCCTGGAGGTAAAATATCCGGTCGGCACCCGAGTGATGGGGAAGGTGAGAAACTTAACCGCCTTCGGTGCTTTCGTGGAGATCGAGGAGGGGATAGATGGTCTGGTTCACATCTCAGACCTCTCCTGGACTCGCCGCATCAGCCATCCCTCGGAGGTTTTGAAGAAGGGGGGTACCATCGAGGTGATGATCCTGGGCATAGACCGAGAAAATCGCCGCATTTCCCTGGGTCACAAACAGTTGCAGGATGACCCCTGGCCCCAATTCTCCAAGGATTATGCCGTTGGTTCCGAAACCCGTGGGAAAGTCACAGCCCTTCTGGACAAGGGCGTAACTATGGAGCTGAAGGGAGGACTGGAGGGATTCGTCCCCCTGAATCAGCTGGGAAAGCCCGATATCACCAAACCGGTGGAGGCTTTTGTCGAGGGGGAGGAGCTCCCTTTGAGGGTTATAGAGTTCGACAGGAATAGCAGAAGAATCATCCTGTCGGTGAGCGCCTATTATCGCACCAAGGAGAAGGACGAGTTGGAGGCCTTCGTGGCCAAGCATCCCACTCGCACCATCAAGGTCAGGGATGTGGTGGAGGAAGTCCCCGAAATCATCCCCAGGCCACAGGAGACGCCTCCAGCGCCGGCTGAAGAGAGCCCCCAGGAAAAGACCGGCGAAGCTCAGGAAGAAACACCCTCACCCGATGAATCCCCAAAGGAAGAGGGGGAGTCTCCGCCCGAAGAGGGAGCGAAATAGGGGAGAATTACTCCCTTTTGGAGAATTAACGGCCCGCCTCGCATACGGGTCGCCTCCGGCGACCGGCGGGCTTTTCTCGTGAATACAGATTGACTTTGACGTTGATGGTAGTTAAAAATGAACTGATGAAAACGGTGGCCATAAAAACCATCGGCTGCAAGCTGAATCAATACGAAACCCAGCTGATCGGAGAGCAGTTCCTGAGACGTGGCTATCGGTGGGTCGGCTTCGGGGAGAAAGCTGACGTTTATGTGATAAACACCTGCACCGTTACCGCCAGAGCCGATTACAGCTCCAGACAGGCGGTCTCCCGAGCCCGAAGACTCACCGAGGAGAGCCGAACCGGCGCCAACGGTTCTCCCCTGATCGTGGTCACCGGCTGTTACGCCGAGGTCGCCCCTCATAGACTATCATCGCTTCGGGGAGTTGACCTGGTGGTGGGAAACGACCACAAGGACCGCTTGGCACAGATAGTGGAAGAGTCATCGCGGATGGGGTGGGAACCAACCAGGTCGATTCCATCACCGCCGCGGAGGAATCGCACTTCAATGGTCTCACTTCCGATATCGGGGATGCGCGGCTATACCCGGGCTTTCATAAAAATCCAGGACGGCTGCAATTTCAGTTGCTCATACTGTATCATCCCGAGGGCGCGAGGCTCCGAGGTCAGCAAGCCCTTTGAGCTGGTGCTGGAAGAGGCGGGGAGATTGGCAGATTCAGGTTACAGAGAGATAGTTCTGACGGGAATCCATATCGGACGTTATAGGGATGAAAAGCTGAATCTGACCCGCCTGCTGGAGAAGCTGTTGAGCAGAAATCCTCTGGTCCGTTTCCGTCTCTCCTCCATCGAGCCGCAGGAGGTAAGCGGAGAGCTCCTCCAGTTATTGTCCGCTCACCGAAATCTCTGTCCACATCTGCACCTCGCCATTCAATCCGCTGACGGGAAGGTGATAGAGGCGATGAACCGTCATTATACCCCTCAGTTCCTGGGGGAGCTCTTGGAGGCGATAGTGGCGAAGGTTCCCGGGATCACCCTGGGTGCCGACTTCATCGTTGGTTTCCCCGGAGAGACGAAGGAGCAGTTCCTCAACACTCTTTCCTTTGTGAAGAGAAGCCCTCTGGCTTATCTGCATGTCTTCAGTTACTCCGACCGTCCCGGAACGGCGGCTTCGGCTTTCGAGAATAAAGTGACGCCGGAGGAGAAATCGGGGCGCAGTCGAGAATTGATTGCGCTGGGGCGGTCCAAGAGGAGGGAACATCTTCTTCGGTTCCGGGGTCGGGAGCTGGAGGTTTTAATCGAATCCCGTCGGCACCGGCAAACCAGCCTTCTGACCGGTATTTCCGAAAACTATCTTCGAGTGGTCCTGGAGGGGTCGGACGATTTGAAGAGGCAGATCGTCAAGGTCAACGCTCAGCGGTTGCTGGACGGGGAGCTGTTGGGCGAGGTGGTGCGGGATGGAGGCTAAACGCTTCTACATTCGGACTTTCGGCTGTCAGATGAACGAATACGATTCCCGACTTCTGACGGACCTGCTTATCTCATCTGGATGGACTCCAGTTGACAAAAGTGAAGAGGCTAGTCTGGTTCTCTTCAACACTTGCTCTGTTCGCCAAAAAGCCGAAACTAGAGTTTACGGTCATCTGAGCGGAGTCGCTCACTTAAAGAGGCTGAACCCGGAAGTGAGGATTGCGGTGGTCGGCTGTATGGCGCAGCGTCTTGGAGAGGAGCTTTTAAGGCGGTTTCCCCTCGTCGACTTGGTCTTGGGCACCGAGGAGATCTTCTCCCTGCCTGAGATCATCGAATCCGGGGATTCAGGCGAAAGGGTGAAACTCAGGCTTTCCGGAAGGGATTTCGGAGACTTGGCGACAAAGTTGGCTCCGTTTGGCGCAAAAGCACTCGCCAGTTTCGTCGCCATCACCAGGGGTTGCGACAACTTCTGTTCGTATTGTATCGTCCCCTATTTGCGCGGTCCCCTCAGATGTCGCCCCCACCCTCAAATCCTTGAAGAGGTTGAGGCTTTAGTGACCCGGGGAACAAAACAGATCACCCTCATAGGGCAGAATGTCAACTCCTACTCCGATGGTGAGATCGATTTCCCCGACCTTCTGGAGAGAGTCTGCAGCCTCCCCGGACTCGAAAGAGTCCGCTTCACCACCTCCCATCCTAAAGACCTCGGAGAGAAATTGCTGGAAAAAATGGCCGATCTGCCCCAGCTCTGCGAGCATCTTCACTTACCTTTGCAGTCCGGCTCCAATCAGATCCTGGGGAGAATGAACCGGAATTACACCGTGGAGGAGTATGTCCAGAAGGTGGAGGGCGCCCGCGGGAGAATTCCAGGCCTCGGTATTACCACGGACCTGATTGTTGGCTTTCCCGGGGAGAGGGAGACAGACTTCGCGAGGACATTGGAGGCGGTCGAGAGGGTCGGCTTCGATGCCTCCTTCACCTTCAGATAGTCCCCTCGCGCCGGGACGGTGGCGGCGGGGTTTGACGACGATGTGCCCGAAGAAGTCAAAATAGAGAGACTGAGCCGTCTGATAGCTTTGCAGCGGAAAATTTCCGAGATGAAAAATCGGGAATTGGCGGGGACCGCTCAGGAGGTTTTGGTTGAGGGTCACAGCAGACGCCAGCAGGATAGGTGGAGGGGGAAGAGCCGAGGCGGCAAGACGGTGCTTTTTTCAGCTGACAGAGAGAGCCTTTTGGGCAAACTGTGCCGCGTGAGGATCACCTCCTGCAGCAGCAAGACCCTTTTCGGCGAGTTTGTGAGCTAATCCGCTTAGCGAAGCTGAGTTCTGAGGCGCATATTCCTAGGCAAATCGACATGACCTATAAGATTATCACAGAAAAGTTGAATGGTGCGTGAGATGAAAGAGTTGAATGAGTTGTCCAAGAAGATATTGGATGAATTGGTACAGATTGATAAGCCGCTGTTAGTCTTAGCTGGTCCAGGGATGGGAAAGACGTATGCACTAGCATACAAAATGAAGCATCTAGTGTACCAAAAGAAAGTAGATCCTAGTCAGATTATGGTTATAACTTTTACTAATGAAGCCGCCAATAATATGAGAAAGAGAATTAGCTTACAAGACCAGAAAGACATATATGTTGAGCAAAGCTTACAACCTTCTGTTATCTGCACCATGCATAAACTTGGCAATAGGATTATAAGGGATAACTACTCAAAGTTCGGTTTGAATCGGAAATTCGAAGTGCTATCTTCAGGCTATTTGAGACAGATATTACTTGCTGATTGCGCTCAAATAGTTGGCGCTAACAGGAAAGATGCACAAGAGACAATGACTTGTAGACAGAATGGTTATTGCAGCAAAAACGACGGTTTAAAATGTAAGATTTGCGATGAATATGAAAAAACTCTAAGAAAATTCGGCCGTATTGACCACGACGATCAACTTCTACTACCTTGCAAGCTTCTTAGAGAAGATGGAACGATCTTACAAAGAGAAAGACAAAAGGCCAAATATCTACTAGTGGACGAGTATCAAGATATCAATCATGCTCAATGGGAGTTGATAAAGCTATTGAGTGGAGATAAGCCCAGGAACCTTTTCGTTGTTGGAGATGATTATCAGAGTATATACGGATTTAGAGGAGGTGATCCTAAATACATAAGAGATTTTGAAAAAGATTACGGTCCTCACTGCATTGTTCGGCCTCTAACCATAAGTCGTAGGTGTCCCTCCAATATATTCAAAGGCGCTTTTCGCATGGCTCAGAAGTACAATGGTGGTTATGAAGACTTATTAAGCCAAATCAAGTTTACAGAAGACTCAGATGTTTACATAAAAATCCACGGTTTTGAGCATCAAAATATCGAGGCAGATTTCATAGCTAGGGAGATTAAAGAGCTCGGCCCTTCTTATGAAGTGTTGATATTAGTTCCGTCTGTAGACTATTCATTTCCATTAAAGCGCGCGTTAAAGAAGCGGTTCGTTGATTTCATATGTGATTATGATATAAAAAAAACAAATGTGTATTTAATAAATCTACTATTGGAGTGGCTAAAGAACCCAAGCGATAATTTTCTGTTACGAATACTTCTACAACAGATTATTGATAAGGGAATATCGGATATACCTGCCAAACAGACAGATTCTGTGGGGAAAGAAGACAGCCGGGCTAAAAGAGAGAATGCTCTTAAGGAGATTAGTAATCTCTGGCTTCAGGTTAAAGAAGGAAATACTCTATATTTAAAAATCAAAAGTCTTAAGAATGACCCCTTATTCGAAAAGCTGGTACAAATACTATTGGAATTAAAGCAATCATACAAAGCCAACGACATTTCTACTTTCCTTCCAAAGATGATCGAGAAACTAAAGGTTTGGCAAAATATATCTGTTTTTTCGGAAGAAGTAAATTCCCTAATTGAAGAAATTGAAGGCTTGAGTATGGCAGGCGGAGATAGCAGTGTTAGAATTTTGACAATGAGGAAGGCAAAAGGACTACAAGCATATTATGTCTTTATTGTCGGTTTAGAAAATAATATTTTACCTCGAGTGAAAACGACCGGTGAACATAAGGCCGAAGACAGCAGACTCTTGTATGTTTCTATGACAAGAGCAAAGAAAGGTCTGTACTTGCTACATTCTAGACAGAGAGATAGAAACATCACGAAGGTTGCACTTAACGGTAGATCAGAATTTCTTGATAGTATCCCAAAGGAATATGTCAAAGAACATGATTGAATTTCCTTTTCGAAAGGACTGGTTATGGTGTCCAGTCCCAGTATGCACATCAGAACTCCGCCTGGGAATTCCTGCAAAAAAACTTGCTTTTCCTCATCTGACAGCATATATTTTCCGCTCGAAATATCGAGAGCGGAGAGGGCTCCGGAGTTGAAGAGGCTTTTGCGGTTGACTTCGGAGACAGCGCGAGAGTTACCCGAACCCCTTGTCTTTTGTTTGGGTTCAACCAGACGAGAAAGCAGAAAGAGAGACTGAAGCGTCAAAGCAGAGAGAGGTAAACTGATGGCGTACACTATCACTGACGACTGCACCATGTGCGATGTCTGTAGGGAGGAGTGTCCGGAGGGAGCCATCTCGGCCGGTGATCCCAAATACATAATCGATGCGGACCTCTGTACCGATTGCAATAGCTGTGCAGAGGTTTGCCCGGTGGAGGCTTGTATCCCCGTGGAATAATATCGATGGAGAAAACGAAGGCCCGTCTCTTTCGAGACGGGCCTTTTCTTTATGGATAATCAGTAACTACTAACCACTCACCACTTACCAATAACCGCTACCCGCTTACCAGCTTTCGTCTTCGGAGGGGACCGATTCGGTAATGTCGACCATCCTGCGCCCATTGGTGTAAAGGGTGGCTTTAGGTTCGGCCATCGCCATCAGCTTCTGGGTGACCTTCTGGATGCGGAGACAACTGTGCTCGATCAACTTCAGCTTCTCCAAAAGCCCCGGCTCCAGAGACTCGCTCTTCAGAAGCAGAAGCTGAGTGTTTCCCAATATCGCCATCAGGGGGTTGTTGATTTCGTGGTTGATGGTGACCGCGGTCTCCACGATGCTCTGCATTCTCTCGGACATGACCGCATCCTGGTAGCGTCGTTTCAAGTCCTCGAACTCATCCCGGAGGCTCACGAAAGTCACGACGTTGTCGATGATCTCCCCCACCTCCCGGACGAGATGCTCCAGATGGCCGGCGTCATCTTCAACGAACTCCTCAATGCTCTTGGAACCGACGAAGAGCAACGCAACAACTTCCTCCCGGGAAAACACCGGGACGATGATCCCACTGCTCAATCCCACATCCGCAAAGAGCTTATCATCGATTCTGCTGATGGTTTCCTTCGCGTAAGAGCGCAAAAGCGGCCTGCGGGTGAAGAGTACCTCTCCGAAAGAGGTGTCGGCCGCCGGCAGAGCACTCAAAAGGGGGTTTTCCTGCAGAAGAGTCTGGGGCATCACTAAGGTTCGCAGATATTCCTGGCTGTCAGGCGCAAAAGCTAAGAGTATCAACTCTGGTTTCAGCCTCTCCTTTACCTGCTCCAAAAGACTCAGAAGCAGCTTTCGGGAATCCAGCCCCACGTTCCGGAATTGTTCATACAGAGAGGCTTGGGTCGGTTTCCTCACTTCAGCTCCGTGAATCATCGGCCACAGGAGACCCAGCTGGGAGGCCAGAAAGCTGGCGAACTCCTCCAGGGACTTCGCCGGGGCGGTTTCATCTTTCACCAACAGGGAGAGTTGTCCCACTCGCTCCCCTTCTGAGAGTATCTTAAAAGCTTTGAGCGCCGTGGGAGGATCCCTTCTGATCGAAAAACTGGCCTTATCAGTCTGGAAGCCGATGGCCTCCTGGAAGAGGTCGAAGAGCTTTTGCAGTCTCTCCCCCGTGACTCTTTTGAGTAATCTCCGGGAGTCGTCGCTGCCGGCCTCGAAGATCTGAGGCTGGGCCTCTTCCGTCTCCGCGGAGACTTCCAGAATTACGGCCTCCACCTCGAGGTTTTCGACGATCGCTTCCACCACCGCCGCGAAGATCTTCTCGGAGGCCTCACCTCTTTTGACGGCGGTGTTCAGGGCCGCTAAGACTGAAATGGCACTCTTTTCCATTGGGAGCTCAGTTACCATTTTGAAAAAGACAGACTTACCCCTCAGAAACTACTCTCGATGCCAACGCTCTCGTTGACGAAGCCAGTTAGAAGGTAAAGAGCAGGAAACAAACTCACTCCGCTTTATCTTAAGTTGCAGCTTTTTTTTCATTTGTCAAGAGAAAACAGCCTTCTTCGTCGCGGCTCTGCCAGGGAGGCAAGCCTCCAGCCATCCATGTGTCTCAGGGTTGAACAGCAGACTATCCTTCCGGGCCTCGAGCGGGGTGACAAACAGGGGAAAGCGATATGCGGATTTTCACTCCTGGGGGGCTTTCAGCTCCTGGTTTAGCTCTGGCGCCCCCTCCTCTCTTCTTTTCTGAGAATCGCCCCCGCGGGCAAATGCTACCTTGAGAAGTGGCGGCGTGACCAGGGTAGTGACTATCACCATTATCACCACCGCCGCGAAGGTGTTCTGATCTATAACCGGCACCCCGCCCAACACCATCTGACTTCCGATCCCCACGAAGATCAGTCCTACCTCCCCCCGGGGAATCATCCCTACCCCCACTGCCAAGCGATTCAATCCCTTTTCGTATACGCCCAGGGAACAGATCTGTTTTCCCAGGATGGCGGCCAGGGTCAAAACCGCAGCGAAGCCGATGATGCCAAGATTTCCAAAGCTGGTCAAGTCGACCTTCATTCCCATGTGCACGAAGAAGATAGGCACCAGGAAATTGGAGATCGGTTGAAGGAGTTCCTCTATCCGGTGCTCACCTCGTTCCAGAAATCTGCGGTAGTGAACCTCGTCTAAGATCAGACCGGCGGCGAAGGCCCCCACAATCGGGGCTAAACCGATGAGGTTGGCGATATAGGCCAGAAGGAAGCAGAAGAGCAGGGCAACCGTTATCAGCAGTCCCCGGGCTTTCGACCTCAGGGCGATGGCGAACATGCCCCGGGAGAGGATTCCCCCCAGGGCCAATGCTCCCATGAGGAAAAACACCGCCTTCCCGATTATTATCAGAATCTGAGAGGGGTGAAGTGAGGGTTCTCCGGCGTTGGCGGCGGTGATTATCCCCACCGCCACCGATAGGATTATCAACCCCAGGATGTCGTCAATGACCGCTCCTCCCAGGATTATTCTGGCCTCTTTGGTGTCGATCTTCTGCATATCCTGCAAGACCCTGGCGGTAATTCCAACGGAGGTGGCGGTCAGAGTCGCCCCCACGAAGATATGAATGAATACGGAGGCCTGCGGCATGAAGAGGGATGAAACCCCCCAGCCCAGAAAGAAGGGGGTGATCACCCCGAAGGTCGCCACCAGAAAGGAGCTTAGCCCCACCGACCTCATCTGCTCGACATTGGATTCTAACCCCACCTGGAAAAGCAGAATTATCACCCCGATCTGTGCGAACACCTCGATGGTGATGTGATGCTTTAGAGGCTCAAACCAGTGCAGGCCGGTGAGGTAGAAATTGCCAAGGATCACTCCGAAGATCAACTCTCCCAAGACCGCCGGTTGTCCGATCCTCTCGCACAGATCCCCTCCCATCTTGGCGGCCAAAAGTATTATGATCAGCGCCATCAGAATGGGAGCAATGTCTTCCTCTCTCGACGGGGTTTCCGCCGGAGCTTGAGCCTTATCTCCCTGAGGGGATGAAAATCCGAGGGGGGACAAATGGAAAAGCAGGACTAAACCCAGCAGGATCAGGAGAGGGATTTTCAGATTGCGCAAGGAAAGCTCCTTGAGACTCACCAGTTCGTTTGATTGAAGATTATAGCAAATCTCACATCACTTCGCAAAGCAAAAAATTCCTTAATTCGACGACTCCTCATTGAAAGTCCATGGTGCATATACGAATCCTGTTCCTTTTGCGTGTTTCCCTGTATGAAGTGGGTCGCTCTCTCCGTTCGGATCCAAATGGATCTGCCTCGGGCAGGCCTCTGGCGACTGTTAGCTGTTTCTAAAGGGGGTGGAGGGGGACAAGCTCCCTGCCTACTCAAATGGGGCAATATCCCTGTCCCCGGTTTCCTGTCTCCTGTCCCCTGGGAGTATGGTGAGCTTCCCATACTTCCTCGAGGTCGAGCAATCCTATTTTGAGGTTTTTGGAGCTATAGTTTCGCGTCTCTGACGCCGCTCAATTCGCGCCGGTATCTTGTTGATTTATAAGGGGATAAGAATGGCTCCGGAAAAGGGGCCCCAGGGGGAGGTGGCACATCATTTGCGGACAGCTCTGGCGGAGGACAAAAAAATGAGAGAAATCATTCGAAAGCGAGCTGACGCTGGATTCACCTTGGTGGAGCTTATGGTGGCAATGGTCATGCTGTCAATCGTTTCAACCGCCACCTTCTATTTCTACATCGGCCAGCATCAGGCTTATGTCACCCAATCGGATGTTTCAGATATGCAACAGAACGGGAGGGCCGCCGTCAGGGAGCTTTCTTACCATCTCAGGCAGGCGGGTTTCAACACTCCTGCAGACTCCGCGGCATTCACAATTTTCTTTGTGGGGGGGGGACGGGACAGCATTACCATTAATCATCACGATACCTCTTACACCTTCTTCATCGATGCTACCGACAGCTTGCATCCACTTTTTATGCGCCGGGTCGATAGCGACTCCGCAGTCGTTTTCGCCGAGAACATCGACAGCCTCGGCTTCAACCTGGTCTCTGCCAACGAGGTTTCCATAGCCATAGTGGCGAGGACCAGCAGAACCGACCATGCCTCCGGGGATTATCGCCGTCGTCGTTTTGCAACCCTGGTGAATATCAGAAACCTGTAGGTGGAGAAATGCAAAAGGTGACAAAAAATAAAAAAGGATTCACAATTCTGGAAGTGATGGTGGCTATTCTAGTCCTCTCCATCGGGATTCTGGGGCTGGCGCCGCTTTTCGTGGTCTCAATGTACGGGAACTCCTTCTCCAACGAGATGACCAGAGCAAACCTTTTGGCCACCGACAAGATTGAGACGCTGAAAGGCTTTTCCAGCTTTAGCCCTATGCCCTATACCCAGACGGAGGCGGGTCTGGAGGGGATTTTCACGCGCCAGACCAGAGTTGACGATTCCACGACCAACGCCAGTGTGCCGGTGGGGGTCTACGCCATCCAGATTACGGTGAGTTGGATTGACCAGAGCGGCGTCGCTCGCGCTATCAATTATCTGACTTACAAGGGGATTGATGAATAGCTCAGTTACCGGAGGTGAGACATTATGTTAGCACCAATAAGAAATCAAAATGGGACTGCACTTCTGGTGGCCCTGGGAATTATGGTGATGCTCTCTCTCATCGGGATTGCAGCCATCACTACAACCAGCATTGACATCGACATTTCCGGAAGCGAAAAACGTTCAACCCAGTCCCTCTACCTGGCGGAAGCTGGCCTGCAAAGGGCGGTATACGAATACATCTGGCCCAGCTTCAACGACGAGAACATCTCTCCCAGGACCAACCTCTTCGGATGGATAGACTCCCTGGAGGGAGACACCATTTACCAGGATGTTGACGTCTCCGGTCAGGGAGGTTACACCGTGATAGTGACCGATGTCAACGACCCCGGATCGATGTCGTATTTTCTCGAGTGTCGGGAGGTCACGGTGGAGTCCCACGGTGTTTCTCTGGGTGGCTCCGAGAACCGCACCGTCGTGGAGGTGCTGAGGTTCGGGGTTCACGCCTCCAGCGTTTTCGATTATTCCTATTTTATGAACCATTTTGGCTGGTGGGCCGGTTTTCCCAACGGGGGAGTGATAATAAACGGCAATACCAGAGCCAACGGACATCACGACCTCATCTCTGGATGGCTCACCGTAAATGGTAATCCTCGGTACAGCCCCATCGACGGCGAAGCCATGGACAACGGCGGAGTTTACGCCGGGGGTATTGTTTTTCCGCTCGATGGTTTCAAGTATCAGGGGATGGCCCAGTATGCCGAGAACCGCCACAGTTACCGGGGGGTTGACAACGGCTTTCTCGACCCCGCCTACGTGGAGATGCCCAACCTCAACGATGCCGGGGACGTCGATGACGACGGCAACATCCAGGAGCTTAACCCCTACTATCTGATGCTGGCCCGGGGGGAGCTGGGGCCTGACGCCGGTCGAGCCGGACAGGACACCAATGGTGACGGCATCCTCCAGGAGAGCGAGGTGGTCATCGACGGATGTTACGGCGATGATGCAGGTGAGACCGGCAACGTTGTCCTGGTGGGCACCGACGCTAATCCCATAATCATAGAGGGGCCGCTGGCAGTGACCGGCGACCTTGTCATAAGAGGAAATATCGGTGGTCAGGGAGCGTTCTACGTGGGGCGGAATACGTATGTGGCCGGAACCATAGCTTACGAAGATCCCCCCTCGGAGAGGCCCACCTTCGACTACGGTCACGAAACCCCGGAAGAGTACAAGGCCCGGGTCAACAGCTGGCTGGAGGCCAATGAAGATAAGGACCTGGTGGGCTTCATGACCCGGGAGAGCATCATCCTGGGTAATCATCCCGACTCCTGGTGGCAGAAATACATCACCGGCCGCGGGGGGTGGCTGGGGGACTATCGTAACGACGGTCGCGAGGACGTCGGGACCGACCGCGTCTTCGGTACCATGGATAATGAAACCGACCCTTACAGTCCTTCTGAGAAGGAGAGGGACAGCTACTGGACGGTGCAGCTTTACAATGAGTCCACCGGGGAAAGGCAGACACTTGACCTACAGATAATTGCGGGAGGTGTCTCAGTCCCCTCCGGTTGGAGAGTGGTACCGGGAAGCGGAGAGGACGTAGACGGTGATGGGGCCTATGACGACCCATATAACTACAATGACGACATCGACTTCGGCGCACGCTTCAATTCCACCAATTTCCACAACATGCCTGATGGTGTCAGCCATTATCGCGACCTGGCAGACTTCACCGTAGACGGGATTGACGGGGCCCTATACACCAACCACACGGTAGCCGGCTGGCTCGAAGAAGGCTGTACCGTGGACGGAGCTTTGATAGGTCGGAACGAGTGTCTAATCGTCGCCGGCGGACACATTACCTTGAATCACGATGAGCGCCTGACTGGAACCGGCGGCACCTGTCCGCCTTTTGGCATCTACCTGCCCCGAGTCAAGGGCTACGCTTCGGTGAGCTGGGAGGAGGACTAAACCGGGAGGGGGGC
Source organism: Candidatus Zixiibacteriota bacterium (assembly GCA_030605835.1). GTDB lineage: Bacteria > Zixibacteria > MSB-5A5 > DG-27 > DG-27 > DG-27. The sequence continues at coordinate 42,272 of JAUWHO010000021.1, read as the reverse complement.
TAGATTGAGCTGTGGAGAGGAGAGAAGAGAAGAGAAGAGAACTAAAAGGTGGGCCAGAGAAGGAGGTTGGTTATGAGCTATCTGAGAAGAAGTTGTAATCGATGGATTTGGCGTTCAGAGTTGCGGGAAAACCCATCAGGGTTGTTTTTGATCGACCAAAAAGGGGCGGCGCTTCTGATCGCCCTGGGGATTATGATTATGCTCTCTTTCATCGGGATTGCAGCCATCACTACAACCAGCATCGATCTGGACATCTCCGGGAGCGAGAAGCGCTCAACCCAGTCGCTCTATCTGGCCGAGGCCGGTTTACAGAGGGCGGTATACGAGTATATCTTGCCGAGTTTCAACGATGAGAATATTTCCCCCCTGACGAACCTCTTCGGGTGGATAAATTCCTTACAGGGAGACACTATTTACCAGGATGTTGACGTCTCCGGTCAGGGAAGTTACACCGTTGTTGTTACGAGCGTAACCGACCCTGGGGCAGCACCACCGTACTTCGATTGCCGCGACGTGACTGTGGAGTCTCACTCAGTTTCGGGAGGTGGGTCTGAAAACAGGACCGTCGTCGGAGTGATGAGGTTTGGGATCGAACCCTCTGACGCTTTCGACTACGCCTATTTCATGAATCATTTCGGTTGGTGGGCGGGCTATCCCAACGGGGGGGCGACTATAAATGGTAATACCGGCTGCAACGGACATTACGACCTCGTCAACGGATGGTTGACGGTTAATGGCAACCCTCGCTACAGCCCCATTGACGGCGAACCGATGGACAACGGCGGAGTCTACGCCGGAGGTTATGTATTCCCTCTCGACGGTTCTAACTATCAGGGGATGGCTCAATATGAAGAAAACCGCCACAGCTACGCAGGGACGGAGCTTCCCTATGCCGACATGCCGAATCTCAACGATGCCGGAGATATAGACGGCGACGGCAATATCCAGGAGTTGAGCCCCTATTATCTGATGCTGGCAAGAGGAGAGCTGGAGCTTCCCGCTGGCCGAGCCGGACAGGATCTCAACGGGAACGGCACCCTCCAGGCTAGCGAGGTGGTCATCGACGGTTGTTACGGCGATGACGTCGGCGAGACCGGCAACGTGGTCTTGGTCGGCACTGACGCCAACCCCATAATCATAGAGGGGCCGCTGGCGGTGACCGGCGACCTTGTCATAAGAGGAAATATCGGTGGTCAGGGAGCGTTCTACGTGGGGCGCAACACATACATTGCCGGGACCATAGCTTATGAAGATCCCCCCTCGGAGAGACCCACGTTCGATTACGGCCACGAGACCCCGGAAGAGTATAAGGTCCGGGTCAACAGCTGGCTGGAGGCCAACCAGGATAAAGACATAGTTGCCTTCATGACCCGGGAGAGCATCATTACCGGGAACCATCCCGACTCCTGGTGGCAGAAGTTCATAGTCGGCCAGGGGGGATGGCTGGGGGACCCTCGTAATGATGGTTGTGAGGACGTGGGAACCGATCGTGTTTACGGTACACTCACTAACCAATCGGATCCCTACAACCCTTCTGAAAAGGAGATGGACGGGTACTGGACCGTGGAGCTTTACGACGAATCCACCGGGGAAAGGCAGACACTTGACCTGCAGATAATTGCGGGAGCTGTTTCAGTCCCCTCCGGTTGGAGAGTGGTACCGGGAAGTGGAGAGGACGTAGACGGTGATGGGGCCTATGACGACCCATATAACTACAATGACGACATTGCCTTCGACGCCTCCTTCAATTCCAGCAATTACCATAACATCCCCAACGGCATCAATAATTACAGCGACCTTGCGGACTTCCGCGTCGGCGCCATCGACGGCATCTTATTCTCCAATCACGCCGTGGCCGGCTGGATGGAGGAGGAATTTGTAATGAACGGGGGCCTGGTAAGTCGTAATGAGTCACTCATTTGCGCCGGCGGACACATCACATTGAACCACGATCCGAGGCTGAGCCAGACTGGTGGCCTTCTGCCTTTTGGCATTCAGTTGCCCCCGGTCAAGGGCTACGCTTCGGTGAGCTGGGAGGAGAAGTAGATTATGGACTTACGCAATTTCGAAAGGAAGAATGCCATGAGAGGGAGAATCAAGACAGCATCAGTAGCCGTTGTGATCTTGTCGGTGCTTCTGGTCAGTAGCTCTTACGCTGTAATCTTTTTGCCCAACGAGAAAGCGGCCCCTTTTCTCGATAAACTGCCCAGGGAGCTCTCCGAGGGGGTCAATCAGAACATCGTCAAAGAGACCCGGACCGTCATGGTACACGTGCCTCTGGAAAACGGTGAAAGAGGGGAAGACCTCCTTCTGCAGGCGACGGTGAGGCACAAATCTCCCCAGGCCATGGTGGTCATACATTATCGTCACCAGCGGGGGGAGCCCTTCTTCACCAGGGAGATGGTGATCGTTGACGATACCAGTTTCACCTATAAATTGCCGGGATACCTGCTCTCGGATGAAAATGTAGAATACTATCTGGAGGTCATCAGTGCCACCCTGGTTCACGCTCAGTCCGGCACCTATTTCCAGCCGCATCGGGTGGACCTAATCTCCAAAACCGGCACGCTCAGCTACCTCCTTTTGGGGTCACTCTTGCTGGCCGGGGTCTTCATGTCCTTGAAGATCGGTATGACCAAGAAAAAGGTCTCTGTGAAGAAGCGACAAAAGGTGGTAGAGATAGGAAATGGTACAAGATCAAACAAGAAAAGAGTCTCGACCAGGGTCATCAGATAAGGGTCGAAGAAGGGGCACAATGAACAGAAGGAAAGCAGTATCCGGTTTTACCATGATCGAGGTTCTGACGGCGGTGGCGATTGTCGGGATCGTTGCCGCCCTGGCGGCTCCTGATTTCCTTGCGAGCATGCGCTATTTTCGCCTCAGAGCCGACGCCAGAGACCAGGTCTCTTACCTCAGGCTGGCCCGCAGCACCGCGGTAACCGAAAGTGGGAACGTAGGGGTTTATGTTGACACCACCTTCCAAGCCCTGACGCTCTTCTATGACCTGAACGGGGACAATATCCTGGACGCCGGCGATTCCACCCTCCTGGGTCCGATTTCGGTGAGCTCCGATATCAGATACCGCTCCTGCAGCTTTCCCAACCGCACTTTGGTTTTCAGGCCCAACGGCTCGGCCTCAGCCTCGGGGACGCTGGAGCTGGGAAGTTGTGCCGACTCCACCAGGAGTTACACCATCGAGGTTCTGGCCTCCACCGGACGAGTGAAGCTAAGGTGATTAGCTGGTGGCACGTCTTCGTTTTCAGCAGTTAGTAGTGAGTGGTTAGTGGTTAGTGGTTAGTGGTTAGTTGTAAACCCTTAGGGGTCACAGATTGCCGGTTGCCAATTCTCACTCACAAATGCTGACTTTTAATTCAAGTTTCATCAAACTCTTTCGATAAAGATTATAGTCTCGTTTGGGCCTCGGACCTGGGGGGAGATTTGACCTCCGGGCCGGAGGCGTAAGGGGTTTCGTTATGGGAATAGGAAAGCCATTTGCCAGAAAGGAAAAGCCGGTCTTAGCCTTGGACATCGGGTCCAACACTGTCAAGGTGATGAGGCTTCAAGACCGTTCTGGCTCCCTGGTGTTGAAAGCGGTGGGGCTGAAGGAGCTGCCTCCGGAGGCCATAATCGCCCGGGAAATCCAGGACCGCGAGACGGTGATATTCGCCATTCAGGGCCTGGTGGAAGAATCCGATCCCAAGGCCAGAGAGGTGGCCATATCCGTTTCGGGGAGCAGCGTCATCACCGACGAATTGGTGATGGATCGTAAAAGTGGGCCGGAGGCCGAGCAGGCCATCCTTTTCGAGGCCGAGCAAAGGTCTCCCTTCGACGTTGAGGACGTGACTTTAGATTACCACATAATCAACGTCGACCAGGAGACCGAAAAGATGCAGGTACTCCTGGTTGCCGTCAGAAATCAGTTCCTGCAGAGTCAGCTGGATGTGGTAAGCGACGCCGGTCTGGAGCCGGTGTTGGTCGATGCCGACAGCTTGGCGATCCTCAACTGTTACGAGCTCAACTACGAGATCGATCCCACCAAGGTGATAGCTTTAGTCAATCTGGGCTTCGATATCACAAATGTGACCTTCATAAAAGATGGGCTTTACCATTCCACCAGAGACCTTGTCGGAGGCGCACGCTCGATCTACGAAGCCCTCAGGGGCGACTTCCAGCTTTCCTCGGAGAAGGCGCTGGAGGTGTTGAGAGGCGGGGTTGAGGGGAACCTCGAGCCGGATACCTATAAAGCCACCTTGGGGGGCGCTGCCGAGGAGATCTGCAAGAATCTGGACATGGCGCTCTTTTACTTCAAGAATTCCACCAAGCTGGAGGATATCGACCAGATAATGCTCTCCGGGGGCGGGGCCTTGATCCAGTTTCTGCCGGAGTTGCTCCAGACCAAATTGTCGGTTCCGATAGAGACTATGAATCCCTTGCGCAACATCGAATGCGACCGGGCGCTTTTCCCCGACCTGGACCTGGAGAAGATCGCCCCCGCCCTGGCGCTGGTGGTGGGCCTGGCGAGCAGGAGGATCAAATAGGATGATAGAAATTAACCTCCTCCCGGAGTCGATGAGGAAAAAGAGGGGGGGACTAAAGTTACCAAGAGAACTGGTGCTGCCGGTGGGCTTTTTGGGGGCGATAATCTTAATAGTGCTGGCGGTAACCATAATGCAGAAGATGACGCTGAGGTCTTTAGAGAAGAGGATGGAGGTGGTCCGGGCCGAGAGTCTCCAGTACTCAAAAGAACTCGAGGAGATAAGAGGATATGAGAGCTTGAAGGGACAACTTCAGAGAAGGGTAGAGATAGCGGCGACGCTCGACTGGCGGCGAAAGCTCTGGGTGCAGATCCTGGAAGATCTGAACCTCAGGCTCCCCAATTATGTCTGGCTCACCCTGGTGGATGCAGGCCAGGCAAAGCGACGAGCCCCGCAGGGCGAAGCGGGGACCGTCAGTCCCACAGCCGTGATCCGCGGATACGCCTTTACCCTGAGCGGTCTGGCCACTTTTCTGGAGCGACTGAAGAGCTCCCCCTTTCTCAAGGAGGTGGAGTTTTCCTACTTCAAGATAGAGGAGCTGGAAGGGCGCCGGGATGTTTACTCCTTCGAACTGAAGGGTTCCCTCCCTTCCACTGCAGGGGAGATGCCTCCGACGCATGGTTAACGTAACACGGTGATGTGCTCTGAACTGTTTTCTCGCCGAGAGAGAAGACTGAATCTGCGAGGTGACCTTGAGTCTTGATTTGAAAGATCCCAGAAACCAGAAGATGGTTTTTGCCGGGATGGTCTTCCTTTTCCTGGTCTATTTGTGGTATTCGCACATCTACACCTCCGGCGCGGAGAAGATCAAAGCTCTAAAAGGCGAATATCAAGTGATGGTCAGCGAGTTGGTTGCGGTAAAGGCCAAAGCCGCCCCGCTGCAGAGTATGAGAGAAGAGTACCAGGAGCTCACTGCCAATCTACAGCCCTTAGAGAAGCTCCTCCCAGAGAAGGAATACGTGGTCCATTTTCTCAAGCTCCTGCACCATGCCGCCCAGGTGAGTGATGTCCTTATAACAGAGCTGAAGCCTGTCGGTTCCACTCCCGAGGGGGCCTTCATCACCAACGACTTTCGCATGGGACTGGAGGGGACATATCACGACTTCGGACGTTTTCTGGCTCGGGTGGCAAATTTCCCCTTCATCGTGAGAGTCTCGCAGATGAACCTGAAAAGCTACGTTCGCTCTCAAGCTGGGGAGGGAGGCATGGAGAAAACGGTTGTGGCAAGCTTCATAATCACGACCTACAATTCGAACCCAGAGACGGATTAGGATGAAAGTGAACCGTTATAGTTTGAGTAAATTTCACCTCATTATGTTTCTGGTGGCGTCACTGGCGCTTTCGAGTGAGCCGCTTTTCGGGAGCTTCCAGTTGGAGAAGATCTCGGTGGAGTGCGATGGGAATACCACTTTGGCCCTCATACAAACTGATGGGGTTGCCGCGTTCGAGCATTTCAAGTTGGGAGACGAAATGTTTCGGGTGGTTGTCGACCTCAAAGAGACCGTCAACCCCGCAGGAGTCGGAGAATATGGAGAGTTCCCCTGCAGCAACCTGGTATCGATTCGCACCAGCCAGTTCTCATACGAACCTCTGGTTGCTCGAGTTGTCTTTGACTTCGCCCACGAGATAGAATGGCGAGTAGAGCAGCAGGGAGAAAAGCTCAGTTTGTCCTTCTCCACCCCTGAAGAGCAGCGCTTCCCAAGTATTACGGTTTTCCAGGCGGAGGCAAAGATAGAAAGTAAGAAACAGCCGGAGCCGACAGAGATCGTTTCTACTCAGAAAGAAACCTCCAGTGGCGGGGGAGCTGGCGAGTCGGAGGGTCTCTCTCCTTCTCCAGAGAAGTTAAAGGAGAAGCAGATTCTCCGTACCAGGGAGAAGGTGCAATATCGTCCCCGGAATCCGCGGGACCCTTTCGCCTCCCTGATCGGGAAAGAGAAGCCCGGAGGGTTCGTGGTGTCGGGTTTGCCGAGGGGGGAGGATCTCAAGCTGGTGGGGATAATCGAAGAGGGTGTGGAGTTCAAGGCTCTCTGCGAAGATGACTTCGGAACCGGATATATCCTCGGGGAAAAAGACCGTTTGAAGGATGGATACGTTGCCTCCGTCGAGGCCGATCGAGCGGTATTCATAATAGAACAATATGGTTGGAGCCGTCGGCGCCTTCTGGAACTTCCGGCTTCCGGCCAGTGAAGAGGTGAGATCATCATGACAAGAATAAAGAGGAGCATTTCGATCATAGCGCCGTTTTTAGTCCTTTGCTGCATAATCCTTTCCCCCTCCCGGGGAGAGGAGAGCCCGGACAAGGTGATCAAAAACCTCACCCTGGTCAATGCCGACATCCGTTCGGTCCTTTCCTATCTGGCCGAGTACGGAGGAGTCAACATCATTCCCGCCCCCAGCGTCAGGGACAGCGTGAGTCTGAGGCTCCGGGATGTGACTTGGCGCCAAGCGCTTGACATCATTTTGAACACTCATGGGCTCTCCGGAGTGGAATCGGATGGCTTCATAAAGGTTGTTCCCACCACCCGATATATGGCCAACCAGGCGGCCCAGGAGAAATATCTGCAGGAGCAGAGAAACTTAGCCAGGATGCAAACCAAGATCATCTCCATCGATAACGCCACCGCCAAGGACCTCGTAAAGCCTCTGAAGGCAGTTCTATCTGAGAGAGGGGTGGTGGACACCGACGACCGCACTAACTCCATCATCGTCAAGGACATTCCCGAGAACATCCAGAAGGTGGAGGAGATGATAGCAGTCCTGGACAAGGAGACGGCTCAGATAAGGATTTCCGCTCAGCTTTTGGAGGTGGAGTCCTCCTACCTTTCGGAGCTGGGCATAAACTGGTCGGCGATCTCCCAGAAAGTGGTGCAGCATCCTCCAGCCGCCCCCGGCGACAGCATCCTCTATACCCCGGAATATCAAGTCGCCCAGGCGGCGGCCGACCTCGTATCCGACCCCATCGGGATCTTCAAGTACAGCACCGTCGAGAGGGATTTCAACATCAGCGCCGCCATAAGTGCCATCGTCTCCAGCAGCAAGGGGAGAATCATCGGGCACCCGGAGATAACCACCGTGGATAACATGGAGGCCAACATCCAGATGGGACAGGACATCCCCATAAAGCAGTTCGACGAGTCCGGAAACGTGGTCATAACCTTCTACAAGGTGGGGACCAAGTTGCGGGTCACCCCCCACGTCACCTCCGAGAACCGGATCCTGATGCACCTGATGCCGGAGAGAAGCTCCTATCAGTTCGACGCCAACGGAATTATCATCAACACTCAGAACGCCGAAACCCACGTCGTCGTCAACAACGGCCAGACCGCGGTGATCGGAGGCTTGACCACTCAGGAGGTAAAGAACTATAACGCTGGAATCCCTCTGTTGAAGGATATCCCTATTCTGGGACGTGCCTTCAGATATACGAAAAAGGAGGTTATCAATCGAGACCTTCTGATTTTCGTCACCCCCACGATCGTCGAAGAACGGTAGATAGTAAATAGTAAATAGTGAATAGTAAAACCTGCCCCCACATTCCGTCCCAACTTCAGATCGTCCGCCGATGGGGGAGGCTAACTCCCCGGAGTCGCTGAGCCGTTGGCCTTATCCTCTGAAGAGCTTGGAGGTGGTGTTGGCTCCTGAGGCAGTGTCTCTCCCTTGGTAGAAGGCCTGGTGCCAAACCGAGAGAGAAGAACTCCACCGAGGCTGGCAGGCATTACCAAAGCAAAGAAGATGACTACCCAGACAACTGTAAACAGACATCCCAGGAAGCCGAGGGGGGGCATCACCCCCAAGATCGCTCCCACTACCAAGAAAGATTGAATCGCTAACGCCCCCAGAAAAGCGATGTAGAAGGGGGAGGTGGTAGAGATGTTCATCGGAACCTTTACCTTCTCCCCTAAAAACAGGCACATCGCGGTCAGGCCCAGGGCGAAGGTGAAAAGCAGAATGAAAGGCATCAGAATGGCTATGGGGATTCCGATTACGGTGATTACAAGAAATATCAGAAGAACGATGATACCCAAGAATATCAGATAACCGAACAGGAAAGATTTTAAGAATTCCTCTGAGATCTTCTGCCTGATGCGCTCCACATTTCGGGGCAGAAGCGAGAGCATGACCGTGATGGCTATGAAAATCAGGACCAATACTGCGACCGCAAACAGGAGCCTGCCGGTTGAGACCAGGACCCTTGCATCTGTCAAGCCTCTCCCCAAGAACTCGACCTGGAAGGGGACTTCCACCTGCTCCCCGTGAACCCTCCCCCCTGGTTCCACTTTTATCTCTCCCCCCACAGAGGTCGCGCCTTTGCGGATGTAGCCGGAGGAGGTGACATAGATGTCGCCGTTTACAGCGACGACGCTTCCGGCCACCCTCCCCTTGACGGTGACGTCTCCCCAGAGGGCGACAACATCTCCGGTGACTTTTTCCTCCTCCCCGATGATGATGTCGCGCCCCACCTTTACGATGTCTTCGCCGTCCTCTTCTTCCTGAAGGACGACTCCGAAATCCTTAAGCCTCTCCAGAATCTTCAGGTCGCCAACGACGACCCCGTCTTTTCCGATCACGATGTGGCTTTTCTCATCGACCAAGGCGGAGTACTCTTCCCCGCCTAGGGTTATCACCTTGATTCCGGATTCGTCGATTTTGATCTCCAACACATCGTCGCCCTCTTTGATGACGACTTTGACGGTGTCCTCCCCTTCCTCGATGAGGACTTTGACGGTGTTCTCCCCTTCCTCAAGCTTTGGAGGTCCGGCGAGAGCTGCGCTGGTGGCTATTACCAAAGCCACCACGAAAACAGGTCCCCAAAATCTGAAATTCATTTTCTCTGTGCACATTGCATGAGCTTTCAGTTAACGTCTGGTCAATCCCACGTCTCCGCTTATGGTACAGATCTCTATTTCAGCGTTGCCCGCGCCTAGTCTCCCCCGGAGTCTGTTCTCAGAGACAGAGCTCAGCTCCAGAGGAAGTCGGGAATGGATTTCGCCGGAGGTGGTCTCAACCTCAATCCAGCTGTCGATATCCTCCGGGAGGTAGAGACGAACATCTCCCGAGGAGGTTTTAAGATAATGCTTCTTCCCTTCAACGGAGGTTAGTTCCACCTCCACGTCTCCGGAGGAGCTGTTGATATTCACAGCGCCACGATGCTTGTGGACCGAGATGTCACCGGAAGAGGTGGACATCCGCAGATTCCCGTGGCTTTCCTTCAGCAACAGATCTCCAGACGAATTGTCAACCACCAGGTCTCCTTCGAGCTTAAAGATCTTTATATCTCCGGAGGTGTTATCTATGAGAACATCGCCGCTGAGATGATCGATGTAGACATCCGAGCTGGAGCCTTCCAGGTTCAAATCTCCCTCAACGTTCACCAGCTCCAAATCCCCGGAGGAGACCTCCACCGAAACCGTTCCCCGATGGTTTTCCAGAGACAAATCCGACGAGCTCCCGTCGAGTCTCAAGTTGTTTCTCAACTCCTCACCGAAGACGTCCGCAGAGGAGGTCGAGATTTGTATCTCGATCTTTTCCGGGAGGAAAATGCGGTATTCAACACATTGAGAGCAGGACCAACTTCCGAAGACTCGTTCCCAGAAATTTCGGCTCCCGCGATCGCCCCGGGCGTAATCGGTCTGGATCCGGAGGGTCTTGCCCGATTTCTCCACCTCGATCTTTATTCCTTCAACCGCCCTATCTGCGCTCCGCTGGTCATCTTCGTAAACCACCTTTTCGGCCTTAATGCTTATCACGCCCTTTTTCAGCGCAGGTTTGAGCCTCACCTCTCCGGCAGCGTTGTCGATGTAGATTTTCTCGATACCCTTGGCCGAAACCTCCTTCTCATAGGGGAAAGTATACTCCCTATCCGCTCGAGCAGAGCTTGAGAGGAGAAAAAGGATTGCCAGGATAACTCCCCCGACGGCTACAATTTTCCCTTTCATTTCCATACCCTCACTAGCGAAGCGATTTGAGCTTCTTTTTCAGGAGCTCCCGAGCCCTGAAGATTCTCGCCTTCACGGTCCCGATCGGGATCGAGAGGATTCTGGAAATCTGCTCGTAAGATCTGTCTTCCTGGTGCCGCAGGACGATCACCTCCCGATACTTGGGGGGGAGGGAATCGATGGCCTCCTTGATGGAGAGCCTTTTCTCTTTTGTGACCAGATCCTTATCCGGGCTGTACGTGGAATCGGCGATCTCGATGGTGATGAAGCCCTCCTCGGTCTCCAGAGGTCGGTCCAGGGAGAGGGATTCGATCTTTTTCTTGCGAAGGTAATCGATGGAGTTGTTGGCCGCGATCTTGTAAAGCCAGGTGGTGAAACGATACTCCTTGCGGTAACTCTCCAGAGAATTGAAGGCTTTTATGAAGGTCTCCTGCACCAGATCTCTGACCTCCTCTCGGTTGTGAACCAGCTTGGCGATTATGTGATGAATGGCTCTCTGGTGGGCCTCAAAGAGCTTCCTGTAAGCCTCTTGATCTCCCTCCAAGGCTTCCTGGATGAGCCGTTCTTCTGCTTCCGCCAACGAGCTCTCTCCTTTTTCACTTACGAAAAGGATCTGGAAATGTTACCGCCGCCCCACGAATAATATGTCAAATCCTTTGAAAAGACAAAAGATTTTTGTGTGCGGAATTCGAACTCTTGAGGGGAGAAAAAAGGGGCCGCATTCCGCGGCCCAAATTTGGGAAGAGAGGGTATTTTTGAAAACACTTCCTAACGAGACGTTAAAGGGTTTTCACAGCCACCCGGTGTCTTGCCTTCGCTATCCCTTGTGGGGGTCACGGCGTTGGCGCAACACCTGGGGACGACCTTCATTGGTTAGTTGTTAAAGGTTTTTCAAATTGTCCCTCTCTTCACATAGTACAATATGCCACTCGAAGCCGAGATATGCAAGCGTTTTTTTGAAATTCTCTGAAACTCACCTCTTGGTGAGCGGTGAGTGGTGAGTAATTGTACATCCGCAGGTTCATCACCTTTCCTCTTCTGGCTTCCGGAGGAATTCTACTTCAATAGTATCATCCTTCTGGCAGTTGAGAAATCCCCAGCGGTGAGTTTGTAGAAATAAATGCCAGAGGGCTGGTTTGAGCTATCCCAGGTCACTTTCGTGATTCCCGGTTTCTGAATAGCGTTCAACAGAGTGGCCACGTTCTGTCCAAGGGGATTATAAACCTCCAGAGTCACTTCAGAAGCTGTGGGCACCCGGAAACTTATGCTGGTGCTGCTGTTGAAGGGGTTGGGATAGTTCTGGTGGAGGGCAAACCCGGTCGGGAGACTTACCTCACCTTGGTCACCAACTCCGGTGGAGACGTCGATTGTCGCAGTGTAAACATCCTGATTCCCCTCCCGGGTGTCGGTCCAGACCGGATGGATGATATTATCATGAACCGTCAGACCGATATACTCCCCGATGAGACCGGCGGTGATGGTCCCGGCGGTGGGATCGCAGGACTCGGTGGTTATCCTCATATTGGGGGAGAAGGTCTCGCCTCCGTCGGTCGACTTGGTGTAATAGAGATCCATCCAGAGGTTTCTGCCCTCGTCGTTTCTGCGGTCGTAGAAGATAACGTGGATTACTCCCTGCTCGTCCACGTAAAGCCAGGGATGAAACTGATCACACTCGTTATAGATGTCATCGTCGTTAAGCCTGATGGCGTCAGACCAGGCATCACCCCGGTTGGTGGACCGGGTGAAGAAGATGTTGGTATCGAAATAAGGGTGCCGGTCCATATAGGCGCAGTAGATGTTGCCGTGATGGGGTCCACCGGTGATGTCGGCGTCCATGGCCGGGAAGGCGAAAACCAGAATGCCACCGTTTATTTCGTCCGAGGTCACAGTGGTGTAGGCGAGAACCTGGTCGTCGCCGAAGGTCTGGCCTCCGTCGACGGACTTATCAAACCTTATCATCGGCACGTCGTACCAGAGCCAGGCAACGTAGACCTCCCCGTCGGCACCCACCACCGGCACTGACCACTGCACCCCGGGGTCATCGCTGATCAGAACGGGATCCTCGAAACGAGCCCCGCCGGTGTAACGGCAGAGCAAGATCTCGGTGTAGTACCCGTACCAGAAGCGAGTCCAGGAGACGTAGAGGTTGCCATCGAAGGCAGCACCGGTGCGGTCGCAGGCCACCAACTGCTTGTCCTCGAAAGCATTCTCGACGCTGTCCACGACTGTGATCGGCTCCTCCCAGGTCACTCCACTATCGTAGGAAGGATAGATGAAGAGTCCGTTAGGCTCATCGGTAGACTCGAAGGAGAGAATGCAGGCATAGAAGTTGCCGAAGCGGTCGACGGTTATCCCGGGATCGGAGTGTCGATAGTAATACCACGGGTGCATCAGGGTGTCACTCCAGGTCGAGCCCCCATCAAAGCTGTAGCCGACTCCGATGCGGCGGTATCCGAGGCGGAAATCACGCCAGACCGCCACCAGGTTGTCTGGATTCGTCCGATTGTGGGCGACCTGCTCTTCGTTCTGGACTTGACCAGAAGCGTCGCTGTTGATTTTGATGTTCACCAGGCTGTCGTACGGATTTATATATGGCTTGAAGGGGTTTTCCTCTATCCCTTCCTGTTCGAGAAGAACCAGAGGAAAGGGCTTGCTCAAGTCTATTTTACCAGCAACGGCACCGGTGGGGAGAAGCAAAAGCATGAGCAGTGATGCCACCGTGATACCAGTTAGACGAACAGTTAACTTCATAGACATCTGACACCTCAAAAGTTGTATATGACCTGTTTTCATCTCAACATAGATTTCACAACCAGGTCTGGCTGGTTCGAGTATTCTACTTGTGACCACTGTCCTGGAATGGCCTGGATTTGGCAGATCCCAAGTCTAAGCGCGACCCTCTCCATCCTGAATAACGGACGGACTGCATCCTCGGAACAGACAGTGCTTCCGGGTGTAGACCGACATTACTCTTCCGTCCACTTTGAGTATAACCTAACTTCGCATTTTGTCAACGAAATTTGTTGGCCAATGTCCACGACAGAGTTATGTTGCAGCAGACTCACGACGGCGCCAACCTCGGAGATCCAGCAGTAGGTTTCCTTTTTTCTCTCACTATTCATTTCTCGCGGTTCGGCAAAACATAAGCGGTGAAAAGCTTGACACCATCGGTTGGTGGGAGTAAATTGAAACATTTGTGAGAAGAGAAAGCGCCATCGTTCCGATGTTATTTACGTAGGAAGTCTCGGACGGTTCCACGAATCTATCCGATGGAGCGGACTCGTGAGAGACCTGCGGTCCTATGGTTGAGTTTCTGGTAACATTCATACGAGAGACCTGGTCGATCTTCAAAGTGGCCTCTCTTTTCATCCTGTTTGGTTTTGCAGTTGCCGGAATCTTGAACGCCTTCATCTCTCCCGCCTTCGTCTTCCGGCATTTAGGTAGAAAGGGCTTCAAGTCGATATTCCTGGCTTCTCTTTTCGGGATTCCTCTGCCCTTATGTTCCTGCTCCACTTTACCCACGGCTCTGGCCTTAAGGAGGAAGGGGGCTGGCAAGGGGGCAACGCTGTCGTTTCTGATTTCCACGCCGGAGACCAGCGTCGACTCCATCGCCATAACCTACGGACTGATGGACGTCACCATGACCATCTTTCGACCCTTTGCGGCTTTGATCACAGCCCTAACCGCTGGAGTCGCGGTGGAGCGTTTGGTCCCCGACGAGGGGGAACCAGTTGAGGGCGCCGGAGAATCCACGGCTCAGTCTCCCCAGGAGGAATGGGAAACCCGCAAGAGCGTCAAGGCGGGTTTTCGTTACGCCTTCGTTAACCTGTTCGACGAGATCTCTTACTGGCTGGTTTTCGGTTTGATACTGTCGGGACTCTTGGGGGCTTTGCTACCTCCTGATTTCGTGACAAGATATCTGGGCGGTGGGCTTCTGCCGATGCTTTTGATGTTGGTTATCGGCATACCTCTGTATATCTGCGCCACCGCCTCCACTCCGATTGCGGCGGCACTGATTTTGAAGGGCTTAAACCCCGGGGCGGCTTTGGTTTTCCTGCTTGTTGGCCCTGCCACCAACATCGCCTCCTTAGGGGTTCTGACCAAGGAGTTCGGAAAGAAGGTGGTGGCAATCTATCTGGCCTCCATAGCTCTGGTAAGTTTGATCTTGGGAGGATTTGTAAATCTGATCTACGCTCTCGGCGGGGTCGATCCGGTCACCACCATGGGGAAGGCCGCAGAGGTAATTCCGGATTTCATCGAGATAGCGGCTCTGGCAGGCTTTCTGTTCTTAGCATACGTCAGTTTCAAAAGGCAGAAGCCCCCCAAGGAGTTCGTGGTCGTGAATGATTTCATCCAGAAATGCCTGGGATTCAGATTCAACCTCAAGCTCGGCGTTAAGATGGTTGCAGCTCTGTTGGTGATAGCGTTTTTCTCAACGATGTTCTTCACAGTACAGCCGGGGGAGGTGGGGATGGTGGAGAGGTTTGGAAAGGTGGTCACCGCGGAAGTCCCTCCGGGCTTACATCTCAAGTTTCCATACCCCATCGATGTATCCAGAAAGGTTGCGCTGGACCGGGTGCGCACCATCAACCTCGGTTTTCGCGCCGTCAGGGTGGACACCGCCCGAGGCGAAGTCACTACCGGGATTGCCAGTCCCCGGGGAGACAGAGTTGAGGCCGAATCCTTCTTCATAACCGGCGACGAGAATATCGTCGATATCAATTACGTGGTTCATTATCGCGTCAAAGACCCCCTGGATTTTCTTTACAAGGTTTACGATTGCTCCACACTGGTGAAGGATCAGGCCATCTCGACTTTAATAGATTTCGTGGCGGAGGAGCCGATCGATATCCTGCTCACCCTCGGTCGGGCCCAAACTGAGGCCCTGGCAGCTGAGAACTTGCAGTCTCGCCTGGACGGCTTGAGGTCAGGAGTAGAGATTATAACCTTTAAGCTTTTGGATGTCCACGCACCTCAGCATGTTCATTACGCCTTCCGCGATGTCGCCAGCGCCTCCGAGGACAAAAGCACCAAGATAAATCAGGGCGAGATTTACTACCAGGAGACTGTGAACTTGGCTCGGGGGGATTCCGCCAGATTGATTGAGGAGGCGGAGGCTTTCAAGGTCAGGAAAGTGAAGGTGGCCACCGGTGAGGCCGAAAGTTTTCTGGCACTGAATCGGGAATACCTAAAGGCACCGTGGATAACCGAGAGGAGGCTCTACCTGGAAACGATGGAGTCAGTGCTCCCCAAAGTCAAGAAATACATAAAGCCGGGCCGGGATACCCCCGGCAATTTAGACCTGTGGATACTGGAGGGTGGGAGGTTGTCCGACATAGTCGGATCCCCCTCTGGGGGAAAGAAGGCTAGCGAAAAGGAGAAAAGCCGATCTTCTCCCCCGAAGTAGGGTTTCGAATTCTGAGGAGGTAGATGACGATGATGAAGACTATTTACATGAAAACGATCTTAGGCCTGGTGGTACTGATCTTGCTTTACTCCTGTTTCTTCACGGTGCAGGTGACCGAGTATGCGGTGGTGACCATGTTCGGGAAGCCGATCATGGTGATCTACGAGCCGGGATTGAAGTTGAAGGTTCCGGTCATACAGAGGGTTTACAAGTTCGACAATCGCCTGCAGGTGTTTGACCCTCCCGACACAGAATTCCTGACCCTGGATAAGAAAAACATCATCGCCTCCAGCTTTATGGTCTGGAAGATCGCCGACCCCTTGAAATTCTGGGTGAGCGTCCTCGATCTGAACGGAGCGCAATCGCGTCTCTTAGATGTCGTCTCCGCCGAGCTGGGCGCAGCGTTAGGGGAGGTGCTGTTCTCCTCTCTGATTTCAACCAACCGGGAGGAATCAAGGCTGAGAGAGGTCGAAGAGCGGCTCACCAAAAACTGCAGAGATCTGGCCTCCCGGGATTACGGCATCGAGATCGCTGACGTCAGACTGAGACGACTGAGCTTCCCGGAGCAGAACAAGGAGAGCGTGTTCAACCGCATGCGCGCCGAAAGGGGGAGGATCGCGAAAAAATTCAGAAGTGAGGGGGAGGAGGAGGCGACAAAGATTCGGGCCCGGGCCGACCGCGAGAGGACAGAGATCCTGGCGGCCGCCGAGGAGCAGTCCAAAAAGATCCGGGGAACAGGCGAAGCCGAGGCCACAAAGATATACGCCCAGGCTTTCAGGAAAAACCCAGAATTCTACGATTTCCTGCGCACCTTAGAGGCCTATGAGAATTTCATCGACGAGAAGACCACCGTGGTTTTGCCCGCCGACGCAGAGCTCATGAGGCTTCTGGGAGAGGGGAGAAAATAAGGTATAATCGGTGCGACCTGACTTTCAAAAAACAGGCATCGGCGTAGTTTTGCTCCTCTACTTTGCGACCGGCATATTCGCGGTCAAGTCCGACGAGACCGCGGTGGTCACCCGCTTCGGCAGGATCGTCAGGGAGAGAGTTCCTCCGGGTATCCAGTATCGTCTCCCCTGGCCCTTCGAGAAGACTTACAAGCTAAAGACCACCACCGTTTACAAGATGGCGGTGGGTTTCAGGATCACCGATGAGGTGCAGGGGATCAAACCCCGCCCGGGAGAGAAGCAGTGGCTCACCGGGGATGTCAATATCATAGAGTTGAAGGTGGTGGCGCATTTCACCATCGATGGTGCCGCCAAGTTTCTTTTTGTGACCGCGGCGCCTCAGTATCTCATAAAGAGACTGGCGGAAGCCTCCCTGACGGAGGTGGTGGGAGTAACGCCGGTGGACGAGGTCCTCACCACCGCCAGGTTGCAGATTCAGGAGGAGGTCAAGCGGGGTGTGCAGGAGGGGTTGGATTCGTATGGAGTCGGCATTAGAATCAGTTCGATAAACCTGAGAACCGCGGAACCGCCTCCGGAGGTGATTCGAGCCTTCCAGGACGTGGTCAACGCCAAAGCCGACCGGGAGAGGCTCATAAACAACGCCAGCGGATATGCAAACGAAATTCTGCCCAAAGCCCGCGGGGAGGCGGAGCAAATGACTCAGGCGGCTGAAGCCGAACGCCAGAGGAGAGTTGCCAACGCCCGCGGGGAGGCCCAGAGGTTTACAGACGTCTTGAGGGAATACAACAAAGCTCCCGAAGTGACCAGAAAAAGGTTGTATTTAGAGACTGCAGAGAAGATCCTGCCGAAGTTGAGCAAATATTTCTTCGACAGCGAAGGGGGCAGATTCGACCTGAAGATAATTCAAGAAGGAAGATAATATAACAGGAAACAGGGGACAGGAGACAGGGAATCATCCGTGAACTGTTAACTATGAACAGTCGCCGGAGGCGACCCGCCTCCGGTGGGTGAACCAAACGGGGTAGCCCCCTGGCCTCCGCCAGGGGGGATTATTCCCATAAAAGTAAAGCCGTAGAGGAAACCTTCAGGTTTCCAAAAATCCAACTGAAGCCTCAGGGTGGGGTCTTATCACGGCCATTAAACTGGTGGGATGAATTCCGACCGTTGGGTCTGTCTTTTGCCTGTTCGGATCCGTATGGAAAAGGAATGGTAGATAGTATTAGTCTCCTCGGAAGTTTTTTTTGTGACCTGGCCTCAGATTTTCTGCCCCCTTTACAGTCCTGTCAAGTCCAAGACGTGGCGAGACCCGGCGGTCAGTCCAAAACATAACTCTCTGCTTTTCAGGCGGAGAACTTTCTCCGTTTCGCTTTCCCTCTTTTCAACTCGAAGATCACGGTGTTATTCGGATCGGGACAGGAGATTTCAAGGGAGTCGTGGTCCTCCCCCCGAGGGATTTCGCCACCAAACCTCAAAGCGGTGGCAAAAGGCAAGATCGTATGTTCCGCCCAGACGCAGAGCTTTCCCTCTCCCACCCTGAAAACCTCCCCGATCTTATGACCTGCAGGACAGACCCCACTACCTCTGATCTCTTTGACAGTGATTCTTACTTCAAAGTCGCCCACTTACACCTCCGCGAAACTCGATTCATTTCCTCAAGAAGTATATCGCCACCACCCCTCCCCAGATATTAGAATAGCTTACCGAAGCGAATCCATTTTTGTTGAATGAGTTCCTCAGCTCTTTTTGTTTAAGGAAAATCCTCAGAGAGGCCGGCAGATAACGGTAGGCGTATTTTTTGGAGGTGAGGTATTTCGAGATCGTCGGCACCAGCTTGTAGAAATAGAGGTGGAAGAGAACCTCAAGGATTTTGTTTTCAGGGTGGGCAACCTCCAGAAAAACCGCAAGCCCCTCCTTTTTCATCGTCCGCATAATCTCACTCGATAGCTTCTCCAGGTTGGGGAGGTTGCGCAGGGCGAAACCGATGGTGACCCCGTCGAAGGAGCCCTCTTTGAAGGGCAATAATTCCGCATCCGCCACGACCAGCGTGATTCTATCCACAAACTGGCCTCCGTCTTGCATCGAACATTTCCTCTTGCCAAGATGCAGCATATCTCTGTTGAAATCGCAAAGGACGACCTCGCCGGCGAAATCGTTTTGCTCCAAAAGGGCGATGGCCATATCCCCGCTGCCGGCGCAGAGGTCTAGGACCCTATGCGCCTTAGCTAATGGCTTCACCGCCCTTCGCCTCCAGCTATTGTCGAAGCCGAGGCTGATTAGTCTATTCATGCGATCGTAGATCGGAGCGATCTCCGAAAACATCTTGTGAATGAAGGCCTTCTTTCCCTGCATATTTACGATCTCTGTTAGACTCGAGAGAGGATGAACAGGGGAGGATTATAGCTCTCTTGAGACCACAAAATCGACCAGCTGTTGGAGCATCTCCCGGTAGAGGGGGTCGCCGTCGAAGGGCAGTTCGCCGAGCATCTCTTTGGCTTCGGCAGATAAGCGGTGGGCAAAGTCCGAAGCGTAGTTGATGGAACCGTACTTTCGCATCAGGGAGAGAATTTCTTTTACATCTTGTGGGGTTTTGTCCTGGCGGGGCTTGTTCATAATTTCCGTAATTCGCGAGCGCTCTCCCTCGTCGGCGTGGTTATAAAGGTGAATGGCAATCAGAGTCCGTTTCCCCTCCTGAATGTCTCCCCCGATTTCCTTGCCGTATTTCTCCTCGGAGCCGACCAGGTTCAAAACGTCATCCTGAATCTGAAACGCCACCCCCAGCTTCAGACCCAGATCGACCATCATCGTCAAGGTCTTTTCTGGAGCATCGGCGATGATGGCGCCCAGCCGCATCGGCGCCACCGCGGTATACCAAGCGGTTTTGTTCCGGCACATCAGGAAGTAGTCCTCCTCGCTCAAGTCCCACCTGTTCTTGTCTACCCAGGAGAGCTCGATGTGCTGTCCGGAGGTGGTCTTATTCAGCATCACCGTGAACTCCCGGAGGATGGCGAAACCTTTCTGGGGTCCCACGATCTCACGATTCCCGAGGAGAACCTCCCACATCTTGCCGGCCAGGGCATCTCCGGCGTTGATCGCCAGGGGGGAGTTGTATTGAAGGTGAAGGACGGGTAAGCCGCGACGCAACTCGGAGCCATCCTCGATGTCGTCGTGAATCACAATCCAGTTCTGAAAGAGTTCTAAGGCAGCGGCGGTGGTCAAGGCTTTGTCGGAGTTACCACCAAAGGCCCCGCAGGTGAGGAGGCAGAGTGCGGGTCGCAGCCCCTTTCCGGGACGGAGGGGATACTCCCTCATCATGGCGAAGAGGAGCTCGATCTCCGGCACCGGATCTTCGGCGGGGAGAGCCTCGAGAATAAACTCATCGATCTTGGCCTTGCTTTTCCTCAGAAAGGAAAGAATATCATTGCCCATAGCTTCGCGATGCTGTCGATACCGATCTTCTCCGTCTGCTTCTGCGGTAACAGATTATAGCTAACGGACGATCAATCTGTCAACAGTTTTATCCTGGGGGTGGATTTCGGTGAGGAGAATTCGGGTGTCAGGGACTAATCCCTCAGCGGGGGACTTATTTGTCCAGGTCGTAGATCTTCTCTTTTCGCGGAGGTATGACTGATGAATGGAAACTCGACAGCGTTTCGAGGGAGCGATGCAGTTTCTTGGCCGAATTCTCGACGGTGCGGACAAATCTTTTGGCCTGCTCAGGGGTGGCGAAATCTTGTACTCTTGACATCAACTCGCAGTTGCCCAGAATTATGGTCAGGGGGGAGCGCATTTGGAAGATCAAGTCTGGAAGCGATTCCACCACCACCTCCAGCAGCTGATCTTCCCTCATCCTCTCCTTGAGAGGACGACTCAAGACTGGCGCCAATTGACTGGCGATCCCCTCGCAGAACTCCAGGTCGTCATCGCTAAAAGGTTGGCGGAGGGGATTGCGCCTCTCTCCCACGGTGAGAAGCCCGCACACCTCTTTCTCATAAGTTACCGGAAGAATCAGGCCACCTTTGATATCGGCTCCGAAGATCTTTGAATGCTCCTTCTCGGTCAACAGAGCGTCCGGGGGACCGGTATCCACGGTCATCGGTCTTCGGGAGGCCACGATCCTCTGTAATAGAGGGGATTCGCGGAGGGGAATAGGTTGCAATCTCGACTCTTCTTGCCCCGTTGCCTGCCGGCGAAAGGAGCTAATCGGGTAAAAGCTGGAGGAGGGAGAATCGAAACGCATCACCCTGCAGCTGGTGGCGGGCAGGCCTGTTACAACCGCTTCAGCGACCTGTCCAAACCGCTCCGTGCTCTCCGGCGGGGGGAGGTCGGAAGCGATTCGGCGTGACAACCTCCTCAAGCCTCGGTCTACAGTCTCCCGCTGGTCTCCGAGGAGGTCTTTTTGAGCGATTAGGGTGACATATGCGGCAGCTGCTCTCAGCAGTTCCAGGGATTGCTGGCTGAAGTCTCCTGGTATCCTGGAGGCACAGATGACCGCTCCTCTCAGGCTGCGGCTTCCTGACCTGCTCGCTTCCTGTAGAGACAGGGGCGAAAGCATCATTGAAGCGGCTTGAGAGCTGAAAGGAAGGGTCTTTAGCTCCTCTGCGTGGGGGCGGCAGTCGTTGAGGAGTCGACTCTGGCCCTCCTCTATCACCGCTCTCAGAGTGGAGCTCAGCTCCGGCGCCTCAAACTTCTTTTCTATCAGATTGGATCCTTCTGCGGAGGCAGTGTAACTCGACATGTTGTGCCCGCTTCGGTCTAACAGGAGCAGACAGAGGTAATCGCAGGGGATGTATTCCTTCAGAATGCTAGCTATGCCAGGCAGTCCGGTTCGCAGCTCCGAGTGGCGGACCGCGACCTCTTCGAGCCTGGCGACCATGGTGTCCCGTCTCTCTTTAGTGGATATTTCAGCTGAAAGCTCTCGAAAGGCGAGAACGGTGGCCAACTGGTCAACGGCGGCCACCAGGGTACGAACCTCAATTCTCTCAAATCGCCTGGGCTTCCGACTGTAGATTGAGAATACCCCCACGCTTTTCTCCCCAAATTTCAGGGGACATCCGAAAAAGGAGACCATATCGCCGAAGGGAGAAAGGAGTTTTTTCAGCTGCGGATCGGCGTCTAGTTCCTCCACAATAATCACTCGTCCTCTATCAATCACCGCTCCCGCAATGCTGCCTTTGACCGGAATCTGCCGGTGGAGGTGCCACCAGCTCTCCTCCATCCCCACAGATTGCCACAACTTCAGGGAGTCGTTCCCATCTTCTAGAAGGTGGATGGAGATGGCGTCATACCCGAAGGCATGACGCAGGTAGGCGAGAAAAGTGCCGACACTCCTGTCTGGGTTCCCATCCGGTCGCAGGATGTTGGGTATGGTTTTGCGGAAGAGCCTCCACTGATAATCCTCGTCAGCTTCCCGGAACGAGCCAGAAACCCGCGGCCACAATTTGAAAGCAGCGGAGAGGAGAAGAATGGCCCCCAGCGAGTAACCCAGGAACTCGCCGATCGTCGAGGCTTTCAGGATCGACGGAGAGCGGATCTGTTCGGCTCCCAAAAGGAGGAGGGCGTTGAGGATCCGAGCCGCGGCGAGAGAAGTCAGTCCCCAAGAGATTCTTCTGTAGAGGGAACGGTCAAGCCTGAGCAGTCGAGTTGGGTAAAGATAAACATAGACTGTCAAACACAAGATCAGAACTGTGACGGTGAGATTCAAAATCAACACAAACAGACCCCCTCCCAAGCCCAGAATTCAGAACCAAGCTTGAGAACGATTTCCCTATAGTTATCGACTCGAGATGCTCTTTACTTGAACAGCGATCAGAAATAGGATCGCTGAGGGCCTGCTAAGAGTTTGGCTTGCCTCTTTGGCTCCCCCTCCAGGTCCCGCAGAAAGAAGTCTAAGCTCTCTCCAGATATTCGCCGCTGCGGGTGTCGACTTTGACTTTGTCTCCCTCCTTGATGAAGAGGGGGACCTTGACCGAGAGCCCGGTTTCCAACTTGACGTTCTTCATGATGTTGGAGACGGAGTCTCCCTTCACTGCCGGCTCGGCTTCGACTACCTTCAGGACGACGGAGCTGGGCATATCGATGTTGACCGGTTGGCTCTCGAAGAAGAGGACCTTGTATTCGAGATCTTCCTGGAGATACCACCTGTAATCCCCAACCTGCTCCCGCTTCAGAGCCACCTGCTCGTAGGTTCTGCTGTCCATGAAGTGGTACTCGTCGTCGGCAGAGTAGAGATACTGCATCATCCGTTCGGAGAAGTCGGGCTTCTCGACGGTGTCGCCGGCGGCGAAGCTTTCCTCTAAGACCTGTCCGGTGCGCAGATTCTTCAACCTGGTGCGCACCACCGCCCGTCTCTGAGCGGTCTTGGCGTGCTGGAAATCGACGATCACGTATAGATCCCCCTTGAATTTGATCTTGAGGTTCTTTCTGAAATCGCTGGTTGAGAGCATCTCTCCTCCCGAATGTGTCCAATGTTCCAAACTCGAAAATATAACATCCGGTCTCTTTTTCGCAAGACTGAAGAGCGGAAATGAAGGCTTTTCAGCCTCGCGATTATTTGATTGACATCCCCGGGAGAAAGTGATATTTTTCTCAAGGAGAACTCGAGGAGTCTATGAGTCTGAGCGACATATTTGCGCCCATACAGAAAGAATTGGAATCTTTCGACCGTGAGCTGAAAATCCAGCTGGAGACAGATTCACCTCTGATTTATCAGGTAACCAGGCACCTTTTCGCCTCTCCGGGCAAGAAGCTCCGTCCAACTCTTTTGTTTTTGTCGAGCAAAGTTTTGGGGAATGATGGTAAAGAGGCGGTCTTTCCGGCACTGGCGTTGGAGTTGATTCACACCGCCACCCTTCTGCACGACGATGTCATCGACGAGGCCGAGACTCGCCGCGGGCGGGAGACGGTAAACCATCACTGGAATAACCTGGTCTCGGTTCTGATGGGTGATTATCTCTTCGCCAAGGCTTTCAAAATCTTGGTGAAGACGGGAGTGCCGGGACTTCAGGAGGTTGTCTCCAGGGCCACCGAGAGGGTCTCGGTCGGAGAGTTAGAACAGGTTGCGGAGCTCGGAAATACCGAGATAGAGGAGAGTCGTTATCTGGAGGTTATCTCCAAGAAAACCGCCTCTCTGTTTGCTTGTGCCGGTGAGTGTGGACAGGTCCTCGCCGGCGATAACTCCCGCAAGGGGGCCATCTTCCGGGACTTCGGGGAGAATTTCGGCATCGCATTCCAGGTGACCGATGATCTTTTAGACCTCACCGGCGACAGCCAGATGACTGGAAAAGGGGTGGGAAATGATCTGAAGTCGGGCTGGATAACGCTGCCGGTGATTCACGCCCTGAGGGAAAGTCCCGAAAAGGAGGGAAGGGCAATTGCCGAGCTTATCAATAATGAGTTCAAAGATGGCGATCTCCCCTTGATTATCGATTTTGTAAGCAACTATGGTGGCCTTGAATATGCCCGAAAGCGGGCGGAGTTCTTCAGAGATGAAGCCTTGAGTTCAATCGCCAATCTGGAGCCCTCCGAGCACAAAAGGTCTCTGGAGGAGTTGGCGAATTTCGTCGTCGACCGGAAGAAGTAGTCCTTGCCGAGCGAAATCGTCTCTCAAGCACCGTCTGCCAGAAGGCGACGGTTTTTGTTTGCCCCCTGGAGATTTTTCTGAAACAGCGAAACTCGATAGTATAATAGGATATGTCAGGGTTAGATCTCAGTTTTCAGTCGGATAGGTTTCTCCTGCTCTTTCTGGTCCTTTTTTTCTTGCTGGCGTGGTCGTATTTCCTCTACCGTCGCAGTGAAGCTCCACTCAAGAGGAGCACGAGAATAGTGTTAGTGGCTCTCCGCTGCCTCGCCATCTTGGCGGTCATCTTCGCTCTGGGGCAACCCCTCTTGAGCTTCAGCGACAAGGTCACCAAGCCTGCGGAGATAGCGGTGCTAGTGGACACCTCGACCTCAATGAATTTCTCCGACGAAGTCGGACTCCCCTCCGGCGGGGAGGGCCTTGCAACGACTAGACTGGAGGTGGCAAGAGGTGTATTGACAGAATTCGAGACAGCCCAGCTCCCGGAGGAGGCCAAACTCTCTTACTGGACCTTCTCCGATTCCCTGAACAGGCTTAGAGTGGAGCTCGATTCCCTGACCGCTCAAGGAGTGAGGACCTCCATGGGGGAGGCCTTGGTGCAGCTGAAGGAGCGGCGCTCAGATGAGAATCTGAGCGCGATCGTGATTCTCTCCGATGGTGGCAACAACTCCGGAATCGACCCCCTGGTGGTCGCTTCCCGTCTGGGGGTGCCGGTTTATGCGGTGGGGATCGGAGATCCCCAGCCGCCGTTAGATGTGGCCTTCGGGGAGGTGAGCTTCCCCGAGGTTGCCTACTCCCAGATCCCCACGAAGGTGGAGTTCACAGTGAAGGTGACCTCCCCCCGGAAGGGGCGGGCGCCGGTGTTCTTAAAATCCGGAGGAAAGCTTTACGGCAGGACAGATTTGATAATCGATCAGCCGGGAGAGCAAAGCGGCGAAATTGAATTCACTCCACAGGAGACCGGAACGATGTTCTTTCAGGTCTCAATTCCACCCCAAAAAGGAGAGAAGGTTACCAAGAACAACTATCGCTCCTTCTCCATTGAAGTTCTGAAAAGTAAGCTGAAGGTACTCCTGGTCAGCTCTCGACCGGGCTGGGAGTTTGCTTTTCTGAAGAGAACCTTAGAGGAAAACACGAAGTTAGATATCAAACCGGTGGTCTACGGTCCTGACGGCGGTTTCCTCTCAGGAAGTTTCCCGGCAACATTGGAAGCCCTCACCGAGTATGACATCCTGATATATGTCGATCCAGGGTATCGGCAACTTTCGGGAAGAGAGGAAGTTTTGAAGAGATACCTGCAGAGCGGTCATTCGATACTCTTCCTCCTGGGAGAGGATCTGTCGAGTGCCAAAGCATCTTCCGTTATGAGCGAATTGCTGCCCCTAGATTTCGCGCTCAGGGAAGAGATTGTCAAGGGTCCTTTCTCTCTCTGCTTGACCCCCGATGGTTCTCTCCATCCTATCACGCGGCTCTCAGAAGACGAGAAAACAAACCGCGATTTGTGGAGTGAGGTGCCACCTTTCGAATTCATAGTCCCCGGCAGTCTGAAGCCCAGAGAGCCCCGGGCGGTGGCCCTGTTGACCTGTGCGCTGGCGGTCAAGCCCCCAAGGGAGCTCCCCGCGGTGGTGGTGGGCGAACGATACGGCGGCAAGACAATGGCAGTCACGGTCTTCCCCCTATGGCGATGGGACTTCCTCCCGCATGGTTTCGAAGTGGAAAAAGAGAGTTACCGGCAGTTTTTCACCAATGCCGTGAGGTGGCTGGCCACCCCCCTTGACATGGAGAGGATGAACATCTATTCGGAAAACAGGGTTTACAGCTACGGGGAGGAGATCTCAATCCTGGGGAAGTTCTACGACGAGAGCTTTCAACCTTTAGAAGCGGTGGAATCGAGAATCGAAATCTTCAAAGAAACCGGCGCTGATAAGATTGAGAAGTTGAGATTGAACTTAGTCGAGCAGGAGCCGGGCCGCTACAAGACGATAGTCCCCTCCCTATCTCCGGGAAAATATACCTTCAGCGCGGAGGCTTTCTGGCGAGGGGAGAGGTTGGGCCAGTTCGGTAGCAAGTTCGAGGTAGAGGCGTACAGTCTGGAGGAGCAGAACTTGGCTGCCGACTTTGAGCTTCTCAAGAGACTGGGGGAGCTCTCCGGAGGAGGTTTTTTCGCCCCGGGGGAGGTCGACAGTCTGTTCCTGCTACTTGATTTTGAGGTTCAGACAGTTGTGAAGAAATCCGAGGTGCAGTTGTGGAACCAACCCTGGCTTTTAGGGCTTGCCGTGATCTGCTTGGCTTTGGAGTGGATTATCAGAAAGAGAAACCAACTGGCGTGACGATTGAGCTTTCGAAATGAGACTTGAAATCGATGCCATTCCGGTCTGTTGGAGCGAAAAAGGCCTTGCTCTGGGATTTCGTTTTGCCTATAATTTCGCGGTGGACGGTGATTTTCTGATCCACGGGATTGGGTTGAGAGGGGTTGGTCGGTATTCGGCTTGTGTTCTCTGGGGCTGTAGCTCAGTTGGGAGAGCGCCTGAATCGCACTCAGGAGGTCAGGAGTTCGAGTCTCCTCAGCTCCATTTGAGAAATCCCTCTCTGAAGGAGAGGAATTTCGTTCATGGTTGATAGTTCATGGTTCATGGTAACCTCGAATGGGAGAGAGGTTCAACTTCGAAAAGCTGAAGGTTTACCAGGAGGCCGTCTCTTTTTCGAAGGAGATTTACAAGATCACGAAAAGCTTCCCGAAGGAGGAGATGTTTGGTTTAGTCTCTCAATTGAGAAGAGCTTCAAGTTCGATTCCTTTGAACATCGCTGAGGGGAGCAGTTTGACGAAGAGGGAGTTTAGAAATTTCCTGCGACGGGCTCGAGGCTCTATCTACGAATGTATTCCCATAATTGAAATCGCACTGAACGATCTATATATTACCTCCGGGCAGTATGAGGAGCTATATGATGAGTGTAGGAGGTTGTCGAAACAGATCAGTGCGCTAATGAATTCCTTGTAGATTTACTATGAACCATTAACCATGAACCATGAACCGAAATTCTTTGCAAAGCAAAGAATTTCCCGTGCTAGATGGGGAGTTAGCGGTGCCCTGTAACCCGGAATCCGCTATACCGGGGTTGAATTCCCACCGGAGGTCTAAAACCGGCTTGTCTCTTTTTTGGTAAGTAGCGATGATGGTCAGGTCCTGCGCAATCCGAGCTCGCCCAACCCGGTCAGGACCGGAAGGTAGCAGCCGTAAGCGAAGCCTCGGAGGTGCCGTAGGGTCGCCTGGCCGGAGCTGTCTGCCCCAAAAGTGCAGGTCGGGGCGGATCGAAAGTGGGTGCACGGGAAATTTCTCATAGATTTTACTATAGAGAACGTCGATGACCTATCTAGCCTTAGCGAGAAAATGCAGACCGCAGAAGTTCTCGGAGGTGATCAGTCAGGAACACATCACCAAAACCCTCTCCAACGCCATTCTCGCGGGAAGGATTCACCATGCCTATCTTTTCTCCGGCCCGCGGGGCACCGGCAAGACCACCACCGCCCGAATACTGGCGAAATCTCTGAACTGTGCCAATCCCAAAGGGGCTGAACCTTGCGACGAATGTCCCTCCTGCCGGGATATAATAAGCGGCGTCAGTCCCAACGTCCTCGAGATCGACGCCGCCTCCAACCGCGGTATCGATGATATCCGCAACCTGCGAGAGTTCATAAAATATTCCCCGGTGGGAGGGAAGTACAAGATATACATAATTGACGAGGTTCACCAGCTCACCAGCGAGGCCTTCAACGCCCTCCTTAAAACCTTAGAGGAGCCGCCGGCACACGGGGTTTTCGTTTTCGCCACCACCGAGCCCCAGCGGGTTCCCTTAACGGTGCTCTCCAGGTGTCTCCGGTTCGACTTCCGCCTGCTCCCCTTCTCCAAGATCGCCGAGTTTCTGCAGAGGCTTTGCGATGCTGAAGGTGTCAAGATCGAGCCTGGGGCTCTGAATCTGGTAGCCTCCAAAGCTGAAGGGAGCATGCGGGACGGACTCTCGCTTTTAGACCAGATTCTCTCCTTCGGCGAGAAAAAAATCGGTCTGGAGATAGTGACCTCCACTCTGGGAATCATGGATCGAGAGACGTTGTTTGGTTTGAGTGAAGCCATCTTCGAGCGGGAGTCTGGTAAGGCTTTGAAAATCGTCAACGATTTTGCGCTGAGCGGGGGGAGTTTTGAGCTTTTGGCGACCAGCCTTCAAGAACACCTTCGAAATCTTCTCTTCGCCAGGGTAGCTCCCGACATTGGCGAGCTCTTGGAGGTCACCGACAAAGATCTGGAAAGGTATAGGGAACTGGCGGATGGCTACGAGGAGTCGGATATCCTGAGAGCCATAAATCTCTTTTCCGAACTGGAGACGACTCTCAAGCGAAAGACTTCGGAACCCCGCATTGCCACCGAGATCACCATCGTTAAAGCCGCCAGTTTAGACCGCACCGTGAAGATCGAGAAGATCTTAAAACAGCTCTCCTCTCAACCACCTCCGCTCTCCCTGAGAGCTTCCCTTAATCAGGCCCAAATGGATTTGATGTCCGAAGGATCCCTTTCGGGAACGACAGAGCCGCAGAAGGAGGTTGGGGCTCAGAAGGACGTTACTCCGTCGGTGGAAGTTGAGACCAAGGAGGGAAAAGAGCAGATTCACACTACGGAGCAACAGAAAACTGAGGTGAGCCCACCTGCGACCGATTCGCTTTCGCTGGATGCTATCAAAGACAGGTGGGGGGAGTTTGTCGATCGCCTGAAAAGCCAGAAATATCGAGTCTCAGCGAAAAACTCAAGGCCAATAGAGCTTAAGGATAATCTGCTGGTGATTGGAGTTCCCAACAGCGGTGCCAAATTCATCTTCGAGAAATCCAAGGACAAACCCGCTGTTGATCGGGCAATCCGGGAAACGTTCGGTGAGAAGCTGAAGGTTAGCTTCAAGATTCTCGGCGGGGAGCTCAAGCAGCAAGAGAGGGAAAGGAAGAGAGCGACAGCGACCGACCTAAAAGAGGTGCTGGAAAAGGAGAAAGACGTCAGAGAGATACTCGACACCTTCGGAGGCGAGGTAGTAGGTTTCATCCCCAAGGAAAACAAGAAAAAGAAAGATTGAAGTCTGAGGAGTAGGAAATGCCCAAAGGTCTCGGAAATATGATGAAGCAGGTGCAGAAGATGCAGGCGGAGATGGAGAAAATCCAGGAGGAGCTTGCAGAAGAGAGGGTGGAGGGTAGTGCCGGTGGTGGGGTGGTGAAAGTCGTGGCCAACGGGCGCCAGGAGATATTGGAGATAAAGATCTCTCCGGAGGTCGTAAATCCCGAGGATGTCGAGATGCTGGAGGATTTGGTCCTTGCGGCCGTAAATCAAGCTCGGGAGAAAGCCGCCCAACTCCAGGCCGAGAATCTTGCCAGGCTGACCGGGGGCTTGAAGATTCCGGGACTCTCGATCTAGAATTGAAAATCCGTCTCAAAGGATGCAATACAGTTCCCCTTCAATCGAGAGGCTAATCGAGGAATTCCAGAAATTCCCCGGGGTGGGAAGGAAAACCGCCCAGCGTTTGGTTTTCTATCTCCTCCGCTCCCCCAAGGAGGAGATTGCGGGCTTGGCGGAAGCCATAAAGGCGGTCAAGGAGAAGGTTGGTTTCTGTTCGGTTTGCTTTAACATCTCCGAGAAGGACCCCTGCGACATCTGCACCGACCTGAATCGTGACCGAACCCTGATCTGTGTGGTGGAGGAAGCAAGCGACCTCTGGGCGCTGGAGAGAACCGGGGAATACAAAGGGCTGTTTCACATTTTAGGGGGGGTGCTCTCCCCGCTGGATGGAATCGGTCCTGACGATTTGCACATAAAGGAGCTATTGTCTCGCCTCAAGGAAGGTGTCAAGGAGATAATCCTGGCCACCAATCCGAATACCGAGGGGGAGGCCACCGCCATTTATCTGAGCAACCTCATCAAGCCACTCAAGGTGAAGGTCACGCGCATCGCCAGGGGATTGCCGATGGGCGGCGATTTGGAGTACGCAGACCAGGTGACCTTGGCCAAGGCTATGGAGGGGAGAACTGAGATTTGACATTTTCTCTAACGCCTGGACGGAAGCGAGCCATGACGCTTTCAAGTGCTGTCAGGACTTTTGTCCCGACAGTCATCCGTCAGGTGGAAACACTTGACGGCACCATTGAACATCGCATTCCCTCGGAACACGTCGTTTTGGTCCCGACAGAACTGGAAAGGTGTCAGGAGGTCGCCTCAGGCGACCTGACACCACTCTGATGGTATAAATGCAATCTCTTATCGAATCCTGGGATGGCGAATTTGCTTTGTGTTGCGTCAGGACCGAAGCGTCACTGGAGGTGACGTGCCTGGGGCAGGGAGCGAGTCCTGACGCACGAAACTGTCGGGACACATCCGCCTCCGGCGGATTTCGGTCCCGACAGAACTGAAGGGAGGTGAATGGAATCTCTCATCGAATCCTGGGATGGGGAATTTGTCGTCAGCTATTTCGATCGGCCCACCGGAGCCTGGATTTTCATCGGGGTTCATTCGACCAAGCTGGGAGTTGCTACCGGCGGCACCCGTCTGAAAACCTATCCCACCCCGTCAGCAGGACTTGAAGACGCTCTGAAGCTCTCAAAGGGAATGACTCTCAAGTGGGCGGTTTTAGGTCTCCCGAGGGGAGGAGGCAAAGGGGTCATAGCAGTTCCTGAAGATTTCGCAGATGAAGATCGAGAGGGCCTGTTTCTCCGTTATGGTGAACTCGTCGAGAAACTGGGAGGGATTTACGAGACTGGCCCCGATTTGGGTACCTCCTCCAGCGATATGGATATAATCTCCAGAAAGACTTCGCATGTTTTCGGAACCTCCCCTGAAGCAGGTGGAGCCGGCGGTTCGGGCCCCGCTACTGCCTCGGGGGTCTTCAGCGCCATAAAGGCAAGTTGTGAATACCGCTTCGGCGATTCTTCTCTTGATGGGAGGAAGATTCTGGTCCAGGGCGTCGGCGGAGTGGGAGGCGAACTCGTCAGGATGCTCAGGGAAGCCGGTGCAGAAGTGTTACTCACCGACGTCGAACAAGAAAGAGTCAAGCAGTTCAAAGACAATCTGGGCATACAGTATGTCGAGCCGGAAAAGGCCTACGAAGCTGATTGCGATGTCTTCTCGCCGTGTGCTGTGGGAGGGATATTGAATGAGACCACCATCCCGAGATTGAAAGCTCAAATAGTCTGCGGTGCTGCCAACAATCAACTCGGAAAGCTGTCCGACCTAAAGTTGCTCAGAGCAAGAGGCGTTCTCTACGCCCCCGACTTCGTCGTAAACGCCGGAGGGGCTATATATCTTCTCGGACTGGAAAAGCTCAAGTGGTCCAGGGAGAAGGTTGAAGAGGAGATACGCCGAATCGGGGATACACTTAAGAGCGTGTATAAGGAGGCTGAAACAAGCGCAATCACCACCGAAGAAGCTGCCCTTCAGATAGCCGAGAGAAATCTGTCAAAAGTGAGCTAGATCACACCGGCTTCGGACGAAGCTCCCACTTTTTTGTTGACACTCAATCCCGAATCCTTTAGAATTCAAGCGAATTGAGACTTTCGATATGAAAAAAATACCTGCTTCCCTGAGAAAGAAGCTCAAAGAGGTAGAACTTCTGATATTGGATGTCGATGGAGTTTTGACCGACAACAACCTATTCATCGGCCCTGACGGTCTGGAGTTCAAACGCTTTGACGTCCCCGATGGGATGGGAATCGCCTTTGCTATGAGAGCAGGTTTGAAGATCGCTTTCGTCTCCGGTCGTCCCTCCCCGGCCACAACCGCTCGCGCCCGCGAGCTGGGAGTAAAAGACCTCTTCCAGCACTCCAACAGCAAGCTGATACCGTATGAGAAGCTCAAGAAGAAGTACAAGCTCCGAGACTATCAAGTCGCATTTATGGGGGATGAGGTCGTTGACTTGAAGGTCATGCGGCGGGCAGGTTTGAGCATCGCTGTCCCCAACAGCTACAAGCCGGTGGAGGAGGTGGCGG
Source organism: Candidatus Zixiibacteriota bacterium (assembly GCA_030605835.1). GTDB lineage: Bacteria > Zixibacteria > MSB-5A5 > DG-27 > DG-27 > DG-27. Next base: position 9,902 of record JAUWHO010000021.1, on the reverse strand, counting down.
ACTTCGTCACCGAAAAAAGGGGAGGCTACGGTGCCGTCAGAGAAGTCGTAGAGATGATACTTCTGGCCAAGGGGATAAAACTGTTGGACCTGGTGAGGTGAAGGGCTGACCAAAGCTAATCTGAACGATAGCGAGCATCTCGATGTCGAATGAGAAGAGAGCAGAGACGCTCGAGAGGGCAAAAGAGGTAATCCGCAAGGAGGCAGCGGCGATCGCCAAGCTTGAAGCCAGGCTTAACGATACCTTCGTCAAGGCGGTCAGACTGCTCCTCAACTGCAAGGGGCGCGTGATTGTTACCGGCATGGGCAAATCCGGGATCATCGGCAAGAAGATCGCCTCCACCTTCAACTCTGTCGGAACTGCAGCGACCTTCCTGCATCCGGTGGAGGGAGTCCACGGAGATCTGGGGCTGGTGAGAAAGGAGGACGTGGTCTTAGCTATAAGCAAGTCCGGGGAGACCGACGAGCTCTACCAGCTCTTCCCGATCTTCAAAAGGTTTGGAGTACCGATAATTGCCCTGGTGGGGGAGACCAGCTCTCCGGTTGCGAAGGAATCCGACATCGTTATCGACATCTCCGTCGATGAGGAGGCGGGGCCCTACGACTTGGTTCCCACCATCAGCACCACCGCCGCACTGGTCATGGGTGATTGCCTGGCGATGGCGCTTTTCGAGAAGAAGAAATTCTCCCCCGAAGATTTCGCCTTACTGCATCCGGGAGGAAACCTGGGAAGGAAACTCCTCAAGGTAAAAGACCTGATGCACACCGGCGAGCGCGTCCCGATCGTCTCCGAAAATGCTAATCTGAAGGAGACCATCTTAGAGATGACCACCAAGCGCTTCGGCGCTACCACGGTCGCTGATTCAAAGGGGAGATTGGTGGGGATTTTCACCGACGGGGATCTGCGGAGGCTTATCGAAAGCAAGAAGGCTTTCTTTGATCTGAAAGCCAAAGATGTGATGATCAAAAACTCCAAGACCATTGAGCCCGAAGAGTTCGCTGCGGTAGCCTTAAACAAGATGGAGTCTCACAAGATCACTTGTCTCGTAATTGCCGACCCCGAAGGTAAGCCTCACGGTCTGATTCACCTTCACGACCTCTTAGAAGCGAAAGTCATGTGAGCGGTTGTTCCTTCCATGCCTCGACGGAGTTATCTCAAGCGGATTCGGGATTTTTGGTTTTATCTTCTGGTTCTCTTCTTGGTCCGCTTTTTCAATGCTCTGCCTAGGAAGTTCGCGATCAGGCTGGGGGGACTTTTGGGGTCGCTCGGCTACTACCTTTTCCCAAAGGATAGACAAAGAAGTATTCAGAACCTGAAATTTGCCTTCGGGACTGAATTCTCTAACTCTCGAATCAGGCAGATTTCCAGGGAGTCTTTCAAGAACATCGGGGAGTGTGTGGCCGATGTCTTTCGTCACAGGAGGCTCAGAAGGGAGGGGATCCAAGAGCTGGTCAAAGTCGAAGGTCTCGAATATTTCGACCAGGCATACAGACAGAAGAGAGGGATGGTGGCGATAACTGGACATATTAGTAATTTCGAACTGATGGCGGCCTTTTTTTCGCAATCGGGATATAAGGTTTCTGTCGTGGGCAGGGAAATCTACGATGAGCGCCTGAATCGCCTCCTGGTGGAGAATCGAGAGATCATGGGGATGAAAGATATCGATGCTGATGCCTCGCCGAAGGAGTTCATCAAGCACCTGAGGGAGGCTCGAGTAATTGGGGTTTTGATCGATCAAGATAGCCGGCGCTTTCGTGGGGTTTTCGTCAATTTCTTTGGGAGAGACGCATACACTCCGGTCGCTCCCTTCGTCATCGCACAGAGGACAAATTCCCCGATCGTCCCCACGGCTATCTTCAGGAATCCCGATTACACTTACACCCTGAAGGTGGACCCGGCAATCCCATTTCCGGATACCGGTGATGAGGAAAAAGATATTCTGACGGTGGTGCAGAGGTGCACTGATTTTTTGGAAAGGATAATCCGGGAGCACCCGGAGCAATGGGTTTGGATGCACCGACGCTGGAGAACGCGACCAGAAGAGGACAAGGACCGGAAGTGAGCATTCTGTTCCAGCTTCTTTGAGCGAGCTCAGGGTAGTTGGATTGCTGAGCGTTGTTTTATCTCCTCTGGCGTATGTTTACCCGGAAATTGACAGGGAAATTCAACCTGCTTATATTCTGGCCGAGAATATCAAGGAACTCTTGCAGGAGCCTGCTGGTTAAATCTCCTAAGCTGAGGAATCTTTAGATGGTCGATGTCACCGTATTTGCAGCTTTTCTCGCGGGTATCATCTCTTTTGTTTCTCCTTGTGTTCTGCCGATTGTGCCGGGGTATCTCTCCTTCATAACCGGCTTGTCCTTGGAGGAGATGCAGGAGTCAGGAGAGCGTCGACGGATGTTGGGAGGTGTTATCACCAACATGCTTGCCTTTATAGCGGGCTTCTCGGTGGTGTTCATCTCCCTGGGCGCGACTGCCACCTTTGTGGGGCAGTTGGTCTTCGATTATAAAGAATTCCTGGGGCGCAACCTGGCGGTGCTGGTGATAATCTTCGGTCTCCACTTCATGAAGGTGATCGACATACCGTTTCTCAACTACGAGAAACGATTTCACTCTCAGTCGAGGCGCCTGGGAGTTTTAGGTTCCTTTCTGATCGGCTTAACCTTCGCCTTCGGCTGGACTCCCTGCATCGGACCGATCTTAGCGAGCATCCTCTTTGTGGCCGGCAGCAAGGGGAGCATCAGCCAGGGGATATTCCTGTTGACGGTCTATTCCCTGGGACTGGGCATCCCCTTCTTTTTAGCGGGAATCGCCTTCAACCTCTTTGTGGGAGTCTCAAGCAAGATCAAAAAGCACTTCAAGGCGGTGGAGATCACCGGGGGAGTTTTGCTTTTAGTGGTCGGCTTTCTGCTTTTGAACAATTACTTAGAGATTATATCCGGGGCTCTGATGCAGTATTTCCCCTGGCTTAATTTAGGATAGTTGCGGGGACAGACTTGAGCGCAAGCAAATCCAAAAGATCTCCTGCGGCAAACGAATACTCTCGCCGGGAGTTTCTGGGTTTAGGTATCGGCTTTACCGCGAGCCTGGCCGGGCTATCGACTCTTGGGTCGAACTGGCTTTTTGCTCAGGGAGAGATTCCTGCTCCCGTCGATCTGGCGGTTGCGGTCAACGGATCTCCAAAGGAGCTGGTCAGGAGCGTCATCGCCTCCCTGGGGGGGATGAATCGCTTCGTGAGCAAGGGGGATATTGTGGTGGTTAAGCCAAACATCGCCTGGGACCGCAACCCGGAGCAAGCCGCCAACACCAACCCCGAAGTGGTGGCTGAGGTCGTCAAGCTCTGTTTCGAGGCGGGCGCTAAAAAGGTCAAACTGTTCGACCGTCCCTGCAATAAACCCTCGCGCACCTATCGAAACAGTGGGATAAAGGAAGCGGCCGAAAAGGTGGGAGCGGAAGTCAGCTACACCTCCAGTCCGGGATTTGTGAAAGTGGATATGCCCGAGAATAAAATTCTTCGCTCCTGGGAGCTCTACAAGCCGGCTTTAGATTGCGACTGTCTCATAAACCTCCCCATTGCCAAACAACATGGGGTTTCCGAGTTGACCTTGGGGATGAAAAACCTGATGGGAATCATGGGAGGCGACCGCGGTCAGATTCACTGGAGGATTCACGACTACCTGCCGGAGTTGGCCTCTTTTGTCAGACCGAAACTGACGGTCATCGACGCGGTGCGGATTCTGGTAGCCAACGGCCCCCAGGGAGGCAGTCTCAAAGATGTCCGAAGGATAGACACCGTGATTGCCAGCCCCTACATCGCCTCCGCCGATGCCTATGCCGCTACGCTTTTCGGCAAGAATCCGACCGACTTGCGTTTCATCACGAATGGGCACAAATTGGGCTTGGGCGAGATAGATTTGGAGAAATTGAACCTCGCCAGAATAGATCTCTCTTAGATGCGAAGACTGCGCATCGCCTCCCAGATAATTTTCTTCCTGCTATTCTTTGCCCTTTTCTTCGTCGCCAGCTATCCTCTGACCTCGCTGCTTCCGGTGGATCTCTTTTTCAGGCTCGACCCCTTGACGTGGCTTTCGGCGATGATCTCCAATCGAGCCTTTATCGCCACCGGACTTCTATCCTTAATCGTGATTCTCTTGACAATCCCTCTGGGGCGGGTCTTCTGCGGATGGGTTTGTCCCCTGGGAACATTCTTAGATTTCTTCGATCGGCTAGTCACAAACCGCAATCGGATCAAGTTCAGGAAGAACCATAATCTCAAATACTTTCTGCTCATTCTATTTCTCTTCACGGCGATTTTGGGAACGCAGGTTTTTTGGTTTCTGGATCCCCTTCCGCTGTTGAACCGTTTCGCGGTCACAGTGCTTCTGCCGATCCTGAACATCGTCTTCTATGTCATCTTTGGATTTCTCTTTCGGTTTGAGTCGTTGCAGAGTCCTCTTTCTCAGGTTCAGAATTACTTGGTGAACTCACTCCTGCCGGTGGAGGTGTTAACATTTCGGGCCTCTCTTTTGATCTCTCTCTTCTTCGGGACGGTGCTGGCTTTAGGATTTCTGACTCGGCGCTTCTGGTGTCAAGGACTCTGTCCCCTGGGGGCGTTGCTGGCTTTACTCTCCAAATTCCAGATGCTGAAAAGGGTGGTCAACGAAAAATGCACCGAATGTCTGGAGTGTCAGAAGGTCTGCAAGGCCAACGCCATCGAGGCCGACCCCTTCAAGACCACCGACATCGAATGTATCCAGTGCTTCAACTGTGTGGAGGTCTGTGCCTATGAAGCAAACGAGTTGAGGTTTGTCACTCCCGCTTTTGCGTCTGGGTTCAGCCTTTCCCGGAGGAAGTTCTTAGGGGCAACGGCTTTGGGCTTGGTGACCGCCGGGGTGCTGAAAACCGAATTTCAGACTAAAGAGAGATCGATGCGTCTGATTCGTCCTCCGGGGAGTTTGCCGGAGGAGGAGTTTCTGGATAGATGTATCCGTTGCCACCAGTGTATAAAGGTTTGCTCCACCTCCGGAGATTTCCTGCAGCCGGCCATTCACGAGGCTGGGGTTCAGGGTTTTCTTACCCCGATTGGCTCGCCTCGCTCCGGTTACTGCGAGTATAACTGCGTCATGTGCACCGAGGTCTGCCCCACCGGAGCCATACACACGCTTGATGTTGAAACCAAAAAGAAAACCAAGATCGGGCTTGCCTTCATTGACAAGGATCGTTGTCTCCCATATTATAAGAATCAAGACTGTATCGTCTGCGAGGAGCACTGCCCCACCCCGGACAAGGCTATAAAGTTCAAAGAGGCAGAAGTTATCTTGGCCAGCGGGGAGAGGAAGGTTGTGAAGCAACCTTATGTGGTGGAGGAACTGTGTATCGGCTGCGGCATTTGCGAGACCAAATGCCCGGTGACGGGGATATCAGCAATCTATTTGTCCTCCCAGAACGAACAACGTTACTCAAGTGGACAGGCATTCACTGATTGAAGAGCGCAATTCCCAGAAAGAGGTAAAAGATGGTGAAAAAAGGAAAGAGACTTCAAGATAGCACTCTCTGCGTGCACAATCCCGGGGAGGCCCGAAAATTCTTGGGGGCGGTGAACGTTCCCATTTTTCAGTCCTCCACCTTCGCCTTCAAGAACACCCAGGAGGTGATTCAGTTTCAGAGGGGGAGGCCGGGCCTTTATCTTTACACCCGTTATGCCAACCCCACGGTGCGGGCGGCGGAGGAGCTTTTAGCACCGCTGGAAGGAGGCGAGGACTGTCTGGTAACCGCCAGCGGCCTTGCGGCTATCACCGCCATTCTTCTTTCCCGACTGAAATCGGGGGAGGAGTTCATCTCCAACGATTGCATCTACGGCGGCACTTTCCATCTCTTCAAAGAGGTTTTCACTCGCTTTGGGATAAGGGTCAGATATGTCCCCACGACGAGAGTGGAACTCTGGTCAAAAGCGGTGACCTCCAAGACCAGGGCTTTGTTCATCGAATCCCCCACCAATCCGAATTTGCGGATTATCGACCTGAAGGCGGCAGTGGGGTTTGCCCAGCATCACGGGCTCTATTCTATTTTCGACAACACCTTTGCCACCCCTATAAATCAGAAACCGCTTTCTTTCGGCGTGGATGCTGTCATTCATTCGGGAAGCAAGTATTTTGCCGGACACAGCGACCTAATCTGCGGCGCGGTAATCGGACGGAAAAAGGATATCGATCAAGCCAGGAGGATGATGCTCTGTCTGGGGGGCTGCATGGACCCCCAGGCTGCCTACCTTCTTCTGAGAGGTTTGAGGACTCTACCTCTGCGGGTTGAAAAGCACAACGAAAACGGTATGAGGATTGCCGAATATCTCTCAACTCACAAGAAGGTGAGGCGGGTGTTTTATCCGGGATTGGAGAGTCATCCCCAGCACGATTTGGCGAAGAGGCAGATGGTTGGTTTTGGAGGCATGATTTGCTTTGAAGTAGTGGGTGGAGTGAAGGCGGCCACTAAGGTCATCGACTCCCTCAGAATCCCGATCAATGCCACCAGCTTGGGAGGAGTGGAAAGCCTGGCTTCGCTTCCGGTTTACACCTCTCACTACGGCTTCAGCAAAAAAGAGCTGGAGAGGGCTGGTGTCACCGGTGGGATGATCCGTCTCTCCGTTGGAATTGAAGACCCCAAGGATTTGATTGCGGACCTAAAGCAGGCTTTGAGAAAGATTTGAAAAAAAGAGAGAATTCCGGTCTCTATCAGCTGGTTCTACATCTTCCCGGGAAGTTGAGGATCGAGGTCGGTGGGTTAGGGACTTTTGATTTTCCCGCGGGGTTTTATGTTTACACCGGCAGTGCTAAGCGCGGTCTTTCCTCCCGCATTCACAGACATCGCTCCAAGGTCAAAAAGAGGTTCTGGCATATAGATTACCTTCTGGCGAAAGCGGAGATTCACGAGGTCAGACTCTTTAAGAATTCGGGTCTGTCTGAGTGCGATTTAGCTCGCAGGGTTGCCTGCAAAGTTGAGGCCAACGTAATTGCCCCTGGCTTTGGAGCCTCGGACTGCCGATGTCAGAGCCATCTGGTGTTTTTCAGGAGCCGGCAGGAGTTGTAGGGACCGTCGTAGTCTACCCGGTGGCGGAGGCCACCTGGCTACCCTCCCGAGTGGTGCATGGTGAATAGTGAATGGTTAATGGTAAATGGTGCCCCTAACCCCTGTTTCCTGCCCCCTATTTCCTATCTTTTGTCTCCTGTCTTTTGAATCTGCGTCCTTTCCAGGTGAATTCTCCGAAATGCCCCCAAGTCACCACAAAAAGGAGATAGGGGAGGTGCAATAAGGCCACGACCGGGTAGTATTTCAGAAGGTCAGTTCTTCCAAAGATTCTGGCGGCTTTCAGAAGCAAAAGGAAATCGCAGAGCAATTTCGCCCCTAACGCATACCAGTAAAAGAGGAGATAGCTCGGGAAAGCGATTGCCAAGGGTAAGAGAATTAAGAAGAGTAGATACAATCCTACCGTAGCTTTGAGAAAGGCCGAAATCGTGCCTCCATAAGCGGTCCCCTTCGAAGCCCAACGGATTCTACGGGAGAGAAACTCCGAAAAGCTTCTGCTTCCGTTGGTGGTGACGAAGGTGTCCGTCGAGGTGGCGGGGACGATCTTCCATTTCGTCTTGGTTCTGACCAGTTTCAGTAAAAGATCATCGTCTCCGGAGATCCATTTCCCGACCTCTTCGAATTTGCCCACCTCCTGGAACAGAGTCGTTCGATACGCCAGATTTGAGGCGGTGCTGGTGAAAGTGATCCCCGCTGCCAATGCCCCGGCGGCGCATGCCCGATGAGAGAAGTAATCTAGGGCCTCCAGGTTGTGGAAGAAGGTCTCCTCTTTCCGATAATCAGTATAGCCGACCACCATTCCGACCTCATCTTCGAGGTAGCGATTCAATCCCTTAAGCCATCCGGCTTGGACCACACAATCAGCATCGGTGGTGACGATGACCTCACCGGTCGCCACCTCGATCCCTCTTGAGACCGCGTATTTCTTGGGAGAAATTCCTTTGGGAGGCTTGTTAACAGAGACAGTCTTCACTCTGTCGTTGCTCCGTGAAAACCTTTGTGCGATGTCGAGAGTATCGTCTTCGGAACCATCATCGACGACGATGACCTCAAACTTATCTTCGGGATAGTCCTGTTTCAAGACCGAATTCAGGCAGGACTCGATATTGTCTGCTTCATTTCGGGCAGGGATGACAACAGAAAAGGTGTGCAACTTCTCGTTTGCTCCCGTTTTCAGTTTGAAAAGCCCTCGTAGAAAAAGAAGTATGTAGGCGCAATAGATGGTGCCCAAAAAAATCAGACCGAAGGAGAAAAGACCCAAGAGGGCAAGAATTATGGCGTTGGCAAGCATCTGAAAGAACTAAGCGTTAAAAAGCTCCGAAATCGTCACAGGCGAGAGACCTCTCTTTTTCAAAGCTGGAATGACATTTCTCAGAGCGGAAACAGTGTGCGAGTAGTCTACGTTTACATCACTGAAGTTGCCGTCGTGAAAGAGGAGGATCGAACCGCCTTTCACTTTTCTAATTACGTTTGCACTGATCGTCTCCGAGTCCTTTGTCTTCCAGTCCTTCGAATTGACGTCCCAGAGAATCAACTTCGCCCCCTTCTCCTTCAGAATCTTCGGCAGAAGATAACCGTGAATCCCGAAGGGGGGTCGAAAGAGTTTTATTCTCCGACCAGTAATATCACCGATGACCTCAAAGGCGAAGTCGATTTCGCTTTCGACTTCACCGCGAGATAAAAAAAGCATTCTCCGGTGCCAGAAGGAGTGGGCTCCGATCTCGTGGCCCTCTTCCGCAATCTTCCTGCTCAAAACCGGATGCTTCCTTACGTTGGTTCCCACCCAAAAGAAGGTTGCTTTCACCTCGAGCGATTTCAAGACTTCGAGAATTTCGGGAGTGCATTGCGGGTGAGGGCCATCGTCAAAGGTCAGGGAGATTTTCTTCTCCCTTCTATTCCCGTGTTTGAAAACGTTATCGAACAGGAAAGCAATCACTTGTACTCTTCGGAATGCTCTGCCAGTGATACCTCCCCGGAGAGGCTGTCATTTTGCACGGAGTCTCAACCTCTTAAGGTAAAGCGAGCCAAACAGAGCCGGCAATAACACATTGATAGCGAAAAGCAAAAGGCTGCTGTCCAGTGCCTGAGAGGAGGAGATTCCACACTTGCCTAAAAAGAATATGGCCGCCCCCTCCCTGGTTCCCAGATCCCCGAAACCGATGGGGAAGGAGTTTTTCACCAGAAATATCATAGAAATAGAAGCCGCCAGGAAAATCCCGCCGAGATCGACGAAGGCGCGCACGATCAAGAAGAGCTGAAAATTGAAAGTCAAAAAGAAGACTAGGGAGATTCCCAGGATGGTGAAGATCTTTCCAGTCCCTAAGAGCTTCACTGCCTCCCCGAAGTCCGCCGCCTTGCTTTTGAAAGGTATCAGGGGATAAATCGTTTGGTAGAGGTTTTTTCTGAAGAGGACCACAGTTATGATCGCAAGGCTGAATACAAGCATGATTAAAAGGGCCAGACGGAGCTTTCCGAAAAGGAAAAAAGCTAAAGCGGGGAGTCCCCAGAATAGGGTGGCGAAGTACATGCTTAAGGATTCCGCCACCGCCAAACCCAGGAGGGTGGCTCGATTTTTTTCTGGAATGATGAGTATCTTCCCCCAGCCCCCGACGCCCCCGGGGATTGTCAACCCCAGGGTCAATCCCACCAGGGTGCTCTGGAAGGATTCTCTGAAGCTCACCTCCGGTTTGACTTTCTTTAAAAGAAGCCACCAGCGGGATGATTGCCAGAAGAGATTCAGGGGGAGGATTGCTAAGGCCAGGAGAAGATAAGAAAAATCGGCTTCGGAGATGGCGGCCGCCATCTGGGAGGGTTTTACCCGG
>JAUWHO010000049.1 GCA_030605835.1 Candidatus Zixiibacteriota bacterium | reverse complement strand
CCTATTAATAGAACAACAGTCGTCGAAGTTCAAAACAGGAACAGGAGACAGCAAACAGGCTGGGATTTGTCTGTAGACTGTGTACCAACCGGGGTTGGTGAAGATCAAACAGAGGCTTGGCTCGCGGAGGTGAGGAGTTACCCCTGGCTGGAAGGGGGAATGAAGTCTGAACTGATAGAGGTTGCTTTCGCGAAGAAATCCGGGGCTCTAAATGTCTCCCGCGGATGCCCTCTCCCTCAGGAGATACCAGTCAAGTTTCAGAAAATGTCGCAAGACCAAGGTCACGGTCGAATACATCACCAGGCATTCCAGGGCGAAGGGTAAAAATCCCAAATATCCGATTACCGGCATCTCGAAGATTTTTATGTTTCCAAAAATTGGCACGGTATAAACCCATTTCGCTCCCGCCCAGTAGTTCCAGAACTCCCAGAAAATCCCGCAAATGAACCCGGAGGTGAGGAGATTGAGAAATCGTCGGGGGTCACCCCGTTGGAGATCGCGCAGCAGGGAGCTGCCTCCGGCCAGATAGTTTATAGGGTCCAGAAAGAGCACAAAGCCGGTCCACACTAAGATTGCCCAATATCTGGTAGGGAAAACGATCGGAATCAGAAGAAACGTGAAACCGACTACCATGAGGATCGACAACCCTCTTCTGGATGGCTTAATGGCAGAGACCCTGACTCTTCGGTAGAGGCCGAAGGATTCGACCAGTTCAGCGATCTGAAGGATCGCGGGCCAGATGGTGGCGAAACTCCAGGCATACCCGAAGTAGCGGAAGACTCTGCTTTCAGGCAAGCCCACGTAATGCCAGTTGTGGAGGAAAAGGTTATAGAATTCAAACACTAACCACAACCCCACAGAAATCGGCAACAACAAGAGAAACTCTCTGGTGCGGGAGGCGATGAAGGACTCCCCCTTCAGTTTGAAAATCAAGGCATCCACGAGGAGTATGAGCCCGCTCCAGCATATGGGAGTGTGCAGGGTGTAGAATGGCTCAACCTTGAGAAACATCATCACCTCGGAGATGATAATTATGAGCAGTCCGAGATAGCCGTAAGCCCTGAAACCTACTGGGCGACGATGGTTCACTGGCATTTGCGACAGCTTACAGATGCGGACTCTCTTGCGCCCAAAATGACCGTAGGCATCTAATGAGCATTATATGCGACAGAAAAGGATTCGAAAAAGAAGCACCCCCAATCTGAGAAACCTTCATGAACGATCATTGGAATCTCTCCAGCCTCGATTGAGGGGACGCCAGTTAGCCGCCGGTGAAATCGAAATTGCCCGAAAAGAAATTACCGCTTGTGGCAGGTATCGCAGTCTTTCCCCTCGTGGCAAGCAAAGCAACTCTTGTGCAGAGCCACCTTGCTCTCCTGCATCTCCACCTGTATCCTGGCGCCTTTCTGGTGACAGTGACCGCAAGCCTCCAGATGATGACAGGAGTTGCAGGTGATCTCCAAGTCGTCAGCGTGAAGCTTGTGGTCGAAGATGACCAGGGTGCCGGCCTGATAATCAGTCTTGAAGACTCTCGTGCCCGGTGCCTCTTGAGGTCTATCCTCCCATTTGTAGGTTCCAAAAATATCACCGGGATTGGTAAGATAGGCGGTTGAGGCTAAAACCAGAACCAAACACGCAACTAAAACTAAAGTCTTTTTCATCTGAACTTCTCCTGAAAGATTTCTCAAGCTTAAGCAGATTCGGCAGCAGCCCCGAGCTCACCGGGTAAGAGCTCCTCCTCCTTCGGAAAGACCGGCAGGTACTTGTCCGCCAAGTAAAAGGCAATCACTCCCAGGGTGACCAGGAATATGGAGATTACGAACTCGTCCCACTTCGGGAAATAGCTGGTGCCGGAGCTTCGTATCATTCCAACAATGCAGGTGTTAATACGATTGTAAACCACTCCCAGGGGAACCATGATCGAAGCAGCGAAGACCCAGTTGAGATGCTCTTCCGCCCGCCTGCGGGCCAATATTATCATCGGGATTATGAAGAGAAGCATCTCCAAGATGAAGTGAATGCTCTCGAAACTGCCGGTGAAAATCTCGCCCAACGCTCCCCGAGCCACAAGGTCCTGAATCCGAAAGGCGACGTAGACCACCAAACCCATCAGCAGAAACCGGGATAGATTGCAGATGGTCTCCATCGGCAGTCCCCTCTTGAAGACCCGGGCGCTGAGAGTGGACTCAAAAATCACCATCGCTGGTCCAGCCGTAAACGCTGAGATGAAAAACAGAACCGGCAGAAGAGGACTATACCATAGCGGATGCAACTTCTCCGGGACAATCAGAAAGAGGGAACCTAAAGATGACTGATGCAGCATCGACAGGATAATCCCGGTAATTATCAAGGGGATGGTTACGGCTGCGATGATCCGACGAGGGGTGTCAAGGTTAAACTTCTCAAAGACCATGGGACTGAATTCTATAGCCAGGACGGTGGTATAGAGCATCACACACCAGGCTACCTCCAACATCACCGAGTGGTGGTTCCACATTGTGATGGCGTGCCAGATGTAGTAATACTTTCCCAGGTCGTACATGAGCCCGACACAGACCAAGATGTAGCCTATAAAGCCGGTCAAGATCGCAGGTCTGATGACGGGATGACATTTTCCGTAGCCGACGACGTGACACAGAAAGGCGAAGCTAAAGGCTCCGGCTGCCAGGGCCACGCCGCTCACAACATCAAACCCTATCCACAACCCCCAGGGGAAGCCATCACTAAGGTTGGTGACGGTTCCCAGGCCAAAGAAGAAACGCCGAACGGTGACGATGAGACCTAAAACGATTATCACCGCCGCCAACACCCTCCAGAATGTTATTTTCCCGATTATTCTTGGCATCCTATATCTCCAATATCAGTTTCTTCAGATGAGTGTCAGGCACTCTCTTCGTGCTCTTCCTCTTCGGCCAATCGTTCCGCCTCCATCCTCTTGCGCCGATCCACGATCCACCATATCCCCCCGAGGAGGAGATACCCGGTTATGACAATGTTAGGCACCTTGTTCAAAACCACCCAGGTTAGCTCCGGCAGGCTCTTTTCACCCAAATCCATGCGGAATCCCAGCTTGTCAAAGGGGACCCCGGAGAGAAACAGAGTAGAGGTACCTCCCACCTCCTTCTCTCCGTAAATGTAGTCGACGTAACGGTCCGGCTGTGCGGCAAGGCGTCTTTTCGCCACCTGCAGGAGTCTATCCCGCTCCCCGAACATGGTCGCCCCAGTGGGACATGCCCGGGCACAGGCGGTCTGCTCGCCCTCCTTGACTATGTCGTAACAGTAGATGCACTTGCGGACCGCCGGAAAGGGGTTGTCCCATTCGAACTTCGGGACCTGGAAGGGGCAGGCGATCATACAATAACGACAGCCGATACAGACGCCGGCATCGTAGGTCACCGCACCCTCGGGGGTCTTCTGCAGTGCCCCCACCGGACAGGCAGAAACGCAAGCCGCCTCATGGCAGTGCATGCAGAGCTTCCGAAAGTTGGTGCCGGCCTTCTCTAAGACTACGGTGTAGTTCTCTGCTGTCAGATCACTGTAGTCAGTATATGAGGGCCTGGGCAAGTTGTTCTGCTCTTTGCAGGCCTTTACGCAAGCCTGACAGCCGATGCACTCGGTGAAATCAACAAGTAATCCTACTTTACCCATCTATCTTCTCGCTTTCTGGACACTTGAAAACACCTATCTCCAAATCCAATTTGACCGAATATATAAAGCGTGGTGCTCAAACGCAAGTGAAACAATTCACTTTTCCGAATCTTAAAACGGCTTCTCCCCCTATTACTCTCGATTGACTTCTTTGGACTTCTCCTTGAGCTTTCTTGCCACCGGGGGAGACACGAATCCGGAGATATTGCCGCCGAAACTGGCAATGTCTTTGATCAAAGAGGAGCTCACGTAGGTGTTCTGCTCGGAGGGCACCAGAAAGACGGTCTCCACCTCCGGCACTAGTCTGCGGTTCATAAGGGCCATCTGGAATTCGTATTCGAAGTCGGAGAAAACCCTCAGACCCCGGATGATCGCCGTCACCTTCAACTTGTGAGCATATTCGACCGTCAAGCCGGAGAAGTGTTTGATTTCCACGTTCTTCAATCCTTTAACGCTGGCCTTCAACAGGGAAACCCTCTCCTCCCGGGTGAGGAGGGTCTCTTTGCTGGGGTTGTCGGCCACCGCCACGACCAAACGGTCGAAGAGAAGTGAAGCCCTCTCTATCAGATCGAGGTGCCCGTTGGTCACCGGGTCGAAGGTCCCGGGATATAAAGCCTTCTTCATCTTCTTGCTCCTATCAGTCTTCTGGGTCAACTTTCACACTTTCAGATGAACTTGATGAAGCTCAAAGTTGTATCTCCAATCCGCCTCTGTTTCAGGAGGCTCTCCCTCTCAACATTCAGGACAATGGACTCCTTACGGTGATGCTGAAGAACCAGAATGGTGTCGGGTCGACATAGACTCGAAGACTCCAACTTGTCCACCACCCCCTGAACCCAACCACCTTCGTAAGGGGGGTCGGCAATGATGATGTCAACGGGAGCAATTTCAGTTAGATATTTGAGGGCCTGAGGGAAAGGCCTCCTGACAACCGAGGAGCGCTCAGTTAGGTTCAACCGCAACAAATTCTCCTGCAGAACTTTGAGGCAAGCGCGGGAGCTCTCCACGAAGATGCAAAACTCCGCCCCCCGAGATAGAGCCTCAATACCTAAGGTGCCTACCCCGGCGAAGAGGTCGAGAACGCTTGTGCCGATGACCTCCTCCCCCAGAATGTCGAAAAGGGTCTCACGGACGCGCTCGATAGTGGGTCTGAGCTTCAGTCTCCGACCGGCTCTTATGGGATGACCCTTGAGCTCCCCGGCGATTACTCTCATCTGCCCGACCGATTCCTGCTCAACTTTGCCCCTGCAAAATAATTCCTCTGCGGACTGGTGTCAACTCTGTTGCTCCTCTGTTCATCAGTTATGATTCGCAGTGCACCACTCTCAGATTACCCCCAGCCACACTATTCACTATTTACCATTCACTATTCACCATTCACTGCTCCTCTCCGGCAGGCCTCTGGCTGCAAGGTGATAGAACCAGGAACAGACTTTCAAAGCTTGTCGGGGTTAAGTTGCAGCTTGAATGCGATGTTATGTTCGACCACTTTGAACTTCTCGGAGAGAAAGAGCTTGAGGGCCCCCTCATCTTCCCCCTCGACGGTCACCTCCAGTCTCTCGATGCCGCGGTCGTGGAGATAGTTCATGATCCACAAGAGCAGCCAATGTCCCAGTCCCCTCCCACGATAAGCGGAGTCCACCCCCATGGTTGCCGCCCACCCCACCTTTTCTCCGGGATCACAACCCGCCCTGGCAAAGCCGACAATGGCTTCCCCCCGGATTATGAAAATCACTCCCTCGGGATCGAAATGGGGATGATGATGCAAAATCCTCACGGAGGAGGAACTGATAGGCTGAAAGCCGAACTGACCCCTAAAGGAACGATTATAGATGTCAGCCAATAGGGGGGTATCAGTTCCGGGAATGTAACTCCGGGTGGCGAAACCTTCGGGAAGTTGAGGGGAGCTCTTGATCGGGGCGTCATGTTCGAGAGTCCAGAAGTTAGTGGCGGCGACGAAGCCTCTTTTCTTCAAGAAGTAAGTGGCGTCGTGTTGCCCGATGAGGGCCTTAGTAGTGACAAAATCGACTCTCTCCTCTTTAGCTTTCGCAAGAACCCGTTCCAGAAAGAGCGAGCCTATGCCTTGACTCCTGAGATTCTTGGGCACCACCGCCTGCCAGCTAAACCACCTCTGCCCCTTCCGCTCCAGGAGGCGACACCAGCTGTAAGCGACCGGTTTTTCCTGGAGATGACAGACTAAGAATCTGTCCATGAAACCGTCGTTGCTGGCGAGCAAAGTCTCGAAATCAGAGATCGAATACCTCCTTTTGACCTCATCACTGCGGTTGATCTCGTTTATGGTTGCTACCGCCTCCGGCAGCTGAGCCTCCTTGAGCTTTTCAATCTTTGTTTCCATTCGCAGATACGGTCAACCAATCTCAGGCGGACAAACCTGCCGCCGGCAAGTCTATTCTCTCTCTTCTTGCTCCTCTCGCAGGCGAGCCTCTCCCAGCAGGGATTTGAGATAGTCGCTCTGGCCCAGGAGGCTATCAACCATGCGGTCGTAACGGCGGATGTTTCTGGTGGAGCGAATCATCATAACTACCCCGAAGATAGCAAGCGCCACACAGATCACCAGAAGGGGGACAAAGAGCCCCAGGACTTCGAAAACGTTGTAATAGCGGGAGGTCGCCACCAGCACCGTCAAAACCGAGAGTGGGAGAGCGAATATTGCAATGCCGGTCCGCAAGACGGAGAGAGCGGTTCTCTTCTCGGATAAGACAAGCTGGATTTCGTTGATGATATGTTTTATCGAGCGTCGCTCCATGGCCAGTCCAAGTAATACACAAGAAATTATAGAAAAGCAACACGCAAATATCGAGGATTCAGCGGGGATGAATTCCCCGCTCTACCTTTTAGAAGTGTTCCCGTGCCCGTGCCGTCAGATGCCCACATCTGACGTTAAGTGGTAGGTAGCTGTCGAATGTTGGCATTCGACAGCACAATTCTATTTCAGGAGCATTGAAGCAGAGAATTCTGCACCGTCAGGTCACGCCCGCCTCGGGCGGGCTGCGGTCCTGACCGAACCTGCATAGGTTGGGCTTTCCAGCCCAACACAAACCTCGCACCGTAGGGCGGCGAATTTATCGCCGCCAAACAGCCTAGCCCGTATTATCTATGATTTGCTAACAAATCCGGGGCAACATCTCCCCAGCGGGCATGTCGAGGAGGCGTTTGCCGCCAGTGACGGTGTTGAGCTGGACTTCGCCGGAGGATGAACCTTTGACCTCACCGATCTTGGAAGCGTTTGAACATTCTTCCAGATCACTGAGGAACGAGAGGACATCATCCGCAACGGCAGGATCGACAAAGACCAAAAACCTGCCCTCACAAGGGAGACACAGAGGATCCAAGCCTAATATGTCACACACCGCAGTAACGGGTTCGCTGACGGGAATAACCGCTTCCTCCAGGACTATGCCCACCGCGCTTGAAACCGCAATTTCGTTGAGGGCAGTGGCTACACCGCCACGGGTGGGGTCGCGCATGACGTGAACCGCTTCTCCAAAACGTTCAAGTAACGGCAGCACTGCTCTATTCAAAGGCGCCGCATCCGATCGGATATCACCCTCAAGTTTTAGACCATTACGCTCCGCCATGACCGCTATACCGTGTGCTCCTATGTCTCCCGAGACGATGATGGCATCGCCGACTTTGGCATTCCTGCCGCCGACATCAACGCCGGGGAGGATCACGCCCACTCCGGTGGTGTTTATGAATATCCCATCCGCTTCCCCTCGACCAACAACCTTGGTGTCACCCGTTACCACATCTATCTCTGCCCGCTTGGCCGTCGCCCGGATACTCTCCAGGATCCGGGTAAGGTCTTGCATGGGGAATCCTTCTTCAATCACAAAGGCGAGGGAAAGGTATAGAGGGCAACCACCCTTCATCAAAACGTCGTTGACGGTGCCGCTGACCGCGAGGCTACCGATGTCACCGCCGGGGAAGAAGATCGGCTTGACGACAAAGGTGTCGGTGGAAAAAGCCAGACGGCTCTTATCTATAATGAGCTCCGCGGCGTCGTCGAGGTTGGCCAGCTCGGTCGAATCAAAATACTCAAGGAATACCTCCCTGATCAGTCTTTGCATCATACGGCCGCCAGAACCGTGCGCCAGTGTGATCTTTTCAGCTTCCCTCTTATGTGCGTCGCTCATAAAGATTCTCTTAGCTTTTCAGTTCAACAGACTTTCTTGAGCTTTTGTAGAAGGCGGCACAACTGCCCTCGGTTGAGACCATACAGGGACCGACCGGACTTTCGGGTACACACTCGCTCCCAAATAGCGAGCACTCCGACGGCTCCACCAGACCTCTTAAGACCTCCCCACAACGGCAACCCTCCGGCTCCGGGCTCTCCTGAATCGTTACCGGAAAACGCCTGAGAGCATCGAAGACGGCGAATTCGTCTCGCAAGACGAGTCCGCTTTGAGGAATTATGCCGAATCCCCGCCAGACCGTATCCTCGGGAGCGAAGACCTCGTCAATATAAGCTCGAGCTTTCGGGTTTCCGTTCGGCTGAACGGCTCTGTCATACTGAATCTCAACTCGATGATCCCGTTTTTCTATCTGCTCCACGAGCATTAAAATCCCCTGCATAATATCCGCCGATTCGAAGCCGGTAATCACGCAGGCACGATGATGCTCTTCCGCGATGAAGCGGTACGGTTCACTTCCTAAAACCACAGAAACATGTCCGGGCAGGATGAAACCATCGATCCTGAGTTCCGGATCGTCTATCAAAGCCTTGAGGGCTGGTATTAAAAGCTTCTGGGCTGCAAGAATGCTGAAGTTAGTTACCTTTTTTTCGCGAGCACACTTGACAGTGGCCGCTATGGTCGGGGCTGTGGTTTCGAAACCTACAGCGAGGAAAACGATCTCTTTCTCTGGCTGACGGAGCGCCAGTTCTGCCGCACCGAGCGAGGAATAGACTACCTCGACGGCATAGCCCTCATTACGCAGGTCTGTCAGGGTTCCGGACGTTCCCGGGACTCTCATCATGTCGCCGAATGTCGCCAGCACAACGCTGTGCTCCCTGGAGAGAGCAATGGCCGTATCCAGATACGAAGAGGGGGTGACGCAAACCGGACAGCCCGGTCCGGAAATCAGTTTTAGACCAGGAGGCAGAAGGCCCGGCAAACCGGCGTTGTGAATGGCCATGGTATGAGTGCCGCAGACCTCCATGAGGCTGATTGGCCTTGAAAGCTTAACTGATTTGAGATTCGCAGCAAGGCCTTGGAGCAGTTTTGGGTCTCGCAGTCTCTGGAGTTGATTCATGGGAAAAAGCTATATTGTTGGACTACGATGTTTTTAGCTACTGACCATCTCGTTGAGCAATCTCAGTGTTTCCTCCGCAGCCTCGACATCCATGACCTCCAGAGCGAAACCGGCGTGAACCAGCACGTAGTCTCCCACCTTCACGTCGTCAACCAAGAGAAGCGATGCCTCCATTGAAATCCTCCCGGATTCAACCAGAGCTTTGTCGGGAGGCAAAAGCTTACTCACTCTCATCGGTATTCCGAGGCACATACCTATCTCCTTTGGTCCTGCTCCTGTGCCATAGCGGCGGCCACAAATGCCTGTCCTAACGTAAGCCCGCCGTCATTTACAGGCACATATTGATTGGTCATCACGTTAAAGCCATTGTCTTTTAGCAGCGCTTGAAACCTTTCGCTTAGAATCCGGTTCTGCCAGCATCCGCCGGAGAGGGCGACATCATTGAGGCCGGTTGTCTCTCGAGCGCGTTTCGCCACCTCCAGAAACGAGTTAAGCAGTGTATTGTGAAAGGCAGCGGCCAGCTCGAACGCTACTCTCCCTCGCTCGATTTCGTCGACCAGAGAACGGATTAGCGGTATGTAATCAAGAATGAGACATTCTCTCAGTCCGACTTGCAATTTGTGAGTATTCTCAGCTAAATTGCCCCAGAGGGCCGGATATCCGTCAAAGCTCTCAGAGGGAGCTTCACGAATCGTGTATGGTAAAAGAAGGGTCGAGTTCTCTCTGGTTGCGGACATCTCGACCATCATTGCGGCTTGCCCTTCATACGAAGAGTAATGTTTAATATCGAGGATGCTTGCCACGGCATCAAAGAGTCTTCCGAGGGAGCTGCTCCGGGGGCAGTTAATCCCGGAGTCGCAGGCTTGATTCAGAATCTCCAGCTGAGATGGTGAGGTCTTTCTCAAGCATTCCAGATTCAGTGATTTCCAATCTTCTCCGAAGGCGGAGCGCAGATAGGAAAAAGCCATTCTCCACGGCTCTCTGATAGCCGCAGTCCCGCCGGGAAGAGGCAGGTAGTCGAGATGCGCAAAACGGTGAAAAGTTGCCGCATCGCAGATCAACACCTCTCCCCCCCATACCGCCCCGTCAAGACCGTAGCCGGTGCCGTCCATTGAGAATCCGATGACCGGTCCGGTGAGCCCATGTTCAGCTAAAACACTGACTATATGCGCATGGTGGTGCTGAACCCCGACCGCCCCGAAGCTGCTTTCTTCAAGCTGGTCTTTCAGCTCCATAAAATACCTGGTTGACATGTACTCAGGATGCAAGTCGTATGCAAATATTCTGGGATTCAAGTCAAAGATCTGAGTGAAGTGAGAAACTGCCTCTTTGAAGAAACCCAGGGTCGGCACGTTCTCCAGATCGCCGATATACTGGCTCATGAAAGCTCGCTTTCCGTCTGTAAGACACAGGGCGCTTTTGAGCTGGCCTCCGAAAGCCAATATCTGTGGAACCGGAGCGTGCAAAAAAAGCGGCGCTGGCGCAAACCCCCGCGAACGCCTGATCAAGCTGGCCTTTTCGTTTACTACGTTGATAACGGAGTCGTCACAGCGAACGTGGATATCTCGATTGTGCAGCAGGAAAGCATCCGCAATTCCCGATAGAGTCTCTAAAACCTCTTCGTTCTCTTTACAAATCGGCTCCTCGCTCATGTTACCACTCGTCATCACCAGCGCCGCAAAGATTGGCTTGTCGTTGGCATAATCCCCTCCGAGGCGGGGATGGAAAAACAAGAGGTAATGAAGAGGGGTGTGGGGCAGCATGACACCGAGATACGGATTGTCGGGTGCCACGGAGTGGGCGACTTGATAACCTTCGGGCGGGTCTTTCCGTCGATATCCGAGAAGGATCGGTCGTTCGCGGCTTCCAGCAACCTCTTCCTCGATCTTGCTCAGATTCACGATCTTGTGCACTGCTTCCATATTCCCAACCATCAAAGCCAGCGGTTTCTCCTCCCGCCGCTTTCTTTCTCGAAGCCGCTTTACCGCCTCCTCGTTGGTGGCGTCAACCGCCAGATGAAAGCCGCCGAGGCCCTTGAGCGCGACAATCTTTCCACTTCGCAGAAGTTCTATGGAGGTTAGCAGCGGATCTCCAGGGAGAGCTTTTCCATTGCCATCCAGAAGTTGCAACTGTGGCCCGCAAACCGGACAGGCGTTCGGCTGGGCGTGAAACCGCCGCTCAACGGGGTCTTCGTACTCACGTTTGCAGTTGGGACACATCGAGAAGCTCTGCATCGTAGTGAACGGTCTATCATAGGGAAGCTTCTGAATGATGGTGAAACGGGGCCCGCAATTGATGCAGTTGATGAAAGGATAAAGATAGCGCCGATCATTGGGATCGAAAAGCTCCCTCAAACAGTCTTTGCACACGCATACATCCGGCGAGATCAGTGTTACTGGCTTTCCCTCCCGTTCGCTGGTCTGGATAGTGAAGCTATCATACAACCTGCTTGCCCGATCTGTCTTAAGAACTTCCCGTCTGATATCATAGATCCGAGACAAAGTTGGGGGCTTACCTCTCAGCTCCGAAACAAACGCTTCGATGTCATCCGGTTTCCCTTCGGCCTCGATCACAATCCCGTTGGGGTTATTGACCACATGACCGGAAAGATGGTGAGCATTTGCCAGGTTATGAACAAATGGCCGAAAGCCGACCCCTTGCACAATCCCGGTGACTTCGATTTTCTCCAGTCTGTACTTGGAGTTATTCATTGGATCGAGTTTGAGAGCGTGATGTTGACCGCACGCACTTTTCATTCAGCGTCACGGGCCTTCCTGTCCCTGACTAGTCGAATTAGCCATTCATACCAGGTCTCAAGTCCTTCACCGGTGCGGCAGGAGGTCTCAAATAGCTCAAGGTCGGGGTTTATACTCCTGGCATTCTCCTTCGCCCTTTCTAAGTCGAAATCTGAATGCCCCAACAGGTCGGTCTTGTTGATTATGAGTGCCGACGAGCGCCGAAACATGGCCGGATATTTCAGGGGCTTGTCGTCTCCTTCAGTGGTGCTCATCGTTACGACCTTCATGTCTTCTCCCAGATCGTAGCTGGAGGGGCAGACCAGGTTGCCGACATTTTCAATGAAGAGTATCTCTACCTCCTCAAGGTCTATTTGCTCGAGCGCTTTGGTGACCATCCTGGCGTCGAGGTGACAGGCTCCTCCGGTGATGATCGGTCTGACGATCTTGCCTCCGGCCTGGAGGAGACGGTCGGCATCGTTTTCGGTCTGCACATCGCCAGCGATGAGGGCTATCTTCAGCTTGCTGTTTAATGCTCCCAGAGTCTTCTCCAATAGACTGGTCTTCCCCGAGCCCGGGGAACTGACAAGGTTGAGCGACACAATACCCCTTTCAGTCAGCCGCCGCCGGATCTCAGCCGCCAGTCGGTCGTTCTCTGAGAGAACTTTTCTCTCAACCGTTATTCTTTCTTCTATCATACACCTCCAGCTTTTATACTGCGTCTCCAGTAAAGGATAGTGTCTGGGTGTTATGCCGTCAAGAGGTGCGGGGAAGTCGTCTGCCGCCTATCGAAAACCAGATACACGCGAGATTTCGGCCAATAGCCTCTGGTTACTTCTCCACAAGATAGGCGAGGTCCAGTTCCTGCCCCTGGGTAATATCGATATCTACAGAATCGCAATGGGGGCACATGAATACGAAATCATCCACCTGCAGTTCTTTTCCACACGATCGGCATTTCCCTCTTACTGGAATCTGTTCGATGATGAGCTTCGCACTGGCCAGGAGGGTGTCCAAGGTTGCGGCTTCGAAGCTGAAAGACAAAGCTTCAGGGTCAACCCCCGAAAGAGAGCCGAGGCGGATACCTATCTCCTGGAGCCTATTCAGATTCCTCTTGGAGCTCTCTTCTCGCACAATGTTGATGATCTCTAAGGCGATGCCCAACTCGTGCATATCGATTTCTCCAGCCCGGTTCCTTTCAGCAGCGGGGATTTATCAATCCGTGATCTTGTGGGACGACTATGCTGCCGGAACCTCCTCCTCCTCCCATCGGCGAAGATGTTCTTTGACTCGTCGCACCACCTCACCCAAGGCACTCGCAACCGGATCGCTTAGCTTTCGCCCGACTGTATGAGGATAAGCTACCTCCACCGCGATGATCTTAATCTCTTCGGGGAATTCAAGCTGCAATTGGGAGGCTATGGTAATCAGCTCCGGCAGACCGGTGTAGTGGGGAGAAGGTCCGGGAATAGCCCGGAAATCTCTCGGGTCAAGCTCGATTACATCTCCCGGTGACAACTCTCCGGTAGAGATGGCGTCTATGATAATGAGTCGATTATAGCCAACGAATAGATCAAGTAAAGCCAGACCGTGCAGGCTGGTCTCGATCACATCGACCTTGGCGGAGAGCTCCCGAGCGAGCTTCTGAGCCGCCAGGATGCCGACGGCGTCGTCACCCAATAGATCATTGCCCAGGCCAACGACAAGCGGTTTCATATCTTAGTTGCGTCGGATCTCTTGTGTCAGTTTATAGTCGGGGTCGTACACCCGGACAACAAGCGGCATCTGACCCGGGAGGGCGTGGCTGGCGCAACCGTGGCAGGGATCGTAAGC
Source organism: Candidatus Zixiibacteriota bacterium (assembly GCA_030605835.1). Taxonomy (GTDB): domain Bacteria; phylum Zixibacteria; class MSB-5A5; order DG-27; family DG-27; genus DG-27. The sequence continues at coordinate 11,084 of JAUWHO010000049.1, read as the reverse complement.
CCGAAAAGCCATTTCGACCATGTTCAGTATTCCGTCATCGACTTTGCCATCGGAGATAAGTCCCTTGGCGGCTTTATCCACCGACAAGGCAATCCGGGCAGCGTTGTTCTGAGTGGCGACGATCAAGTTCGCCTGCGTAATCAATCCTCGCTCGTCCGTCTTGTAATGATGAAAGAGGGTTCCCCGCGGGGCCTCAACGACACCTATTCCCTCGGTGGGAACCTCCTTCGGTATGGTGTGAACCTCGGGGCTGACGATCTCCGGGTCGTTTGCCAACTCCTGCATCCGTTCCGCAGCGTAGAGAAGCTCTATTAGCCGAGCCCAGCTGGTAGCCAGGGTGTAGTGGACCGGTTTTCCTCCGAGAGTGTCGAAGAACTGTTCGTAAGCCTCCTGCGCTAGAGGCGTCGCCATTCCATCCGCCGCATTCAGCCGAGCCAGTGGTGCTACCGCAAAAACCCCGCTTTCGGGGCCGTCCTTGAAGCCTTCCCATCCCACGTCCTTTAAGTAGCTGAACCTGACATAACTCCAGGGCTCGACATGCTCGGCCACATGAGCCAGATACTCATTTCCCGGGAATTTTAGAAACTCCTCTCCGTCCGGCTTGACCACCCTCAGCAAGCCCTCGTAGAAGTTGATCTTATTGTTCTCATCCACCAGACCCATATAGTAGGTCTTGTGGGTGTACATCTCGGAGGTGATGTAGTCCACGTATTCTTGGTTCTGGAGAACGATATCGTTGAACAATTTCAGAGAGAATTGCCCGAATTCAACGGCGTGCTTGGCGACATCGATGAATTTCTGCTGATCCTCTTTCGCAATCGGCTTCGAGATACCACCGGGGAGGCCGAAAGCGGGATGAATAGCCTTGCCGCTCGCCAGTGTCATCAGCTCCCGCAGCTGCCGGCGCATCCCGATGATCTCCTTGCCCACCTCAAGTCCGACCTTACCTAAAACCCCAAGGATATTCCGTTCGGCTTTGGGAGCTTTCGGGCCAACAATGAAGTCTGGTCCGGCCAGGTAGAAGAAGTGCAGGGCATGATCCTCCATAGTAAACATATCGTAGACCAACTCCCTCACTTTCTTGGCCGCAGATGGAGGTTCAACTTTGTAGAGGTCATCCAGAGTTTTTGAAGCCGCCATGTGGTGAGCAGTAGGGCAGACCCCGCAGATGCGCGAGGTGATCTGGGGCATATCTTCAGCCGGACGCCCCTGGGCAAATCTCTCAAATCCTCGCAGCTCCGGAACTTGAAAATAAGCCCGGTCGACACCTCCTTCGTCGTTTAAGAAGATGTCGATCTTGCCGTGACCTTCGAGTCGGGTTATGGGGTCAATGGTGATCTTACGGCTCATTGCTCTTTTCCTTCATCTTCGCTGGCTGTTTGTTGATAACATCTGTGTAAAAGCGATGCCGGGAGACTGTAACGGTAAAATGTCCCAACAGGATCGACAATCCGGTCAAGGATTGCGCTTATCTCATGTTCATCCTTGGAATCGACTGACGAGGCTATGGCCGAGAGCGCCTTGGCTCCGTAATCCATAACCCGCCCGGTCGGTCCCATACATCCGGTGCAGGGCATGTTCACGCTCACGCAGCTTGCCCCGCAACCTTTCCGGGTGACCGGTCCCAGACAGAGCAGTCCCTGGGCGAGCAGACACTTTTCCGGGTCGATCTCTATCTCGTGAGGACGCTTGAACTCTTTCAGGGCCAACTCTTCCGGTTTGGAATCGCGTCGAGGACATTCCTCGCACAAAGCGACATCAGGTGCAAGCACCGATCCTTTGGGCGGAAGTTCCCCGCTCAATATGGCATTGACAGCCTCTTTTATGAGATCGACGGGAGGTGGACAGCCCGGGAGATAATAGTCGACTTCGATGACCTGATCGAGGGTCTTCACCGTATCCCACGAAGCCGGAAGCGTCAACTTGCCCTCCGGAACAGTGATCTCCTCAGCTGGCATCACCCTCTTGTCATTGTTCACACTGGGTAACCTGAGGTATATTTCCTCGAACATCTCCTTCCGGTCAAACATGTTCGCCAATCCGGGGATACCACCCAGATGGGCACAGCTTCCGAAGGCGACTATCAGCTGAGACTTGGCGCGGAGAAGCCCCACCATCTCATATTGCTCCGAACTGCGTACGGATCCGTTGATGAAACTGACAGCCAACTCGCCGTCCGATAAGGCTTCGACGTCGGCACGTTTGAAATCCATGGCGACCGGCCAGAAAACGATGTCGACCGCCTCGACGATCGGTAGAATGTCCTCCGCGAGGTCGATGACCGCCTCTTCGCACCCGCCGCACGAGGCACACCAGTAAAATCCCACCTTCGGCTTACTCATGGTGCACCTCCTGTGCTGACGTGGTTACCTCAATCTCCGCTGCTGGTTGTGCCTGAATCAAGTCGTAGGCCCTCGGCTCCAGTCTCAGGGGACCTAGCTCACGCACCGCCTCGGTCATGTCGTTCATGACTTTCTTGACCTTATCCCCTTCGGAGGCGGCGATCCACTCCAGTCGTAACCGCGCTTCCTCAATCCCCATCGATTTCAACAGTTTCTTCAAGAGAGTAAAGCGGCGTAAAGCGTAGTAGTTACCCTCCTGGTAATGACAGTCGCCGGGATGGCAACCACCAATAAGAACCCCATCGGCACCGTCCCGAAACGCTGCCAACACGAATTGCGGGTCCAGTCGACCGGAACACATGATGCGCACTACCCTGATATTGGGAGCGTAGACCATCCTGGCCGTTCCCGCGAGGTCGGCGGCGGTATAGGTACACCAGTTGCAGAAGAAAGCGACAATTTTGGGCTCGAAAGGTTCCTTTGAGGCTTCATTATCAGACATAGCTTACCACTCCCTTAATTTCGTGGAAGATCTGCTCATCTGTGAAAAGGTTCTGCTGGAGCGCGCCCGAGGGGCACGCCGCCACACAGGTCCCGCAGCCCTTGCAGAGCGCTCCGTTGACGACAACCACCTTCTTTTCCTCATCGAAGCTGGTAGCGCTGAACGGGCAAATGGCCACGCAGGTTTTACAGCCCGAACAGAGGTCCTCTATGATGAAGGCGGTGTTGGGCTCCAGCTCAACATAGCCTCTGTCAATGATTGCCATTGCTTCCGAGGCCGCCGCCCCCGCCTGAGCGACGCTGTCGGGAATATCCTTAGGTCCCTGACAGGCTCCCGCGAGGAACACGCCGTCGGTGAATGTCGATACCGGCGCCAGCTTGGGATGTCGCTCCAGAAACCAACCATCGTGGCTGCAGCCGATGTTGAAGATGCGGCGCACCTCCTCGGCGTCGTCCTGTGGTTCCAATCCGACCGCCAGGACGACCATATCTACAGGCACGCGCCGCACCGCACCCATGAGGGTGTCCTCCGCCCGCATAACAAGCTTACCTACTTCTTCAGGCTCCATCGCCCAGTCCGTGATCTCGCCGACCCGCCCCCGGATGAAATGCACCTTTTCCTGAGAAACTCTCTCGTAGAATTCCTCGTATCCCTTGCCCGGAGTTCGCATGTCTATGTAGAAATCGTAGATTTCCGCACCCGTCCGTTCCTGGAGGAGATGAGCCAGTTTAAGTGAGTACATACAGCAAACCCGCGAGCAATACGGATTGGTATTTTCATCGCGGCTTCCGACACAGTGAACGATGCCAACCGTTTTGGGCTTTTTGCCATTGTCGAGCAAGACCTCGCCGCCGGTAGGTCCGGCTGCGTTCACCAGGCGTTCGACTTCAAGGCTGGTATAGACATTGGGATACTTGCCGTATCCATACCGGGAGACACGTGCAGCATCAAAGGTCTTAAAGCCGGTGGCAAGAACAATCGCTCCCACCTCGATCTCTTTGATCTTTTCGGTCTGCTCGAAATCTATGGCCTCCGGAGCGCACACCTCTGCACAGCTCTTCTTGCATTTCCCGGTCTTAAACTCGATACAAGTCTCCGGATCTATGACCGCGACTAAGGGCGTTGCCTGGGGAAAGGGAATGTAGACGGGCTTGCGCTTGCTTAGACCTTCATCGAACTCGCTTCTGAATTTACCCTCCTTGAAGATGCAGGCCTCGATACACTCTAAGCAACCGACACACTTCTCCTCGTCAACGTAACGGGGCTTGCGCTTCACGGTAACCTTGAAATTCCCCACATACCCGTCAACCTTGGTGACCTCCGAATATGTCCACAGGGTAATGTTGGGATGGGCTCCGACCGCGGACATCTTCGGCGTTAGGATGCATGCCGAGCAGTCAAGGGTGGGGAAGGTCTTGTCAAGCTTGGCCATGTGCCCGCCGATGGTCGGCTCCCGCTCGACTAAATAGACTTTCTTACCCGAGTCCGCCAGGGTTAAGGCGGCGTGAATACCGGCAATGCCGCCCCCGACTACCAGAACATCAGGATGCACCGGGACCTGCACCCGCTCCAGAGGTTGGTGCAGAGCAATACGCTCGACGGCCGCGGCGATCAGCGCCTTGGCTTTTTTTGTTGCAGCTTTCTTGTCTACCGTAACCCAGCTGACATGTTCGCGGATGTTGGCCATCTGGAAGAGAAACGGGTTACCTCCCCCGGCGGCCATTGCTCCTCGAAAAGTGTGTTCGTGCATGAGAGGTGAGCAGGAGGCGACCACGACGCGGTCCACCAACCCTTCGCGAATATCCTGCTGAATCAACTCCTGCCCGGGATCGGAGCACATGAACTTGTATTCTCGGACAACCGTCACGTACGGCAGTTTTTTTGCAAACTCGACCGTTTCTGATATCTCGACCTTCTGGGAGATGTTTATGCCGCAGTGACAGACATATACGCCAACCTTGGGGGTGCCATTCGATCCTGTCTCAACTTGGGACATTGCTACCTCCTACGGATGCTTTCGTCTCGGATGGACTCGGCAGCGGGCAAACAGCCACCTTGGATACATCCGGCAACGGCAGAAACAGGCGTTGTAAGCCCAACTTCCGTTTGGGAATGCCAAAAGCGACGCCTATCAGTTGGGTGAAGAAGGCTACCGGCATCTTGAACTCGTATCCGAATTGCCGTTTCATTTGCGACTGATAACACTCCAGATTAAACTGGCACAGGGGACAGGCAGTTGCAATGACGTTGCATCCGCGGTTTTTTGCCTCATTCAAGAGCATAGCGCTCAACCGTAACCCGCATTCTTGAACCGTACCGGTCAGGGAACCTCCACAACACCGGGTTTTTATGGGCCAGTCGATGACCTCAGCTCCAAGCGACTCCATGAGCCGGTCCATAGTGGTGGGCCGGTGCTGATCATCGAACTCGGCGTATGGTCGGATTATCTGACAGCCGTAATAACAGGCTACGCGGAAGCCCTCCAGAGGCTTGGTGACCGCCGAAGCGATCTTTTCCAATCCGATGTCGTTGACCAGAACATCGAGGGGATGTCGCACCCGGACCCGGCCGGTAGATTCGAGACCGGCGGCATGCAATCCTTCGCAGATCTTGGCGCGTATCTCGGGGAACTCACCCAGATAGTGTTGGGCTTTGTTCAGTCCGAGGTAGCAGGCAGCGCATGGTGCTACCAGGTTGATCTCCTCTTCCGCTTCAACCTGGCGTTCAGCCAGGGCGAAATTCCGGGCGCATAAGGCGAATGCCTTCAGCTCGTTGATTGCCATATAAGTGGTGGCGCCACAACAGTTCCAGTCTTCGAGCTCCTCGATCGGTATCTCCAAAACCTCAGCCACTGACAGCATCGACTCTTCATACGGCTTGCCGGTACTTCTTGCCGAGCATCCCGGGTAATACAGATATTTCATACCCCCTCCTTTTTGGTCGCTGCTAATTCACTTTGACTTTTCACTATCTATTCTCCTTCCGATACCTTAAGAATGCTTCCCGGTTCACCTTTGCGTTCCGCAGATTGCGATCTCGGATCAAAGGTAACCGCTCCCGCAGTCGCATCCCTTGGGAGCCGGTTTGAATTTGCGTTTTCTTTTCGTTTTTACGTATTCTTTTTCTACGTCAAATACCTTGAAAATATTTCGTAGCTCTCCCTTGCGTTTCACAGAATCTGGTATTGGGCTCATCCGGCCCCGCAACCACAGGCGCAACCCCAGATTTGCGTGCTTGAATAGCTGGAGTGGATTGGTCTTCAAGAACAGACGTACAATCAACCAACTCTCATTACTGCGCCCGGTGACCTTGACAGTATTAAAGAACTCGTTGGTAAGAACCGGAATCGGAAAATGTTTTGGATAGACCCCCTCCGTGATCGCCATCCGCTTGCAGGCATACATAATATCCGTCAACTTGATTCCCTTGGGGCATTCCACAGTACAGCGATAGCAGGAAGCACACAGCCAGGTTGTGCGGCTGCTGAGAACATCCGCCTTGGAGCCTGCCCGGATCATGGCAATAAGTTGCCGGGGAGTGTAATCCATGCACGGGCTCAAAGGGCATATACCGCTGCAAGTGCCGCATTGGATACAGGTGAATATCTTGTCGCCGCCGGGGATGGAGGCAATCTGTTCGGGAAATTTCAGGTCCAAGTCCGACTCGAACTTTATCTTGGGCCAACCTTCCCACTGTTCCATATGTAATCCTCCTCTCTTTTGCGGAAGTTTGTGCCTCCAGCTTCGTTCTGGAGGAAGGAGGCTCTAACCAGAGTTGCCTCGCCTATGAGATGCTTATCCGATGCGGTGGTGCAAACGTGTATTAGAGTCAGGCTGTCACTTCCAACAGACCCAACCTCACCAGCATCCTCTGCAAACCAGCTGGGCCATCATTCTCTCGTCCTGTCCGCTCCGACCGTACAGGGCCAATACCTCGTACCGGGATCGCCAACGGCATCATCCGAACCGGGCACACCGTATAACCGGCCACTAGTTCGAAGGACGACACCGTGCAAAGTCGATCAGGAATGCACCCTTTCAGAAAACGTTTACAGAAACTTGTGAAACAGTTCACAAGTGCTCGGAAATACAAGGGATGCCAGTCTTGGCATCCCGGACCGGCATTTGGAGTATCTCCGCCCCGACAGAACCTCAAAATCCAAGATGTGAGTATCGTTCCGGCAAAATTGAAAAACCGCAAATAGGACGAGACAACTCCACGAATTGACGATCCCGAGTGCTGGTGTGTAACACGCCACCGCATCTGGAATAAGATCCTCCTGTTTCTACATTGATAATATAGAGTATGCACTCTACTATGTCAAGGGGAATATGGTGAGTAAGATCTGGATTAGTCAATTCAAACGGGTGGATTGTGGTTGTTTGAAAGCTACAGAGTCACTGGTCATTCCGCGAGGTATCTATCGCCGGTTAGGACGCGGTTCACTCCCATCCTGAGCGAACCAACCGGCAACCGCAATTCCAAAGAGCTGGGGCAGGTCCAGACGGATCCCGTATCCGAGGTCAAACCCTTGCCCCGACATCCAAGCGGGGATGAATTCCCCGCTCTACATTTGAGGGTATTAGAATAAAAGAACTTTGTGCCGTCTGTCAGCTAATTCATAGCCACCAAGAGTGTCGCAAACGGGGTCCTTCTCGGTCAGGACACAGTTCGCTCCCGTCCTGACCGAACCGGCATAGGTTGGGCTTTTCAGCCCAACACAAACCTCGCACCGTAGGGAGGCGAATTTATCGCCGCCGGAAACCAGAACAGATGTTGGAGGCTTGGGCTAGCGGACTATATCCCCTAACTTGCTCCAGCGCACCCTTCGGGGAAAATTCCAGAGATTGTAAGCTATCACGTTGGGGATGGATAGGGGGTCGGAGGCGGAGAGTTTTGGGGCTCTGGGGTCCTGTCTCCAGGACCAGTGAATTACCATCGCCTTGCCACGAACCAACCTGCGGTCCAGAAACCCCCAGAAGCGCGAATCGGCAGAGTTGTCACGGTTATCCCCCATCATGAAGAGATAACCTTCCGGCACTCTGGTGGGGGGCATATTATCTCGCAAGTTGTAGCTGGAAGGAAAAACCCTTTTGTCGGTGTGTTTAGAATGAGGGGGATCTTCGAACTCCAGCCCGTCGACGAAGACCCTCTTGTCCTTGATTTCCACCACCTGCCCCTCCACCGCAATACACCTCTTTATGTAGTTCAGTTTCGGATTCTGAGGGTACTTGAAGATTATCACACTCCCCGCCTTTGGCTCCTGAATTGCGGGCAACCTTACATCAACGAAGGGAATCGGCAACCGCATTCCATAGAGGAACTTGTTTGCCAGGAGGAAATCTCCGATCAGAAGGGTATCCTCCATGCTCCCGGAGGGAATCCTGTAGGCCTCCACCACCGAGGTCTTGATGACCAAAGCCAAAAGCAGGGCGATTCCAAGCGACTGAACGTAGTCCCAAAGTATTTGCAGGCTGCTTTTTTTCGCCGCCACCGGCTTTTTCTGCTTTTTGTTTTTGGAAAACATCTTCACCTCCGAAACATTTTTCTCTGTTTCTTATACGTCAGTCTGGAAGAGAAGTTTGCTCCGTCCACGGAACCGACGGAAGAGCATTATTCGAACAGTCGCAGGATATCGTTATAAGTCACGACAATCATGAGCAGCAAAAGCAGCGCCATCCCTACCTGCTGGATCCACATCCGCTGTTTGAGGCTCAAGGGCTTTCTTCTCACGGCCTCCACTCCCAAGAAGAAGAGAGAGCCTCCGTCTAAGACCGGGATGGGCAGAATGTTCACCAGGGAGAGATTGATCGATAAAAGGGCGGTAAAGGTGAGCAGGCTTAAAAACCCCTGACGAGCCGTCTCCCCGGCCACTTGGACGATTGTCAGAGGGCCACCGATCATCTTCAGCGAGACAGCCCCGGTAAAGAGCTTGAAGAGAAACTTCAGAATCTCGTGTGAGATTATGACACTGCTGGTGACCCCATCTATAAAAGCTTTGAAGAAGCCGACCTCCACAATCTCTATCTCTGGACCGATGCCGATCTTCCCCACTTCAATCGGCTCTCCCCCCTCGCCGAGGACCTCGTCTTTGAAAGTGGTAATGGTTGCCGAAAACCTCTCTGCCTCCCTCTCCCAGACGACCTCCAGCGGTTCTTCCACCCTTTTGTAGATGATGTCTGCCATACTGCGGAAGTCATGGACCTCCTGGCCATCGACGGAGAGAATTCTATCCCCGACTTTCAATCCCGCCACCTCCGCCGCTCCCCCGGGAATGAGGCTCCCGATTACGGTGGAATCGTCTCTGATGATCTGCTGCCCCGCGAAGAAAAAGACCCCCCAGAGGATGAGGATGGCCATGACGAAGTTCGCCGCCGGCCCCGCGAATATCACCAGCCCCCGCACCCAGATCGGTTTGGAGAGAAACTCCCAGGGCTCTCCCTTGACCTCTTCTCTATCCGGCGTTTCCCCGGCCATCTTCACATATCCCCCGAAGGGAATCCAGGAGATACAATACTCCGTCCCTCGCCAGGTGAAGCCCACCATCTTGGGAGGGAATCCCAAAGAGAAGCGCTCCACCCTGATGCCCAGCCTCTTGGCCATGAGGAAATGGCCTAACTCGTGAAAGAAAATCAGAGGTCCCAATACTGCAATTGCGGCAATTATGGTGGTAAACATAGCTTATCTATTGTTCTGCTCCAGGAGAGCTTCTGCCTTCTCCCGGGCCCAGGCGTCGACCTCAAAGATCTCCTCCACCTGGGGTGAGGACTTGACCTGGTGTTTGGACAGAACCTCTTCGATCACCTCTGGAATACGGGTGAACTTGATCTTTTCCTCGAGGAAACCGAACACCGCGACCTCGTTGGCGGCGTTTAGAACCGCCGGGGCAGTGCCTCCGGACCTCAAGGCTTCGTATGCCAGGTTGAGACAGGGAAACCGTCTGAAGTCCGGCTCCGAGAAGGAGAGCTCGCCGATCTCGGTGAGATTGAAGGAGTCGTCGGATAGGCGTCTCCTCTCCGGGTAGAAGAGAGCATACGAGATCGGCAGTTTCATGTCCGGACGGGACATCTGCGCCATCACCGAGTTGTCGACGAACTCCACCAGGGAGTGGACTATCGACTGCGGATGGATGACCACCTTGATCCTCTCAGGTGGCACCCCGAAAAGCCAGTGGGCTTCGATCACCTCCAACCCCTTGTTCATCAAGGTTGCAGAATCGACGCTGATCTTCTTTCCCATATACCAAGTGGGATGGGCCAGGGCCTCCTTTCGGCTGACCTTCTCCAGATCCAGCTCCGGCTGATCGTGAAAAGGACCGCCGGAGGCAGTTATGATCAAGCTCTTGATCTCCTTTTCCTCCCCGGTTCTCAGACATTGCCAGATGGCGGAATGTTCCGAGTCCACTGGCAGAACCTCTGCCCCCTGGGCTTGTGCAGATCGGTTTATGAGGTCCCCGGCCATGACCAGAGCCTCCTTGTTCGCCAAAGCGATCCGTCGTCCCAGTTCGATGGCGGCCAGGGTCGGTTTCAATCCCACCGCACCAACCAACCCGTTTAGGACTATATCGACATTTTCCCAGGCGGCCAAAAGGGAGAGACCCTCCTCCCCGGAGAGGACTTCCACTCCGGTCTTCGTGGTCTGGCGCAAGAACTGTCGATAGCTCTGTGGTTCGGTTATGCAGACCACCTCCGGTTTGAACAGAGCGGTCTGCTTGCGGAGAAGCCCAACGTTTTTGTGGCAGGAGAGCCCTACTACGTCAAACTCCTGAGGAAAGGCCCCTATCACCTCCAGGGCGCTGGTCCCAATAGAGCCGGTGGAACCCAAAATGACAACTCTTCTCACCTGATTCTACACTGCTCCCTTTGCCGATTCGATCCTTATGTTAAACGACTCAACTTCGGGGCAGTTCTCCTCGCCATTCCTATCCCGTCGGTTTTTTCTCGTAGAGCTTCTTCATCACCACATCTTCTGAGGGCTTGCCCTTTTTATCCCGGGATACGGAGGCGATCTTGTTAGCGGCCTCCATCCCGGAGGTGACCTTCGCAAAGACGTTGAACTGTTTGTCGAGGTGCGGCTGAGGCGCCAGACATATGAAAAACTGACTACCACTTACTCCCTGAGCAGACTGAGCCATGGCGATCGAGCCGGTCTCGTGATGAAGCCCGCTCTTCTCCACCGGGAGATAATATCCAGGACCACCGGTGCCGACGCCATAAGGGTCTCCGCCCTGGACGACGAAG
>JAUWHO010000047.1 GCA_030605835.1 Candidatus Zixiibacteriota bacterium | reverse complement strand
CCGGGGGAATCGGGCCTGCTCTTATTCGGGCGGAGGGCAAAAATCTCCGCAGGGGTGAGAGCCTCAGACCCCTCGCAGAAGGGACAGGTTTCAGCCTCCTTCAGGGCTTGAGCCTTTTGAGGTTGCTCTGCCTGCTCGGTGTTTACTATCCAGCGTCCGGTGATGGGGTCGCGTCTCAGAGTCATACGGCGTCATCCCTTTCGGGCAATAAGATACGACTCTCTCGGCACTGCCGTCAAGGAGATTGGCCTCCTCCTGTTCTCTGTAGAACCTCGAATGGCTAGCGTTGGCAGTTGACATGATCGCACAGAAGATATGAAAGGTTTCGACGCGCGAACCGTCGACACAATGGTTCTCCGAAGGAAATTAGATCCATTGGAATCCAGATACTCGTCTTCGCCTGACGGCACCTAATGAAAAAGGACAGAGCCGCAATCCGCTCTGTCCCATATCAAAATCAAATGATTGAGGTGTTGAGCTGCCGAACGTTAGACCGGAGCTCATCTCAGATGGGTGCTAAAACGGCAGATCATCATCTTCCCCTCCGGGGCTGTCTGGAGTCTCCGCCTCCGGTGGAGAAGGGGTTTCCCCCTCTTCGGGGCCGCGCCGGCCTAAAAGCTGCAGTCTCTGGGTGACGATTTCAGTTATATATCTTCTGTTGCCGTCTTTATCCTCGTAGGAACGAGTCTGGATTCTCCCCTCGATATATACCGGAGAACCCTTCTTCAGATATTCGTTGGCAACTTCGGCCTGCCTACCCCAGGCCACTATTCTGTGCCAGTCCGTTCTCTCTTGGAGCTGGCCATCTTTGTCCTTCCACCTTTCAGCGGTAGCAATCGTAAAGTTGGCCACTGCCTGGCCCCCAGGGGTATATCGTAACTCTGGATCTTTTCCTAAATTGCCGATCAGAATTGCTTTATTCACCGAAGCCATGATCAAGCCTCCTCTCCCAAAAGGATTCTCCGAACCGTTGGTTTTTTCAAAAAATATCTCTTCGCAAGTTAATTGTCAACAAAATTAAGGGCCCTCCTGCCGGATTAGAGCAACTGAGTTTCTTCTTGACTTTTCGCCAGCTTTGAGATAATTGACCGTTAGCGTGAGGTGGGGCACTGGACAAAAAGACTCGGCTTTCGACAAAGAAACCTTGAGATCTCCAAGAGGAAGGAATCGACTCCACAGCCACCTTCAGATATGAGAGAACCAAAGGTGACAGAGAAGCTGGCGTTGGCACACGTTCTGTCCCGAGAGGAGTATAAGAGGATCAAGGAGATCCTGGGGCGGACGCCCACCTTCACGGAGCTGGGAATCTACTCCGTGATGTGGTCGGAACACTGCAGCTACAAGAACTCCATCGCCCTTCTGAAGACCCTTCCCCGGGAGAGCCCCCACCTTCTGGCCAAAGCGGGGGAGGAAAACGCCGGAGCCATGGACATCGGTGATGGTCTGGCGGTGGTCTTCAAAATCGAGAGCCACAATCACCCTTCGGCGGTGGAACCTTATCAGGGGGCGGCTACGGGCATCGGGGGCATTCTCCGCGACATCTTCACCATGGGGGCCAGGCCGATCGCCTGTCTTGATCCCCTCCACTTCGGAGAACTCAGAAACCCGAGGGTCCGCTACCTCTTCGACGGCGTGGTCAGGGGCATCGGCGATTACGGGAACTGCTTCGGTGTTCCCACCGTGGGCGGAGAGGTCTACTTCGAGAAGAACTACACCGGCAACCCGATCGTCAACTGCATGGCGGTGGGATTGGCCAAACACGAAGACTTAATCAGCGCCACCGCTAAGGGGAAGGGGAATGCAGTCCTGATTGTGGGAGCCTCCACCGGCAGAGACGGCATCCACGGAGCCACCTTCGCCTCCGAAGAGCTGTCGGAGAAATCCGAATCCAGGCGCCCCTCGGTGCAGATCGGCGACCCCTTTATGGAAAAGCTCCTCTTGGAAGCCACCCTGGAGATTATCGGCGAGAGGTTGGTGGTGGGGATTCAGGACATGGGGGCGGCCGGGATTACCTGTTCCACCTCCGAGATGTCGGCGCGGGGAGAAAGCGGCATGGAGATCGAACTCTCCAAAGTGCCGGTGCGCGAAACCAAGATGACCCCTTACGAGATAATGCTCTCCGAATCTCAGGAGCGGATGCTGGTAGTCGCCAAGAAGGGGAAGGTAAAGGAGATTCAGAGAATCTTCAAAAAGTGGGGACTACATTCGGCGATCATCGGGAAGGTCACCGACGACGGACTGCTCCGAGTCAAAAACAATGGCCGGGTGGTCGCCGAGGTGCCGGCTGTGTCTTTGGCCCTCGGCGGGGGAACTCCGGTATACACAAGAGAGAGAAAGAGACCTGCTCATCTGAGTAAACACTGGAGATTCAACCCCGACTCTCTCCCACTGCCCGAAGATTTGGGGGAGACATTGCTAAAACTCCTCTGTTCACCAAATATCACCAGCAAGGCGTGGGTCTACGAGCAGTATGATACCATGGTGAGAACCGGCACCGTCGTGGGACCGGGCTCGGATGCCGCCGTGATGCGCATCCGCAAGACCAAGAAGGGATTGGCGTTTTCTACCGACTGCAACGGACGTTATTGCTACCTGAATCCGAAAGAGGGAGCCAAGATCGCCGTCGCCGAGGCCGCCAGAAACTTGATCTGCTCCGGAGCCAAGCCCCTGGGGGTGACCAACTGCCTCAACTTCGGAAACCCGTATAAGCCGGAGATGTTCTGGACCTTTGCAGAATGTGTGGCCGGAATGGGAGAGGCCTGCAGGGCCTTCAAAACCCCCATAACCGGAGGAAACGTCAGCTTCTACAACGAGGATCCCGAAAGAGCGGTGTACCCCACCCCGGTGATCGGGATGGTGGGGCTCATAGAAGATATGAAACAGGTGACAACCCAGTGGTTCAAAGACCGCGGGGATTTGATCTTTTTGGTGGGAGAAAACACCCCGGAAGTCGGAGGCAGCGAATATCTGAAGAGTATCCATAACAGGATCGCCGGACAGATCCCCGGCATAAACCTCGACTTCGAGCTCAAAGTCCAGGAATTCTGTCTAACAGCCATTCGTGAGGGTCTGGTGGCTTCGGCTCACGACACCTCCGAGGGGGGGCTGGCAGTGGCTCTGGCGGAGTGCTGTATCGCCTCCTCAAAAAGCAATCTGGGAGCGGCCATAAAGCTAAAAAGCCAAATGCGACCCGATTTCTTGCTCTTCAGCGAGAGTCAATCCCGGATAATCCTCTCTGCCAAACAGAAAAACGCAGACCGGCTAAAACGTCTGGCAAAAAGATTTCAGGTCCCCTTGAAGAAGATCGGCACCGTCGGAGGCAAAGCTCTGAAGATAAACACCCTCTTGAGCCTCGATCTCGATTCGTTGAAGCGGGCATATTTCCGTTCAATCCCCAATCTCATGGAAAAGTGGTGAACGCCCGGCAGTGGTTGATAGTCAGTGGCTAGTAGTCCGTGCTTGGTAGTTCATAGTTAGTAGCTAATAGTTGACGGCCCTTGCCGTCGAGCATAACCAGGTAGTCGAAAGAGATTTGATTGAACCCTGACAGGCATGCCTCCAGGGCTTAGGGTGACAGCTTCCCACTTCTGTGAAATCATCGGGTAAACGAATCCCAGGCGACAAAAATAGTTGACAAAATATTGGCTGACGTTATAATTGGGGTTTATCCTGGAGAAAAGAGATGCCCAAAAGTATGACCGGATATGGCAGCGGGGAGGCTAAAAGCGGAGAGGAGAGACTGCTGGTCGAAGTTAACTCCCTCAACAATCGATATCTGGAAATGCAGATCAAGCTCCCCAAGACCCTCTCCGGTTTGGAAAATGATCTGCGGGAGCTGGTCAGACAGAAGATCTCTCGGGGCAAGATCACCTTGAATGTCGCCTGGGACAAGTCCGAAGATATATATCCCTCCCTGGAGCTCAACGAGCCGGTGGCGGACACTTACTACCGCCTTCTCACCTCCATAAAAAAGCGCTACAATCTCCCCGGGGAGATCCAGCCGAGCCACTTTGCCGGGCTGCCAGACATAATGAGGCCGACAACGCCGGAGGTCGCCCCCACAAAGACGTGGCGGCTCTTGAGATCGGCGAGCCTGAAGGCCCTTGAGGCTCTGGAGCGGATGCGCAAAAAGGAGGGGGAAAACCTCTCTCGGGATTTGAGAGGGATGGAGAAAAAAATCTCCCGGATTCTGACGGAGATCAAAGGATACGCCAAAGCAAACGTCGATGCGTATATGACCAGATTGAAAAACCGGATAAGGGATCTGTTGGGAGAGGGGCCTCTCTCTGAAGAGAGGTTGGCCCAGGAGGCGGCGATCTTTGCCGAGAGGTCTGATATCACCGAAGAGGTGACCAGGCTCCGAAGCCACTGTCAGCAGTTCCGGCAAACCTTGAGATCTCAGGCTCCGGTAGGGAAAAGGCTCATCTTCCTGCTCCAGGAGATGTTAAAAGAGATCAACACCGTAGGCTCCAAAGCCTCCCATCTGGAGATATCCAGGAGGGTGATCGCCATCAAGGAGGAGCTCGAGAAGATGCGGGAACAGGTTCAGAACATCGAGTAGAAACTGGAGGTTTTGTCTGCCTCCTGACGGACGGTTGCCACGGAGTTTGAAAGGGACGGTGGAAGAGAGAATTTAGCTTTTGTTGGAAAGACAGCCACTTTCCTTCACCTCAAAGTCGGGAGTCTTAACTATTCTCTATTTTCAACCGCTGGAGCCTTTTTTCCGAAACTTCACCACCCAAAAGCGTCGAGCAAGATAAGGAAAAGCCTGACTGTGACCAGATCCCTCTTAGTGATACTCTCCTCCCCCTCCGGGGGCGGGAAAACCACGATCTGTCGGGAACTGTTGAGACGACATCCGGACTACCTCTATTCGGTCTCCGCCACCACCAGGCCCCCCCGCCCCAACGAGAGAAACGGAGTCGATTACATCTTCCTGGGTGAGGATGAGTTTCAAAAAAAGATCGAAGCCGGGGAGCTGGTGGAATTCTCCAAAGTTTACAATCATCACTATGGCACTCTGAAGGGAACGGTGAACGAGAATTTAGAGCAGGGAAGGATTACCCTTTTCGACCTCGACTATAACGGAGCGGCTAATCTGAAAGAAAGCTACTCTCAAGCGGTGACGATTTTCCTTACACCTCCCTCTTTAGAGGTATTGAAGAAGAGACTAATCTCCCGGGGCACCGATAGTCCGGAGGTGTTGGAGGGACGCTTTCGGGAAGCTCTAAAGGAGGTCAATTTGTGGTCGAACTATGATTACGTTGTCACCAACGATGAGCTCGACTCGGTGGTGGCCAAGATCGAGGCCATCATCGTTGCCGAAAGTTGTAAGGTGGTCCCGGAAACAAAGCCCAAGCTCTTGAAGGAATTGGAAAGATCATAGACTTCGCCTGAAGGAACAATCCACTCTTTCCGGCAGTTTCTGCTCTGGAGGTTTTCATGCAGTCTCTCGAAGAGGTAAACGACGTGGAAGAGATTGAAAAGATCGCCGATAACAGATACGAAGCCGTGCTCCTGGCGGCCAAGTGGTCTCGGAAACTAAACGCCGAGAGGAAAGCCAAAGAGGAACTCAGCGAGGAGGAAGTTCCCCAGCCCCCGGAACCCAAGGTGACCTCGGTCGCCCTAAAGGATCTGGTGGAGGGGACCATCAAGTTTGAAAGGCCCTCGGGACAGAGGAAATCCCCAGCTTAAGGGCGCGCCAAGATGGATCTATTGATCGTAGAATCGCCGACCAAATCCAAGACTCTGAAGAAATTCCTGGGGAGGGGATTTGAGATTATGGCCTCCAGGGGGCATATTCGGGACCTTCCCAAAAAGGAATTGGGAGTCGACATCGAAGACGGCTTCCGCCCGAAATATGTAATCATCGTCGAGAAGCGCAAGATAATCTCCCAGCTTCGCAAGGGGGCCAGCTCCGCCGACCGGGTCTACCTTGCCCCCGACCCCGACCGGGAGGGGGAGGCCATCGCCTGGCACATCGCCGAGACCATCGGGAAGGCTAACAGCAATATCCTCCGAGCCACCTTCAACGAGATAACTGAAAGGGCCGTCAGAGAGGGGGTCGCCAAGGCTGGCAAGATCGACGAAAACAAGGTGAAAGCTCAGCAAGCTCGCCGCATTCTGGATCGCTTAGTCGGCTACAAGGTCTCCCCGATTCTGTGGAAGACCGTCCATGGGGGCCTCTCCGCCGGCAGGGTGCAGTCGGTGGCTCTGCGGATCATATGCGAACGCGAGAAGGCGATTCGGGAGTTTGAGCCTCAGGAGTACTGGAACATAGGCGCCGATTTCAGAACCGACGAAGACGAAATCTTCCGGGCGAAGCTGACTCACATTCGCGGCAAGCCTGTCAAGATCTCCAACCGCAAGCAGGCCGAAGAAGCCGTGGGGGGAGCCAGGAAGGAGAGCTATTCGGTCTCGGAGGTCAAAAAAGAGAAGAAGAGACGCCACCCCAATCCCCCCTTCATCACCAGCACCCTTCAGCAGGAGGCTTCCCGAAGGTTGGGCTTCAACACCAAAAAGACAATGGTGGTGGCTCAGCAACTATATGAGGGGATCGAGTTGGGTGAAGAGGGCTCGGTTGGTCTCATAACTTACATGCGCACCGATTCGATTCGCATCTCCCAGGAGGCGAGGCAGGACGCCTGGGCGTTTATCGCTCAAAACTTCGGGAACGATTATTTGACGAAATCGGAGAGGAAATATCGCTCCAAGGGGAAGGTTCAGGATGCCCACGAAGCCATCCGACCGACCCGGATCGATAGGAGACCCGAAGATGTCAAGAGATTCCTGAGCAAAGAACAAGTCCAACTTTATGAGCTAATCTGGTCTCGTCTGGTTGCCTCCGAGATGTGTGCGGCCCTGTTTGAGAACACCACCGTTTCGATAACCGGCGGGGAATTTCTGTTCAGAGCCACAGAGGCCAAACTCCTCTTCGACGGTTACCTCCGGGTCTACCAGGAGAGCGAGGAGGAAAACGGAGAGAAGGAGGAGAAGACGAAACTTCCAGAGTTGGAGGTTAACGAAAGATTGCATCTCTTGAAGCTGCATCCGAAACAGCTGTTCACCAAACCTCCTCCCCGCTTCAGCGAGGCCTCCTTGGTCAAGGAGCTGGAGGCCAACGGAATTGGTCGACCCTCCACCTACGCTCAGATAATCTCGACCCTAAAGGACCGCCGCTACGTCTCGATGGAGAAGCGGAGGTTTTTCTCCACCGAACTGGGCGAGGTGGTCAGCAAAATCGTCACCGAGAACTTTCCGCACATTTTCAATGTCAAATTCACTGCCTCCATGGAGGCCGAACTGGACAAAATCGAAGAGGGGAAATACGACTGGCAACAGGTTTTGAGAGATTTCTACGAACCCTTCTCGAAAAGCTTGAAGAGAGTGGAGGCTAACCGGGAGGATATCAAAAAACAGATTCAGGAGGAGACCAACGAGAGCTGCCCCGACTGCGGAGCCCCGCTGGTGATAAAGTGGGGCCGCAATGGGAGATTTATCTCCTGCTCCGCTTACCCGGAGTGCAAGTTTACCAAACCGCTCCAGGAGGAAGAGGCAATCACCACTGAGGAGAAATGCGAGAAGTGTGGTTCTCCAATGGTGGTGAAAGGCGGCCGCTACGGGAGATTCCTGGCCTGCTCCGCCTATCCCGAATGCAAAACGACAAAACCGTACCACCTTGGAATCCCC
Source organism: Candidatus Zixiibacteriota bacterium (assembly GCA_030605835.1). Lineage (GTDB taxonomy): Bacteria > Zixibacteria > MSB-5A5 > DG-27 > DG-27 > DG-27. The sequence goes on along the minus strand of JAUWHO010000047.1, from coordinate 38,388 downwards.
TGCCCCCGTGAGGGGTGTGAGGGGAAGCTCACCGAGAGACGTTCCAAAAGAGGCAGGCTATTCTACGGATGCACCTCCTATCCCAAGTGTGACTTCGCCACCTGGGACAAGCCGGTGGCACAAGAGTGCCCGAGCTGCAAAGCCAGGTTTATGGTGTCTAAATCCAGCAAAGCGAAAGGTGAATACTTAAAGTGCCTTGAGTGCGGGCATCAGTTGACTTCCCCGGAAGAGGTGGAGGCCGCAGTTTAGGGGTTTTGTCCGATGTCGTCTGAAGTTCCCCCAGAGGTAGAAAGCTTTATCGGTTTCCTGAGAGCCGAGCGGAACTACTCCGAAAACACCGTGTTAGCCTATCGCCGGGATCTACGACAGTTCTTCGGATTTCTCCGGGAGCGATTAGATTCGACTGACTACAAAACGATCGGTCGTCTGGAGATGAGAGCTTTCATCTCAGAGCTCCAGTCCAACGGAAATGTCTCCACCACCATCGCCAGGAAGTTATCTGCCGTAAGAGCGTTTTATAATTACCTGACGAAACAGGGCATTTTGAAGACAAACCCTCTGACATCTCTTTTCTCTGTAAAGGTCAAAAAGGGACTGCCTGATTTCTTGAGCCACTCCAAGTTGGAGAAGCTTCTGGAGTCAGATTTTCCCGACAGCTTTCAGGGCAAAAGAGACAAAGCCCTTCTGGAGGTTTTCTACAGCACCGGTATGCGTCTCTCGGAGGTTGCGAATCTGAACCTGGAGGATGTCGATTCTTCCGCGATGACGGTGAGATTTCGAGCCAAGGGAGGGAAATACAGGATTCTGCCGATCGGCAGCAAAGCATTGAAGTCACTGAAGAACTACTATACTTATCGGCAACTGCATCTGGAGAAAAGCAGAGAGGCGGGCAAGGAAACCGATCCTCGGGCCATCTTCCTGAACCGTTTCGGGAGGCGGCTTTCCACCCGCAACATGAGGAACCTCGTCAAAAAGCATTTAGGCAAAGTCTCAGACAATCCGAGAGTCTCACCGCATACGTTGAGGCACTCCTTCGCCACTGCGATGCTGGAGGCCGGCGCCGACCTTAAAGCGGTCCAAGAGCTTCTGGGGCATTCAACGCTGTCGGTCACTCAGAAGTATACTCACGTCACCACCAAACGTTTGAAGCGGATATACAAACAGGCGCATCCTCTGGCGGAAATCTCAGAATCGCTGGAAAAACGATCTGGCGACAGGAATAAAACTGCAAATCGTGATAAGGTCACACAAGCGCAATGAAAAGTGCTTAACATATACCAGAGGTGAAATGGTGTTGCGAGCGACAACTATCTTAGGCATCAGACACAAAGGGAAAATCGCCATAGGGGGTGACGGTCAGGTCACAATTGAGGAGACCATCGTCAAGAGTGGCGCCAAAAAAATCAGAAGGCTTTACGATGATAAGATCCTGGCCGGCTTCGCCGGAGCCGCCGCCGATGCTTTCACCCTCTTCGAGCGCTTCGAATCCAAGCTCAACGAGTTCAACGGTAACCTTCAAAGAGCTGCGGTGGAGCTGGCAAAGGACTGGCGCACCGACAAATATCTTCGCAGGCTGGAAGCACTTCTTGTGGTGATGGATGAGGATTGCGGATTGATGATCTCTGGCAACGGTGATGTGGTCGAACCGGATGACGGTATTCTCTCGATCGGCTCCGGCAGCGCATACGCCCTGGCGGCCGCCAGAGCTCTGAAGGAGTATTCGAATCTGGACGCCAAGGGCATTGTCCGCAAATCGATGGAGATAGCGGCCTCCATCTGCATCTACACCAACGACAACATCGTAATCGAAGAGCTTTAAGTCGTTCAGGTTCCTAGGAATCCACTTTTGTTGAGCAATTGAGCAGCTTGCTTTCATTCGTCTAATTCTACAAATCTGAGTAATATTTCATTATATTGCTTGACAAATGTGTCGAAATATGTAATATAATATTATATATGATCTGCCGACAAACGCAAAAGAGGTGGAAACCTTATGTCAAAAAGCGACAAGTACCGATTGGGGCAACAGCTCAGAGGTGTTAGAGAAGGGCTGGGGCTGACTCAGGAGGAAGTAGCACAACACTTGGGGTTGTCCAGCTATCAGATCGTTTCCTACATTGAGAGTGGCAAGAGGGAATTGAAGGCCTCCGAGCTCGTGAAGTTGCTGAGACTCTACCATAAGGACATTCCCGACCTTTTTCCACCGGAAAAGGAGATGCTGAGGGATCCTGCAGTCCTTTGGCGATCAAAAGAGGATGACAAGAAGGCATTGAACCTCGAAAAAAGATTTTTGAACATCTGTAGGAATTATCACCTATTGGAGAGAAAAGTTGGCGATGTTTCCGAAAGACCTTTTGAACCATGGAGGATTTCACAAAGAAAGTTAAATTACGAGGTGGTTCAGGGAAAAGCCAGGGAAATCTGTGCGGAGCTAAGTCTGGGAAACCGACCAGCAACTTCCCTTCCAAAGATTTTGGAAGAGCAGCTATATTTCAAGATAATCTATTTGGACCTTAGGGGCGCAGGTTCAGCGGCCTCAACGGTGGGTGACTTTGGACCAGCTATTCTCTTAAATACAAGAAGTGCCCCTTGGCGTCGAAACTACGACTTGGCTCACGAGTTCTTTCATATCCTTACTTGGGAGACTTTCGAACCAGGGGAAGTTCATTGTAGCAATGACAGGGAAGGGAAAAGCCAAGCTGACAAATTTGCCGATGCCTTTGCTTCTGCCCTGTTACTCCCGAAGCAGATATTCACAGCTGAGGTGGAGAAGCGAATAGAGGATAAGAAAGTTTCTTGGCTTGATATAGTCCAAATAGCCATCGAGTTCGAAGTTTCAACCGAAGCAGTCTTGTGGAGAGCGGTTCACTTGAAATTACTTAACAAGGATCACGTAGATAAAGTGATTGCGTCACCGGATTTCAAGAGACTGGATAAGGCGCTCAGGAAGGGCAAATATGTTACAGCTCTTGAATTCTCAAGGCGCCTGGTTTATCTGGGGTTCAAAGCAATGATGCTCCGTAGGGTTTCCCGAGCCAAGCTGGCAGAGATTTTCCACGTCCAACTCGGTCTGTTCGACGACTTTCTCACCAAATACGGTCTCTCAGAGGAAGAGTACTACAACTTTGAATTCACTACTGCTTGATGCAGATATAGTAATCGAACTCCACAGAATGGGGATTTGGCATAAGTTCATTGCCTGCAACCAAGTTACTCTTCCTTCCTCTGTATTTGAGGAGGCCCATTGTTATAGGAACAAAAAAGGTCGCATACATCCAACGAATTTGCGTAGTGACCTTAAAGCCGCAAGAATACTTAAGAAAGAAGCAACGGCGATTGAGGTTGCCTCAGTTCAGAATCAGTTTGCCCCTGTGCTGGCGCCGTACTTGCACACGGGGGAACTTGAGGCTATTGCCATTCTGCAAAAGGAAAAAACACCTACTATGAAATTCTGTACCGCCGATGGCACAGCTTGGTGGGCTACGGTGTTACTTGATTTAGGCGATAGGCTAATATCGTGCGAAGAGGCTTTAAAGCAATCGGGGCTCATGAGGTCCGTTCATAACAAACTTTCGGAGAAGAGGTTCAAAAAGGAACTGCGAGTCTACCAAGAGTACAAGGTCAGAGGTTTGGGGTTAAGAATCTAAGTGACCTTGGCAAGCGGTCCCGTCGCATGCGGGAATGGGTATATCCCCGATGTCTCATCGATCCGGAGAATTGTCGAGTATTACATCTTCCTCATAAGTCCGATCACCTTGCCGGCAATGAAGAAATCCGGCGCTTTCGTCTCAACGAGGATCGGTTCATAGGCGGGGTTGGCGGGCTCCAGTCGGACTCGTTTTCTCTCAGGATAGTACCTTTTCACCGTGGCCTCCTCTCCAATGATGGCAACGACGATCTCGCCTCTCTCGGCGGTCGACTGCTGTCGCACCAGGACCATATCGCCATCGAAGATGCCAGCCTCCTTCATCGAATCTCCTGTGACTCGTAGAGAGAAGACCCCCTCGCCAGAGACAAAAGAACTATCCACCGCAACGTTCCCCTCAATGTTTTCAACCGCGGTGATTGGCAAGCCAGCGGCAATCCGCCCTACTACTGGTACGGTCACGAAAGAACTGGCCCAGTCTCTCACCAGCTCAATTCCCCTGGACACCAGAGGCTTCCTGTGGATATAACCCTTTCTGACTAACGCATTCAGGACATCCCTCACGGAGTTGGTGGAGCTCATCTTGAATCTCTTGCCTATCTCCCGGATGGTGGGAGGAGCTCCGTTTCGTTGGATGCAGTCGCCAATGAAATCCAGCACCCGGCGTTGTTTAGTGGTCAGCTTTTCTTTCATCTTTTCTTCCCTCGGTTAGATCACGAGAAAAGTATACCGCACATTTGTGCAAATGTCAAGCAAAAAAATCTCCCCTCCTAAAAGTGGTAACAAATGTCGGACCGAGAAGGTCTCCTCAGGTGGGTGGTTCTAATCGAAGCGATTCAAAGAAAACTGCTTTCCCCCTAATCCCTATCTACTAACCCCTATCCCCTCTATTCCACATAGCCTAAGGCTCTCAGCCTCTCCCGGGTGGCTTCATCGATCTCGATCTGTTCGGCCTCCACCGCTTTACCCTCGGCGAAAAGGATCGTCTGTTCGATGAATCCCCGCAAAAGATTGACTACTTCAGGATTCTCCTCGACAAGGTTTCTGGCCTCTTCGGGATCTTCTGCGAGATTGTAAAGCTCAATCGGCTCCACCCCTCGAGGGTTTCCTTCGTTGGCGAGAATGAGTTTCCACTCTTCGGTCCTGACCGATTGAAGGATATTCCCCTCGTGGTCCTCCTCCGCGAAGACGAACTGAGGGGTCTCCCGGTCGGAGAAGAGGTTTCGACCCTGCATCTCCTCCGGCCTGGGAAACCCAGTCAAAGTCAGAATAGTGGGAGCGACGTCCAACAGCCTGGCGAATTCATCGCGCACCTCCCCGGCGAATCTGCTCTCCGGCAGCTTCACTATCAGAGGAACGTGCAGTTGTTCCTCATAAAGGGTGGTGCCGTGCCACCAGCCGCTGTGTTCGTAGAACTCCTCTCCGTGGTCGGAGGTGAAGACTATCAGACAGTTCCGGTAAAGCCCTCTCTTTTTCAAATAACTCACCAGATTCCCGATCCACTCATCCAGATAGGAAACCTCACCATCGTAAACATCGCTGTATCTCGGCGCCAGCTCGGCTGGGGGGTTAGGTCGACTGACCCGGGCATAACCTTCCCCGTCGTATGGGTGAACGAAATAAGGATCGTGCGGCTCCATGTAGTGCAGGAAAAGGAAGAATTTCTTGGAGGCGTGCCGGTCGATGAATTTCTTCGCCTCCTCGGTGACGACCTCGGCATCCTGATAATAGTATTTCACGTATTTCCTCTGAGATAAGAACCTCTCCCGGACCAAGCGGAGCTGGTTGTATAACGTAAGGAAAGAACCGGACTCGGAGGCAAAGAAGAAAAAGTTCGGAGCGAGATAATGATACTCCGAGTAACCCTGGTCAAAGTTGAAAGAGGGGGTGACGTTGGCGTTGTTGGCAAACCCACCGGTGTAATAGCCGTGACTGTTTAAAACCTCGGCGATGGTGGTAACCACACCCGGCAAGCGGTCCGGCTTTCTGATGGCACGATGAGAAGTGGCATAGAGAGAGGTAATCAGAGTCGCGATGGAGGGGCGAGTCCAGGAAGACTGAGCGAAGGCCCTCTTAAATAACACTCCCTCCAGAGCCAGACTGTCGATGTGTGGGGTACGATTCTTTTCGTAACCGTAACAGGAGAGTCGATCCACCCTCTGGGTGTCGATCATTATCAGGATGATATTGGGTCGGTCCTTCAAGGCCTCTTGCGCCTCCGGCGAGGGCAAAGGTCCAATGGTGTAGGAAGGACCACTGATGGCGGAGGAGATGATGTAGAGTAACACAACCAAACCGACGACCCAGACAACACCCCCCGGGAAGCTCGGGACCCACTTGAGAACCCCCCTCCGGGATAGAGCTTTGAAGATCAATCTGTATAGAAGGAAGATTACGACCAAACTGATAAGGAGAAGCAGCTTTCCAGTCATCGGTATCGGCTGTTCACCCCGGAGGTCCCTGACGATGCGGAACTGGGCGATGAAGATCCCCAGCACCGAGAACAGAATCGCCCCGTAAGTTGCAAAGCTTGCGGCTCTGCTGAAATCTCTGCTTGAAAACCTGCAGAGAAGCCAACCACAGAAACCCAGGCCTATGCCGAGAAACATAAAACAGATACCATAGACCCCGACTCCATAGGGGAAGACGAAGAACTCCTTCAGATCCGGGCCGAAGATGGCCAGATATAATGCCTCTGAGAATCCCACCAGACTGCCGGAGAAAAGTCCGGCAGCAAATCCCGTCCCGATGTGGCCCCAGAATGATAACCCATTATCTTTGCTCAAGAGAATTAACCTCCAGATTCAAATTATCAGTGATGAGCGATGGAATTTAACTGTACCGTCAGGTGTTTCCCACACGGGTCGTCTGACCACGTGACGGAAGACTGTCGGGAGGAAACTCCCGACAGCACCGCAATCTGCTCCATCCGCTCTGAATCTCATCGCTTAATGCACCTTCACTGCCAGGAGCTCATCCCGCAGTTTGTCCAGCTGAAACCTGATGCTCATATCGATTATCTGGTCTTTGAGAATGACTATGATTCCACCAATGATCCTTTGGTCTACTTCCGGATGGAGAACGATCAGTTTCCCGGATAGCCTCTCTAACCTCTCTTTCAGTCCAAGTCTTAACTCTTCGCTCAGGGGAACTGCGGTGATGACCTTGGCCTTGAGAATCCCCTTCTCCTCCCGCACCAAGCCTTCGAAATAATCGGCGGTGACACCGAGGTGCTGCACCCGGTGCTTTGACACCATGAGGAGCAGAAACTGCAAGAAGCCGCTCGAAACGCGTTCGCTGAAAATCTGTCGAACTGCTTTCTGTTTATCGTCCTCCAGAATCTGAGGCGCGGTCAAAAAGTGCATCAGCTGCGGGTGCCCGTCCAGCAGTTGTTTCAGATCTTTGAACTCCTCAGAGACCTGCTCCAGGATGGCTTTCTCCTTTGCGAGACTGAATAAGGCGGTGGCGTATTTTCTTGCGACCTGTTGGGCTAACATCTTTGCTTGTCAGAGACCAAATCCCTCATCGTACTATCGATGCCCCGAGACAACCGCCCCACGGAGGGGGATAAACCCCGTCCCTACTTCAAGGTCTCAAGTTCACCCAGGAAGTCGTAAATCAACTCCCGGTGTTTCTTCTCGTCCAGTCTTTCCTGGATGAGTTTTTCCGCTGCCGTCAAGGCCATCTGCACCATATCGTCCCTGAACTCCACTTTAGCCTTGACGATATCCCGGGCCAGGTCGGCTCGGGCTTTGGTCACGATCTCCCGCGACTCCTTGCGGCCACTCTCCCTTATCTCGGCGGCAATTTTGTTCCCCTCCGCGATCGCCTCTTGAATCCTGGTGCGGGCGATGCCGTCAATCTCCTTGAGCTTGTCCTCGAACTCGGCGGAGAGCCCCTCCATCTCCTTTTTTCTGTTCGCAGCGGATTCGAGATCAGATTTTATTTTCTGACGCCTCTCCTCCAGAATGGAGAGAAGCGGTTTCCAGGCGAACTTCTTCAGAAGCCAGAGGGCGATCAAAAACCCGATGATGTTGGTGATGATCTGGGACAGCTCCAGACCTAAGGCTTCGAACATGGCGTTTCTCCAGTGAGCTGGCTGACGCTCTCCGGCCGCAATCGACTCACCGTTGATATACGAAGCGAGATGTTAACAGACCGAAGAATCCGCCTAATCTGCTTGCCCGCCTGAGGCGGGCTGTGAATACGCCTCAGCCGATCTTTCCCTGAAGAACGAATACCGTCACCAGAGCGTAGATGGTCAAAGCCTCGATCAGAGCGCAACCGATAATCATCCCCACCTGGATTTTGGCGGCAGCCTCCGGCTGGCGGCCCATAGAATCCATCGCGGCCGAGACCGCCCGCCCCAAGCCAAATGCGGAGCCAAAAGCAGCAATCCCAAGAGATAACGGGAGTGCAAACGATAAGGCTGTGGTGTAATGCATCTCTCCTCCTTCTATCGAATTGTCTCTTTACCGTCTCTCATATTCTATCTTCAAATTGCATCAACTGGCTTAGTTGTGTCCCTCTTCGTGTGGCAGCATTAGCGACAAATATACCGTTGAAAGAAGCGCAAACACCAACGCCTGAATCAGGCTGGTGAGAATTGCGAGAAAGATGAAGGGAACGTGTAAGGGCACTCCCACCGGCAATTTCAAAAAGCTCAGACTCGCTATTCCCAATCCAATGAAGACTGCTATCAGAACATCCTCGCCGGTTATGTTGCCGAAGAGACGTAAGGAGAGACTGACCGGCCGAGCCAGTTCCCCAATTATGTGTATGGGGAGATTCAAGGGCACCAACACCCATTCAACTACAGACGTGGGACTGCCGGCCATATGCCAGAGATACTTCAATAGACCATTTCTCCGGATGCCAGTGTACTGGACGTAAACGAAGACGCAGATCGCCAGCGCCAGGGTGACGTTCAAATTGGAGGTCGACGAGAACATCCCCGGCACCAGCCCGAAGATGTTCATTATGAAAATGTACACAAATAGTGTCCCCAGAAAGGGAACGAGCTTCTCACCCTGCGGCCCCAATATCCCCACGAAGAAGTTGTAAAGCCCTTCGACCACCATCTCAACCAGATTCTGTAGAGATCCCGGAACCAACCGGGGATTTCGGGAGCTCAGGTAAGCGAAGAGAGCAATTATTCCGACTACCATCCAGGCGAACACCACCGCCTGATAGTGCAAAAGCATACCGGCAAGTCCCTCCCCATGAAAGAGGGTATTGAGGAGCGTAATGAAATTTGCGATCTCCGGTCGCCCTTCGTGCCCACCTCCGCCACCGTGCTCGGCGACCTCGGTAAGAACTCGAATGAGAAGAAGTCTGCTCAACTCGCGCCTCCTGAGCCCTTCCTATCGAAAATCGAGCCTTCCGTCTTGAATTCATCCAGGGACAAAAGCAGTCGTCCCAATGCCTTCAGGAGAATGACGGCGAATATGAGGGTGAAACCGACCACCAGGCTCAGAACCGGAAAGAGGCTCCATTTTAAAAGCAGGTAACCCACCAAATAGAGAAGTGGGAATTTCAAAAGAAGCAAAAGCATCAGCTGACGCTTGCTCCTTCCGGACAAGTTGGTGTAACAGACGACCACAGATCTCAGGAAATGGAGGTTCACTACTCCCCAGAGGCAACCAAGTAGTATTCCCAGGCCATACCTGTAATCGAAATAGATGGCCACAAAGGGAAGCTGGATCAAAGAGACAATGGCGGAGGTTTTTATTACTCTGGTTATGAACTCAAGGCCCATCGCTTCGCGAGGTTCATGGTTAATGGTTCATGGTCCCCAACCCTCCCCCACTTTGAGAAAACAGATACGAAATAAGTATTTTCGTTCTTAGTTGTCAAGGACTAATCTGTGAAGTCTTTCACGAGCGGAGGCAAACAGTAGCGGAGACCTTTAGGTCTCCATTTGTGCGGAAAGCTCAACCTCCTCTTCAGCGGCAGAGGTTATAGATCAAAAGCTCCAACACCAGCTTCCTGGAGAGGGTGCTGCGCAAATCGAGTTCAGCATCGTATACAAGATAGATTTTCTCTTTGAGCTCGTCTAAGCTGTGTGAAGAGACCTGTCTTCGATATGACTCCCGTTTGGATTCCCAGATTCCTAACTCCCCGGCAACCTCCCCAAAGCGCTTCCCATTCGCAGCCTTGAGCAGGTAAAGCCTGCTGTAATGTTTGCGCAGGCTGGCGGTGATCCAGCTGGGGCTTTTGCGATAGGCAAAAAGATTGCTTAAGAGCCTCAGAGCCGGCTCCATCCTCTTTTCGCCGACCAGGTCCAGGATCTCATAAATCTCGCTGGGATGTCCCGGTCCGAAAACCGCCTGAACGTCCTCTGTAGTGATCTGGGCTCTTTCCCCAACGAAGTAAGCCATCTTCTCCAGCTCGTTGGCAAGATCGAAAAGACTGTCTCCGACGGCCTCGAGAAGATAGTTGACCACCTCCAGCGAAAGCTTTTTCCCCAATTTGCCCGCCCGGGAGGAGAGCCACCTTCTGACCTCTCCGTAAGCGAGATTCCCAAATTTGACGACGGTAGCCAGCTTTTTCAGCTCCTGATAGAATTTTTGGTTGAATTTGACCTCCGTGCAGACTAAAACCAGTGTTGCGGTATCGGACTGATGTGGCAGAAGCTTCAAAAGCCGGTTTTTACTTGGGACCGGTAGCCTCTGAGCCTCCCGGACAATCACCAATCGCCGCTCGGCGTTAATCGGGAGCGTAGAGGAAAGATTGAAAATCTCGTCGGCGCTGCTGTCGGGCCCAAAGAGGATGTCCAGATTGAAGCTCCTGAGGTTGGGGTCGACCAGCTTGGAGATTAGAAGAGATAAGGCCTCCTCTTTCAGAAAGTCCTGAGGCCCGTGGAAGAAATAAAGAGGATCGATCTTCCCCTTTCTGAGATTAGCGATCAGGGCCTGAAAGTTAATTTCCATCTTCTGCTTGAGCAGCGAGGCTCCCCAACTTCTCAAGGGGACCACAACCGTCGCTTCCCCTTCAACGATTGTTCACAGCTGAGCTGATAGAGATAAACCCCAATAGCAGCCTCCCTCTCGCTGGAGTCTCTCCCCTCCTTGGCAACGTGGAAGATTCCTTCATCTCCTCCAACCTGAAAAATGAAAACCTCAGTCGCACCAAAGATCAGGAGCCCAGAGGTGAAATCTGTATCTGGACTTGAACTTCAATATAGTGTAAAAGTTAAATCCGTCAACAGGAAATAGGAACTGGTAGATAGGAAATAGATTATGAATATCTTGTTCTGGATTGTGAACCCGAAAAACTTTGCACTTGCCCGAAAGAGGCTTTGGAGATATTATGAGTCGAAATGAAACTGGACTTAGACCGTCGGATAATCTTTGTGCTGATAGCGCTGGCGGTGGCTTTACCGTTGATCTTCAAGCTCAACCTGCCGATTTCAATTACCCCCGAAGTGCAATCTCTTTACGATGGGATCGAATCTTTGGAGTCAGGAGATGTGGTTCTGGTGAGCTTCGATCACGAGACCTCCACAATCCCGGAGTTGGTCCCCATGGCCCACGCCATCCTCCGACACCTCTTCTCGAAGGGAGTCAAGGTGGTTGGAACCGCGTTTCTGGCCGAAGGCGCCACCCTCGGAGACAACAATCTCTCTCTCATCGCCAGCGAATATGATAAGAAATACGGTGAAGACTACGTTTTTCTCGGCTATCGTCCTCAGTATCATGCCGCCATACTCGGAATGGGGGAGGATATGACCAGGGTCTTTCCCGAGGATTTGCGAGGCAATCGCACCAGCGAGCTTGTTCTCTTCGAGAACATCAAGAATTACAACGACCTGAAATTTGTCATCTCCATTGCCGACGGGAACATGCCCGACTATTGGATCGATTATGCCTGGAGCCGCTATCACGTGAAGATGGCCGCCGGGGTGACGGCGGTTATGGCCACAACCTATTATCCGATGTTGGACTCCGGACAGCTCTTCGCGCTGGTTCCCGGACTCAAGGGGGCCGCCGAATATGAGATCCTGCAGTCGGGCCAACCTGGAAAGGCCGCAAGCGGCATGGATGCCCAGTCAATAAGCCACCTTCTGATAATTGCGCTGATTGTCCTGGGCAACCTCTTTTTGTTCTACAGCAAGAGAAGGCCCCAAAAACCGTAGCGGAAACTCTTACGAGCCGTGTGACTGCATGGATATGATTTCTTGTGCTCAAAAAATCACTACTATTGGTCACGGCCATACGGCTCGCATGAGATGCCCTCATCCGTGACCTTTACGGTATCGGACGGGGGCGTCCGATACCAACAGGAGGGAGACTGCGGCGAAAATCTGTAGCGGAAACCTTCAGGTTTCCACCTCTTCCCAATGAACAATATTCCAAATAACGCATGAAACGATTCCTCTCCGGTAACGAAGCCGGGGTTTACGTCGCCACCTCCCACGCTGGCACTCTTGCCGCTTAGCTTCTCAAGAAACATGGCCACTCACAGGGAGGTCGACGCCGATGGTGAGGTCGCAGATGCGGTCATCCGCGGAGCCCTATCGAGACTCACCGACCTCATCGACCCAAGTCTCTGGAGCGAGACCATAAGAGAAATCCTACCCGCCAGGTTCTTAGAGATAAACCTCCAGGCTTTTCAGGCTGGAGGGAGATGGGATGACCTGTGTCCCTCTCAAGTCCGGTGTCAATGTTGTCTTTCAGGTTTATCTAGATTGTTTAGTCTGAAGTTTTGGAATTGATCCTGTTTGTGGGGCGCCTCCGATAATCCTTGACGATTCCTTAAGGCCTCCTTATAATGGATTGGAGGTAAAGGTTGTCGCTTGAGTGACGACAACCCCCTCGAAAACCATATCTTAAGGGTCAAAACTTTTTTGAACAAGGTCGCCAAAATAAAAAGTGAATATCTCTCGCTTTCTAAATACAGACCTGATAAGACTGCAACTGGAGACGGAGGTTTACATAGACCCCGAAGAGCCTCTGAACCCGGAGAAGTGGGCTCGCCTCACCAAAGAGAAGCTCCTGTGGGAGCTGGTGGAACTGCTGGAAAAATCTGGAAAGGTGAAAAACCGAAAGAGGCTTTTTGCCGACCTCCATAATCGAGAGAAAAAGGCCAGCACCGGCATCGGATACGGGATTGCCCTCCCCCACGTCAGAACCATGCAAGTATCGGATTTCGTGGTGGGATTTGCTCGTTCGAAGGAGGGCTATGAGTTTGGCTCTCTGGATGGGGGGTTGGCGCATCTGTTCTTCGTAATGGCGGCCCCCCCTTACGACGATCAACTCTACCTGCGGGTCTTCAAATCCCTTGCAGAACTTCTGCACTTCGAACACTTCCGCCGCCGGCTTCTGGAAGCCAACTCCGAGTATGAGATAATCAGAGCCTTCAAAGAGATGGAATAATCGCATTCTGCTTTTGAGGCAAAGGATGAAGAGAAACATCCGGTCAGTTACTCCGATTTTGGCAATATCTTTTCTTGAGGTCACAGCTTTTTCCTACGAGGGGAACTCTTCGTGGCCAGTTGGTGGAGTCCGCTTCTTCTGCCAATCTGAGAAATGCTGTGACCGGGGCCTCCTTGCCGGTGAGCTTGTGGTCAGTGAACAGATCAGATGATACCGAAGGAAAAGAAAGCGCTCCTCGAAACTGGACTCCAGAGGTTGGGCCTGCACCTGGATGGAACTGGCCTGGAGAAGCTCTACTTGTATCACCAGGAGCTCCTCGCCTGGAACAAAAGGATAAATCTCATCTCCCGAAAGGACGAGGAGCGGATCATCGAGAGGCACCTCTTAGACAGCCTCACGATTTTCGAGGTTTTATCCTTTCCGGAGGGATCCAGGCTTTTAGATCTCGGTTCCGGTGGGGGTTTGCCGGGTATTCCGATAAAGATCGTCCAACCAGATCTGAAAGTTGACCTCTTGGAATCGACCAAGAAGAAATGCCGCTTCTTACAGCAGGTGCTGGAGAAATCGGGACTGGAGATGGTGCCGGTCATCCCCAAAAGGGCTGAAGAGCTCTCCAGAGAAGAGATCTACCGTGACTACTACGACTTCGTAACCGCTCGGGGGGTAGCAAAACCCGAGAAGGTCGAAGAGATAGCGCTCCCCTTGCTCAAGCCCGGGGGGAAGCTGATCATATACGCCGATCCCCAGGCAGAGGGTGAAAAGAGATTCAAGATCATTGAGAAAACTAAAGAATAACCTCCTTTTTAATAATCACTGAATCGAAACTACACCTTCTATCATTCAGAGGGGCGGCCCGCTCTGTCTCGATCAGCGAGATGAAGTCGGCACAGCATCTTTGTGGAGATGAATCAAGACGAAGGGAGACTGAAGTTCAGCTGCCTCTCACAGAAAACAACAGCCTCCTTATCAATAATGGTGTCATGGTTCGGTCAGGACCGAAGTCCCCGCCGAAGGCGGGCGGGACGTGTCCTGACCGTTATGCTATCCGCCAGGACTCGCTCCGCTCCGGTCCTGGCGTAACTGGTCAGAGTTCAGCCGAATGTGAGGTCTACCCCCTCTTCCAACACCGGGAGTCAATCACCCAGCTCGAGGTAGGGAAATGCATCCAGCTCTAAATCATCCGGGGGAAAATTCTCCAATCTAAAATTCCCGGCGGCGGCCACCATAGCGGCGTTGTCGGTGCAGAGCTCCAAGGAGGGATAGAAGACTTCAAGACCCTGGGTTTCGGAAAACGCTTTCAGTCTCTCTCGCAATCTGGAGTTGCTTGCGACCCCACCGCAGACTGCGATTCATGGTTCGGTCAGGACCGAAGTCCCGCTTATGGCGGGACGTGTCCTGACCGTTATGCTAGCCGCCAAGCCATACGGCCCGCATGAGACTCGCTCCGCTCTGGTCCTGGCGTAACTGGTCAGAGTTCAGCCGACTGTGAGGTCTACCCCCTCTTCCGACACCGGGAGTCAATCACCGAGCTCGAGGTAGGGAAATGCATCCAGCTCTAAATCATCCGGGGGAAAATTCTCCAGTCTGAAATTCCCGGCGGCAGCCACCATGGCGGCGTTGTCGGTGCAGAGCTCTAAGGAGGGATAAAAGACTAAAAGACCCTGGGTTTCGGAAGACGCTTTCAGTCTCTCTCGCAATCTGGAGTTGCTTGCGACCCCACCGCAGACTGCGATTCTCGCCATGCGATGCTCCTCCGCAGCCGCGATGGTGTTGTCCAGCAGGGCTCCCACCACCGCCTCCTGAAAAGAGGCGGCGATGTCGGCCCGCCTCTTTTGCAGTTCCTTCTCGTTCAGCTTGGAAACGTAGATCGCCACCGCCGTTTTTAAGCCCGAAAAGGAGAAATCATAGCCGCCGCTTTTCATTCTGGCCTTGGGGAATTTTATAAAGTCGCGGTTGCCCGACTTTGCCACCTCGTCGATCGCCGGTCCGCCAGGATAACCGAGGCCCAGAAGCTTTGCCACCTTGTCGAAGGCCTCCCCGGCAGCATCGTCTCTGGTCGACCCTATGGAGCGATACCTCCCCAAGGACTCAACAAGGTAGAGATTGGAGTGGCCTCCGGAAATTATCAGGCAAAGGAAGGGGGGCACAAGCTCCGGGCGCTCCAGAAGAACCGAAAAGATGTGAGCCTCCAAGTGGTTTATGCCCACCAGGGGTTTATTCAGAGAATATGACAGGGCCTTTGCGAAGGAGAGACCGACCAGCAAGGCTCCGACCAGCCCGGGCCCGTTGGTGACCGCAATCCCCTCCAGATCGTCATACGATATTTCGGCCTCAGAGATCGCCTCTCTCACCACCGGGACTAAAGTCCTGGTATGCTCCCGGCTGGCAAGCTCCGGGACAACTCCTCCGTAAAGGTTGTGAAGGTCTTGGGATAGTGTTACCTCGGAGAGGATGGTTCTGCCGTCGGCGACAACGGCGGCGGCGGTCTCATCACAGGAGGTCTCAATCCCCAGGATCAGCATCTCCTAGGGACCTGTATCACCGGAGGGGGAATCGACCTCCCGGGGCAGAATCCTCAATCGCAGGAACTTGGGGGCGACAATCTCCAGGACGGTCGCCATCTGCTCTCTGGGGAGGACCACATTGGAGGGAGAAAGGGCGTAATCCAACTCTCCGGGCCGGTATGCGGTCGCGTCTATGCAGATTCTCAAAGGCTCGGAGAACATCAGTTGAAAAAGCCTCTTTCCCTTGGCTTGAAGGCGCACCTCCACCTCTGGAAGAGGGGAGTCGTCCAGCCGACAGGTCGGCCTGACGAAAACATCCGCTGGGCTGACCGGCACCCTGAAGTTCCACTCGTACTGCTTCTCGGTGGCGGTGTAGAACCAGAGAAGGAGCGCCAAGATTAGCGCCCCGAACTTCAGTCCCAAATTGTCAAATATCTTCGCCCACATCCCGAAGTCATCTATTAGCTTAGCTCATCCCTACAAACAACTGTATGCTTCATCTTATCCACTTTCTCGATGGCGCTGACTTAGTAAACATCTTTTCAAGGACATTCCAATCTCCACGTCCTCGATAAGATATCGAATATTTAAAACGACAAGACCTGCCCATTCTATCATTCCATGCTACTCCAATCGCCATAACATCAGGAATTCTTTTGAATCTCTTCGTTTGGATAGAAAACAATATCTTCTGTTCACTAGAATAAACATGGATTCCATAAAAACATTCTGTCGGTGATGAACGGAGTTCTATTACCTTAAATGTTGCTAGATTCGTATCTACTACCGGAGCACCAAAGCTCTCTGCCCTCAATGGTGATTTACGACTACTCTTTAACACACTTGACGAAATATCTATAGAATACCTTCCTGCTCCCTTATACTTTAAAAGACAATGGAAAAACAAACTATCCCCCTCGCTATCTCTCCATTTTGCACCTATCCAAAACTCACTAATATCTCTATCCTGCCCAATAAGAGTAAAATCAAGAAATTGTTGTCCAAAATCGCCACAAAATGTATATTGATAACTATCAAGAGAATAGCAGATTTCCCTGTATACAACTTGCCCACCAACGTGCGTGGTCCCTCCTTTTGATACACAAGGAATAAACCAAACATGCCCCACTAAAATCGTACAGATTAACAATAAAACACTTCTTTTAAGTCTCATCATACACCTCCGAACATTTCGACCCGCCTCTACCGCGCTTCGATCGAACAGCTCTCAAAAGATAATAAAGATATTTGAAATCCCACCCTGAAGAGCAAAGCACTAGCTTACCCTCTCGGTCGTAAATCCGAAACTCTGCACCTCTCTTAGAACGTAGGAGCTCGAGCTTGTGGCCACCGGGGAGTCAGCCCGGTCCGCCGTGGTGGACACCCGGCTGGTGAATTGATCTCATTTCTCAGAGTAGCCGATACTCCTCCCGAAAGAGATCTCCCCGTTATCGATCCTGATAGAAAAACCGCAATTGGGGTTTGAGCAGACCCAGGCCTTATACAGAATCGAAGCCCCATCTCGGCCGTAATCGGAAAGAGGTAAAAGCACCCCCACCGAACACTTCTGACAATCAGGAAAGTTCTGCATTTTTCCTCCCACTTCCCAGGACTCCATCTTGACGCTCTCTACCCGAAACCAGGTTTTACCTCTGTTCGCTCCAGACAAAATATCCAGGCTCAAGCAAAATGTCAAGAGCTCCTTGAGCGCAAGTAGGCGGAGTGCCAAGATCGACCGCAGAGGTTCTGGGCTAATCTCCTCGGTGGTTTTGCGACCTCCCTCAAACCGAAGGAAGACTTCGGCTGTCCCTTAAATTTCTTCTTGCTTTTCTGGTTCAATTGCGTTTATTACCCCCCGAAAAATACCGATAGAATGTGGGAACGACCAGCTCAAATAATCGTTTGCTACACAAGAGATTACAAGTAGAGTTCGGGAACGTGCCGGAGGCTTTGTATGGTTACCAGAAAAAAGAAGCGCACCACTAAAACCGCGGGGAAAAAGAGCGCCAAGAAAGCTAAGAAGAAGCAGACCAGCAAGGTCAAATTGGCCAAAGTAAAGAAGACAAAAGCTCCCCCCAAGAGGAAATACGTCTATTTCTTCGGGGGCGGGAAGGCCGAGGGCAAGGGCAAGATGAACGAGCTCCTCGGCGGAAAGGGGGCCGGTTTGGCGGAGATGACCAACGCCGGTGTGCCGGTTCCGCCCGGATTCACAATTACCACCGAGGCCTGCAGCCTTTTCTATAAGAACAAGCTGCAGTTTCCGAAAGCTATCGACCAGGAGATGTTCCAATACCTCTCGAGAATGGAGAAGATAACCGGAACGAAGTTCGGCGATCCTAAAGACCCCCTTCTCTTGTCGGTCCGCAGTGGCTCCAAATTCTCCATGCCCGGAATGATGGATACAGTCTTAAACCTGGGGCTCAACGAGGAGACCCTCAAGGGCCTAGTGGGGAAGACCAAAGACGAGCGCTTCGCCTACGACAGTTATCGCCGCCTGATTCAGATGTTCGGCAGCGTCGTCATGGGGGTGGACAAGGAGGCCTTCGAGAAGATAATCACCAGAAGGAAGGAGAGGGAACGGATCAAGCTCGACGCCGCTTTGTCGGTAGAGGATTTGAGAAACATAATCGCCAAGTTCAAAGAGTTGATCAAGAGAAAGACCGGGGAGTATTTCCCCGGCGATCCCAGAGAACAACTCCGCATGGCCAGGGATGCGGTGTTCAAATCCTGGAATAATCCCCGAGCTATCAGCTACCGCAGAATGCACCGCATTCCTGGAGACCTGGGGACTGCGGTCAATATCCAGGCGATGGTCTTTGGAAACATGGGGGAGAGCTCCGCCACCGGGGTTGGCTTTACCCGAAACCCCTCCACCGGAGCCAAGGAGTTCTACGGGGAGTATTTGACCAACGCCCAGGGGGAGGACGTCGTTTCCGGAGTGAGAACCCCCAAACACATCTCCGAGCTAGAAAAGGAGATGCCCAGGGTTTACAGACGACTCAAGAGGATCGCCGAGAAGCTGGAGAAGCACTACCGTGACCTTCAGGACTACGAATTCACCATCCAGCAGGACAAGCTTTACATGCTTCAAACCCGCACCGGCAAAAGGACTGCCCATGCCGCCGTTAGGATTGCCGTCGAGATGGCCAAGGAGAGGTTGCTCCCCAGAAGGGAAGCTCTCTCCCGCGTGGAGCCAGAACAGTTGAATCAACTCTTGCACCGCATGATTGATCCCTCCGCCTCGGTTGAGGTAGTGGCAAAGGGCCTGGCGGCCTCCCCGGGAGCCGCCTCCGGCATGGTGGTTTTCACCGCCGATGATGCCGTTCGCTACGCTCAAGACGGCGAGACCGTCATTCTGGTCAGGAAGGAGACCAATCCCGACGATATCGAGGGAATCAACGTCGCTCAGGGAATCCTCACCTCCCGGGGGGGAATGACCTCCCACGCGGCGGTGGTGGCAAGGGGCATGGGAAAATCCTGTGTCGCCGGCTGCGAGGCCATAAAGGTCTTCGAGCACCAGAAGCACTTCATCGTCAAGGATCACGTCGTCAGAGAGGGGGATATCGTTACCCTCAACGGCTCCACCGGAGAGGTGATGTTGGGAGAGGTGCCGACCATTGAGCCGGAGCTCACCGGCGAGTTCGGGGAGTTCATCGGCTGGGCGGATGAGTTTGCAAAACTCAAAGTCCGCGCCAACGCCGACATGGGCAAGGATGCCATCGTCGCGAGGAGATTCGGAGCGGAGGGGATCGGACTGTGCCGAACCGAACATATGTTCTTCGCGGAGGAGCGCCTTCCCATTGTCCAGGATATGATATTGGCGGAGGACGAGCAGAAAAGAGCCGAAGCCCTCCACAAACTCCTCCCCCTGCAGAAGAAGGACTTCATTGAGCTGTTTGAGGAGATGCGGGGTCATCCGGTCACCATTAGAACCATAGATCCCCCGCTGCACGAGTTTCTGCCCAACTTAGAGGATCTGATGGTAGAGATCGCCATCCTCCGGGCAAAGAAGGAGAGCTTCGAGGAGATCGAGGCCAAGGGAGCACTCTTCAACCGGGTGAAGGAGCTGCACGAGTTCAATCCCATGCTAGGGCAGAGGGGTTGTCGAGTGGGGATAATGTATCCGGAGATAACCGAGATGCAGGTGCGCGCCATATTTGAAGCCGCCTGCGCGGTCGCCAAAACCGGCAAGCCGGTCATGCCGGAGATTATGATCCCGCTGGTTGGACATGTCAATGAATTCAGACACCAGAAGGAGATCGTCAACCGGGTCGCAGAAGAGGTGATGCAGGAGCGGAAGATCCAAGTGAGGTATTTGGTGGGGACGATGATTGAAATCCCCAGGGGAGCTCTGACCGCCGGCGAGATCGCCCTCGAAGCGGACTTCTTCTCCTTCGGCACCAATGACCTCACCCAGATGGTCTTCGGCTTCTCAAGAGATGATTGCGGCAAGTTCCTCAACTACTACCTGGACAAAGGAATCCTGGCCAAAGACCCCTATACCAGCATCGATCTCCCCGGTGTCGGTCAACTGATGAAAACAGCGGTGGAGAAGGCTCGCGCCGTCAAGCCGAATCTGAAAATCGGGATATGCGGTGAACACGCCGGAGACCCCGCTTCGATATACTTCTGCCATCAACTGGGTTTGGATTATATCTCCTGCAGCCCCTTCCGGGTGCCGATTGCCCGGTTGGCCGCGGCTCAAGCCGCCGTCGGCAAGAGCGAGTACACCTCTATGTAAAACCCTCGCAGCTCAGGTTGTCTCAACCTGAGTCGCCTCAACCTGAGTAGTCTCAACCTGAGTAGTCTCAACCTGAGCTACTTCCCCACCAATATCACTCCGACCAGTATCAACAGTATCCCCGCCCACTTATAGGCGGAGAAAGACTCTCTGAATATGAGGAAGGAGACCAGCACGATCAGAACATATCCGACGCTCATCAGGAGTGGATATGCATACGACAGGTCGGTTCGGGAGAGCACCACAATGTATAGAGCGACGCTGGCAACGTAGGAGGCCAAGCCCAAAATTATAAACGGTGAAAGGACGACATGTGTAAAGTTAGTGATAACTTCTAAGGGGTTGATAGCCCCGATGCGGTTCATTCCCGCCTTTAGGAAACTGTGGCCGCACACATTCAAGGCGATGGCACCAAACATCATCAAAATTAAGGTCAATTTCTCGCTCCTCTAATAATCTGATTTGACTCTTTTTTTCAACGAGGGTAACAGCTATTTAGTGAGATTCTTGAGACAACGCGTCACTACTTGTAGCTCTCAAAGAGCCTCCCCCATTTGCTCTCCTCTTTCCATTTTTCGACGACCGGCTTTCCTTTAAGAGGATACCACAGATAATCGTGGTAGAAAGCGGAGGCGAAAACGAAAAGATAGACCAGAGGGGTGTGAAACAGAAGCCTCTGAAAAACCTTCAAGGGGGAAAACCAGAAAAGGTCCCCGAACTTGCTGGCGAAATTGTCTCCGACGGTGAAGTTCCAGTTAACGTTGGAGACATCCTCGCCCACGACTTCAATATCTCGGGGATCACCGACCCCCAATCCCCTCTCGTGTGCCATCCTTATGTAGGGGAGGCTCAGGGGATCAAAGCCCATCATTTTGGCGGCGATGGCGTCAATCGCCACCGGATCCCCGGAGGCCAAGATGACATCCTTCTCGTGGGGGGTCATGGTCCTCGGCCCCGGACCGCTGCCAGCGGTGGTGCCGTCCATGAAGGTGAAAATCCCGGTGTGGATCTCCTTCTGGATGGTCAGAAGGTCGACCAGGGTCTGGTGGATGACCGAATGGGTATAGTGTCTTTTAGTGTTTAGGAGTCCCCCGAAGGCGTTTTTCATGCTGCCGGTGGTGGTGGTATAAATGTGGGTCTTCACCGTCGGCAGATGAACGATGTTTTTGCCGATGAAGAATTCCGGGATTCTTATCCCCTCGTTATAGATCTTCTTCAGCACCAACATCTCCCCTTTGGGCTGATAGGGGATCCAATTCAAATCTCCGGGGACGCAGTTGAAGCGGACCGGAATATCGTATTTCTTGTAAACGAGGTCGTATTTGTTGAACTTCTCACCTTTGTGGGGATTGGTCACCACGGTGTCGTTGTGGACGTCGACGATGTCATCGTACCCCTTATCCTTCAGAGCCAGAATCGTTCCCTCGAGTTGCCAGGGGGTGCTATTCGCGGAAGGATAAAGGAGGTGCCAGGAGATATTGTCCTTCAGGATAGTCGTTCTCCCCCTCTGGAGATATTTGTCCATCTCCGCCAGCTCCGCCAATCTCTTGTAATCTTCGAGGACAGTCTCCGGAGAGGTTTCAAGGACTGCAACCTTCGAGTTCCCCATTCTTCACCTCAAAAGCACCAAAGCTACAAACGCGGCTAACCACAGAAAGATGTTTATCAGAATCGGCAGATCGCTCAGCAGCGATTTCGTGGGATTCCCACCGGAGTCCTTTTGATAAATCAGATACTGATAGCGGAAAATCCCATAGAGGACGAAGGGAATCGTCAACTCCAGACTCGCTCCCCCGAATTTTGCCTTCACCTCTGGAGACAGAGTATAGAAGGTGTATGCAATTACAGTGCAGGCCGTCGCCACCCCCATCATCTGGTCTAGGAAGCTGACACTGTATTGGCTTAAGATCCTGCGGTGCTCAACTGCCTTTTCCGGGAGGCTGATCAGTTCGTGGCGTCTCTTTCCAAAGGCCAAGAAAAGCGCCAAAAGGATGGTGCAGACGATCAGCCAGGAGGAGATTCTCACGTTGATGGCATACGCCCCGGCGACCGCCCTGAGCACGAATCCCAGGGCCACCGTCATGACGTCGATGATGACGACATGTTTTAGGAGAAACGAATATGCCAGATTCAGTCCGAGGTATCCTAAGGCGCAATAGCCAAAACTGGTCCGGAGCCAGAAGCTCCCGAGAAGCGAGAACGCTAAGAGAAATGAGGCCAAGACTAAGGCCACGCTCACCGACAACCTTCCCGCGGCAAGGGGCCGGTTTCTCTTTTCGGGATGGACTCGGTCGGCACCTCTGTCGGTGATGTCGTTTATTATGTATACCGCGCTGGAGAGGGCACAAAAGAGGATAAACCCCAAAACCGCTCTCTCTACCATGAACACATTCGTGAAGCTCTGCGAGAATACCAAGCTGGCGAACAGGAGAGAATTCTTCACCCATTGATGGGGGCGGGCAATCTCGATTAGGTCCTTAAGCATCAGCTCTCCCGACTTATTCTGCCATCTTCAAGAGGTTTATTATGTCCTCACGGTGCAGTTTTCGAGGATTAACGAGAAAACCTCTGTCGCCCCCGTAAACTCGGATAGTATCTTCCGCCATCTGCTCGTATTTGGGGCTCGTGATCCCCAGAGATGAAAACGTTGTGTACATCTCCACGGATTTCAGCCAGTCCCTCATAGCCTTAACCCCCAACTTAGCCCCTTCTATAATCGGCAAGCCGATAGTGTCAATCTCGAAGACGTTCTTGGCTAGCTGCGCATATTTCTCCGGACGGTATTCGTGAGTGTAGTCCATGATCGGTGGTAGGATTAAGGCTAAGCCGCGCCCGTGCGAGATGTCGTAATGTCCGCTGATAGCGTGTTCGATGGCGTGCATCGGCATGCCCCCACCACGACCGGAATTGATCAGTCCGGAGAGGGCCAACGAAGAACACCAGGATAGATTGCTTCTGGCCTCTAAGCTTTCCGGATCGCTCAAGGCTCTTTCTAAACTGTCCATCACCGTCTTTATGATCCCCTCGGAGAGGCGGTCCTGCAAAGGTGCCGGGGAGGTGGCGGTGAAGTAACTCTCAATGACGTGGCAGATGATATCGACGGCCCCGTCGGAGGTGATCTCCGGGGAAGTGCTCACGGTCAGCTCCGGGTCGACGATGGAGACCCTGGGGAAAAGATGAGGAGAGAAGATCACCGCCTTCTCGTGGGTTTCCCAGTTGGTGATTACCCCACCAGGGTCGGCCTCCGAGCCGGTGGCGGCGATGGTGGGAAGCGTCATTATCGGCAAAGCCCTCTCCACCTCTCTGAAAGTCTCACCCTGCCCGTGGTAAATGTAATTCCAGATGGTATCATCGACGCAAGCCCTGACGGCGATGGCCTTGGCGGCGTCCATGGGGCTTCCGCCTCCCAGCCCGATGACGAAGTCACACTTTTTGGATTTGGCCAACTCTCCGCCCTCGTCCACCGTAGTCACTCGGGGATTTGGTTCAATCTTGTCGTAGAGGACAACCTCCAATCCCTCTTTGTTTAGAAGGGACGTCACCTTATCCAAGATCCCCAATCTCTGCATGGAGGTCTTGCCAGTGACCAGAAGCGGTCTTCTCCCCAGCTTTTCGGCCTCTTTTCCGACCCTGTTAATCTCGCCGACGCCGAATACTATTTTGGTTGGAAGGATGAACTCAAAATTATGCATCTTTCTCTCCAAATCTGCCAGTGCTCTTCGAAAATAACACTGCAAATGTTCAATATCAAGACATAATTGGCATTGCCGGCATATCGGATTCGAGATAGCCCGTGGGAGATGTCCCTTCGGGAAAACTGTTTCCCGGAGCAGGAGTTCCGACCGCCAAAGGGGGAGGCCCTGCACTGACGCTTGGCTCAGAGAGGAATTCAATCTCACCACCGCCCGTCACTCCCGGGCGGGGCGAGCAAACACCATCAACTCCCGGAGACGCCCTGATCAGGTTTCCAGCCCGCCATATCAGTTTTAAGCTTTTGATACTGTCGCAGAAGCTGGTTGGTCTTCACTGCGTCGCCGGATTTTTCCGCCACTTCCACAGCTCTCTTCAACTTGCGAAGGCGAGCCGAAATCTCCCGGGACTTGAATTTTCTCAGATAATCCTCGAACAGCAACTCCGGGGAAACCTCTCCGAAATCGACGTGAGCGCTCCTCAAAATAGCATCTTTGGCCCTCTGGTCAGAGGCCAGCTCAAAGATATCCTGAAACGAAATCTCTCCCTCCTCTTCAGAAGCTTCGTATATGGAACCTAAAACCTCTCGACAACCAGGCTCCTGGAAGGTCTCCGGGGATATGGTCTTTTTTGCCTCTGGGATGAAATCCTTGCGGGTGATGAGCAGGTTCAAAAACTCCACCTCGATAGATTCCTCCCCGCGTTCGCTTATCTTTTCTTCTGCCTTCTCCTTGGTGGACTTCCTTCTCTTGAGGAAACCTCTCACCGTCTCGTCTCGCAGTTTGAAATGCTGAACCAGGCTCTCCACGAAGAGGGAGCGACGATCTAGGCCGCCAATCTGAGAGGCCAGATCCGCCATCTCCCTTAAGAACTCCTCCTGCTCCCGCATAGTCAGCTCCGGAAAGGGCTTGCCGAATTGTCTCTCTTTGAACTCGAAGAACGAGAGCGGTGCTGCTAATAGCTCCTCGAGGGCTTTTGGTCCTCTTCCCCGTATAAGAGAATCCGGGTCCTCCCCGGCAGGAAGGGCAATGAGCTTCACCTCTAAGCCGGCAGCGAAAAGATGCTCGACAGACCTTAAAGCCGCAGAGCTTCCGGCCTGGTCGCTGTCGAAGAGGACGAAAACCTCATCTGCGAACCGAGAGAGGAGCCTTGCCTGTTCCAGTGTAAAAGCGGTCCCGGAGACGGCGGCGACATTATCGAACCCGTTCTGGTAAATGGATACAAGATCAGTGTAACCCTCCACCAGAATCGCTGCCCTTTTCTTTTCAATACTATCCTTGGTCTGGAAAAGCCCATAGAGGACTGTTCTTTTTTGATATATCGGAGATTCCGGGGAGTTCAAATATTTGGGCTGTTGGTCATCCTTCAACGCCCGCCCGCCGAAGCCCAGAATCTTCCCGGAGATGGCGTGTATCGGAAAGATGAGGCGTCCTCGGAAGAAGTCGAACAGGTCACCGCTCTTCTCACTTCTCTGGAGAAGATGAGCCTCCTCTAAGATCTTCAAATCGAATTTCTTGCTCCTGGCATATTTTATCAGTCCGTCCCACATATCTGGGGCATAGCCAATGCTGAAGGTGTCGACAGTTTTCTTGTCGATACCTCGTTTGGCAAGATAGCTTCTGGCGGGCTTCCCGACTCCTTCGTTCCTGAGGCAGCGGGAAAAATAGTCGAGGGCCAGGTTGTTTGCCTGCCACAGCTCCGCTTTTCTTTCAGTTTCCTTCTGAGTTTCTCTCTTTTCCGGAATCTTTATTCCGGCCAAATCCGCCAGGTATTTGACGGCCTCGGTGAACTCCATCTTCTCGTGAGCCATAAGGAAGCTTATGACGTTGCCGCCGGCCTGACATCCGAAACAGTAATAGAGCTGTTTGTCGGGCGAAACCGAGAAGGAGGGGGCCTTCTCGCTGTGAAAAGGACAGAGAGCCACAAATCTTTTCCCCTGTTTCTTCAATGGGACGAAGCGAGAGATCACCTCCACGATGTCGGAGGCCTCTCTCACCCTGGCGACAATGTCAGGAGGGATAGGCATATCAGTTTACGCTATTACCTTGAGGGATTCATTGCGATTTCGTTATTGGCTTGTGTCAGATGTGGACCTCTGGCACACCTGCAGGTACCTCCCGGGGCAGAGGCCCCAGGCTACCCTTCCATCGCTCGATGTTCTCTGTCCTGTCGAATGCCCACATTCTACAGTTGCTTGTCCGCCAGATGTGGGCATCTGGCGGCACGGCCAATTCCTCCGGGGCAGAGGCCCCGGGCTGCCCTTCAGAGAGCATACAGGTCTATTATTATCTGCTGGTGCACGGGTTGTACCCCTGCACCCATCTACTTTTTCAGAGTAACGATGGTCACCCCATCTCCACCTTCATTCCAGGCGCCGAGGCGGTGTGATTCCACCTGGGGACAACGGGAAAGGTATTTCCGCACCTTCTCCCGCAGCGCTCCCGTTCCTTTGCCATGGATAATATATACTTGCTCCACCCCCACAAGCAACGCCTCGTCCAGATATCTGTCGATCACTGGCTGGGCCTCCTCGAAGGTCATGCCCCGCAAATCCGCCTCCGTTCCGACGCGCTCCGGGGTGTCGTAGCTCGATTTGCCCGGATACTTGGTTCCAACCTCTGCTGGGGGCTTTTTGGCTAAATCCGCCACCGGCACTCTCACCACCAAGTTGGCAGTGCGTACCCGAACATGACCTTTCGCATCTGGCTCGGATATCACCTCCCCGGGAATCTTTAAGCTCTTTATCTCCACTCTCTCTCCGGGAACGAATTGCTCAACCTTTTCGGGAAGCTTTTCCTGAAATTCCTCCAGCTTCTCCTCCAATTCCCTCCGCTTCTCCTGCAACGCTTCTCTGGAGCGTTTTACAGATTTTTTCTCCGCTTGAGTCTTCTGGATTTCTCTGAGAAGTGTCTCCATCTGACGCCTGGTGGCCTCAACAACCTCCCTGGATTCCTTCAGAGTTTTCCCTTTCAATTCTTTCTCCGCCGCCCTCACTTTCTGGAGGCGGTCCTTGTAAAGCTTCTGCAAATCCTCGATCGCCTCCCGGCTGCCAGACAGCTCCTTCCTCTCGGCGGAGAGCTCCTGGAGGTTTTCGCGAAGTTCCACTAAAAGCTTGCTCAAGTCCCGATGTTCACCTCCCACCAAATCCCAAGCTCGGCCCAAAACCTCTTTTGACATCCCTAAGTTGGAGGCCACCTCCAGGGCGTAGCTTGAACCCGGAATTCCGGAAATAAATCTGAAGGTGGGCTTGAAATTCTCCGAATCGAACTCCATGGAGCCATTCTCCACCCCGGGGATCTTCGTCGCCAGAGTTTTTAAAGCTCCGTAATGGGTGGTGACGATCGTCAGCGCTCCCGAGCCGGTGAGATACTCGACCACCGCCTCCGCCAAAGCCGCTCCCTCTTCGGGGTCGGTGCCGACTCCGACCTCGTCCAAGAGAATCAGACTCCCCTTCCCGGCCTCCGACAGCGCTTTGGAGATCTGTCTGACGTGGGAGGAGAAGGTTGACAGAGAGGCTTCAATCGACTGCTCGTCACCGACATCAGCGAAGACCTTCTCAAATACCGGCAGTCTCGTCCCCTCCTTGGCGGGAATATGCATCCCCGATTGGGCCATAAGGGAGAGCAGCCCCACCGTCTTGAGAGCAACGGTTTTGCCGCCGGTGTTGGGACCGGTTATGACTAGAGTTCTGAACCTCTCCCCTAACTTCAGGGTGAGAGGCACGACCTCCTGTTTCTCCAGCTCCTTCGTCGCCTTCAAGAGCAGAGGATGTCGAGCCTCTGCCAGTGTTAAGGGAGCATCACCCTCCATCAAAGGCTCCACCCCGCCGTATTCGAGGGAAAACCGGGCCTTGGCGTAAATCAGGTCGAGGCGCGCCAGAATCTCTGAGTTCTCTTTCAAAGCTTCGAAATCCTCCCGCACCACCGAGGTAATCCTCTTTAGAATCCGCTCCACCTCCCGTTTCTCCTCGGTGACCAACTCTCCCAGGGAGTTGTTCATCTCCACCGTCACCATCGGCTCTATAAAGACCGTCGCCCCGGAACTGCTGTGGTCATGGACAATGCCCTTCAAGAGGTGCTGAGATTCAGCCCTGACCGGAATGACGTAACGGTCCTGACGGAAGGTGACGATGTTGTCCGCCAGGATCTTCTGTATCTGCGGCGAGCTGATCAGCGATTTGAGTTTCTCCGACAGGCGGTCTTTGATGAGGCGCAACCTTTTCCTTATGGAACGCAGCTCCCTGGAGGCGGAATCCTTCACCTCGCCGGTCGAATCCAGACACTGCTCGATAAGAGAGCGAAGCTCCTCCAAGGGGGAGAGAGGTCTAATTATCTTCTGAAGCGCCGGGAAGCTCTCCCCTCTCTTCTTGAAGAATCTCAGGATCGCCTGAGACAGAGAGATGACATCCGCGATGGCCAGGAGTTCTGCCGGCTGCAAAAGACTGCCTTCAGGCTGGGCCTTGAGCAGATAGGGCCGAACTTCCTTGAACGACCTCCAGGCAAGACCCACCTGACTCTCTATCGCCTCCTTGAGCTCGCTGGTCTCCTTGAGCTGGGAGAGAATCAATGAGGGGTCGGTTAAGGGCCGAAGGGAGGCCGCCTTTTCCCTTCCCGGGTCGGAGAGGGCGTAGGAGGCTACGATCTCCCTGATCTTATCGTATTCTAAGACCTGTAAGGTGCGTTCATCCACGACAGCTCAATATAGCGGATTCTCCCCCTTCGAGGTATCATCGAAGGTACCCTATACTCTGCAGATTGGAGATCATCTCTCGATCGTACGATATCGCTTCGATATTTCGGAGAGTATCCCCTTTCACCCAGTTCATGAGTCTCCCCCGCATCCTCTCGGCAATCTCTGCTTCTTCCTCATATAGGTTCGTCTCCTCGGCGGGGTCGGAAGCCAGATCATAGAGTTCGAAAGAGCCGGATCCGCCGTCGGGAGTGTAAATTAACTTCCAGTCACCCTCGACTATCATCCGGAATTTGGCGCGGTTGAACACCTCCTCCCAGAGGTTAAACCATTCTTCCGGCGGTACAGCCGGCGGTCTCTGAGGAGCGAGCTTGATTCTCATCCTGGGATTGGAAGAGGATAAAATCGAGATTCCGGATTCGCCGAAGATTCCCCTTCTCGGTTCAGCCCCTCCGAAGATAATCGGCAAAAGCGAAACTCCATCGATCCCTTGAGGAGGTTCCACACCTAAGAAATCAAGTATGGTCGGCATCAAGTCCACACTGGAGACCGGGGTGGAAATTCTTTTTCTCACCACTCCGCCAGGGAATCTAATTAGGAGAGGAATGTGCATACAGGGGTTATAGATCAGATCCCCGTGAGCGAAAAAGTAGCCGTGTTCCCCCAGACTCTCGCCGTGGTCCGCGGAGAATATGATCAAGCTGTTTTCGAACAGTCCCCATTCTTTGAGCTTACCCAAAAGCCTCCCGATTTCGTTGTCGGTGTGGAGGATCTCTCCATTGTATAAAGCGATTGCGTGCTCAATCTCGCTCGCATTCAGGGGGCATTCAAAGATCATCCTCTCCGCAGGAATCTTCCCGTAGTGGAAGTGATTTAAGTATCTTCCTTCATAGTCTTTGTCGAAAAAACCGGCGAACTTTTTAGGGGGATTATAGTCCATGTGGGGATCGAAGAAATGTATCCAGAGAAAGAATTGTCTGTCCCTATTCTGTTTGATGAACTTCAGAGCCTCCGATTTTGTTCGTCGCGCTTGATTATCCCAGAAACTGCGCAAGGGGTAGCTCAAGCCCAAAAAATCCAGCAGCCGCAGTGCCGGCACCTTTTGAGCCTGGAAGTTCTGGTGATCCGTCTCCAAGTAGTAGTCGAATCCCCGGCTGAGCTTCCTGTGAGCCTGAAGCATCAGATTGGTGACCACCGCCCCGGTGAGGTAACCCTCCCCTTTGAGGATTTCCGGCAGGGTGAGATTGAAATCCGGAAGGGCGTGGTGGAAGTTATTTCTGGCTCCGTGGCGGTGAGCATATTTGCCGGTCAGAAAGGAGCACAAGGAGGGGAAGGTGCGAGGAACCGCGGTGTAAGCGTTCTCGAACACCACCCCTTCCGAGGCCAGACTGTCGATATTCGGGGAGGTCCTTCGGGAATAACCGCGGTAAGAGAGATGGTCGTCCCTCAATGTATCAACGGTGATGAGGAGGATGTTGCCGCCTTCCCCTGTTCGGCGACTCAGAGCTGACCAGGAGGCGGTCGGTTTGACTAGACCCAAAATGATCATAAGGAGAAGTAGACCCGCCAGTATCCCCTCCAGAGCCAACAGGCGATTCTCTGAATCCTCTTTGGCCAACGTTCTCCTCATCAGGAAGTAAGGGAGGCTGATGAAAAGAATCACCGCGACAGCCGCCGAAGGATATATCAGAATCTTCAAGGCTGGCGGCAGGCCTGACACCACGTAACTCCCGGAGAAGAGCTTGAACTGGAGATAGATCGAAAGCCCCGAAAAGAAAAAAAGGTAAATGCTTCCACCTTCGCTTTTGGAGAAGTTAAATCTCCTCGACAGAAGGGAAAAGAGAACCGCGACGATGATCCCGATGATTACAAACAGAGGGATGTTGGCGAAAAGCTGCAACTTGAAGACGAAGAGACGGTCGCAGCCGGAAGAACTCGGATAGCAGGAGGATGCTAGATAAGCTGCAGAACCGAAAAGTAGAAAATAGAACCCTGTTAAGAAGCCGAGAAAAACGGCTGTCAGGAGATGTTGTTTGAACCGCATCTGAGCTGCGTCGTTAGAGGGATGGAGATCTAGCTCTCACTCCCGGTGAAATTAGTGTCAGTCTTTCTCTTTCCGAGAGAACAGCTCCTTGAGGCCCTCCAGCAACTTTTCGTCCTGGGGGAACTCCGGTACCTTTATCCTCTTGGCCTTTTCGGCGATCTCCTCCGCTGGTTTGACCACTTCTTTTTCGACTACCTCCTTCATCTTGATGGCAGATTTGACCTTCTCGAAGATGTCTTCGGTGTCGGGGTGCAAAAATGAGGTGTAGGCGAAAAGATTGGGGATGACACTTCTCAACGGTGGGCCCAAACTTGAATCCTCGACATAACTGTTCAGATCGAGGAAGGGTTTCAGAAGAAGCACCAGCAGAAGCACCAAGCTTATTATGACTATCCCCTTGAAGAGAGAAAAAATCCCCCCTGCCAGACGATTCATTGAGGAGAGGGGGGTGGATTTGACCACCTTTGTCAGACCCCAGGCCAGGAATCTGGATCCCAGCAAACAGAGGATGAAGATCAAAAAGATGCTTATGACGAAAAGCAAACTGGAGGCGATGTTGATATAGCCTTGCAGAAAGCGGGTGAGACCGTCGGAGAAGTTAATGGCCAGAAGTGCCCCCACCACAATGCCCACCAGGCCTGCGATCTCACAAAAAAAGCCCCTCTTGATGCCGGAGAAAAGAAACAGGGCCAAGGCGATTACTATGAATATGTCTAACAAATACAACTAAAGACCTCAGGCCGACTTGAGGCATTTAGCGACCATATCCCTGATCAAAGCTCCCTCGGCACGCCCTCTGAGTTTGGGCATCACTGTCTTCATCACCTCGCCCAAAACAGAGATATCGTCGGCTCCGATCTCCTTTATGGTTTCGTCAATGAACTGTTGCAGTTCCGTTTCGCTCAGCTGAGCGGGTTGATAACCACGAAGGATCTCGAGCTCTTTTGTCTCCCTATCGACTAAGTCTTGACGATCGGCGGACTTAAACTGTTCTGTGGCCTCTTTCCTCTTCCTGATCATGCTCGAAAGGAGGCCGAAAATCTCGTCCTCCTCAAGCTCTCCCCCCTTTTGGATCTCCTTGTTTATAATCTCAGATTTCAGAAGCCTGACAACAGACAGCCTCGGCTTGTCGCCAGATTTGATGGCTCCCTTGAGGTCCTCAGAGATTCTGTCTTTTAAGGTCATAGAGACCTGGTGCTCATAAGACGGCGGAGTTTTCTTCGGGCAGCACTGAGCTTTCTCTTTTTTCTTTCAGAAGGTTTCTCAAACCTCTGATGCTTTCTGATATCGGCTATCAGACCCGATTTCTCACACGATTTGGTGAAACGTCTTAAAGCTCTTTCGAAGGATTCGTCTTCCCTCACTCGCACCTGAGTCATTACATATCAATCCACCTTTCAAGTATGTAAAAGTTACACCACATCAATTTAATCTCATATAATAACAACTTTTTTTCGATAGTCAAGTCTTTTTTCCGATTGTTGGGTCAACCGTCTGAAATCCCCCCGTGTAGGACTGTATGTATTGACGGACTAAGAACTTACGGGTCTTTCCAGCAGGAAGCCGAAGAAGGAAAAAGGGGAAATACCCATGGATCCACTGAGATTTGACGATGGGGAATGCAGGGTGGCTCTTCAGAACTACGGCGAAAAAAGCCAAGATTTCTCTTGCTCGGGTGCGAACGAGTCGATATCTTTTAGGTTGTTGATATGCGCCCATAGCTCAATTGGATAGAGCGTCTGACTACGGATCAGAAGGTTGGGGGTTCGACTCCTCCTGGGCGTATTAAGTTCATGTTCAACCCGCCAGTGGCCAATGAGTTACAAAGGCTCGTTGGCCATCTTCATTCAGAGTTCACTCCTACCACACAGAATCGTTGGGCACTCTGGGTCCGGTGCACTCAAAGACTAATCCCTTGTTTTCGTATTCCTTCTCCAGAAACTTTACAACCGTGGTGAAATCCTCTCTCGCGTCTTTGGAAACCAGGTAGGTTGAACTCAGGATCATATCCTGCCTCTTTTGATCGGGCTCCCTGCAGAGGACTTCATTCAATTGCGCTTTCTGGGCCTGCTTCACCATCCACCCGAAGCTTTTTTCTTTGTAGTCGTCGAGCTTACTGTCCAGCTCCACCTGGAGTAGTCTCTCCGCCTTTGTTCCCCGAATAGTCGTAGATATCGAATCCATGATCTGCTTTAGATCAGCGTAGATCTCTACCTGCCACTCTTCGTTATCCTCGAGCCCGGTTGAAAGTTGCTCAAATGCGTTCCCTCCGTCTTCGATCATTTTCCTGCCCCCCTGTTCCTAGATACAGATAACCGACTGGAAAGCGATTTGCCCCCGCTTCTGCTAAATGATCAACTTCGCAGAACTCTTATCTTACTGAGGTCGTCGATCTGACGAACGCCCCCTTCTTGTAAACTCATCTCATTATCGGCGGAAATCAATCTCTTCTTAGCGTGGTGTCTGAGCAGGGATGAGAAGGCTCGCCACCGAGTTCTTCTCGGTCATCTCTCGGGCGATCGCGAGGCGGTTCTGATGCTCTCCCCCTTGCTCAAAGCCCGCCGACTGGAGGCGGATCGCGGTGCTACGACGGGGAAACCCTCTGGCGGCAAGGCCCGATTCCGGGACACTCGCTGGATAGTGCGGACGGTTGTATGATTTTTTCCCAAAAAAGCTTGACAAAACTGGTTAGTTTTTTATCATACATAGGAACTAAAACTGCCGCTTTCAGTTTCTTCGAGAGTGAATCAGAACTCTCCGAAAGTGCGTCCTGATTTTAGATTTTGACTTTCCGAAGATACCTTTGAGAGTGGAAAGCTGTATTGACAGGAGATGATATGAAGATCGTCCTAATGTATCCTCGTTACAGGAGGAGGATGTGGAATGGGGTGGCTGAGCCTTTGGGGATATGTTACATCGCCTCCGCTCTCCGGGACGTCGGTTATGATCCTCTGTTTGTGGATCTCACCTTCGTCAAGGACTTGAGCGAGATCGACGAGCAGATAAAGGATGCCGATATCATCGGGATCAGCAGCTCCTCTATTCTCTTCGGGAGAACTAAAGAGGTGGTAGTTCCCTATCTGAGATCCAAGAATCCAAAAGCGACCTACCTCGTCGGGGGACCCCACGCCACCTTCTGGCCCGAGGATGCCTTAGACGGCGGGTTCGACTACGCCTTTCAGGGCGAGAGCGAGAGAACCATCAAAGATTTCGTGGAGGCTCACAAGAAGGGAGACCCGACCAAAGTCCGCGGGATTTCATACAAGAGAAACGGGAGATTCATAATGAACCCCCGGATGTCCTTCACCATGAACTTAGACGAGATCACCTTCCCCGCCAGAGATCTTTACGACTACGATAGCTATATAGCCGCCGGGCTCGCCGATTACGGAATCGTCGGCTCCCGGGGATGTCCATTCAATTGCCTCTTCTGTAAGCCCGCTCAGGACAAGCTCTTCGGTCAGCTGCGGATGCGAGGCGCTAAGAACGTGGCGGAGGAGATTGAAGGTCTGGTGAAACTGCGGGGCCAGAATATAAGGCTGTTCTTCAAAGATGACACTATCAGTCTTCAGGGGCCGGAGTGGTTCCGGGAACTCAAGCGTGAGCTCGACGAAAGAAAGGTCAAGGTCTGCTGGATGTGCCAGACCCGAGTTGATACTGTCGACTATGAGACCGTGGCGGCGATGAAGGAGGCCGGCTGCGTGGACATCTACTTCGGGGTGGAGAGCGGCTCTCAGAGAATCCTAGATTTCTATCGGAAGGAGATCACCCCGGAGCAGACCATCAAAGCCTTCGACATCTGCCACAGCCTGGGAATCAACCCGATTGCATACATGATGCTGGGTCATCCCCACGAGACCCACGAGGACATAAAGCTGACTTACAAGTTGATGAGGCGGATTCGTCCGGCTCGGGTCAATATGTATTTCTGCACCGCGCTGCCCGGCAAGCATATCTACGACTGGGCAAAAAGCGAAGGCATCCTGAAAAAGCACCTCAGCTACGAGGAGTTCGACACCGCCAGGAACCGAGACACCGCCAACATCAATATGGAGCTGAAATACCTCACCCGCGAAGACTTAATCAAGTGGAAAAAGAAGATATACAGAAGCTGGCTAATTCAGTCTAGCCTCTCTCCTAAGAATTTCAAAGCCAACCTCTGGCTTTTGGGGAAGCTGTTGCGCAATCCGAGACAGAGGTTCTTCCAGTTGAAGAGCAAGCTGTTCACCGGCGCCGTGGGGGAGGGCAGCACCAACTGAGGGGGCGCACCCATCTTCACTGATTCAGCCCTCACACATTCCCGTTTTTGTGATTGATTCAAAAAGACTGGGCCAACCCGGTTTTTCTTTTGCTCAACAGATATAGAGCTTTCTACCTACTTCTAAAAAACTGTTTGTTTTCCCCGTTGAAATCACTTATAATGTCGACGAAGCTTGTGAAATAAATCGCTAACTTTCTTCTACCCAAACGGCCTGGAGGAATGATGTCTGATAACACTGAAGTTGTGATTCTGTCCGCCTGTCGCACCCCTAGCGGGGCTTTCCTGGGAAGCCTTTCGGGCTTTACAGCTCCCCAATTGGGGGCCGTCGTCATCAAGGAGGCAATCAAACGGTCAGGAATTGCCGTTGACAAAATCGACGAGGTCCTGATGGGCAACGTCGTCTCTGCCGGCATCGGGCAGGCTCCGGCGAGGCAG
This sequence comes from Candidatus Zixiibacteriota bacterium, assembly GCA_030605835.1. Lineage (GTDB taxonomy): Bacteria > Zixibacteria > MSB-5A5 > DG-27 > DG-27 > DG-27. The sequence continues at coordinate 3,001 of JAUWHO010000047.1, read as the reverse complement.
GCCGCTATTTTTGCCGGCGTTCCCGCCACCGTCCCTTCCACTACCATAAACAAAGTCTGCGGCTCCGGACTCAAAACCGTCATGATTGCCTGCCAGGCCATCAAGGCCGGGGACGCCGACTGTATTGTCGCTGGCGGCATGGAGAGCATGTCAAATTGTCCTTACGTTGTGCACGGGGCCCGCGGCGGTTTTAAGTTCGGCGACCGTAAAATGACCGACGTCCTCATTCTCGACGGTCTCTGGGACTCCTTCAACAACCGCCATATGGGCAATAATGCTGAGCTGACAGCGGAGAAGTCCAGCATCAGCCGAGAGGAACAGGACAAATACGCCCTGGGAAGCCAACAGAAGGCCGTAGCAGCAATAGATGCCGGAAAGTTCAAAGCCGAGATAGTGCCGGTTGAGATTCCCCAAAGGAAAGGGGATCCGAAGATCTTCGACACCGATGAAACTCCACGCCGCGATACCAGTCTCGAGAAATTAGCCAAACTCAGACCCGCCTTCCAGAAAGAGGGCACCGTCACCGCCGGCAACTCCCCGGGTTTAAACGATGGTGCCTCCGCCCTGGTGGTCAGCTCCCGAAAGTTCGCCGAAGAGAACAACCTCAAACCGCTGGCGAAAATCACCGGCTACACCGCCTCCGGAGTCGAGCCGGAACTGCTCTTCTACGCCCCCATCTATGCGGTGAGAAAACTCTGTGAAAAGCTGGGAGTTGACATCAATTACTTCGATCTCTTCGAAGCCAACGAGGCCTTTTCGGCTCAAGCTCTGGCGGACGGCAAAGAGATTGGGTGGGACTGGAATAAAGTGAACGTCCACGGCGGCGCTGTCGCTCTGGGGCATCCTATTGGAGCCTCCGGAGCCAGAGTCCTGACAACTCTGCTTTATGCCTTGAAGGATAGAGGCGGCAAGACCGGTCTGGCCACCCTGTGTTTGGGTGGTGGAAATGCGGTCGCCCTCTCGGTGGAGATGCTGTAGGACCATTGGAGGTTGCAGACTCCCGATCTGTTACCGGCATTTGTGACAAAGCTTAACGTTTTGACTTCAGATACAAGCGAGGTGCGAAATTGGATATAAACAATGTTACTGTAGTTGGAGCCGGCACCATGGGCAATGGTATTGCCCACGTGTTCGCCCAGTCGGGATTTAATGTTGTCCTTTGCGATGTCAAGCAGGAGTTTCTGGACCGGGCCCTGGCCGTCATTTCCAAAAACATGGACCGGCAAATCAAAAAGGAGATCATCACCGAGAAGGACAAGGAGGCGGCGCTGTCCCGCATCAAACCGACCATGGAGCTTTCGGAGGCGAAAAGCTCTCAGTTGGTGGTTGAGGCCGTCATCGAGGATATGGAGTTGAAAAAGGAGCTCTTTACGAAGCTTGATGGTTTCTGCCCTCCGGAGACGATCCTCGCCAGCAACACCTCCTCTTTGCCGATAACCGAGGTTGCGGCCGCAACCGGGCGACCCGAGAAGGTGATCGGGATGCACTTTATGAACCCGGTGCCGATGATGAAATTGGTGGAGCTGATTCGCGGGCTGGCCACCTCCGATGAGACCTTCGGCATAATCAGAGAGCTCTCGGAGAAGCTGGGCAAAACCCCGGTGGAGGTCAAGGACTACCCCGGTTTCATCTCCAATCGGATACTCTTGCCGATGATCAACGAGGCCATCTTCGCCCTGATGGAGGGAGTGGCCGACAAGGAGGCGATCGATACCGTGATGAAGCTGGGAATGAATCATCCCATGGGGCCACTCACCCTGGCCGACTTCATCGGGCTGGATGTCTGCCTGGCGATCATGGAGGTTCTGTATGAGGGTTATGCCGACCCCAAATACAGGCCCTGCCCGCTCTTGCGGAAGATGGTTCAGGCAAATTACCTGGGACGTAAGACCGGCAAGGGTTTTTACGAATACAGCAAATAAGGAGGGGATAGGATGGAATTTGAACTTTCCGAAGACCAGAAGCTGATCAAGGATGCCGCCCGGCAGTTCACGGAAAAGCGGCTCATCCCCGGTCGCACCGAACGGGACGAGAAGGAGGAGCTGGAACCGGAGATCTACAAGGAGCTCGGAGAGCTAGGATACTTCGGGATGATATTCCCGGAAAAATACGGGGGCATGGAGCTGGATGAGCTCACCTACATCACCGCCCTGGAGGAGATCGCCAGAGGCGATGCCGGTCTCACCATCTGCATGTCGGTTCACAACTCTCTGGCGGGGCAAGCCATCCTGCAATATGGAAAGGACAGCATCAAGGAGAAATACCTGCCGAAAATGGCCTCCGGGGAGTGGATCGGGGCTTACTGTTTGAGCGAGCCCGAAGCGGGCAGTGACGCCGCCAACATCAAAACCACCGCAGTCGAAAAGGACGGCTACTATACACTGAACGGTACCAAATCCTTCGTCACCTCCGGCGGGATTGCGGGGATCTACGTAATCTTCTGCGCCACCGATCGGGAGAAGGGTTCCCACGGAATCTCCGCCTTTGCAGTGGAGCGTGACACCCCGGGACTTACTCTGGGGGCGAAAGAAAAAAAGCTGGGAATCAAAACCTCCGATACCCGCCAGATTATCTTGGAGGATTGTAAGGTGCCGGCGGAGAATCTCCTCGGGGAGGAGAACCAGGGATTCAGTATCGCCCTCTCCATCTTGGAGCACGGCAGAATCGGGGTGGCGGCACAGGCGGTGGGAATCGCGCAGGCGGCATTCGAGGAGGCAGTGAGCTATTCCAAGGAGAGAAAACAGTTCGGACAGCCGATCTGCAATTTTCAGGCAATTCAGTTCAAGCTGGCAGACATGGCTACCAGGATAAATGCCGCCCGATTGTTGGTCTACAAGGCCGCCTGGCTCAAGTCCAAGGGGGAGGGGTGCAGGTTTGAAGCCTCCATGGCAAAGCTTTACGCCTCCGAGACCGCCAACTGGGTCGCCAATCAGGCGGTGCAGATTCTCGGCGGTTACGGATACATGAAGGAGTATCCGGTGGAGAGATTTTTCCGAGATGC
>JAUWHO010000011.1 GCA_030605835.1 Candidatus Zixiibacteriota bacterium | reverse complement strand
AATATCTCCGAGATGCAACAGAACCTTCAAAGCGGTCAGATGCAGAAGGCGGGGCAGTGTGGCGGGGAACTGTCAGAAAGCTTCGCCTCCATGCTTGCCGACTTCCAAGGTATGCAGCAGTGCATGAGCTCCTGTCTTTCGGCGGAGATAATAAGGGCGATCAAGAAAGCGACTTTTGACCTGCTCTACCTTTCCGGGAGGCAGGAGGAGCTCCACGATGAGGTTAAGGAGAGGAAACATCGCGACCCGGAACTGAGGCCCTTGGCGCGGGAGCAGCAGAATCTTGAGTCCGGCACTTACAAGGTCTTAGAGGATGTCCGAGAGGTCTCCGAGATCAGCCTGTTCATACCCTTTGAGGTGTCAAAGGCTATCTCACTTGCGGCCGGAGAGATGGAGGCGGCAACAAAAAGGCTGGACGCTAAAAACCCCAACGCCAGGGTCAGCCAGGTAAGAGCGATGGCAAATCTGAACCGGGCGGTGGATATGTTGCTCAGGGCCTTAGACCAGATCAAGAGCTCCGGGAGCGCCAGCGGTGCCTCCCAGATGCTCCAGCAGCTTCAGAGCTTGGGCCAGAGACAGGGGAGCCTCAATCAACAGACCGCACAGGCCCTTGGAAGTCAACAGCGCCTCTCTATGAGCCACCAGGATATGTTGGGACGGCTGGCCGCTGAACAGGAGGCCATAAGGGAGTCTCTGAGGGAACTCTTCGAACAGATGCAGGGAGAGGGTCAAACTCTGGGGCGCCTGGAGGGGACCGAGGAGGAGATGAGTAAGGTCATTGAGGACCTGAAACGAAGGAGACTCAATCAAGAGGTGGTCGACCGACAAGAGAGAATTCTGACGCGCCTGTTGGATTACCAGAAGTCGCTTCATCGCCAGGATTATACCCAGAAAAGAAGAGCCGACACCGCCGAAGATATGCTCAGGCGGAGTCCTCCAGAGTTGACCGACCTGGGTGAAACCAAGGATGAAAGGAAAGAGGAGATTAAGAAGGCTTTGAAAGAGAGCTATCCATTGCAATACGAGGAGTTGGTCAAGGCTTATTTCAAAAGGCTTTCGGAGAGTCTGAACGAGAATAGGTGAGTCTCCAGAAGAGAATGTCAAGTCACTCTCTAAATAGGTTTCAAGAACTTACCGGGAGGGGGGTTGTTCTTCGAAAAGCGCCTGCGGAATTGGCTCTGTTTTTTGTCTTGGCAATTGTTTGCTGTTTGTTTGTGCAAGAGGCGTTGGGACAACAAGAGGAGCTGTTTTTCCCCTTCCGGCTTCACCTCACCGATAACCCCAGGGTGCATCACGCAGGCAGACTGATAGATCAGGGCAAATATGAGGAGGCGCTAGAGATCTTAGAGAAGGTCTTAGAGACCAATCCAAAGGACTCATTCGCCAGAGAGCTACTCAGAGAGGCTTACCTGAATCTGAAAGAATATGAGAAGCTGGAGCTCTTTCTCAAAGAGGAGTTGAGGAAGAACCCGGGGAGCGCACAACTTCTCTCGGAGTTGGCGGACCTCTACTTCAAGCAGGAACGCACCAAGGAGGGAAGAGCCCTTCTGGAGGGGGCTTTAAGAAGCAAACCCCGGGAGATCAACACCTATAGAGTGGTCGCAGAGACGTACGCCCGAAACAGGAAGTTCTCAGAGGCGATAGAGACTTATCGTTTGGCCCGCAAAAACCTCAAGAAGCCTTACGCCTTCGCCTTCGAGATCGCAGGCATGTATGAGAACATGGGAGAGTGGAAGGAGGCCTCCCAGGAGTATCTGCTTCACCTTCGGGGCAACCCACAGAAGCTGAGGAGTGTGAGCCTGAGGCTATCGTCCATAATTCAGACCGGCGCCGACCAGGGGGAGGTCAAGTCTGCCATCTCGAGTGCCATCCGCCGGAGTCCTAAGGATGTGACCCTGTATCGGCTATACGGTGAGATTCTGCTGGGGGCCGGAGAGTTCGACCAGGCCCTGGAGCACTACAAGATCTGTGAACTGCTCTCCGAGAGGAAGAGCACTCCTCTGCTCGATTTCTCCTCCAGATGCTTAGAATATAAGGCTTACAGAACTGCGCGGGAGGCCATCAAATATCTGTTTGACAAGAAACCGCCCTCTGGTCCCTCAAGACATCGGGCTCTCGTCAACATGGCGAAGGCCTATCAGGGTCTCGGGCAAAGCCAGAGGGCTATAGAGACTTATCGGGAGGTGGTCGAATCCAAGGCACATTTGAAGTTGAAGGCGGAGGCCAGCTTCGCCGTCGCCGAGATCGAGCTCTATGAGTTGAACGATCCAGAGAGAGCGTTAGAGGATTTCCAGAAGGTCATCCGGGATTACCCCCTGGGCGCTTATCGCCTGCAATCCAAACTGCGCAGTGCCGATTGCCTTTTGATGATGAATGAGCTTGAGATGGCCTCAGAACTCTACGAAGAGGTGGCCTCCCGTCGAGAGAAGTCGCCGGCAGTGGAGGAGGCGCGGTTGCGCCGCGGAGACCTAGAGCTCTATTCCGGCAATTACCAGGACGCGAAGAGAATATACGGTAGACTAATCCGAGACTTCCCCAAAGGCTTTTTCATAAATGACTGTCTCGAGAGACAGTTCCTCCTCATCGAACTGCAGGATACGAGTTCGAGTCAACTGATCCCTCTGGCGAACCTCTTTCTTTTGGAAGCACAGAGGAAATTTGACCGAGTTCTTGCTCACATAGAATCGCTTGACTATTCCCAAAATGCTTTTTTGAGGGATATGCTCTCCTATCGTCGTGCCTCGACAAATCAGCAATTGGAGAGACCCAAGGATGCTCTGAAATCGCTCGACGAAATCATCGATAGTTCCCCCGATGGATTCTATGCTCCTTTCTCATTGCTTTTGAAAGCCAAAATACTGTCAGAAGATTTGGGAAAGGAGGAGGAGGCTGGTCAAGTCTACAAAGAGATAATGGAGAACTACGAAGATTCTCTCGTATCCGAAGAGGCCCGGCAGAGATTGAGGGCTCTAGGGGTGTCTTAGAGATCGTCAATGGTGAATGGTGAATAGTGAATGGCAACTATGCGCTTTCTGCTCCCAAATTCCTAAATCCTAATTCCTGTTTCCTGTCTCCTGTTTGCTGTCTTTGGAAACCTGAAGGTTTCCGCTATAAATAAACCCGTAGGGGTCGGAATTTATCCGACCCTCCCTCTGTCCAAAGGAACGGCGGTGATAAATTCACCGCCCTATGGGTTAGAATGAGTTATTGATTTACAGATAATTCCCTGTTTCCTGTCCCCTGTTCCCTATTTTAAGTGTTTGTCGAAGAAATCGACCATGCGACGGTAGAGGATGAGGTTGTTCTTTCTCTTGGAGACACCGTGTCCCTCGTCGGGAAATATGAGGCTGTCGACGGCAACTCCTCGGTCTGACAAAGCCTTTATTATCTGCCGGGCCTCCCCAACCGGCACCCGGGGGTCATTTTCGCCGTGAACAACCAGAAGGGGGGTTTCGATCTTATCGACCTTGTGGATGGGGGAGATTTTTCTCAGGAACTTACGGTCGGTTAATGGTCCGTATTCGGCCTCTCGGAGGGCGCGACGATAGGCGCGGGTATTCTCCAGAAAGCTGACGAAGTTGGCGATTCCCACACTCTCAAATGCCGCCGAGAAGAGATCCGGATATTCAGTGATTCCCGCCAAGACCATGTAACCGCCGTAGCTCCCGCCCTTGATACCCACGATCCCTTTTCTGGTGTAGCGCTTCTTAATCAGCCATTCCACCGCGTATTTGAGATCCTTGACGGAATCGAGTCGTTTCTTGTAGTTGTCCAGGGCCATATACTCCTTGCCGTAGCCGGAGCTGCCTCTGACGTTGGGAGCGAAGACTCCGTAACCGTTCAGGAGGAGGTATTGAAAGTGGCGATAGAAATAGGGGCGGAACTGTGACTCCGGACCTCCGTGGGCGTGAACGATAAACGGGATTGGCTCACCACTGTAAGTTGGCGGCAGATACAGTAACCCCGGGATCTTTCGTTTGTCGAAGGTCTTGTATCTGACCAGTTGCGGCTCGACGAACAGGGAGGGGTCAATCCCGGCGTAGATGGAGTTGGTCAGCTTCTTCAGTTCCAAGTTGTGAAGATCCCACATCCAGACGTCCTCGGTCTTGGTGGGGCTGTTGAAGACAAAGAGCAGCTTTCCGTCTCTGGCGAAATACGGCTCTGTGACCAGCCCGCTCAGAGGTGGAGTGGGTAACATCTCTCCGGTCACTAAATCCTTTATGTGGAGATTGCCGTAGCCATCCTCGTTCAAGACCCAGGCGAGGTATTTCCCCTCCGGGCTTAGGACCATCTCCTCTGTCTCCCAGGTTGTCTCCTCCTGGAGGTAATCAATTCCTTTGGTGGCAACCTCAATTTTGGCGACTCGCAGAAGGCCTGCCTTGTTGTCGTTTGTAATCAGATAGATGAAGCGACCGTCCGCCGAAAACGCTGGGTAGTCGTAGATGACGTTGCCTTTGTGAGGGGTGAGATGCTCTCTGTGTCTCGAATCGATTTCGAATAGATACAGGTCGGAGTTGTAGTTCGAAGTCCAGTGGGAGAGCAGGAGGGTCTTGCCGTCGTTGGTGATGTCCTCGACGGCATTGGCACCTTCCAGTTCTGCGATCACAGTCTCTTCTGCAGTGGCGAGGTTCATCAAGTAGATGTCGAAATCTCTCCCGTTCCTTTCGTTGCTGCGATAATAGATGTGGGTCTTATCGGGACCGATCACGATGGTGCCATATCTAACCTCAGGCTTATTTGTGAGGACTTTTGCTCGACCGGTTCTCCCATCCACCCAGTGAAGTTGGGATTGTTCGCTGCCACCCGTTGAGGCTCCAACGATTGCGAACTCTCCATCGGGAGAGATGATGTAGAAATCAATGCCGTCGGGGAAGAGAGTTAGTTGGTAAGGCCAGCCTCCTTCCGTCAGGCGATACAATTGACTGACTCCGGACATATTCGAGGTGAAAAAGATTTCTCTCCCATCCTCGGAGATTGCCGGGCTAGCGCAATAACCGATCTGCATGAAGGTCTCTATGTCGGGGATATAAGGCTCCTCGACGGCTTCAATGGGATTCCCAGGCTTTGCCCAAAACAGGGGGATAATGATGACCAAAGTGGCAAGTCTAATCAGGTGGGTTTTCATAGTCCATACCTCATTCTTTCATGTTCTCATACATATATACGAAAAACGGAAGTAGGGGCAAACATATTTTGACAAGTCCGTTGAAGAAATCCTGCTTGGTAGTGGCTTGGCAATCTTCTGAATTCCGGATCCATTTCGCGTGAGTCACAAATTTGTAGTCGCACCATTGCCGGAACGGAGTTCATATGCTTGTTTCCTGTACGGTTGGTGTGAGAAACAGAGAGGATGACTGCTATGAGGCCGATTGACAGATATGAATATTGCCGGTGAAGGAGGTTACAATAGGGAACCTCCCTGTTTCTGCTTGAAGAGTGAGAATCTTGTCTGGCATGGCAGCTGCCAGAGAAGTTGCCCTGTGAGTCACTTAGCCTGCTGAGCGAGCGAAGCCGAACATGCTTTTCAGCTTGAAGCCGATTGACTTCATTTTCAGTTTAGCAATTGCGCCGGTGGGGTCTAAGTCCTTAGGACAAACCTTCTGGCAATTGAAAATGGTGTGACAGCGGAAGACCCCGTGCTCGGTGGCGACGATTGCCAGGCGTTCAGTCTTAGCACCGTCGCGGGTATCCTGTACGAAGCGCAAAGCCTTCAGCAGTGCATGCGGGCCCAGATAGTCGGGATCGCCCATTGCCACCGGGCAACTCCCGTAACAGGCCCCACAGAGAATGCAATCCACGAGACTATCGATCTTCTTGCGGTCTTTGACGCTCTGGAAATACTCCTTGCTCTCGGGTGGTTCCTCCTTGGGCATCAGGTAGGGCTTTATCTTCTCATATTGATCGAAGAAGGGCTTCATGTCGACTACCAAGTCCTTGAAGATGGGTAGATGAGTGAGGGGACGAATGGTGATCTCCTCGCCCAGAGGGTCAACCTGAGTTTTGCAGGCCAGACGGTATTCGCCGTTTATGTGCACCGCGCAGGAGCCACAAACTGCCTCTCGACAACTGCAACGGAAGGCCAGGGAGGGGTCCTTGTTCTCCAGTATCCAGAAGAGGGCCTCCAGAATCGTCATCCCCTTTTCGGGGGGGAGCTCGTATCTCTTGAAGTGGGGTTCAACCCCCCCGGAGGGATCGTATCTGAAAATCTTCAAATATGCCATTTGGGTCTCCTCTAATACTTCCTCTCTTCGGGTTCGAAGCGGCCAAGCTGGACCTCCTTGTAACCAATCTGAGGTCCTTCGGGGGTATGTCGATAGAGGGTGTGCTTCAACCAGTTGGCATCGTCGCGTTTGCTAAAGTCACGGCGGAAGTGAGCGCCACGACTCTCAGTACGATTCAGGGCTCCGAGGGCAATACATTCGGTGAGGCATAGATTGCCGGCAAGCTCCATTATCCAGAGTTTGTCGAAGTTCCATGCTTTACAGTTGTCAATGGGCCTTATCTTTTTGAAGCGCTCGATCAGCCCGTTGAGTTTTTCAAGACCCTCTTTCATTTCCTCCCCGGTGCGGAAAATCCCGAAGTGCTTGACCATCACGTCGCCGAGTTCATCCCTTATCTCGTAGGGATTTTCCTTACCGTTTCCGCCGCCGATGGTGTTGAGCTGCCCTTTGACCTCCTCCAGACTCTTTTTGAGTGCTGATTCCTGTGCCTTCTTCTCTTTGTCTTTGACATATTTGCTGGCATCCTCTCCGGAGCGACGACCGAAGACTACCGTCTCCAAGAGAGAGTTGCCTCCCAGACGATTGGCGCCGTGAACGGAGACACAGGCGCACTCTCCGGCGGCATAGAATCCCGGGACCTCGGTCTTCCCGTCCTGGTCGCAATCGATTCCCCCCATGGTGTAATGCATGCCGGGGACAATGGGGATTGGCTCCTCGATGGGGTCGATGCCGATGAAGTCAATGCAGATTTCCCTGATGCCGGGAAGCCGTTCCATGATCTTTTGGGCCCCTAAGTGGCGAAGGTCTAAATAGACGTATTTCCCCTCAACCCCACGCCCCTCCTCAATCTCGGTTTGGGTACTCCGGGAGACAATATCCCGGGGCCCCAGTTCCATAACCTTTTCGGAAACATACCGGCCCATGTAGCGTTCGCCGTCCTTGTTTATCAAATATCCTCCCTCACCACGACAGCCCTCGGTCATCAAGACGTTGTTTTTGAAGAGGGTGGTGGGATGGAACTGCACGAACTCGATATCCTTTATCGGAACTCCAGCCCAGAAAGGCATTGCGATTCCCAGCCCGGTGGAGGTCAGGGCATTGGAGGTTTTGGTTCCATACATCCTGCCGGAGCCGCCGGTTGCGAATATCACCGCATTGGCACCGACCATCTCGAGATTGCCGTTGTGCAGGTCGAGGCAGACAACTCCGCGGCAGGTGCGGTTGTCATCAATCGAGAGTCCCAGGACGAACCACTCCTCCATGATCTTGACCTGGTGCTTGACGCACTGCTCGAAAAGGGTCTGCAGAAGGTAATGGCCGGTTCTGTCGGCTCCGTAGCAGGTTCTGGGGAAACCAGCGCCGCCGAAAGGCCTCTGGGCGACGGAACCATCTTCAAATCGAGAGAAAGGACATCCCCAATGTTCCATCTCGCGTATTATCTCGGGAGCGGTGCTCGTCATAATGAAGGCCGCTTCCTGATCCGCAAGGAAATCCGAGCCTTTAATGGTATCGTAGGCGTGTCGTTCAGGGGTATCGTCCTTGCCTTCGGGATTGTTGGCCAGGGCGGCGTTGATGCCTCCCTGGGCGGCCCCGGAGTGAGATCTGACCGGGTGCAGTTTCGAGATAACCGCGACGTCAACCCCATTCATTTTGGCGGCGATGGCGGCCCTCAAGCCCGCCAACCCTCCTCCAACTACTATGATGTCGTGGAAAATCATCTCAGCCCTCCCACAATCTGGGCTACCTCAGTGACCTCCCGGTGAAAGACCTTCGGCAACATAACCGCGGTGGCGTAAGCCATGATGATGATGAAGATTATCACCACGATCCAGAGCAGTTTCTGATGTTGTCTGGTCAGGTAGAAGAAGTCGGCCACGAGGATACGCAGACCATTGAGCATGTGAAAAAAGATTACTCCCACCAGTCCGATCTCCAGAAGGTGGAAGAGCCTGGTCTGCACCGCAGCCAGCCGGGAGTCGAAGGCGCCGGCATTTCCTGGAGAGGTGGCAATCACAATCAAGTGCATGAACAGATAGAAGGCCAGCAATATCCCCGAGAGTCGGTGAAGCAGAAACGACCAGGTGCCGACGTTGGGGTTCAGCCTGACCTCATTGTAAGTTCCACCAATAGCTTTGAATATGTTCATTGTTACTCCTTGTTTTCTTTTTAGGCTCCTGCACGAACCAGCCCGAAGATACCGAAGAGTCCGTAAGCGCTGAAGAAGATCCCTATGAGCCAAAGGGCAACCAGGTAGAATCTCAAAAGTCCCGCTCCGGGTTTGAAGTCCAGTATTATTGCCCAAATTCCATTAAGGCCGTGATAGATACAAGCAAAAAGGAAGATCACATAGAATATCCCCCAGCCGGTGGGGTTCTCGGCCAGACGGGTGGTGACTGAAGAGAAATCGATCAGGCGGGCCTCGGTGGTGAAGTGGATGACGTTTACGTGAATAAAGAGTCCCACCACTAGAAAAAGCCCGGTCAGGCGTTGTAATAGCCAACTGGTAAGTCCGGGGAAACCGGGTTTGGTGGCCATTATTACCTCCTATCCAGTTTTGAAACTTCTAAAAGCGCTGCCGTCTTCAATCCCAAAAGCAATTCGGCGGGAATATAAGACTTAAAGAAAAATTTCACAAGATTTTTTTGAGGCTTTCTGTAGGAAAAACGATTTCTGGATTCCTTTCCTCTGTATCTTGCTTCTTGTATCCTACTTAATGTATCCGAGGGCTTTCAGCCTTTCGAGAGTCTCTTTGTCGGGGATATAGATCTTGGGTCTGGTTTTGAGCCTTTCCAAATGGGAAAGTTCGGAGAACAATCTGCCTTGCAGTTCCATCGCCAGTGAGGTTTTCTGCTCGAACAGATTGACGGTTTCAGCGGGGTCTTGAGATAAGTTATAAAGCTCCCGCCTATATTCGTTATTCTCGAAATCTCGAGTGATGATGTATTTCCAGGGGCCAGAGCGGATTGACCTGATGTCATGCAATTCCGGTTGCTGCAGGATTTCCTCGCTGATGACGTATTCCAGCTCTTGTAAACTCTCCCTCTTTCCGGAAATCAAAGGCAAAAGACTGGTTCCGAAGATCAGCCCCTGCCTCTCAATTGCGAGGAAATCCAGAATGGTCGGCACTATGTCGATCTGGCGAACGGGTTGGGTTAAGACCTTGCCGCCTAACTGGAACTTGGGAAACTTCACCATTACCGGGAATCTCATCACGAGTGGCACTCGCAACAACTCTTCATAAAGAGAGTTACCGTGACCCACTAAGCCGTGATCCCAGAAACCCTCGCCATGGTCGGAGGTATAGATTATCAGCGAGCGGTCATAGAGCCCTCTTTTCTTCAACTCCTGCATCAGATTTCCGAACTCGTTATCGAAGTAATTGACCTCGCCGTCGTATCTGGCGACAATGTCGCGTCGTTCCGCTTCACTCATCGGGAGCAGGTTGTCAGAACCCCAGTTTGTGATCTTCACATTCGGGTCGACGTGGAACTTTCGCAGATAAGCTTGAGGCGGATCGTATGGAGTATGCGGATCTATATAGAAGAGAAAGGCAAGGGATTTTTTGGTTTGATATTCGTCCAAGATGCGAAGGAATTTCTGATTTACTACCTCGGCATCGGTGTTTTGCCAGCCCCGATCTGATTCATAGTAGTCGAAGCCCTGGGCGAACCCGTTGTTCTCCGTGACGTGCGGATTTGTGCTAATGCCGAAGGTTCGATATCCCGCCTTTTTCAATAGCTCCGAAATCAGAGTGATGGAATCTGAAAGCACCGCCCGGTAGTGCGTCAGTCCGTGAATGGTGGGATAGACCGAGGCCAGTATCGCCGGAGTGGCAACGATTGTATGTGATCCCTGTGCAACCGGGTTTTCAAACCGAATCCCCTCCCGGGCAAACTGGTCAATGTTTGGGGTGGTCTCGAGCTCGTAACCGTAACAGGATAGATGATCGGCGCGGGTGGCGTCGCTGACGATGAGGATGACGTTGAATTGCCGATTGACATTCCAGTTATTGTAACCATAAACTGTGGCCGCCACCAGCAGAACCACGATCAGGTTGTAGAATAAGAGAGATTTGCCTCTCCTCTTCTTTGGAGTGTTGAAGAAAAGCCTTGCAAGAACAAAAGAGAGGATAAAGGCAGCCACAAAGCTGAATACCAAGTCGACTGCGAACAGGGACAGAAGATAGCTGAAATCGGTGAATCGGTTGAGGTAGAGGTAGTGATACAACGAGAGCACAACGCCAGCAATTGCTCCCCAGAGAAGCGCTAGTCCAACCCAAGTGCGGAGGAACTTGGGCCTTCTCTTTTGAGTCTGCTTTTTCGGTTCAGCAGTTTCTTTTCTTTTTTTGGATGAAGCCATTCTTTTCAGCGACCTTTGTGACGTTCCCCCTGGCCGAGGCCAGGGGGCTACCCTGCGGTTAGGCTCTCATAGCTATAGGTAAAACCTTCGATAATACAGATTTTCCAGACCCTCGGAGCAATTTCTGCAGATGTCAAAAGCGTGGGAGTTGTCCAATAAGGCGGTTCTGAAGCTTTTGAATTTTCCTCCTCTCCAGATTCCGGGAAGGTTTCCGTTTTGGTCAAGGTCCCCGAAGCTGTATTTGCCGAATTTGTCGAAGCAGCAGGGAGAGACCTTTCCGTCAGAGTTTATGACCAGACTGTAGTACAGTCGTCGACAGCCTTTGTGATTTTTCGACTTGGTCTTCAGTCCCTCCTCGGTCTTCTTGTATCGCCACTTAGAAGCATCCTCCGGGAGAAATTCTTCTGCCTCTTTCAGATTCGTAACCTGCAGGGTTTTCAGGGAGAGGATATTCGCGCCCAAATTGCGAGTGAATCCTTTCATCTCCTCTACTTGTCCTTCGGTGTCTTTAGTCAGAAGCATCTGCAGGTCGATAATCGGTGTCAGAGATTTCCGTTCTCTTTTTTGAGAGGCCAGAAGTTGGACTCCTCTGGTGACCCTCTCAAAGTCCCCTCCTAGACGATATTTTCGGTAAGTCTCACTGTCAGCACCATCGATAGAGACAATTATCTCGTCCAACCCAGACTCGATTATCTCCCCGGCTTGCTCCTCTGTGTTTATGAAATGTCCATTGGTGCTGGTTTTGACGTAGATTTCTCTGTGCTTGGCGAGGCGTATCATCTCCAAAAGGTCCTTATGGAGAAAAGGCTCCCCCTGATTCCACAAGAGCAGGAGCTTGATCTGGTGCCCGACATCTTCCAAAACATCTCTGAAATAATCGATTGATAGGAAGGCCTCGGTTCTTTTGAGTTCTTTCGTCCCGGCCGGGCAGAGAGGGCATCTCAGGTTGCACAGACTGGAGGGTTCCACCATCAGGACAACAGGCAATCCCCAGTGGAAATCCCTCTTGGTGAGATAAGTCAAACAATATCCACCGGCGACCTTGAAAAGGTTGAGCAACTGAGAGAACCGGGGAAGGTTTCCCTTAAACTGATGCCACCTCATTCTGAAGGAGTTGGATTTCACGGTTTCAATAATACCTGTAAGTGAGGCCGATTGCGATCCTATAATCGGTGAAGTCTCCGCGGTTGCCATCCGGCTTGACGATGTTCTTCGAGCTGGAGACTCCCCCCCGGAGGTGAACGAAGAGCTCCGGATAAGGTTCGTAGGTTATGTGGTCCTCAAGAGTGAGTCTCTTCTCGCGAATGCCATCTAAGAACTTCTTTTCTGTGGGGTCACCGGTCCGGTGAGAGAGGTCGATATCACCGCCGACGTTTCCGCCCGGAGGATTGGCGCCGTGACGCATGTAGGAGAGTTGAATCTCATCTCTCAGATATGGCGAAATCCACCAACCACCCTTTAAGTATATCAGGTCGGAATTGGGTTGGAGCCAGTGTCCCAGAGGGGAGTGGTAATTCTTGTAAACGTTGACGGGGAAGAAGTGGGTGTAAAGATAGGGTTCTAAACGGGTGTACTCTGCGGCAAAGTCCGTCGCCGTCAAACCTGAAGGGTCAACCGCGGAGAGTCCCAAAGTAGCTCCCCACTTGTTGCCGTACCAATCAGAGGCTAGCTTGCTGATGAAGATGTCGTCAACCACGATCTCTCCATAGACTCTCCATCCCGGGCGGAAATTCCAGCGGAAGTCGAAACCCATGAGGAGATTGTCACGGTCTTGTAAGTTGTGCTGTTCGGACCACAGGAAAACCACCGGGATTAGATAGCCCAGTTCCCAATCTCGCTCCCCGTAGATCACCACCTCCGAGAGGCAAAGGTCAAGATTGCGGTGCGGTCGAAATTCCAGGCGATGGGCGGCAATCCTTTTCTCTTTTTTGATGCCTCGGAATCTCCCGGAGACCGGAGTGTAGCTCAAGGTGGAGTCAACCAGGTCGGTTTGCAGAACCCCGGCGAGGTAGGTGAACTTGACTCTGCCGACGGTGGTCGTGAGCCTTATCATGTCGAAAGCGGGACTTTGATCTGAGAGTAAGAGTTGACCCGAGGAGCCCGGACCCCACTGTAGGGAGTTTCGCCCCAGGGTGAAATCGAACCATTTCGTTTTGAAGGAGACCGAGGCATCCGTTTTATCGTAGTCGACGTCGCCGTCCTCGAAACTAACATATCCCACGCCCTTATCGTCGATCTCGGAGCGATCGGTGTAAACGTGGTCTCCCCCCAAACGATTGTCGTGAGTGTAAAGATAGAAATCGAGGGAGTTTCTAATATAACCTCTGGCAATTAAACCCACGGTGTGGCGATAGTTTTTCTCAGCTTCCCCGTAGTTGTCACCCCAATTGGAAAAACCCTCTAACCTCACAACTGGGTCAAAAAAGAAGCGGTAATCCTCCCCGTACCATTTCACCAAATGCGATTGCTCCTTGAGGTCAGTTTCCCACATTCCCCGGTCCTGCAAGTCCTCGTTGAACTCCGCTTTTAGTTTCTGCAGGAGCTTGTGGTCGATTCGGTTTGAGGTTTCGGTTATGCTAGAATCTGCCTTCAGGATGAAATTGACGAACTCCTCTCGAGTGTAAGGCTTGGTAAGGTCAGCGATGTTTGTCAAGTATCCTTTTGTTTGAAACCTTTCGACAATCTTGTAAGCCCAGTGGTCGAGAGGTAAGGTCACGGTTTTCTGTCCGTAAGTACGAGAGGAGAAAACGAGTGTCAAGATGATTATGATAAGGGCAAAAGATAATTGCCGAGATTTGTTTATCGACATATATTCCACATGACCCGAAAACGTTCGGAGTGCCAATATAGTTTTTTTGAAGATGAGCGTCAACTTATCACTTCGAGAAAATGATTGCAGTCGATAGAGAGCTCTGCGACTTTTGTGGTACCTGTGTGGCCGTTTGCCAGCCGGATGCAATTTTTCTGGCCGAGAGAGATATCAGGATTGACCTGGAGAAATGCACCGACTGCGAGAACTGCGTGATTGCCTGCCCGCTGGGGGCTATGCGGGAGGTTTCCGATGAAGACCGATTTTGAAATTGTGGTCATAGGAGGTGGCCCGGCGGGGACTACCGCGGCTCGATTCGCCTGCATCGGAGGTGCCGAGGTTCTCTTGGTGGAGCGCAGAAGGGAGTTTGGGGTTCCGACCAGGTGCGCTGAGGGTGTAGGGGAGACGAGTCTGGCAGAATTCTTGAAGCCTGACCCTTCTTTGATCTCTAGAAGGTTGAAAGGCGCCCGTTTAATCTCTCCGGATGGAACCGCGGTTGAACTTACCGTCGAGGGAAGTGGATTGATCTTGGAACGAAAGATATTCGACCGAAAGTTGGCGGAGCTTGCGGGAGAGGCTGGAACTGAAATCCGGTTGAATTCTCAGGTGACTTCGATTGAGCGAGCTGGCGATCACCGCTGGCGCACAAAAATCTCTCAGAACGGGACTGAGAAAAAAGTCACATCGAGAATCATCATTGCCGCCGACGGGGTGGAATCGCGGGTGGGGCGCTGGGCTGGTTTCAAAACTGCGCTTTCGCTTCACAATATCGAATCCGGACTGCAATACCAGATTTACGATGAGAGCGTCGACCAGAACTTTAGCGAATTGTATTTTGGAGAAGAGGTTGCCCCTGGAGGTTACCTGTGGTGCTTCCCCAAGGGGGAGGGGGTGGGGTCTGTTGGCGTCGGGCTTGCCGCTGATCGTCTCAAGGGGAAAACCGCCAGGAGTTTTTTGGACGATTTCCTCCACGAAAAATTCCCGAACGCCAGGATTATCTCCATGGTTGCGGGTGGCATTCCGGTCTCTGTTACTTTGAAGGAGATCGTCGGAGATGGGATTATGTTAGTCGGCGACGCCGCCCGTCAGGTCAATCCCATGACCGGGGCCGGTATCTTAAACGGCATGATAGCGGGGAAATTGGCCGGAGAGGTGGCTGCCTCTGCCATTAAGCAGGGAGATACCTCCAAGGAAAGATTGCAGGAGTACCACAAACTCTGGCATCAGAGGGTGGGCAAGATTCATCGCGCTTACTACATAATAAAGGAGGGGGTGATAAAGTTGTCAGATGATAGCTTGAACCGCGTTGCCCACCTCTTGTCGGATCTCCCACCGGAGAAGAGGACAATAAAGAGGGTATTCTTCACGGCATTGTCAAGGGACCCCAGACTGCTTTTAGAACTAAGACATATTTTCGGAAGATAGCAATATCTGCAAAAAAGGAACGGAATGCCCCGATGACTTTGAGGACAGTCGCGGAGGTTTATTTTTGCTTCAGGGCGCTGAGGGGCAGTTCCACAATCACTTTGACGGAACCGTCATCCAAGTATTTCGTCTCGCGGATGCGGGCACCGCGGACGGTGGTAGCGGCGATGCTCTTTGCTTGAGAGCCGCTTTTGACCGTCTCGATTTCACCCAACACCTCAGCAAAATTCCTCTGGGCGCCGACGGTGGCGGCTCTCATTGCCATGGCTCGAGCTTGTCCCGGGGGAACTCCCTGAGGTCGAATGCCAATCCCCTCCGTCACAAGGAAATCGCCTTCGCGCCAGACCTTGTCGGATGAAAGAGCCTGAAGCAAAGAATCGATGTTGATGTCCTCAGACCAGATCAAGCTGACCTTGTCAATGAAGTAGATCTCGTCCTCGTCCGGAGGGAGCCCGCCATCGGCGTAAAACATAAGCCTGACGACTCCGTAAGTGCCAAGAAAGTCTAAAGCGCCGGTTTTTGACCTCGCCCAGATGAACTCCGGGCTTCTGCTTCTCCAGTCGCCGTCTATGAGAACGGACTCCCAGCGGATCCATTTGCTGTCTAAGTCCGGCTTGGAGAGCATTTGCTGTTCCTGTTTGCTCCCATAGTTGTATAGGTAAACGTCTATCTTTTTCGCTCGGGGGTTTTTCACTCTGGCGGTGGCGGCGAAGCTGTCCAGATATTTCGGCACTCTGAAATCGTAAATTACATAGGCGGACTGTAATATCCCGAAAAGCTTGCAGCTATGACCAGAAAGCTGAGTCGAACTGTACGCTCCGACTGAAAGAGGCGAAAACATGTCGCCGTTCAAGGTGAGTATCTTCTCGCCGGCATAACAAAAACTTATTAAGCAGAGAGGATAAAGATTAAGCAGGAAAAAAGAGGAAAGGATTATTGCAGTGACTCTCTTTTTCATTGACTGCACCATCCTGAGAAATTCACCTCCATATAAGGGCTTTTCAACTCAGCTGTCAATAGAAATCCTATGGGAGAAAATGTGTTGGGAAGAGCAGAGCGACATGCCCTGTAGCTAGTGGTGGAGAGTGATATTACCGTCTGCTGAGACTTCAGCCCAGCCCTTTTGCTTAAGAATCATGGCCAACAGGTCATTCTTGTTATGTCGTTTTTCTACTATTGAGTTCCAGAAAAACAGAAGGTCTTCAGTCCGCATCACCAGGATGTTCTCCTTGGCTGCGCATTTGCAGTCTTCACCATCTATGGGTCTTGTCTTCTCCTTCCACGAGCCCGCTTTCAGATGCGCGTTCACCACAAGCAGAGCTGGGAAGGCTGTGTCAAGGTCGCGGTCTTGTCTATGGTTATAGAGTGAGTAAATGCCTCCCCTTTTCAATCCTCCGACGTAAGTCTTAGTTTCAGCTATAACAATTTTCTCGGACTTCTGATTGAGAATCCAGAAGTCTTCCTTAAACGCTTCGTCACGTGTCGTGGAAATACCTAGGTGGCCTGTGAAAAACTGTGGCACAGCTTCTTCGAAGTCGTATTCACTCTTAAAGGCGAGTACTTTAGCGATCTCGTAGGGTTGAAGCGAAGTCTGGAGCTCTTCTATTCTTGACTGCAACGTTGATGTTTCCGTGTGCAAATCTTTCTCTTTGGTGAACAGAGGGGTCTCGGCCCAAGGGGGCAACTCTATCGAAGAGCGCGTCAGATAAGTTATCGTGCTTTTGATTAGGGTTGTGAGACAATCTACGGTTGCTTGGGGTCGGTCGAAGTCCCTTTGACAGGGCAAATACAGAAGCTTTCCTTTTCTCCTTTTCCCTGAGATAGCGAAGCCGAGAGCCAACCCACCGCTAAGCGAGAATATTACATCTTCAAAGTGTGTCTCGCCGTAGGCCTTAAATGCATTCTTAGTGGCACCCCAACGTTCGATGTACACCTTGAATTCGTTTCGATTAATGAGACCTGACATTATCGGACGCTCGATCTTGTAAGGGCGGATATCGAACATCTTGAGCCAGCGAAAGCCTATTTGGCGCTTCATACAGAACTCAATTGCTTTCTTGTCCATATAGCCATCCTCTCGGTTGTACTGGTCGTGCGCAGGCACATCCTCCTCATAATGCAGGATGCAGAAACACGTCCCTTTGGAGAGCGCCTCCAGCATTTGCTTCTCAAAAATCTCCTGTTGACTCTCGTATACTGTTCCCGCCAAATCAAACGCCGAATAGTCCAGAAGCACTAAATCATAATCGACAAGCCGAGGTAGCTTCTCATACTCTTCTGGAAAGAGAGAAGTATGAACATCACAATAGTCAATTGATACAGTGGGCCTTTGGGAGCCAAAGACCTTCTGTCCGAACATCAGGACCTTGCGTTTTTTTGAAATCATATTACCACATCAACCGGTCACAATTGCTCGTTTTATTATTGCTCAGATTTGTCTGCGTGTCAAGCTTATTCTCAGAATGTCTCTCCGGCTCGCAGCTCTGATCACCTTGACAATAAGTGCGGTTTTGGCTATATATTGCCTACTTTTGGAGCGAACCTTTTTCGCTTCACTGGGTGGGTTATTGGGTGGGAGTTGTTGTCTGATCCACCATTCGAAGAAGTCAAGAAGGATGAACCAATAAAGAGTGAGGTTTTGATGGTTGGAATTGTCGGATACGGGGCTTACATCCCCAGGTGCCGGATCAAGGTGGAGGAGATCGCCAAGGTCTGGGGAGCGGATGCCCCCTCATACAAACGCGGTCTGGGGCTTCAGGAGAAATCGGTTCCCCAGCCGGATCAGGACACCATCACGATGTCGGTGGAGGCGACCAAGAACGCCCTCAAACGAGGGCCGCATGTCGACCCCAAGAAGATCGGAGCAATCTACATCGGCTCCGAATCACACCCTTACGCGGTGAAACCTTCCGGCACCACCGTTGCCGAAGCGATCGGGGCCACCCCCGATATTCACTGCGCCGATTTTGAGTTCGCCTGTAAGGCCGGGACAGAGGGGATGTTTGTGGTTTACGGTCTGGTCAAGGCTGCATTGATAGAATACGGTCTGGGAATCGGCGCCGACACCTCTCAGGGTGCTCCCGGCGATGCCTTAGAATACTCCGCCGCCGCCGGCGCGGCTTCCTTCATCTTCGGCAACGATAAGGTCTTGGCAGAGTGTAACGAAACCTTCTCCTTCATGACCGACACCCCAGATTTCTGGAGGCGGGAGCAAGAATTCTATCCGCGGCACGGGGGTCGTTTCACCGGCCAGCCGGCCTATTTCAAGCACATCACCGGCTGCGCCGAGGGATTAATGAAGAAAGCCGGGACGGAGCCGAAAGATTTTGACTACGTGATCTTCCACCAGCCCAATGGGAAATTCCCCCAAAGGGTGGGGAAGATGCTGGGCTTCACACCGGAACAGATCGAGCCTGGTCTGCTCTGCCCTCTTTTGGGTAACACTTACTCCGGTTCCTCCCCGATGGGATTGACCTCTACCTTAGATATTTCCAAGCCGGGCGATAAGATCATGTTGGTCTCATACGGTTCCGGTGCCGGCTCGGATGGTTTTATCTTCACCGTCACCGAGAGAATCAACGAGGTCAGGGATCTGGCACTGAACACCCGGTACATGCTCGACAACAATAAGAGATACATCGACTACGGCACCTACGCCAAATACCGCGGCAAAATCTTAACTGCTGAATAGAGGAGACTGAAAATATGAGAGAGGTTTGTGTAATTGGCGTGGGGATGAACAAGTGGGGAGAGCTGTGGGGTAAATCGATTCGGGACATCTTCGTGGAGTCGGCTCTTCTGGCCATTAAAGACGCTGGTGTGGACAAAATCGATTCGATGTATGTCGGCTGTATGACCAGTGGGCTGTTCGTCGGCCAAGAACATCTGGCCTCACTCTTAGCTGACTATCTCGGAAAGGTTCCGATTCCCTCCACCAGAGTTGAGTCCGCCTGCGCCTCCGGAGGTCTAGCGGTGAGATGTGGTTTCATAGAGGTCGCCTCCGGAATGAGTGACGTTGTCCTCGTCGGAGGAGTGGAGAAGATGACCGACGTCTCCGGCGATGGTGCTACCTACGCTCTGGCCACCGCCGCCGACCAGGAATATGAGGTCTTCCACGGCGCTACTTTCCCCGGGCTTTACGCCCTGATGGCAAAGAGACACATGCACGAGTTCGGCACCACCAGGGATATGCTCTCCGCAGTTGCGGTCAAAAACCACGACAACGGCAGCAAAAACCCCTTAGCCCAGTTTCAGTCCAAAACTACCCTGGAGGGTGTGGCTAAAGCCGTTATGGTTGCCGACCCACTGACTTTGATGGACTGCTCCCCGATAACCGATGGAGCTGCCTGTGCCATTTTAGCTTCAGTTGACAAAGCCAAAGAGATTTCCAAGAATCCTCTGGTGAAGATTCTCGGAGTTGGCAACGCCACCGATCGTATTGCGCTTCACTCCAGGAAATCCTTGACCACCTTGAATGCTACCGTGGAGGCTTCCAAGCGAGCTTACGAGATGGCTGGAAAGAGCCCCAAAGACATCGACTTTGCCGAAGTACACGATTGTTTCACCATCGCGGAAATCATGGTCACCGAGGATTTGGGCTTTTTTGAAAAGGGCAAAGGTGGACACGCGGCCTTGGAGGGCAAGACCGCATTGGACGGCGAGAAGCCGATCAACACTTCTGGAGGTCTCAAGTCAAAAGGCCATCCGGTGGGAGCCACCGGCGTTGGGCAGATAGCTGAGGTGGTCAAACAGCTTCGTGGGGAGGCAGGGGAGAGGCAGTTGAAAAACCCCAAAGTTGGATTGACTCAAAACATGGGTGGATCAGGCGGCTCCGCAGTGGTTCATATATTGGAGGTGATGTAGATGTTTCCGGCAAGAATCTGGAGAGAGATTCCGCAGAGATACAGATTAGAGGCCAACAGGTGTCCCCAGACCGGAGAGATATACTTCCCTCCACGGTTGGTCTGCCCTGAAGGAAAGTGTGTAGAGTTAGAGCCGGTCAAGCTGGCAGAGACCGGCACGGTGGAGAGCTTCACGGTAATCAGGGTGGCTCCCTCGGCCTTCACCGACGAGGCGCCATATCCGGTCGGGATTGTCAAATTGGACGACGGTGCAAAGATGATGTGCCAGATTGCGGATGCCCAAATCGAGGAATTGAAGATCGGCATGAAGGTGAAAATCGAGTTCCGCAAGATCCAGTCGGACGGAAAAGCAGGAGTGCACGCGTACGGCTATAAGTGTGTGCCGGTGAGAGATTGACCAGATAGGGCGGGTTAGTCCCGTCCTTTTTGTCTTGCCCAAGATAGGACAAGGAGAGGCTGGGCTTACAGACTGTCGGGTCTAGCTTGCTCTATTAGTGACAGAATCTGGGGACGTTATGAGGAAACGAGAGAAAAAACTCAGGAACATAGTAAGAGACACATTCCGGGCAGAAGCTGACAAAACAGCCGAGGAGGCAAGAGGAGAAGAAAAGCGCGCAGCTGGAGAGTTAGCTGCAAGAGGTGCCCTGGGCAGTGGTGCACAAATGCAAGCATATCTCGAGCTAAGAAAAAAACAGATTGAGAGCACCATAAATGCTACGTTATTGAGATTAACTGTCATTGTCACTAATAGATGGATCGAGTGGTGTCCTTGGACCGAACGAGTAAAAAAGGTCGTTATCTCAGCATTGGATGAAGCCGTACAAAATAGATATTATAGGGGTCCGTTGCCAAGCTTCGCGCAAGACAAACTTGAATGGATTGAAGGAGAAATGTCTAAGTTTAAGGTCATAATGGAAGAGAGAATATCGATTGAAGTCACGTCCTCTATCGATTCGCTTATTAAGGGGAAACAGCAGGATGCACTCAAGTATTTCTTTCTCGGCGTACTCACCCTCGCGCTAGCGCGAGTCATTCTTTGGTTTTTTGGTCTATAATGGCTTCACATGAGATTGTGTATGCCGCAAGGGACAGAAGACATTCTCAAAACTAAGCTCTTTGGGAAGTCGTTCAAAAATCCTGTCTGGGTGGCTTCTGGCACTTTCGGGTATGGGGAGGAGTATGCTGAGCTCTACGATGTGAGCAAGCTGGGCGCGATTGTCACCAAGTCCATAACTCTTGAGCCTCGACAGGGACATCCTCCACCACGAGTGGTGGAGACTCCGTCCGGAATGCTGAACGCCATCGGCTTGCAGAATGTCGGAGTTGACAATTTCATCAAAGAAAAGTTGCCCTATCTGAGGAGGCTGAAGACCCGAGTGATCGTCAACATAGCGGGGAGTAGTATTAACGAATATGTCAAGGTAACCGAGCGTCTGAGCCGTAAACGGGGAATTGATGCCTTGGAGGTCAATATCTCCTGCCCGAATGTGAAAGCCGGCGGCATCGAAATTGGCAGTGACCCCAAGCAGGCCCTTAAGACCATAGCAATGGTGAAAAAGGCAAGCTCCTTTCCTGTAATCGCCAAGCTGTCTCCTAATGTGACCGACATTACCGTAATCGCCAGAGCAGTGGAGGATGGTGGTGCCGATGGCATCTCGCTCATCAACACCCTCGTGGGAATGGTGATAGATGTTGACAAGAAAAAACCTGCGTTGTCAAACCTGACCGGCGGTCTCTCGGGGCCGGCAATTCGACCGATTGCAGTCGCCATGGTATATAAAGTTGCCAGAACTGTTCAAATCCCGGTCATCGGTATAGGTGGGATAACGAATACCGACGATGCCCTGCAGTTCTTTCTCGCGGGGGCAAAAGCAGTTCAGGTTGGGACAGCAAACTTCACAAATCCCAAGGCACCTCTGGAGATAATTGCGGGGTTGAAGAGGTATTGTAAGAGAAACAGGCTCAGCAATATATCGAAGATCGCTGCGGACTTCGAGGGATAGAGTTTACTCCGGACACAGCAGCAGAGGCACAACAAGAAGACCGGTTCTCCTTTTGAGAGAACCGGTCTTTCTTATATCATCTAAGAGATCGGTAGTCTATTTTAAAACCGTCATCCTCTTGACTTCGACAAAATCGCCGCTGGTCAACTTGTAGAAATAAATACCGGAGCTGACCTTTGAAGCCTCCCAGCTCACGGACCAGTATCCAGCGTCTTGTTTGCTGTCAACTAAGGTTACAACCTTTCGCCCCAAGAGATCAAAAACCTCCAGCCTCACTTTGCTGCGATGTGGCAACTGGTAATTTATCGCGGTTTTTGCATTGAAGGGATTGGGGAAGTTCTGCTCTAAGTGAAACGCAGAGGGAACAGTAGGACTCCCAGTTTGGTCGTCTACCCCCGTCCAAGTGAGCCGAAAGATCATCAAAGAGTTTTTATCTGCTAAGTAGACATAGCCGTTCTCGACAAAGACCCCAGAGCCGCTACCCGGGGTGTCGTAGCTACTCACGAGAAGGGGGTGTTTAGGATCGGAGATGTCAAGAATATGTATGCCCGTCCAACCATCGGAGAGGTAAGCAAAGTCACCATCGATATAGACACCGCGGGCACTTCCCGGGGTGTGGCAACTACCTACGATGAAAGGGCTCCTGGGATCAGATACGTTGATTACATACAATCCGTTGTAAGTGGTGCCAAGGACGGCGACGTAGGTGAGGGTATCGACAAGGTGCAGACTTTGAGCTTCTCCCGGGGTGGGGCAGTTGCTGACAAAGATGAGGGTATCAGGGTCGGAGACGTCTACTATCTGCAAACCGCCGTTATTGTTTTCACCATAAGCCACGTAGGCGAGGGTGTCCACAACTTGAACACGGTGAGCTGCACCCGGAGTTGGGCAATTCTTTGGTCGAACATAGGGATCTGAGGGGTCAGAGACATCGACTTTTGCTAAGCCCTTTTTTGAATCAGCAATGTATGCAAACTCGCCACTAACGTAAACGTGGGAGGCTTTCCCGGCTGTATTACATTCTCCCACCAGGGTGCTGTCCCCGGGTGGGTGAAAGAAGTCAAGTATCTTCAGCCCGGGTCGATGGTCAGCCACATAGCAATATCTGCCGCTGACGTAGACGCTTTTGGTCTTCCACCCGGTAATGTAATTAGCGATGACTTCTGGGGCCAAAGGGTCGGAGACGTCGACCAGATACACCCCCGAGTGACGTGCCGCAACATAAGCATAGCCATTACTGACGAAGACGTCGCTAACCTGCTCCGGGGTGGCATACTCTCCTATGAGGCTAGGGCTTAAGGGGCTGGAAATATCAACTGCTTTCACCCCATATAGAACGTTGGCCAGATAAGCCAACGTATCTAGGACACAGACTCCGTGGGTCTCTCCTTTACTATACAGATCGGCGTGGGGGCCTGGATTGCCAGGGTCACTGACGTCTATTATCCGTAAGCCGAACTCGATGGCCACATAAGCGTATCCGCCAATGACCTGGACATCCCAGGCGTAACCGGGAGTGTCGTAACCTGCCTCGAATTCAGGTTCGTTGGGGTTGGAAACATCAATGATCTGCAATCCAGAGTTGCCATCGGCAACATAGGCATAATCTCCAGAGAGGTAAATCCCGGAGGCAGTGCCGGGGGTGTCATATCTGCCGACAAAAGAGAGGTTGAAAGGATCTGTGATATTGACTATAACCAAGCCGGAATCTTGAGCGGCAAGATAGGCATAGTCACCCCCTATATCAATCCGCAGAGGCGGATCCAAGGTGTCTATGTTTCCCACTGAGAAAGGCTTGGAGGGATCAGAGACGTTAGCTGCTACTAAGCCTCGGCTGCTGGTGGCCAAGTAAGCATATTCACGAGAGACGAACACGTCCACCACGTAGGAACTGACATCCAGCGATCCACTGAGAGCGGGATCGGAGGGGTCGGAAATATCGACGATCCGCATTCCCGAACGACCATCGGCAAGATAGACATATTGACTGTCGGCGAAAATCCCGTTGCCCTCCCCCTGTAGATAGAATTGGCTCACTACGGTCAAGCTCTCGGGATCAGACAGATCCAGTATTACCAGACCGTTGGCGAGGGAGCAATAGGCATAATCTCTGGTGCTGTCTACCACCACGTCGTTGACATCCGTCCACAGGGTGCTGGAGAGGTATTCGAACTCCTGTGCCGCGCTGGATGAAGTGCCCGAAAAGACCAACAATGAAATGACCAAAAGCAGGATGGCTCTATTCATAGCTTCGTTCCCCCATAGAAGGGTAAAACATCTGGCCGCATACATCAATACAGTCAAGAGGAATATACATACACAGAAGCGTTTGTCAAGCAAAAATTTGACCCCATTTCCTGTTCAGGACTTGATCAGGCGGCCTTTTGAAGCGCTTGGGGCCAAACCTCATGCGGAGCCAAATGCTGGTGCAGCCCCTAACCTGGGTTGTGTGCTCGGTTCGGCTCGTGCCTCCCTTCTCTGCTTAGCTTAATTGGCTGCTCCAATTCAGGGCGATTGGCCTCGTCTACTGTGCAGACTTTGTCGGCCGATGCGAAAGCCAATGGTCGTCATCCAGACCTGTTGGGTTGTTTTCCTCTTTTCCGCTTTTGACGGGACTCTCACTTCGCATCCCTCAATATACGGCGGGCACGCGCCTTTCCAGCGGGAGCGAAGCTGAGGCCCAGCTCCAACGTTGCGGTGGAGGTTCAACTCCGACCGAAACGGATGGCCGCGGCCGACCCTTGGACTGCTTGAGACAGTCTCCACACAAAAATTTCATAAAAAGAACAGAAAAATCTTGACAAGAAGAGATTATTTCTATTTTTTTGTGCCAATTCTTTGGAGAAAGTGAAAAAAATCACTTGGTAGACAATGCCCTCTGATTACGCTTACGTTGGTCTGTTTCTCATTTTCGGGGTGGCTTTCGTTTTGATCACCTTCTTTTTCGCGAGGTTGCTCAGGCCCTCCAGGCCTAATCCCATCAAGAATCGCAGTTACGAGTGCGGAGAGACAGCGGTGGGAAGCGCCTGGGTGCAGTATAACGTCAGCTATTACATCTATGCCCTCATATTCGTCATCTTTGATGTCGAGCTCGTTTTCCTTTTCCCCTGGGCGGCGGCTTACAGGAGCCTGGGGCTTTTTGCCTTCGTGGAGATGTTCATCTTCATTATGATTTTAGTCTTCGGCCTAGCTTACGCTTGGAGGAAGGGAGCCTTGAAATGGGTGTAGTCCAGAAGGTTCCGGTATACTTGGAAAAGATACCCGGCGGGGGGCTGATCACTACCTCTTTAGATGCGGTGCTCAACTGGTCGAGAGCCTCCTCCTTGTGGTATCTCCTTTTCGGGACTGCCTGCTGTGCCATCGAGGGTCTGATGTGTACCGGGGCTTCGCGGTACGACTATGACCGCTTCGGGATGATATTCAGAGCCTCCCCGAGACAGGCAGACCTGATGATCGTTGCCGGCACCATTACCAACAAGATGGCCAAGAGGGTGAAAATCTTATACGAGCAGATGTCGGAGCCGAAATACGTCATCGCCATGGGGGGATGCGCTATCAGGGGTGGACCTTTCTATTACGATTGTTACAGCGTTCTGCGGGGGGTTGATCTGGTCATACCGGTCGATGTCTATGTCCCCGGTTGCCCGCCTCGCCCGGAGTCGATCCTGGAGGGTTGCCTGAAGCTCCAGCAAAAGATCAAGAAGCAAAAGGTGAGCGACTGGTCAAAGACCGAGAAGTTCATTCCCGAACCGAAGTAATCCTTATTAAGACGATATAATCACCCGAAGAGCAGCATAATCGTAGCAAACTGGATTAAAGCACCCCCATTTAGCCAATGACACCTGAGGAACTGACCTCCAAGATCAAGGCAACTTTCGCTGAAAAGGTTGAAGAGCTACCCGCGGTGACCGGCATTCCCGCCTTCAAGGTCAAGCCGGAGCACTTAGAAGAGGTATGCACAACTCTGGTTTCCGATCCCGAACTCAACTTCGACAATCTTCCCTGCCTGGGCGGGATTGACTATCCCGAGACAAACGAGATCGGAGTCGTCTATTGTCTCTTTTCCTTTGCCAAGAGACATCATTTGAACTTGAGAGTGATTATGCCTCGGGACAACCCCGAGGTGATTTCGGTCTCCAAGTTCTGGGTGGCGGCCGACTGGTTTGAGCGGGAGACCGCGGAGCTCTTCGGGATAAAGTTCAAAGACCATCCGGACCCCCGTCCGCTCCTTTTGATAGAGGAGTGGGACGAAGGGTATCCAATGAGAAGGGATTGGGAGGGGAAGGATTTCATTCGGATGCCGGAGACGGGCCAGGAGAAATAGATGATGGTTGATTCCCCAGACAGACCAGAACCCCTGACCGGCGACAGGAACCTCGAGACGGAAGAGTTCGTGGTCAACATGGGACCACAGCACCCCTCCACCCACGGGGTTTGCCGCCTCATACTCACCATGGACGGAGAGGTGATTAAAAAGGTAGTCCCTGATATCGGTTTCCTTCATCGCTCCATCGAGAAGATCGCCGAGAACCGCACCTATCACCAGTTCATGATTTACACCGACAGGATCGACTATGTCTCCTCCATGAACGCCAATCACGCCTGGTGTGTTGCGGTCGAGAAACTTGCCGGCATCGAAGTCCCGGAGAGGGCCGAATATCTTCGGGTAATAATGGCGGAGCTCAACCGCATCGCCAGCCATCTGGTTTTTTTGGCGAGCTTCGCCATCGATTTGGGCGCGGTCACACCGTTTCTCTATGCCTTCAGGGAGAGAGAGCGGATTGTCGACCTTTTCGAAATGACCTGCGGTCAGAGGTTGACCTATAACTATATGCGCATCGGCGGAGTCTCAAAGGACGTTCCCAAGGATTTCGTCTCCGAGACAAAGAAGTTCTGCAGCTATCTCTACCCCCGGGTGGACGAATACGAGGCCATCCTGACCGAGAACCCGATCTTTTTGGGGCGGACTAAGGGGATAGGTCTTCTGGATTTACCCACTGCTATAAACTACTCTGTGTCCGGGCCACCTCTGCGTGGCAGCGGTCTCAAATGGGACATACGCAAGGACGAACCTTACTCCGCCTATGAAAAGTTCGATTTCGACATACCCACCGGAGAGAATGGTGACACCTGGGACCGCTATAAGGTCCGCATTGAGGAGATGAGGCAATCGGCCAGAATAGTCGAGCAGGCCCTGGAGGGTCTGCCGGAGGGGGGGATCAAGGCTAAAGTCCCGGCTCGGTTCCGTCCCCCCCAGGGGGAAGCTTTCGCTCGCATCGAGGCTCCCAGGGGAGAGATGGCTTATTTCATCGTCTCCGATGGTTCCACCAAACCCTATCGGGTGAAAATCAGGACCGCCTCCTTCTGCAATCTGCAGGCATTGCCGGTGATGGCCAGAGGTTGGAAAATAGCGGACATCGTGGCGATATTCGGGTCTTTAGACATAATCTTGCCGGAGGTGGACAGGTAGCTTTCTTGGCGGCAGATGTTTGAACTCGAGGGAATATTCAGCGCCGTTGGTGACTTTTTAGCCTCTTTCTTGGGGGCGCCGCTGCTTCAGATTGTCTCCATAATAGCAGTCGCCGGGGTGGTGATCGGTTTTCTGATGGTGCTGGCGCTCTTTTTGGTTTGGTGGGAGAGGAAGCTCTCTGCCGATTTCCAGGTGCGCATAGGTCCGATGAGGACCGGGCCTCACGGCGTGCTCCAGACCATAGCTGATGCCTTAAAACTTCTTCAAAAGGAGGACATCGTTCCTCTCACCGCTGATAAGAAAGTCTTCTTCTGGGCGCCGGTGATATGCTTCGTGACCTGCTTTTTGGCTTATATATGTATGCCATTCGGAAAAGGGCTGATCGTTCGAGACCTGAATATAGGTATACTGTACATAGTGGCAATCACCACCTTCACGGTGATAAGCCTGCTTATGGCGGGGTGGGCCTCCAACAACAAATATTCGCTTCTGGGAGGGATGAGGTCGGCGGCTCAGATTATTTCTTACGAGGTGCCGCTCAGCCTGTCCCTTTTGGGAGCGGTGATGCTAGCGCAATCCTTGTCGATGGTGACAATCGTGCAAGGACAGGGTGGGAGTTTTCTCCACTGGTATATCTGGCGGCAGCCGTTGGGGTTTCTCCTTTACGTAACGGCGGCAACTGCGGAGGTAAACCGCACCCCGTTCGACATCCCGGAGGCGGAGCAGGAGCTGGTGGCAGGTTACAACATCGAGTATTCCGGGATGAAATTCGCGATGTTTTTCTTAGCGGAGTTCATCAATATGTTCACGGTCTGCGCCATCGCTGCCACGCTGTTCTTGGGAGGCTGGAATCCTCCCTTCGAGTTTTTATCGTTCATCCCCAGTTGGGTCTGGTTTTTGGGCAAGAGCTTGTTTTTGGTCTTCATCCTGATGTGGTTCAGATGGACTTATCCACGTCTGCGGGTTGATCAACTGATGGCCTTCGCCTGGAAGTTCCTGTTACCTTTGGCCTTTTTGAACATAATTGTAACTGGCTTTTTGATCTATCTGTTCGAATGAGAGCAGCAAGACAGGTTTGGTCGGGAGTTTATAACCTCGTTCTGGGGCTTGTGACGGTCTTCAAGCATCTGGGGCACAAGGCCATCACGCTGCAGTATCCGGATGAGCGGATGCCGATGTTCGAGCGCTCTAGGGGAGTGGTGGTTCTGCTCTCAGACCCGGAGACCGGCAAGCTGAACTGTACCGCGTGCATGGTGTGTGCTCGGATCTGTCCGGTCTACGCCATCGATCTGGAGAGGTCTGAGGAGCCGGATCCCGAGACGAAGAAGAGATACCCGGTGAAGTTCGAGATCGATAACACCACCTGCGCCTTCTGCGGGCTCTGCGAGGAAGCCTGCAATTTCGACGCCATCAAACTAACCGGCAAATACGAGTTCTCGGTGTATGACCAGAAGACGCTTCTTTACGATAGGGATTTTCTGCAGGAACTGGGTCGAGACGTTCCCTACGAGAAGAAAAAGAAACCGCTGCCGAAGGCCAAGGCTGCTCCGAAGGCAGATCCAACTTCACCCAAGCCCGAAGAACCAGCATCTCCAAAGCCCGAGGAGAGTCCAGAGGAATCACCAGGGGAGGATAAGCCCGAGGCCTAATCCATGTTTGACTTAGCCTTCTACATATTGGCAGTCTTGATCCTCGGCTCAGCCTTGATGGTAGTCACCTTAAGGAACATTTTCCACTGCGCACTCTTTTTAGTCTTGTGTATGTTCAGCATTGCCGGAATATACATTCTTCTGGAGGCGGAGTTCATCGCCGCGGTGCAGGTTCTGATATATGTGGGGGCGGTGACCATCCTTATGATTTTCGCGGTGATGCTGACTCATCAGTTGACCGGCAAGACCATCCGGCAGGTGAACGATCAGCCGATAGCGGCGCTTTTCATCATTTCATCGCTCCTAGTTCTGACGCTTTTGGCTCTCTCAAAGACCACCTGGGAGGTCGCAAGTTCCTCGGGAGTGAGCCCCTCGGCGACGGAGCTGGGGCGAGCTTTAATGACCGTATATGTTTTGCCTTTCGAGGTCGTGTCTGTGGTTTTGCTGGTGGCGCTGGTCGGTGCCATCGTGATAAGCAGGGGAGATTAGGGTGACTCTGTATCACTATCTTATACTAAGCGCAATCCTTTTCGTGATAGGGATGTATGGTCTTTTGACCAGAAGGAATGCGGTCGGGGTTTTGATGTCGATAGAGCTGATGTTCAATGCCGCCAACATCAATTTCGTGGCCTTCTCGAAGTTTATCACCCCGAACGAGTTCATCGGGCAGATCTTTTCGATTTTCGTGATCACCATCGCCGCCGCCGAGGCCGCTGTCGGTCTGGCAATTGTGCTCTTGATATACAGGAACTATAAGGGAATAGAAGTTGACAACATCAACTTCATGAAATGGTAGATAGGAAACAGGAGACAGGGGACAGGGAACAGGAAACAGGGAATAGGAAACAGGGAATAGGGAACAGGAAACAGTAGACAGTAAGTAGTAGGAAGTAGATAGGGAAAGTTATGACCGCCAATCGGTGACTGTGAACCGTGAACCATGAACCACGAACAGTGAACCTGTCGGCGTAGCTCAGCGTCCTCTCCCATGGTAGAAAAGAGAAACAAAGATGCTTCCGTATAGCTGGCTGATACCGGCCTTGCCGCTTCTTTCATTCGTCCTGATCGTTTTCTTCTTGATCCGGAGCAACAAGGCCTCCTCTTACACCTCCATTGCGGCCATATTAGGCTCACTGGCGCTCTCCGTTGCCGTCTTGGCTGAGGTCTTAGGGAATCCGCAGCCCCAGGAATTCGCTATCAACTGGATATTCATGGAGTCCTTCAAGCTCCCGATGGTGATGTATATCGACCCCCTGACGGCGGTGATGGTGGTGATGGTGTCGCTGGTGGCCTCCTTAATCCAGATTTACTCTCTCGGCTACATGCATGGAGACCCGCGTTTCGCTCGCTATTATGCCTATATGTCGCTCTTCGCCTTCTCGATGTTGGGCCTGGTGGTGGCCGGCAGTTTCTTCACGATGTTTATCTTCTGGGAGCTGGTGGGGCTGACCTCCTACCTTCTGATCGGTTTCTGGTTCGAGAAAAAGATCGCCTCCGACGCCGGCAAGAAGGCGTTTATAACCACCAAGATCGGCGACTTCGGGTTCCTGATTGGTCTTCTGGTGATGTTCTTCGCCGCCGGCACCCTCAACATGGCGGAGATTTTCGACAAGGTGCATCATCACGAGATTGCCCTGGGGACAATAACTGCGGCCGGACTTCTCATGTTCTGCGGTGCCATCGGAAAGTCGGCGCAGTTTCCGTTGCACGTGTGGTTGCCAGATGCTATGGAGGGTCCGACACCAGTCTCGGCGTTGATTCACGCTGCCACCATGGTCGCCGCCGGAGTATACCTGACGGCGCGCCTCATGCCACTTGTTATAACCTCCCATACGATGGCGATGGTGGTGGCCATAATCGGGGCCTTTACTGCTCTCATGGCGGCCTCCATCGGCCTGGTTCAGAACGATATCAAGAGAGTATTGGCTTATTCCACCATATCACAGTTGGGTTACATGATTCTGGCTTTAGGTATGGGCGGTTACACCGCTGGGACTTTTCACCTGATGACCCATGCCTGCTTCAAGGCGCTTCTGTTTCTGGGCGCCGGTTCCGTCATCCACGCCGTCCACACCAACGACATTCAGGAGATGGGAGGGTTGGGCCGGAAGATGAAAACCACGGCGGCGACTTTTTTCATAGCCTCTTTCTCCATCGCTGGAATCTTCCCCCTCTCCGGCTTCTGGAGCAAGGATGAGATCTTTGCGGTGGCCTGGGAGGGTGGACATTACATTCTGCTGGTGGTAGCGGTCTTGGCCGCCTTCATGACCGCCTTCTACATGTTTCGGCTGTGCTTCATGGTCTTCACCGGCAAACCTCGAGATCAGGAAAAGTATGACCACGCCCGGGAGTCGCCGAAGAACATGACAATCCCGTTGGTCATACTCGCATTCTTATCGATAACTGTGGGTTGGGTGGGGATACCCTGGTTAAAGCACGGATACGGCTCCTTCGTCTTCTTTGAACATCCCCACCACGTTGCGCCCAACTACATACTGATGGTAATCTCGACCATCGTGGCTCTCTCGGGAATCTATCTAGCATACCTGATGTATTACAAAGGCTCCATCTCGCCGGTTAAGATGGCGGAGAGATTCAAGCGGATATACAGGGTCTTGTTCAACAAGTATTACTTTGATGAGCTGTATATGGCTACAATCATCGAGCCGACCTATCGCCTGACGGAGAAGCTATACAAGTTTGACCTGGGAGTGATCGACTGGCTGGTGAACTTCTTTGGGGACTTCACGGTCTTTCTGTCTTGGATCCAGGAGAGGTTCGACACCTATGTGGTCGACGGCGCCGTCAACGGTTTGGGTTACACCATTCGTGCCTTCGGAGGGGGCCTGAGGAGAATTCAGACCGGACAGCTGCAGAATTACGCCTTTGTGATCTTCTTAGGATTAGTGGTGTTCATCCTTCTGAGGTTTTTATAATAGGTAACATCTGAATCTGGAAATATCGGTGTTGAGAAAATAAAGCAGGAGAATACGCCATTATGGATTTCCCCATATTGACCTACATGACCTTCATTCCCCTTCTGGGGATGATTGTGGTGATGTTCACCAGGAAGGAGAGCGTTCAACTGATCCGCTGGGAGTCGGCCTTTTTCAGCTTCATACCCTTGGTGCTCTCGATTGTGATGTTGGCCAAATACAACGGCTCGGTTCCCGACTTTCAGTTCATCGAGCAGCACGAGTGGATCCCCTCCATCGGCATCAGCTACTTTATGGGTGCCGACGGCATCTCGGTGCCGATGCTGTTTCTCACCGCACTCTTGTCTTTCGTCTCCATAGTGGCCTCCTTCAACATTCAGGAGAGAGTTAAGGAGTACTTCGCCTTCTTCCTTCTTTTGGAAACCGGCATGATGGGGGTCTTTTGTGCCCTGGATTTCTTCTTATTCTACGTCTTCTGGGAAGTGATGCTGGTGCCGATGTATTTTCTGATCGGAGTCTGGGGTGGACCCAGAAAGGAATATGCGGCCATAAAATTCTTTCTATACACCCTGTTCGGATCGGTCTTCATGCTGGTGGGAATCCTGGTGCTCTACTTCGCGGTGGAGCCGCACACCCTGAACATGCTGACCCTCATCGAGTATAACAGCACTTACACTCACGCCTTCCAGATCGTGCTGTTTCCGCTTTTCTTCATCGCTTTCGCTATCAAGGTTCCCATGTGGCCGTTTCATACCTGGTTGCCGGACGCTCACGTCGAAGCGCCCACGGCCGTCTCCGTCATCCTGGCGGGGATTCTCTTGAAGATGGGACTGTATGGTCTGCTCCGGATCGGTTACCCGATGTTTCCGGAGGCGGCGGTCTATTACGCCATACCGATAGGGGTGATCGCGGTGATAGGTATCGTATATGGAGCTTTGGTCTCGATGGCTCAGAAGGACTTGAAAAAGCTGGTGGCTTACTCTTCAGTCTCACACATGGGCTTTTGCGTCCTGGGTTTAGCCGCCCTCTCAGTCACCGGATTTGCCGGCTGTGTCTTCCAGATGTTCTCTCACGGCTGCCTCACCGGGGCGATGTTTTTGCTGGTCGGGATCCTATACGACCGAGCCCACACCAGGGAGATTGCCGCCTTCGGAGGCCTGGGAGTAAAACTTCCCTTGTACACCGGCATATTCACCCTCTTTGCCATGGGCTCCTTAGGCCTTCCGGGACTCTCAGGCTTCGTGTCCGAATTCATGATCTTCATCGGGGCTTTCGGCTCCAGCTTCGTTCCCACCTGGATGGTGGTGCTGGCGGTCTTAGGCGTGGTGCTAACCGCCGGATATATTTTGCGGATGGTCCAGCGGATATTTCTGGGTCCCTTCAACACTAAGTGGGAGGGGCTCACCGAGATCAACGGTCGCGAGATCTTCACCTTGGTGCCGCTAGGAATTCTGACGATTCTGGTGGGCGTCTATCCCAAGCCGCTGGTCGACATCATCTCGGCGACTCTCGAGAATCTGATTCGTGTGATGGGCATGTAAGCTGACAAGCAGTCTCTTTCCGGACGGATCGGGATAAGGAAAAGGAACTAGAAAGACAGTCAGAAGACTACTTCGATGAATTTGACTTTGATAATACCGGAAATCTTTCTTTTTCTGTGGGCGCTTCTGATCCTGTTTGTGGATTTCTTCACCGCCGAGGAGAAGAAACACCGCCTCGGACCTCTGTCGCTCGTGGGGATAGTTATAACCGTTGTCTTAGTTGTATTCTCCGGGCAGGGGCAGGCCTTCGGAGAGATGTTCAGCGCCGATTACTACTCTCTCTCTTTTGCCATCATCTTTTTGGGTTCAGCGTTCCTGGCCATATGCACCTCCATAGACTTCGCCAGGGAGAGGATAAAGCATCAGGGAGAGTATTATGCTCTCATCCTTCTCTCGACGGTGGGCATGATGTTTTTGGCGGCCTCCCGGGAGCTTCTGAGCATGTATGTCTCCCTGGAGTTGACTACCATCAGCCTCTTTGTACTGTCTGCCTACCTGAAGACGGATTTGAAGTCGAGCGAGGCCGGGTTGAAGTATATGATATTGGGAGCGGCCTCCTCGGCGATACTGCTTTACGGCATCAGCCTGCTTTACGGCATCACCGGCACCACGGTTCTGAAAGGGATCCAGGCGGAGCTGGTTGGCTCTGCTTTTCCGGGACCGCTTCTGGTGATCTCGTTGGTCTTCATCATCGCCGGCTTCAGCTTCAAGTTGGCGGCAGTTCCCTTCCACATGTGGGCTCCTGACGTTTACGAGGGGGCTCCTACACCCATCACCGCTTACCTCTCGGTCGCCTCCAAGGGAGCGGGATTGGCGGCGATGGTGCGGGTCTTCTTCGGTTCCCTTCTGCCGGTCACCTCCGAGTGGATTCCCCTTTTTATGGCTCTGGCGACCATGACCATGGTCTTAGGAAACATCGTTGCCATCAGACAATCCAACATCAAGAGGATGTTAGCTTATTCATCCATCGCCCAGGTGGGGTATATTCTAGTGGCGCTTTCGGCGGCCTCGGAGCTGGCCACTACCTCCATGATACTCTATCTTCTGGTCTACATGTTTGCCAATATCGGAGCCTTCGCGGTCGTCATTGCCTTCTACAACCATTCCGGGACCGATGAGATCTGCGAATATGCCGGACTGTCCCGGCGCTCCCCGTTTCTGGCGATCTCGCTGGTGATATTTTTTCTCTCCTTAGTCG
The DNA here is from genome assembly GCA_030605835.1 of Candidatus Zixiibacteriota bacterium. Lineage (GTDB taxonomy): Bacteria > Zixibacteria > MSB-5A5 > DG-27 > DG-27 > DG-27. The sequence goes on along the minus strand of JAUWHO010000011.1, from coordinate 25,859 downwards.
GGATTCCCCCTTTAGCCGGCTTTGTGGGCAAGTATCTTCTCTTCCTGGCCGCCATCCAGAAAGGGTATTACTGGTTGGTGGGGGTGGCGGTCTTGACCAGCGTGATCTCCCTGTTTTACTATATGAATGTGGTCAGACAGATGTATTTCCGGAAGCCGACCAAAAACGACCCGGTGAAGGTCTCCTGGTCTTTGAGGTTGGCTTTGGTTCTCTCTCTAATCGGCGTGATTGCGGTGGGTGTCTATCCCGATCCGTTTGTGAGCCTCATCTCCAAGGCGGCCTCGGTCTTCGTCTATTAGAGTAAGACCCCTGGAGAGTGGTCGAGGCGCCCCCAGGGGGCTTTTTCATTTGACTTTGAGGCTCAAAGATATATAGTGTGACAAAGAGGTGAAAGCGGGTTAACCAAAGCGAAAAGTTCCCATGCCCCTGAAGCTTTCCAACTTTTTCGACCCGGAGCTGATTCTAACAGATCTCAAGGCCAAAAGCAAGTCGGAGGCGATCGAGGAGATTATCAATCGGGTCGCCAGCAAGTATCCTGGGATTGAGAAGGAGACCGTAGTTCGAGCCATCCACGAGCGGGAGGAATTGGGCCCGACCTCCTTCGGACGGGGGTTCTGCTTTCCCCACGCCCGCACCGACGAGGTGAGAGATATGATTGTCGCCGTGGGGATTTCCAGAGAAGGGATCAGGGCCGAAACTCCGGACCAGATAGCGCTGCATGTCTTTTTTCTCCTCATGACCCCTCGAAATATCTCCCGGCTATATTTACAGACCCTGTCGGCGCTGGCGAATCTAGCCCGCAGGCCCGAAAGCCTTCAGGCCTTTCTGAAGGCGGAAACACCGCAGGGGGCGATAGACATAATCGGCGGCACCGGCTTAGACGTCAAGGAGGAGCTCACCGTCAAAGACATAATGAACACCAGACCGGTGACGGTAACCCCCCAGGACTCCCTGAAGGAGGTTGCCAATCTCCTCTTCAAACATCATCTAAACGGGGTTTTAGTGGTCGATAGGGCCGGTAAACTTCTAGGGGAGATCACCGAGGAGGAGTTGATTAAAGCCGCTCTCCCCGACTATGGGAGCCTTATTGCCAATCTCGCCAACCTCCCGGAATTGGAGCCCTTCGACGATCTTCTCAGGAAACAAGATGAGATCAAAGTGCGAGAGGTGTTTAGCCGAAGCGTGCGCACCGTCGAAGAGAATGCCCCCGTGGTTGAGGTGGCAGCAATGATGCTGTTTAAAAAAGCATCCAGGGTGGCGGTTATGAGGGAAGGCAGGTTCGTGGGAGAGGTTCTGCGCTCGGATATAATATCGAAAATAATACGAGGGTAGTTGAAAGCAACTGACCGTCAGGACACGCTACGCTTCGGTCCTGACGGAACAGTAAACCTGAGAATCCTCTCTATCGGAGGGGTTAGGTTTCGCCAGCACCGATCTAAACTCTAAGCAGAAGTTTTCACGCTTAACCTGAGTTGGGAACTCTTAAGGAAAAGAGAGAGGATGGGACAAGCACTCCTGTCCTTTCTTTTTCAGAAAGATGAGCATCGAGGGAAAAACTCTCACCCTGGCAGCCGCCAAAGCTAAAGCCCTCACGGCTTTCTGGACCTTTCCCTCAATTTTAGCCTCTGCCATCGTCATCGCCTGGGGGGCGGAATCGGCCCAGTTCTTGGTCTCTCAGGCCCTGGCCCTGACTCTTCTGGCTCTGATTCAGACGCTACCGGAATTCGCAATCGAAGGGGTGATCGCCTGGAGGGCGGGTCAGTTCCCCACCTCCGAGAATATCGGACTTATGACCGCAAATTTCACCGGGGCCTTGAGACTCTTGATCGGCCTGGGTTGGCCGCTGGTCTATTTCATAACAGTGGTATGCAACATAAGGAAACACTCTCTCAAGAAGCTAGCAAACATCAAATTGGAGCAGGAACATTCTGTGGAAGTGATGGGACTCTTGCTCCCCAGCCTGTACATGGTGGTGATAGTCCTTAAGGGCACCTTGAGCCTTTACGACCTTTTAGTACTTCTACCATTATACACTATATATGTCCTGATCCTTCTGAGACTGCCTCCTCGATCACAGGAAAAAGTCGAGGAGGTGGAACCGGTACCTCGTTTCATTCTCCGACAGAAAAGGTGGACTCGCAACACGCTGGTCCTGACCTGTTTTGTGGTGGGTGGAACTGGCATCATGCTGGTTGCTGAATCCTTTCTGGAGAGCATGTTGGGGCTGGCCACCCTCTTGGGCGTCTCCAGTTTCGTCTTTGTCCAGTGGGTGGCGCCGTTCCTCTCGCAGTTCCCCGAAAAGATCTCCGCCTTCTACTGGGCTCGGACGGTGGTTAAGGCTCCGATATCGCTGATGAATATGGTCTCCTCCAGCATCGCAGAGTTGACGCTTCTGGTATCCCTTATTCCCATTGTGTATTGCATCAGTCGTGGAGGCATCTATACCATCGAGTTTGATTTTCACCATCGGGTGGAGATCCTGCTCACGGCACTGCAGGCCCTTCTGGGATTCGTGCTTTTGGCTAACTTGGAGCTCAGATGGTATGAGGCCCTGGGACTTTTCGGGCTGTGGTTTGCGCAGTTTCTCTATCCGAGCATCCGGGAGGAAATCCTCCTTGTCTACGGAGCCTGGATAGCCATCGAGTTAGCTCTTGCGGTCGCCGGCAAAAGGAGACTGAACGCCTTCGGGGAATTCAGGAGAATCATTCGCAACCACATATTGTATACCAAGTAAGAATTTTATCAATTTATTGAATTTTTTCCTTGACAAGGGGAAAAGGGTGGATTATATTTGCGCCCTTTTCAGTTAGAACCGAGGCAAAGGATTTACCCTGTCAGAGAGTAAAAAAATGGCCTGCCCGGTCACAACGATGCAGCAAGAGAAACAGCTTGACAAGATCAAACTGATGCGTGGCACGGCCAGCTATTGTGAGGCCGTTAGAAAGTGCATGAGTTGTCGATCGCCTTATCGCAGAACCCGAAGGCGCCAATGATTGGCGCCTTTTTTTATTGGAAGTGAGAGCAAGCGAGCTAATCTGTTGAATGGCTGTGACGAGGGCTAATCAGTTCGAGGTATAGGCATTTTGAAATCCGCTAAACCAGAAAGCACAAACTACGGAGGAACATGGGGAAAAATCTACAAGGTAGCAAAAGCAGGATTGAGGTCTCGGGGTCAGTCAAAACAGAAACCACAATTTGAAGAGGAACTTTGTTTGGCTAGGAAATTGATGTTCGGTTTTCTCCTGTCATTCTGTATCTTTGCACCCCTTCAGGCAATGGCTATCGAGGTGAAGCCTGGTGGATGCCTTTTTCTCGATTACAAGTATGCCATCCCCAGCAACTCTCAGGAGGAGGCCAGCCTCTTCGAGATCACCCGCGGCTATCTAACCTTAAAATCGGAATTCACCGATCGGATCAAGGGTCGGCTCACCTGCGATATCTACTATCCAAAGGATAGGGAAATAGAGCTGTGGGATGGGACCACGTTAGATACGGTTACCACTTATTCCGAAAGTAACACTCTCATCCGCCTCAAGTATGCTTACGTGGAATACAGTAACAGGAAAATATACTCCAAGTTCAAGTTCGGCCTGCACCAGACTGACCACACAGGAGGCCAGACATAATCTTGCTTTTGGTCATCAAGTTGCAGCTTCGTCTTTCGAGTTCATTAGCGGTTTTCGAGGTGCCACCAACGCCTCAACAATTACGTGTCAACCAGGGGTTTGCTGTTCGGCAGCGGCAGTCACTATCACAAGACGGGTCTTTTTGCACCTCCGGTGTTCGACGCCAGGTTGGCCTCACAAAAGAAGGGAGGATTGAATAGAGAATGCCCGATATTGTCTTGCTTCTAGCTGTCATCCTGTTCGCTCTGATCTTCGATTTCTTCAACGGCGTCAATGATTGTGCCAATGCTATTGCCACCTGCGTTTCCACCAAGGCCCTCTCTCCCCGAAGTGCAATCCTCATGGCTCTCAGTCTGAATTTCCTCGGAGCCTTATCTCACACCGCGGTTGCAGCCACCTTCGGTAAGGGGATAATCGATCCCGAAAGCACCAGTCTGGTGCTGATCATAGCGGCTCTGATGGGAGCGGCTGCCTGGACTGCCCTCGCGAGCTACCAGGGGATTCCGATAAGCGTGACCCATTCGCTGGTGGGGGGACTTTTGGGGGCGGGGATAGCCGCCGCAGGCACTGAGATCATCATGTTCGGCGGAATGAAAAAGATTTTCTTGGCCATGATCTTCTCTCCTGTCGCAGGGTTTGTTGGGGGAGGGCTCTTGATTCTCCTGCTCTATCGGATTTCGAGAAAGGCTACTCCTCATAAGGTAAATAAGAATTTTAGGCGGCTACAGGTGTTGTCTGCGGCGTGGATGTCCTTCAGCCATGGAATGAACGACGCCCAAAATGCTATGGGTATCATTACCATGGCCTTGGTGACCTACGGTTTTCTTCCGTTCTTCAAGGTTCCCATCTGGGTGATGGTGGCCTGTGCGTTGGCTATGGCTCTGGGAACCAGCGTCGGGGGATGGAGAGTGATTAAGACCATGGGCAAGAAAGTGTTTAACTTGAAACCGGTGCATGGATTTGCCGCCGAGACTTCAGCCTCCATAGTGATCTCCGCAATGTCACTGATCGGGGCTCCCATCTCCACCACCCACGTTATCTCCACCGCCATAATGGGAGTTGGATCCACGAAAAGGCTCTCGGCGGTTCGTTGGGGGATCGTTCGGAATATCGTCATTGCCTGGATTATTACAATTCCAGCGGCTGCAATCACCGCGGCGATATCATATTTATTGTTGAATAAACTCTTTGGCTAGAGCTATTGACAGTGTTATTTTCCAAGTGGAGTGATGAGCGTATCTTAGATCGGGACGAAGCGAGCATGGGTTACAGAGGAGAAGAATATGGCAAAGGTGAGGTGGCTGAAGAAAATTAGTCTTACGCCAAAGGAGGTTGACTTCTTCAAGATGCTCCGGGAGTCCTCCGCGAATGTCTTGGAGGGAGCAAGAGCCCTGAAGGAATTGATGGAGAACTACACCGAGGTCGAGACTAAGGTCAAAAGGATTCAGGAGATCGAACATGAGGGAGACCAGATCACTCACCGGATCTTCGATAAGCTCAACAAGACCTTCATCACCCCCATAGACAGCGAAGACATCTACAGCTTGACCTCGCAACTGGACGACGTTCTGGACGCGGTTGAAGGGATAGCATCTCGTTTCCTGAATTTCAAGATCACCGAGCCCACCCCGGAGGCTAAGGATCTGGTGGATATCATTTATCGGGCGGCGGAGGAAATCAACAAAGCCCTCGGAAACCTGAAGGACCTAGATCACACTCTCCCATTCTGCGTGGAGATAAATCGCTTAGAGAACGAGGCCGACGATATTGTCGAGAGCCTGATTGGCAGGATGTTTGAGGAGGAGGAGGATATTCGCAAGCTCCTTAAGTGGAAGGAGATTTACTCCCGAATGGAGGTGGCCGCGGACCGCTGCGAGGATGTTGCCAACGTCATCGAGGCCATCGTGGTCAAGAATCTCTGATCTCACCGTGGGTTAAAAACCTCTGAGAGGCTCCGATATTAGATTGGAACATTCTCTCGGCCGTGACGTTGTGTTCTGTGGGAGAGGCGATTGCCGGAGTCATCTCTTGACACGGCGGACTTCTTAAGTTAGAATTGTCATCTGGAGAGAGAGGTTTGAGAAGAGAAATATGAACGGGGTCAAGACCGCAGTTTTATTGACAATCCTGACAGTCATTCTTCTTCTGGTGGGCCAGGCCATGGGGGGAAAAGGCGGAATGACGGTAGCTTTGATTTTCGCCCTGGGGATCAACTTCATCAGCTACTGGTTCTCGGACAAGATCGTCCTGGCGATGTATCGCGCCCGACAGATAAACGAAGCCGACAATCCCCGACTCTACAGCCTGGTCAGAAGCGTCAGCCAGAAGGCCAGCCTGCCGATGCCCAGGCTCTACATCATTCCCTCCGAGTCTCCCAATGCCTTCGCGACCGGGAGGAATCCAGACAACGCCGCGGTGGCGGTTACCGAGGGAATCCTCAAAGCCCTCGACGACGACGAGTTGGAGGGAGTGCTCTCTCACGAGTTCGCTCACATCAGGAATCGGGATATTCTGATTCAGACCATTGCGGCCACCATCGCAGGAGCTATCTCTTATCTGGCCTTCATGGCCCGCTGGGCCGCTTTCTTCAGAGGCGGGCGGGACGATGATAAAGGCGGCATCTTGGGCTTGCTGGCGGTGGCAATTCTGGCACCGATCGCCGCGGTAGTGGTGCAGATGGCAATATCCCGTTCGCGCGAATATGCCGCCGATGAAGGTGCAGCCAGGATCTCTCACAAGCCCTTATCTTTGGCCAATGCCCTAAAGAAGCTGCACGCCTACTCCCGGAAGGTACCGCTGGCGGCTCAACCGGCGACCGCTCATCTGTTCATTGTTAACCCTCTATCGGGTCGAGGTTTGGCGAGCCTGTTTTCCACCCATCCCCCGTTGGAGGAGAGAATAAAACGTTTAGAGGCACTTGCGAGGAGGTCTTAACGAAGTTGGAAGAGGAACCATCTCCTCAGGATCCTTCACGAAGTAGAATCGGGAGTTTCTGAACCGTAATATCTCTCTTGCCCATTTTGGGGACGGGGAGATATTTTATTTTCGAAGATAAATGAACCTGACCTTCCTTCTAGAAGTAATCTTAATCTTTCTTCTAATTTTGCTCTCCGGTTTCTTTGCGGCCTCGGAGATAGCGGTGATTGCGGTTCGCAAAAGTCGGATAAGACAATTGGTGGAAGAGAGGAATCCAAGAGCGGTTTTCGTGGAGAAGCTGAGAAAGGATCCCGATAAGTTTTTCGCCATGATCCAGATTGGGATAACTGTCAGTGGTTCGGCGGCTTCGGCCCTGGGAGGCGCTATCGCTGTTCAGGTAATCAAACCTCTGGTGGAGGCAATCCCCAATGAGGCCGTTAAGGCAGGGAGCGAATCCATCGCTCTGGTCCTAGTCATAATCACGATTTCATATGTTTTTCTGGTATTGGGGGAGCTGGCTCCAAAAGCACTGGCGATACGATTTGCCGAAGGAATTGCCCTGATCGTCGGAAAGTCGATTTACCTGAGTTTGGTTTTCACCTCTCTCATTATCCGTCTTCTGTCAGCTTCGACTAATCTGGTCTTGAGAGCCTTCGGAGTGGGGAGGAGATATTTTGGAGAGAGCGACGTAACCGAGGAGGAGGTGAAGATCCTTCTGACCGAGGGCCTAGAGAGCGGGGTCTTCGAGAAAACCGAACGGGACCTGATTCACGGGGTTTTTGAGTTCACCGACACCATTGTGCGCAAAGTGATGACCCCGCGACCGGACATCTCCGCCATCAGCATCGGCGCCAGCAGCGACGAGATTCTGAGCACAGTCACCGAGGAGCAATACACCCGCTTTCCGGTCTACTCTGAGAACCTGGACGACATTGTCGGCATAATCCATACTAAGGACGTCACCATCATGCTTCGACACTCGGAGACGATTATCCTGGAGGACCTCATCAGAGAAGCCTTTTTCGTGCCGGACTCAAAGAACATCTCGGAGCTTCTCAGGGATTTTCAGAGGAAAAAGATCCACATGGCAATGGTTCTGGACGAATTCGGCGGCACCGCTGGACTTGTGACTCTGGAGGATGTTCTGGAGGAGATCGTCGGCGAAATCGAGGATGAGTATGACCAGGAACAGAAGGAGTGCGAGATTCTGCCCGACGGCAGCGCTCTGATCTTGGCCACCATGGAGGTGGGTGATTTTAACGCCAGGTTCAATGCCGGGCTGGAGGAGGAGCTTGCCGACACCATGGGAGGTTACCTGGTCAACACTCTGGGAAGGGTTCTCTCGCTTAACGAAGCGGTTGAGATCAGCTCTTACAGTCTAAGAGTTGTAGAGAAAAGCGGGCACCGAATCCTGAAGATCAAGGTCGTCAAGAAGGAGAGGCAGGGTTAGTCAACCCTTTCGTCTCCACCGGTTTCCCGGAGGGGGGCAGGGAAACCTCGCTCTGGCGGGTGGAGTTCCCTATGTCGATGATGTCTCCGTTGGGGGTCTGCCTCCACTGAAGCCGGACGACGTTGGCTAGCTCCTTGGTTATCTCTTTTATACGGAGAGCGCCCTCCTCAATTGTTTTTACCTTTTGCGCTGCCCCCTGGCTGAGCTCATATTTGGGAGTCCGGAGCAGCTGGGCATTGCCCAGGACTGTCATTAAGGGATTATTTATCTCGTGATTCAGGGTTCTGATGGTTTTCACCACCGCCGAGATCTTTTCGGTCTCTAACGCTCGGCTCTCAAGTTCTTCGTTTTTTCTCCTCAGACGATCCTTCTCCAGAACCTGGGAGATAACGTAGGGAACAATCCGAGGATACTGTTCATCCTTTACGATGTACTCGCACACGTCTGACTTCATGAATTCCACCGCTATCTTTTCGTTTCCCTCCCCGGTGGTAATGATGATCGGTTTCTTAAAGCCACAAGCCTTGATTTCTCTGATTGCGACCAGCCCATTGCTGTCCGGCAAACCATAATCAAGGAGCAAGAGATCGTATTCCTTCTCGGAAAGCATCTGCAACCCCTCGGAGGCGGAAAAGGCTTTGTCCACGGTACAGTTGAGGTGGCTGAACATCAGGGCTTTTTCCACCAGAACAGCGTGATAGCGGTCATCCTCGATAAGCAGGATTCTCAGTTCTTCTGGGCGCATTTCCCCTCGCTTCGCATGTCAACTCTGGCCACACGGTTCTTACGTTCGTAACTCTTATCGGCGAGGCAGGTAAGTGCTTAACGACCTCAAGGGGGATGCCTAAATTTCTGTCAATGGTCAGCAATTGGCAATGCCGTAAATCGCAGATAGCAGATGGTAAACGGTAAATGGTAAATGGTAAATAGTAAACAGTAGGCAGTAACCACTCAATACTCACTGCCCATTTCGGCTGTTGAGTTTTTGGCATCTTTGGGTTCAGGAGAAGTCTGTGTTAGACATATTGAAGAGGCTGGAGGCGCCTAAGTGCTCACTTTCTCTTCCAATCGCAGGCGGAACGGGTTGAAATCCCGGTGGCGATCGAAGACGTCAATCCCCTCATTTCGCTTGAGGAAATTGACCAAGAGGTAGGTGAAGGGAGTTGCAGCGGCCTCGAAGAGCACCTTGAAGACGTAGTTTGAAACCAGGACACTCAGCAGCAGCGGAACCGGCCAGAGTCCAGCGAATGCAATGGCCACAAACAGCACCGTGTCCACTCCTTCACCAATCAGGGTGGAGCCGATGGTTCGAGTCCACAGCCAGCGACCGTTGGTCAAAACCTTCATTTTCGCCAAAGTGAAGGAGTTTGAAAACTCCCCCGAGAAGTATGCCACCAAACTGGCCAGGACGATACGAGGGGTGAGCCCCAGAATCTTGTCGTAGGCCTCCTGGTTTTCCCAGCCGGGACCTGCGGGGAGTTTGCCCACTATTATAAAGACCGCAGACATCAAGAAGGCAGACCCAAAGCCGATCCAGATCACCCGCCGGGAACGCCGGTAACCATAAACCTCGGTCAGGATGTCCCCGAAAATGTAGCTGATCGGGAAAAGGATCGTGCCCCCATCGAAGGTGAAGGGGCCCAGAAGAAGAATCTTGGTGGAGGCGACGTTAGAGATCAAAATGACAGCCACGAACGCCCCCACTACCACGTCGAAGTATTTGAAAGGGGCAGTTTTTGTCAACCGGACGTGCTCCTCCTACCTCAGCCTCTGGAAGCCCAAAGCTCGGCGGCATCGAGTAGACTGATTCTACATCCAGAGGGGAGCGGTGTCAACAGGAAAGTTCTCCTTTAGCTGACCTGCTGTCAGCGAGATGGTAACGGGAGACAGGGGATAAACGCAATGTCCCGATGGAGGTAGGCTGTTCACCTAAGCTACTAACAGCTCACCCCTCACCAGCAGCCACATTCTTCTTGACATTCGCAAATGGCGCCGTTATTGTGGACGGAAAAGAGCCCCCGTAGCTCAGGTGGATAGAGCACCGGCCTCCGGAGCCGGGTGCACAGTTTCAAGTCCTGTCGGGGGTATTTTCTTTCTGTCATCTCACGTTCGGTCTTCTCGCCAGGATAGGCGTTATCTTTTTTTGTTGATTCTGTTCGCATTTGTGTTTATAATCTGAGCGAAGCCGAATTGCGGCCGAGGCTGTATGGTCGCAGAGATACCTGCATGCTCCCAGTGGATCCATTTACTGGAAGAGCTCAAGGTCGAGAGACTACAGCAGAGAAGTTGGTTCTCAAAGGCGAAGATTCTATTTGTTGACAGAGGTTAACCACCGGAAGAGGTTTTGAGAGGAAAAGTTATGTCGACAAGCGCTTTCGTTTTGGTGGAGATGGCTCCCGGCAAAGTCAGGGATGCGCTGCGAATTCTGAAGGGTAATCCCAACGTAAGAGCAGCCACCGCCGTCGCGGGAGCATACGACATCGTCGTCACCTTGGAGGCTGATAACCACAACACCATCTCCAAGATAATCACGGACGAGGTCCATGAGCTCGAGGGGTTGGTGAAAACCACCACCCTGATTGCCTTCGAGATCGAATAGCTGGAGCGCCGCCGGTGCTGCCTGATGGCTAACTCCCGGCAGTCCCACGCCATCCGGGGATGTGGCTGATGAGACTTTTGGGGAATCACTGATACTTGCTCGGTTCGATGAAACAGAGGTTGGGTGTGAGAAGAAAGATTTCTTTGGTGGCAGCTTTGTTTGTCTTGCTTTTCTTCTCTCTGAGCACGGCAGGACGATGTGGGCTTGAGAGGATGGTCAACTTTGGTATAACTCTCCCGCTGGGGGAGTTTGCTCAGAAGGATAAAGCTCTGGCGCTGACCAGCGGTTGTCTGGGAGCGGGGCTGTTGTATGACCTAAGTGGTGGTGTGGCTCTCTGCGGGAATTTTAGCTATCGCCATTTCGGCGCCGATCTCCTCTCCGACTCTCTGGGGGGGAGCTGGTGCGTCTTAAGTCTCACCGATGGCTTGCGCCTAAGCCGGGGCATGATTGGTCCCTATATCCCCTATTTGGAACTGGGGGGAGGGACCTTCTGGCCGGATTTGAAAGTCTCGACGCCGTCGGATGACTCGATTCTTTCCTACGAGCGCAGTTTTGGGCTGTACGGAGGCTTGGGGCTGAAGAGCGCAGGCCGAGGTGGGGTGGTGTATGAATCGGCGGTCAAGTTCTATCGTTTCACAATTGAGGAGGACGACCTGGCTCCCCGATATGAGTTCTTTGTTGCTCCCCCCTCGGAGATAAGCGGGAACTTTTATTATTTGACCATCGAAGGAGCGGTTCTCTTCGATATCCCGATAGGTTTCTGAATTTCAGCGACACAGAAAAACAGGGCAGGGTTTGGGGAAACCCTGCCTTTTGAATTCTGTCTGAAAATGAAATTGAAATCGGCAGGAGTGGGAGGCAGTAACACCGGTGGAAAGAGAACACCAAAGCGCTCCCCAGCAACGCTCATCAGATGCTTGCGTCAATGCATTCAAGATACTAGGTTGATCTCCGTTAATGACCGACTAATATGATGTTTCTAAGGAGCAGAAGAATAGTCCTGTCAGTTGCCCTTCTGATAACCGCGATAGGGCTCCTTTTCGCTTTCAGACACGATTACTTATTCAGGCTTCTCCTGATTTTCAGCTCCGACAAAAGCTTCCTGCCTCACACCATTGAGACGGTTAAAGTCTTACCATACTTCTTGATGCTCATTGGACTTCTGTTCCCGTTTCTGCCGAGTCTGCTGTCGAGGTTATCTGGAGCAGTCAGACGACATTTCGGGGCAGATAATAAAAGGCTCATATATGTTCTGTTCGGGCTTGCCCTCCTCTTGAGATTTCTGCCTCTGATATTGTTGGACGTCGAACCGCTGGGAGACTCCATCTGGTATGAACAGGGGGGTTACAACATCGCCAAGGGGGAGGGATACACCATTGCAGGCAAAGCGACTGCCTTCTGGCCTGTGGGTTATCCACTTTTCCTGGGGATAGTCTATTTCATCTTCGGTCATTCTCTCTTCGTGGCTCGGTTTTGGACTGTAATCCTGAGCCTCTACATCTGTTTTCTCACCTATCGGATTGGCAAAACAGTGCTGGGGAATTCGGGGTCATTAGTTGCCCTTCTTTTGATAGCGACATTCCCCAGCCAGATATTTTTCTCCAGCCTCTTCTTCTCTGAGGTTTTGTTCAGCGCCCTTTTCCTGACCGTCGTCTATTTCACGATGAAGCTCGCGGAAGGAGAAAAAGGTGGATGGCTTTGGCTGGTCGTGGGCTTGCTCTGCGGTGCCTCGATATTGGTGAGACCGGTGACCCTGCTTTTCCCGGTGGTGATTTTCATCTTCTTGCTCCGGATTAAGAAGCAGTCGTTTAAGAGCTCTCTTCTGAGAACAGCATTGGTTATCTTCGGGATTTTGCTTTTGCTTGTTCCCTGGACGGTCCGGAATAAGAACGTTTTGGGACACTGGATATTGGTCTCCACCAATTCCGGTTACAATTTCTGGATTGGTAACAATCCCGAGGCCAAGGGGACTTTCACTCCCGAGGTGGCGGAGGTATTGAATGTGATCGATGATGAGGTCGAAAGGTATTACCTCGGATACCGAGAGGGCTTCAACTTCATTCTCAATCGACCGGATAAGTTCCTGTTGCTCATTCCCAGGAAGCTTTTTTACCTTTTTCTGACTGATACTTTCAGCTTTTATTATCTTCTGACTTCCGCCGGCAAAAGCAGCACCGGGTGGCTTGCGGCTGTCGGTGGGGTGTTATTTGAACTGTACTATTTGCTGATTCTCCTTCTAGGTGTGGCGGGGATTCTTCTGCCGTTAAGGGATGAGAGTCGGAGTGGAATGAAGCTCATTTGCTGGGTCTTAGGCTACTGGGTTTTCTTTCACATTTTTCTCTTCACAATTGATCGTTATCACTTCCCCATAGTGCCTCTTATAATCATTCTGGCGAGCAAGGCTATTTGGAGGTGGGTGGGAAGAGATGAAGCAAACCTTTAGATGTGGTCCTTAATAGTCTACGATCGTTATGGTTGCTGCAAGACATCATTCCCGCATCAGGGATGCTTCCGAGGTCTCTTCAGGTATCCACTTCTGCAAGTTGACCGCCGGAGATTTCTCTGAGACCAAGAAGCTAATGCTCCTCAGGTAGATGGAAAGCTGAAGTATTCCGCTACATCATTTCCAAAGCAGCGGTGTAAGGGCAAAGAGCAACGACATTGCGCTTTTGCCCCGGATTTGAATCTCTGACTCTTCCTTGAGAAAAACCCCTTTCCTTATTGAGCAATTTTATCTTAATTATTCAGCTAACTTTGCCGCCGGACGCCTGCCCAAGACAGATAGGGCCATTGCCTCCGGCTGATAATATCCCATGGCTGATTCACGTATTCCCAGATTAGTCAGAAACACCGGCATCCTTCTTAACGTGGAGGTCTTCTCCAGGTTTGTGGGGATCATTCTCTTCATGGTCGCCGGGAGGAAACTGGGGCCGGAAGGCATTGGTCTTTACGGTCTCGCTCTCGCGCTGGGAGGCATATTCTCTCAGTTACCACTTTTCGGATTTGAGAAGCTGATCTCAAGAGAGGTAGCCAAAGATCTGAGCAGGGCAGGGTTCTATCTGGGGCGGGTGGTCATTTTGAAAACCATCCTGGCGATCATGGGATTGGTTCTAATCGTCCCGGCTCTGATCGTGATGGGTTATGAGTTCGACCGGGGATGGATAGTGATGGTGGTCTGCGCTACTATCTTCTCTCAAACCTTCATCACCTATTACAACGCTTTCTATCGGACCTTCTCGAAGGTTGAATATGAGGCGATAGTACGGATATCATTGAGCCTCGTTACGACCGGTCTTGGGCTCTACGTTCTCTATTCCGGTTACGGTCTTCCTGGATTTGTGATTTCACAACTGGTCTCGACACTGCTCTGTCTTTTCCTCTCCAATTTGATTGTTGGAAGAAAAATCGCCCCGTTCCACTTCGGCCTGAAGCTCAGGGAGGCGACATCAGTTCTGAAATCGGCGCTCCCGTTAGTTCTTTTGGGCGTTTTAGTGATGCTTTACGTTTCAATTGGAGTGATAGTCCTTTCGCAAATGAAGGGGGACTATTCCACCGGGATTTACACCGCCGCCGCCAAAATCTGGATGGTCTTCGTTTTCATTCCTGCAGGGATGATGGGAGTCTATCTTCCGACTATGAGTCGCCGTTTTCAGGAAAACTCCACGGATTTTGCGAAGATATACTGGTACGCCTTCAAGTACCTTTTCATCGTAGGAATTTTTCTTGCGGTCACGGGACAGGTAATCGCTGATCGGTTAGTGGTTTTCTTATACGGGAATCAGTTCCTCGAATCTGCATATCCACTTCGGATTTTGGCCTGGGGGATGCTCATCTCCTTTCTGAACTTTGCGCTGGTCAACACCGCCGTCTCCGTTGGAAAAGAAAAGAAACTGGCGCTTCTTGCCTTCGTCGGGGTGCTTTTCAATCTGAGTTTGAACCTGGCGTTGGTCCCCAGGTGGAGTTACCACGGAACCGCCATCGCCTTGGTCTCGACCGAGCTTCTTCTTTTTGCCTTGAATTTCGCACTGATAAGGAAGCTTGTCTCCGGAGAGATGAGTTGGAGCAATGTGTTTGTCAAGCCGCTGGTGTCAATGGCAATAGCTCTGGTGGTAATGCTTTCCGTGCTGGAGTTGCATTTCATCCTCTCGGCGATTCTGGGCGGCGTGACGTTCACCGCCCTTCTGTTCATCTTGAGGAGTTTTGACTCCGTGGAGCTGGGGGTTCTGAAATCGTTCCTGGGCGTGAAGGCGGGGGAATAGGGTCTCAGAGATACAGCTTCAAGTTTCCCTGTTCCCGGATTCTCGTCAGTTTCTCAACCTTCTGTAGTCACCCTCGCGGGCCGTGATTTTCAACTCGTCGAGCTTCTCGAGAACCGGGATCATATATTTTCTGCTGGTGTTGAGCAGTTTGCGCAGTTCGCCGGCAGTGGCTTTGCCCTTCTCTCTCAGATGTTCGAGCACTGTCTTTTTGACCTCTTCAAAGTCCTTAGTGGTGAGCAGAATTCCGCCTCTGAACTCCACGACCTCGCCGTGCGCAATCAAGAATTTCAGGACCTCGAAGCTTCCGGGATACATCTTTAACAGCTCCTCCCTGGTGGGGTTCGCCAGGGGGGAGGAGGCGATCGACTTCAACAGCTTGTCTGCAATCTCCTTTTGCTCCTCCGTCAACTGGGGGGCGAACTCGCTCAACTTCAGGAATGCCCCCTGTCGAGATATTGTTCCTCTGGATTCGAAGTGGGAAAGGAGCTTCTCGGCGAGGGAAGCATCGAGCCGGTATCTGCTGACGAACTCCGCCACTTTTATCCCCGGCAGATGGGGTCTTTCCTGGTGCTCCTTCTGGAGGGAGTCGATCGTCTGTCTCTCGATCTCGTCTATATGGGCAGGATCACCATAAAGGTCTCCTAATCTGACGAGCTTTCCATCCTCCGCCAGCAGGGTCGCAGTCTCGGCTATCTCCCGGTGGTGGAGACGGGCATTCTTTGAAAGCACTTTTACGGAGGCAACGCCTCTTTTCTTGACCTCGGAGACGATCAACTTTTCGGCGTCAGGAGGAAAACGTTCAGATAACCACTGGAGTAAGTTCTCACGATTTCTGCTGTACCTCTGCTTCTCTATTGCCAACACTGTCCCTCCCCCCAAGGTTGTCGCCGGGGAAGGGAGCCTGATGATGAAACGGTCACCGATTAGACAGGGGATCTTGTGCTTGAGTTTCAAGACCGCATAGCCACTTTCCCCCGGGGGAACTCTTTTGCCCTCCAGAAGCAGGAGCTTACCCTGAACCTCGCTGGTTCCCAGGAGAACCAGGTAGTTGCCTCCGTGGGAGAGGAGAGACCTTGTGTTGGGCACGCTCTCTATCCGGCAGCAGATAAAATCGCTGCTGAGGTCGAATTCGGGGAGGGTAAGCATATCCCCGCGAGAGATCTGCTCCTTCTCGATTCCGGAGAGGTTGATGGCGACACGGCTTCCGGGAACGGCCCCGGTGATCTCCTTCTTGTGGGTCTGCAGACTTCGTATGCGAGCATATCGACCTTTGGGTAAGATCAAGACTCCTTGGCCAACCTCCAGATGACCGTCAATCAGGGTTCCGGTGACGATGGTACCCCTTCCGGCTAAAGTAAAGACGCGGTCAAAGTAGAGGCGCGGCTTTTCCAAATCCGGCCGAGGGGGGATGAGCTTCAGACTCCTCTCCAATTCTGATGTCAGCTTTTCCAGTCCCTCCTTGGTGACAACAGAGGTCCTTACAATTGGTGCATTCTCCAGGAAGGTGCCTTCGAGCTTGGCCTTGATGTCATCTTCGACCAGTTCCAGCCACTCTTTCCTGACCAGGTCGATCTTCGTCAAGACCACCAGGCCGTGTCTTACCCCCAAGAAATTGATGATCTGCAGATGCTCCTCGGTTTGAGGCATCCAGCCGTCGTCGGCGGCAATTACGAGAACGACGAAATCGATGCCGCCGACACCGGCAATCATATTCCTGATGAACCTTTCGTGTCCGGGGACATCGACAATTCCAACCTCCTCACCGTCGGGCAATGTCAGCCAGGCGAAACCCAGATCGATGGTCATCCCCCGGTCTTTTTCCTCCGGCAGGCGGTCGGGATCGATGCCGGTTAGAGCTTTAACCAGCGCCGATTTCCCGTGGTCAACGTGTCCGGCGGTGCCAATTACATACATCTTAGTCAGACTCGAGGGAGCTGATGATGTGACTGTACAGTTCCTCTTTCATCACCTGTGCGGTTCCCACCTCGCCGACCACGATCCCGGCGGCGTAATTCGCAATCTTGGCCGCTTCCAGCAGAGTTGCACCGGCACTCTTTGCTGCCACCAGGGTTGCTATTACGGTGTCCCCGGCGCCGGTGACGTCGTAGACCTCCTTTGCCACCGTGGGCAGGTGAGTGACTTTTTTGCCGGTCTCAAACAGGGACATCCCTTTCTCACCTCTGGTGATAAGGACTGATTCCAACTCCAGCAATTGCATAAGCCCCCAGCCGACGGTCTCGAGGCTTTTTTCATCGACTATCTTCTTGCGATAGGCAAATGCAGCTTCGTGATGGTTGGGGGTGATGATTGAGACCCCTTTGTAATTCATGAAGTGGCTTTCCTTGGGGTCGACTGCGATAAAAAGCCCCTTTTTTCTCGCAAGGTCGATGATTTCGTTCAAAAGCGTGTAGGTAATCACTCCTTTTCCGTAATCGGAGATTATGACGGCATTGGTTTTGTTCAGGTTCTTTCCGAAAGTCTCCAGAATCTTCTCCTGAGTTCTCTGGCTGACCTCCTTGGTTTCTTCCCGGTCGGCTCTCACTACTTGCTGGCTGTGGGCGATGATTCTGGTCTTGAGGGTGGTGGGGCGACGATTGGTGGTCACCAGATAGCTCGATGAGATCTTCCATTTCCGCAGGAGGGATTGAAGCCTGAGGGAGTTGTCATCGTTCCCCGCAACCCCGATGAGAATCGGCTCCACTTCGAGCTTGCGCAGGTTATTGGCGACATTTGCCGCCCCCCCAAGGGTCCAGGTCTCCTTCTGGATGTTCACCACCGGCACCGGAGCCTCCGGGGAGATGCGGTCGACGGTCCCCCAGAGGTAGCAATCCAGCATCACATCGCCTACGATGAGAATGCGGCTCTCTCCCAGGTTCTTGAAGATCTTACTCAATCGTCTTGGACTCAGTTTTTTCATTAACCCTTTATCCTCCGACCAGAGACAGATAGTCTCCGGAAAATCGCTCAATATCAGAATTCAGGTTAATATATTGAAATGAGGAATCACAGGCAAGATGTATGCAGGAGAATTGGCAAACAGTAAACAGGAGACAGCAGGGTAGCCCAGTGGCCTCTGCCACTGTCGGATGTGCGCATCCGACAGCACCGCTTTGGTTGTCAGCCTCTTAGGTTCATTCACGGCAGATTGAACAGATTAGGCAGATTGAACGGATTGAGGGAGTTTTCGCTTGACAAAGGGAGGGGTTATATGGAAATTGAAAGCCGCTTGCAAATGATGCGAGTCGCTCTAAGCCACAATTGGCTTGCGAGGCTCAGAATATGAACTGTTAACGCCTCATTCTGCTGAAAGAAGGAAAATGCAGCCGAAACAACAACAGATAAACGTTCAGTTGGGCGAAAAAGAATCCGAGGGAATCTATTCCAATCTGGCGCTGATCGTCTATTCCCCTTCGGAGATCATATTCGATTTCGCCCGAATGATGCCGGGTGTGCCGAAGGCCAAGGTTTACAGTCGCGTGATCATGACTCCTCAACACGCCAAGATGTTTCTCAATGCCTTGGAGGGGAACATCAAGAAATACGAGGACCAATTCGGAGCGATCATGGTTCACGGGAAGCCGGACAAAAGCATCGGATTTCAATCCCAGTACACTCAAGAGCCGAAAAAAGAAGAATAGTCTCGTCAAAGACCCTGGTAAGGATCTGTGAGGAGAGCCGTGCCTCCCCAAAAGATTGGAAGCTTCGCTTTAGTGCTGCATTCGCACCTCCCCTATGTGATTGCCCATGGGAAGTGGCCTCACGGTATGGACTGGTTGAACGAAGCCGCCTCGGGGTGCTATCTTCCGATCTTAAACATCTTAAATGAGCTGACCGAAGAGGGGATTTCACCTCAGGTCACCATCGGCATCTCTCCGATTCTGTGCGAGCAGCTAGCGGACAACGCCTTCAAGAAGGAGTTCTCCAGTTATCTTGACACCAGAACCAGAGCAGCCAGGGAAGATGTCAAGGAGTTCACCCGGTATGGGCGAGAGCAGGAATTGAAACTGGCGCACATGTGGGAGGAACGCTATCAGAAAATCCGTGATGATTTCGCGCTCCGCTACGAGAGAGATCTACTTGGCGGCTTCAAGAAGCTGCAGGATGATGGGCACATTGAGATCATGACCTGCGCCGCCACCCACGGATATCTGCCGTTGCTTTCGCAGGACACCTCCGTTCAGGTGCAGGTGAAGCAGGCAGTTCAGAGTTATCGACAACACTTCGATAGGGATCCCCGAGGCCTCTGGCTTCCGGAGTGTGCGTACAGGCCCAGTTACAAGTGGAAACCACCGGTAGCTTCGGTTCTCGGGGAGGAACCTTACATGCGCAAAGGGGTCGAGGAATTTCTCTCCGAAAACGGGCTCGATTATTTCTTCATCGACTCTGCTCTCCTGAAGGGCGGCAAGGCCATTGGAGTATACCTTGATCGCTTCGAAGCTCTGCAGAGATTGTGGGGACAGTTCGAAAAACAGTTTCAACCCCGAGAGGAGCTGAAGGAGCGAACCCCCAGGGAGGTCTATCTGGTTGGAAGCGCTGAGGGAAAAAAGCCGGTGGCGATTTTCACCCGCGACCCGGACACCGGTCTGCAGGTCTGGTCCGGGGAGTGGGGCTACCCTGGCGACGGTAACTATCTCGATTTCCACAAGAAGCATTGGCCCGGCGGTCATCGCTACTGGAAGGTGACCTCCCCGAAAAGCGATCTGGGGGAGAAAGAGGTCTATATTCCCGAAAATGCTCAGTCTCGAATCCCGGAGAACGCTGGTCACTTCAAGCATATGATAAAGGAGTTGTTGAAAAAGCACCATGATTCGACCGGTCGCAAGGGGATTCTGTGTGCCCCATTCGACAGCGAGCTTTTCGGGCACTGGTGGTTCGAGGGTCCCCAGTTTCTGAAGTCGGTTCTGAAATACATCCACGATGACCCGGAGCTGGAGTTGACGACCTGCAGCAAATTTCTCGATGAGGCCCAGCCGACACAGACACTCTCCATCCCGGAGGGGAGTTGGGGGGAGGGTGGTTACCACTACATCTGGCTCAACGAATGGACAGAGTGGACCTGGAAACATATCTATGAGGATGAGTTGAGGATGCAGAATCTGGCCCGGGAGTTCAAGGATAACATGGACACGAACCTGCAAGATATCTTGAAGCAGGCGGCGCGGGAGCTTTTGCTACTTTCCGCCTCCGATTGGCAGTTTCTGATCTCGACCTGGGCGGCACGCGATTATGCCGAGATGCGCCTGGCGCAGCACCACGCGGACTTCAACCGTCTGGCAGACATGGTTGAGAGATATGGTCATGGTGAACACGTTGACGAGGGGGAATGGATTTTCTTAGGCGACTGCAAAAGGCGCGACGCCGTGTTTCCGGACATTAAAATGGAGTGGTTCGCCGAGGTGGAGTTTCCACCGAGGTGACCTATTGCTTTAAGTAGTCAAGCGCAAGTCCCTATGGGGCAGACTGTTACACTGAACCGACTCCTGTCTATTCGATCCAAACTGAAAGAAAGGGGCAGAACTGTTGTCTTCACCAATGGTTGTTTCGACCTGATTCACAAGGGACATCTGGACTACCTCAAGAAGTCAAAATCCTTCGGGGATGTATTGATTGTTGCCGTCAATAGCGATAGCTCGGTCAGAAAAGTCAAAGGAAAGGGCCGCCCAATCTTACCTCAGAAAGACCGTGCTGAAATCATCGCTGCTTTAGAGCCGGTTGACTACGTCTTTATCTTCAACGAGGAAACACCTCTGAGGGTAATCAATGTGTTGAAGCCCGACATTTTGGTCAAGGGGGCGGATTATAGGCTGAGCGAGATTGTCGGCGCCAGGGAGGTGAAATCCTGGGGAGGTCGGGTGAAGAGAGTGAAGCTGACCCAGGGGAGAGGGACCAGGGAGATAATTCAGACGATTCTCAGGGATTTCTCCAGATCTTAAACCGGTCTCGGGGCCTCAGAGGAGGCTGTCTTTTCAGTTTCTTCCCTTTTCATCTTCAGAACCAATGCCTCTTTGACCGCTTGCAGAACATCGTCGAGTTTGGAGGGTTTGGACAGAAGTAGGTCGATATCGCTTCTGGAGAGCCTGTCACGATCCAGTTGGGTTCCCCAGCCGGTAGCCAGTATGACCACAGTGTTGGCGCGGTTCTTCTTGATGGCCTGGGCAACCTGCCAGCCGGAAAGGTCGGGCATCACCAGGTCGGTGATCACGATGTCGAACTCCTCTTCTTTCGATCTTTGAATTCCCTCCTTCCCGGAGTGGGCGCAAACAGTCTTATGCCCGTTCCCCTCCAGGATTTCGGAGGTGAGCTCAAGGATTGCGGCTTCGTCGTCTATCAGCAGAATCCTGGCCGAGGCATCGGGAATCTCGGCCACCATCCCCTTCTTCTCGGATTCAAGAGTCACCTTCTCCTTGGGTAACTTGATAGTGAATTTAGATCCCTTTTGAGGTTGGCTTCTAACCTCTATCGTTCCGTTGTGGCGGGTGATAATACCGTAGGTGACGCTCAAACCTAAACCGGTTCCCTCCGGCCCTTTGGTGGTGAAGAAGGGATCGAAGATTCTGTTCTTGACCGCTTCGGCCATGCCCACCCCGGTGTCGGAAATCTCGACAATCCCGAAGTCCTCTTCTTGAGAGGTGGAGACCTTCAGTCGGCCGCCTTTGGGCATTGCCTCCAGGGCGTTGATGATGAGGTTGGTTAACACCTCTTTCAACTCAGCTGGATTCCCCTTCACGAGCGGGGATGGTTCTTGAAGGTCGGTTTCCACTTCAACTACGCTCCCTCTTTCGACCATCTCATTTTTCCATTTGTGTCTGGTCATATCCAGAGCGCTTTCTATCAGCCAATTGATGTCGACCGTCTGGAAATCCCTCTCGGTGCGAGTGCGGGTGAAGTCCTGAATTCTCTTGACGGTCTCTGCCCCGTCGGTGGCGGCTAATTCTATGAACTTCAGGCTTCGCAGGAGCTCCGGATCTTCCGTTTTTGTCTGTGTTAGCTGAGCCCGTCCCAGGATTGCCCCCAGGACGTTGTTGAAGTCGTGAGCCACCCCGCTGGCCATCTCCCCCAGGGCCTTGAGCTTCTCGGATTGCACCAGCTGAGCTTGAGTCTCCTTGAGCTTGTCGTAAGCCTCTTTCAAATTGTCAAACAGCCGGGCGTTCTCCAGTGCTATGGAGACTTGGGAGGCGATGAGTTCGATGAGATGGAGGTCACTGGAGTCAAACGCTCCCACTTCGTCGCTTTCGACATTCATAACCCCAATGGTTTTCTCCTGGCTCTTCAGCGGAACACAGAGCTCTGATTTAGTCTCCTTTAATTCCTCTGCAAGTAAATAGCGGGGCTCCTTGGAGACGTCCGGCACCAAGAGGGGTTGGCCGTGTTTCGCTACCCAGCCGCAGATTCCCTGTTCGCCGATCTTGAATCTGGGGGCTTTCTCACTTAAGTCGCGCTTTTCTCTGCCAAGCCCTTTTTGGGGCACAAGGTAATCACCCTCTACTAAGCGGATGCTGACATAGTAATAGTCGAACGATTCCGCAATCAATTTCACAACCTCGCTTAGGAGGCTGTCCACATTCAGGATACTGTTTATCTTCTTGCCGATTTCCCAGGCTAAGTTTATCTGCTCGTTGCGCAGTCTGGTCTGAGAGTAGAGCTTGGCGTTCTCCAGCGCCAGGGCTGCCTGGTTGGCTAAATCGTGAGCGGTCGCGACTTCTTCTCCGGAGAAAGCATATTCCTGCTGGCTCTGGAGATCGAGGACGCCGAGGAGCTCACCCTTACTGATTATTGGCACCGCCAGCTCCGAACGCACCCTTGAGTCCTTACCCAGATCCAGGAAAAGGGGGTCTTTGCTGGCCTCCGGACAGTTGTGGAAACTTCCCTCCCGAGCCACTGCCGCTATTATCCCGGGGCCACCGAGGTCCAGCTCCTTCCCGATCTTAACGGTGCTTCCAGACTTGGAGGCGATAGCTTTCACCAGCAGTCTCTCTTTCTCTCTCAGGGCGATGGTGACGCTCTGGTAGCCGAAGCTCTCCAGTATTAGTCTGACCACCTGCTTCAGCACCTGGTCGCTGTCTAACAGGGAGTTGATGTGAAGACCTATTTCTCCTACCAGACGCGATTTGGCAGCATATTTTTCCGCGGTTTGAACCAGCAGGGCCTTGTCGACGGCTCCGGCGATCTGCTCTGCAAGGATTGTCAGTAACTCTAAATCCCCCTGCAGGAACTCCCTCTCGCCCAGCTTATAGAGTATGATTACTCCGATGACGCGTCCCCTGGCGATCAGCGGAGCGGCCGCCAAGGATTCCACCTCCTCCGGCGTTCCCGGGATCTGCTTGGAGATCTTGTCGGGGTCGTTGTAGTTAACGATGCGCCCCTCGCCATGAGAGGCCACCCAACCTACGAGCCCCTCATCCATCTTCAGAAAGAACGAAAGGATCTGCTCTTTGAACTCCTTATTGTCGGTGTAAATTGGCTTCAGGCGCCTGGAAGCGGCTTCCAGTGTAAAGATGTTGCATTCGTCGGCGCCGGTGAGCTCCTCGGCGCAGGAGGCTACCAATTCCAGCAGATTGTCCAACTCCACCGTGGAGGAGGTAATCTTGGCCAATCTATAGAGTGCTCGCAACTTGCGACTTTCCCAAGACCTAGATTCGGGGAGAGAGCGCACGTAGCCCCAGAGTGATGTCTGTCCCTGATGGTCTGCCTGAACTAGGGTGACCTCCACCGGTATGCTCCCTTGTTCAGATCTCAATTCGAGGCTCAGGAAGATCTTGTCTCTCTCCTCGCGTTGGGATAACTCCTGCAGGAGGGAGAGGAAATCCTCTGGAAAGAGCTGCTCCATTTCCCCTGGGAGAGACTTCCCCTCTTGAAATCCCGTCAACTCCATGAATTGGTGGTTGGCAAAGCTGAATTCTCCCCGCTCGTATACGAAAATTCCTAAGGGAACGGAGTTGAGCCAGTGCCGACTCGGATGTTCCGATAACCCTCTCTGGGGCTGACCTGTCCCGTTTCTTATCATTGCCGTGATGGCCGAACGTTCTTTGTATTTGCTGCTACCCTTTTTTATCGGCGGATTTTGAGGACAGGAAACAGAGCGTATCTATTATGAACAGGACCGGGACGGTCGGAGTGCCACCAGCGGAGCCTTCTGAGCAGCGGTTCGGTGAGGCCCAGGATCTCCCGGGGGACCATTCTCCCTTGACAAAAGGTGAGCAAGATATTTACTTGCTAACCGTTTGAAGTTGGTCAGCGTTGCTTAAAAGGAAAGATGACAAGTCTGCCGGTTACCGCCAAATCGGGTTTCTCACTCTCATCCCCATCATTATGGTGGTCGCCCCGCTTCTGGGCTATTTCCTTGGCTCTTTTCTCGACGAGAAGTTGGGGACGGAGCCCTATTTGATGATCGTGTTCATAGTCTTTGGCTTTGTTGCCGCCGGCAAGGAGGTTTATGAGCTGATTAAGAGATCGGCAAAGGAGGAGTGAAAGAGGATTTAAAGCCGACTCTTACGTTACCGGAGCAACGAACTTCAGCGTAGTCAGTTTCAGAGTCTTTCAGATAGATCGGAGGTAGGATTTCCATGCCCTTAAGACCTGAAGAGGTTTCTGCAGTCATCCAGAAGGAGATCGCCAAATACAAGACCAAGCTGGAGATGGAGTCGGTCGGCACCATCCTCCAGGTTGGAGACGGCATTGCTCGCATCTGGGGGTTGGAGGATGCTATGATGTCGGAGCTGCTCCTTTTCCCCGGTGAGATCCTGGGTATGATTCTCAACTTAGAAGAGGACAACGTCGGCGCCGTCATCTTCGGGAGCGACCATAACATCAAAGAGGGCGACACCGTGCGGCGCACCGGCAGGATCGCATCGGTTCCGGTTGGCGGGGCGGTGATCGGCAGGGTGGTCAATCCTCTGGGGCAACCGCTGGACGGGAAGGGTCCCGTGGTCACGGAGGAGTATCGCAATCTGGAAACACAAGCTCCGAACGTGATCGAGAGGCAGCCGGTCAAGGAGCCGGTTCAGACCGGCCTTAAGGCGATCGACTCCATGATACCGATCGGGAGAGGTCAGCGGGAACTTATCATCGGCGACCGCCAGACCGGCAAGACCGCCATCATTCTCGATACCATAATAAATCAGCGGGATACCGACCTCTATTGCATATATGTGGCCATCGGGCAGAAGAACTCCACTGTGGCTCGGGTGGTCGAGACTCTGGAGGATCACGGAGCGATGGAATACACCACCGTAATCGCTGCATCTGCCACCGAGCCAGCGCCACTGCAGTACATGGCCCCCTATGCCGGCGTCACCATGGGGGAGTATTTCCGGGACAACGGTCAGCATGTGGTCTGCTTCTACGATGATCTCTCCAAGCACGCTCAGGCCTATCGCCAGTTGGCACTGCTTCTGCGCCGTCCTCCCGGCAGAGAGGCTTTCCCCGGAGACATCTTCTATCTTCACTCTCGACTTTTGGAGAGGGCCGCCAAGCTGTCGGAAAAGCAGGGAGGAGGTTCACTGACGGGCATACCGGTAATTGAGACTCAGGCCGGGGATATTGCTGCTTACATTCCTACCAACGTCATCTCCATCACCGACGGTCAGATCTACCTGGAGGCCGACCTGTTCAACGCCGGAATCCGTCCGGCCGTCAACGTGGGGCTCTCCGTGTCGCGAGTGGGTGGCGCCGCCCAGACGCGGGCCATGCGCCAGGTGGCCGCCCGCCTGCGTCTGGACCTGGCTCAGTTTCGCGAGCTGCAGGCCTTCGCTCAGTTCGGCACCGCCGAGCTTGACGTGACCACCCGTCGCCAACTGGAGCGAGGTCAGCGCCTCACCGAGGTGCTCAAGCAGCTTCAGTACGTGCCTATGCCCTTGCATCAGCAGGTGGAGATCCTGTACGCGGCGGTGAACGGCTACTTGGACGACGTGGCAGTTGACAAGGTGCAGCCCTTCGAGATCGCCTTCCAGCGCTTCATGGAGACGAATCACCCCGACATCGGCAAGGATATCAACGATCAGAAGCAGATC
>JAUWHO010000044.1 GCA_030605835.1 Candidatus Zixiibacteriota bacterium | reverse complement strand
CACTCTGAGCGGTTATGACCTCTTCTGCTGCATGAACACCGACATCATTCAGTGTGTGCCCTGGAGGGTTGGCGACAACACCGAGTGGAGTCTGCATGAGGTTGAGCGTCCGGAGGTTGGTCTGCCTACGGTTACCTCCCTGGCCCAGAACTATCCCAACCCCTTCAACGCCACCACCAACATCAGCTTCAGCCTGGCTGAGGCCGGCAATGTCAGCCTGAACGTTTACGACATTACTGGTCGTCTGGTGGTTACCTTGGTTGACGGGCAGATGGATGCTGGCGAGCAAGTGGTGGCCTGGGATGCTTCCAGTGTCTCCAGTGGAGTCTATTTCTACAAGCTGACCACCGCTGACTACAGTGCTACGAAGTCCATGAACCTGCTGAAGTAAGTCGGCGCGGAGTGGGATGAATAAGCGCTCGGGAGACTCCCGGGCGCTTTTTTGTTGCTGCATAGTCGAACCCGAATGCGGCCAAAGTTGGCATCAGATTAAGCGACCATAACTTTACAGGATCGACTTGAGGTCACCAGAGGTTGTCGATTCCTAAAAAAGGTTGCAATTTGATTCCTCATCGGTTATTTTAGTCGGCTGAAATTTGTATGCCGGAGATCAAAGAGAACTGGGATCGGCTGTGGGAACGCATAGACCAGGTCTGTCACCACAGCGGGCGCCATCCCGAGGAGATAAAGGTGGTGGCGGTGGCAAAAACTATTCCGCTGGAGCTAGTGAAAGAGGCGGTGGACTGCGGAATCACTGAGATTGGTGAGAACCGGGTCCAGGAGGCAAAGAGCAAATTTGAAGCTATCGGTGACCGTGCCCATTGGCACCTGGTCGGACACCTGCAAACCAACAAGGTTAAAGCCGCCTTAGAGATGTTTGATTTGATTCACTCTCTGGATTCCATGAAGTTAGCTAACGAGATCTCTTCCCGGGCCCAGAGCATGAACAAAGAGGCCAGAGTCCTGATGCAGGTGAACACCTCCGCGGAGGAGAGCAAATTCGGTCTGGAGCCGGAGAGGGTATTAGGGTTTGCGGAACAGGTTGCCGCTCTCCCGAACCTGAAGGTTTTGGGGTTGATGACGATTGGGCCCTTCACCGAGGAGGAGAATCTGATCCGGAGAAGCTTCCGAGAGTTGAGGAGGCTTTTCCAGGAGCTGAAGGAGGCCTCCATCCCCAACATCGATATGGAGATACTGTCCATGGGGATGAGTGCCGATTACGAGGTAGCCCTCCAGGAGGGGGCAAATATGTTGCGCATCGGGACCTCGATTTTCGGTCCCAGAAAGTAGGTAACAGTATGGACACTACGCCATTAGATATCCGCAAGCAGGAGTTCGGACGGCAGTTTCGCGGTTACAATCGCACCGAGGTCGACACCTTCTTGGATATGGTAGCCTCCGAGATGGAGAACCTCACCAGGAGGAAGAACGACTTGGAGGAGGAGCTCAGCCATTTGAATGACCGCCTGGAGGACTACAAGAAAATCGAAGCCACCCTGCAGAGCACCCTTCTGACCTCCCAGCGCCAGGCGGAGGAGATGATCAAGAATGCCGAAGAGCGGGCGGAGTTGATTCTCAGGCGCGCCAAATTAGAGAGCGAGAAGCTTTACGACAGAGCCCACCAGGAGCTGAGCGGGCTCAGAGCCAAGATCGCGGAGCTGAAAGGGCTGAAGGAATCGTTTGCGGTCAGGGTGAAGTCACTGTTGGAGACTCACCAACGGTTGATTGAGGAGGCGATCAAGGAGGATTTCCAGCCCCTGGGGAAGCTGCCGCCGAGGAAAGTATTGACAACCGAGGAGGAGATTGAACGGGTGGTACAGGAGTTTAAAACCCGAGGTGGCACTGACCTTCAAGACCCCGAGGAAAAGGAGTAAATCCTTAAGCAGGAAAGGGAAAGTCAGGATGGAAGACCTTTTGGAGAAGATAGATCAGGCGACCAATTTCATCAAACAGCAGACGAAGATCACCCCCGAGATAGGGATTATCCTGGGAACCGGGCTGGGCTCCACCGGGGAGGAGATTCAGGTAGACAAGGTCATTGAATATACCGACATTCCTCATTTCCCGGTCTCCACGGTGGAGAGCCACAGCGGACGGCTCCTTTTGGGAGCTCTCTCCGGCAAGAAGGTGATGGCGATGCAGGGGCGTTTCCACTACTACGAAGGTTACAGCATGCAGGAGGTGACCTTTCCGGTCAGGGTGATGCACAAGTTGGGCGTGAAAATCCTGGTGGTCTCGAATGCCTGCGGGGGAATGAACCCACAGTTTGAAGCCGGCGATATCATGGTGATAACCGATCATATAAATCTCCAGGGAGATAATCCCCTGATCGGCAAGAATTACGACGAACTCGGTCCTCGATTCCCCGACATGTATGACTGTTATGACCACGATTTGATGAAGCTGGTGGAGGAGGTGGCCTTGGATGAGGGGATAAGGCTTCAGAAGGGGGTTTATGTCTCCGTCGCCGGGCCGAATCTGGAGACCGCCGCGGAGTACCGTTTCCTGCGTATGATCGGCGCCGACGTGGTGGGGATGTCCACGGTGCCGGAGGTCATAGTCGCCAGACACCAGGGAAGTAAGGTCTTAGGGCTTTCGATCGTCACCGACATGGGTTTGCCCGACGCTCTGGGACCGATGAATCTCGAAAAGATCTTAAAGACCGCCGCGGAGGCAGAGCCAAAGTTGAAGAGGCTCATAGTCAAAACCCTCGAAAGAATATGATGAAACGTCGCATTTATATATTGCCTTGGGTAGCCTTTGAGGAGTGCTTTGATTTTGGCTCTTACAGGTTCGAGAGGTTTGGTTCTGGCGCTAATCTTGGAATTCTAACTCATATTGAGAACACGAACTTGAATTTTTTAGTGGACCGTTTCCTAGACGCCAAGAAGGGTGAAAGCGCATTTCTCACTGTTGCTTATAATACCGGCTCTGCCAGCGACGATGCCGACAACTTTCAACATTGCGTAGATGCGATTGCCTATGTTTCTCTGACTAATGGCGACATTTCCCCGGACTTGGCAGACCAATTCACTTTCTTTAGCTCTGAATTGGGATCGAGCGCACCTGTCACAAAGACAACTATATCTTGGGCAGCCCGAATATCCGTGCCTCTTGGTGCAGATGACTTTGTCCAGCCGCCATATTATCTCTTTCTTAAAAGGCCAGTAGTCAGGATACAACGAAACAGGCTTTTCAAGGACTTTCGTGAGGCTCTTCAGCATGGTAAGAAAGACATCAGTTTTTTTGACTCGTTACGTTGGTATAATCTGGCACACACTAAAGCTGCATACTCCACAAAATTCGTTCAGTTGGTATTTCTCTGCACAGCTTTTGAGACACTTTTTCAACTTCCCTTTTATGGGAAAAAGAAGGCCTTTCAAAAGGAGCTGTCCAACGTGTTTTCCTGCATTGGTGTTGATATTCGCCGCCTCGAAGACTGGGCCGGTCTCTTTTATGAATTGAGGTCAGACATTGTGCATCAACAAATCGTTTCTAATCTGTCTTTTGAGGACGTCGGAGCCAATTCCCACTTTGAGATCGCTGATCGTGTGTACACACTATGTGTAAACTCCAAAATGGGAGGGGACTTGAGTAATCCATATTATGATGCCCACCTCAACGATTTGAATTATTCGATGTGGTCTGACCGTGGGAGATGTAAAAGGTTCTTGGAGCTATCCACGAATGAGAAACTACAAAACCCAGATACGCTTCTAATGATCAGGAAATACGCAATGCGAATAGTCGACCCAAATCCAAGCAAGGAAAGCCCAGTGATTTACCGGACGACGTTAAAAAGAGTGCAAAAGTTGAAAGAAACATTTCCAGAGCTTAGAGAGTTCGACTTCGCTGAGAGATTGCTGTGCGGTAAATTAGGTCTTAGTCTGAATTGAAATGCCTTTCAAACAAATCAAAGAGGAATTTAATTATCCTCAGGTAGAGAGAGAGATCAACGAATTCTGGGGGAAGAATCGCATCTTCCAGAAATCGATTGAGATCCGAAAGGGCTCTCCAGCCTTCGTCTTCTACGAGGGTCCACCCACCGCCAACGGTCTGCCCCACATTGGTCATGCCCTCTCTCGAACCATCAAAGACACCATCTGCCGCTATAAGACTATGAAGGGTTTTCTGGTAGAGCGCAAGGCGGGGTGGGACACCCAGGGCCTTCCGGTCGAATTGGAGGTGGAGAGGGAGCTGGGATTCGACTCCAAGGAGAGGATCGAAGAGTACGGCATCGTCAAGTTCAACCAGAAGTGTAAGGAGTCAGTCTTCAGATACAAAAAGGAGTGGGACGAGTTCACCGTCAATTTAGGCTTCTGGCTGGATCTGGAGCATCCTTACATCACAGACACCAACGAGTATATCGAGTCGGTCTGGTGGAGCCTGGCGCAGTTCCACCGCAAGGGTTTTCTTTACAAAGGGCACAAGATTCTTCCGTGGTGTCCACGGTGCGGGACGGCTTTATCATCTCACGAAGTTGCTCTCG
Organism: Candidatus Zixiibacteriota bacterium; assembly: GCA_030605835.1. Classification (GTDB taxonomy): domain Bacteria; phylum Zixibacteria; class MSB-5A5; order DG-27; family DG-27; genus DG-27. Next base: position 27,958 of record JAUWHO010000044.1, on the reverse strand, counting down.
GTTACGAGGAGGTCGAAGATCCCTCCGTCTACGTCAAGATCGAGCTTGTCGACCAACCTGGCACCTACTTCTTCGTCTGGACCACCACTCCCTGGACCTTGATTTCGAATGTTGCCTTGGCAGTCCACCCTGAAGTTGAATATGTCAAGATCGAGTATGAAGGTGATAAATTGATTCTGGCTCGCTCCCGGGCCGAAAAACTCTTCCCCCAGGTGCGGGAGCCGATCGAAACCTTCCCAGGAACGAAACTGGAGCGCCTCCGTTACAAGCCCCTCTTCAGTTTCTCCGAACCGGATCGGGAAGCCTATTACGTCTGTTTGGCCGACTTCGTCACCACCGAGGAGGGGACCGGGATCGTTCACATCGCCCCCGCCTTCGGTGCCGACGACTACGAGCTGAGCAAAATCTATGACCTTCCGGTGGTTCAGAGCGTCGACGAGAGGGGGAGGTTGACCGAGGAGGTCACCCCCTGGAGAGGGATGTTCGTCAAGGAGGCCGATCCTCTCATCCTTGAGGATTTGACGAAGAGAGGTCTGCTCTTCAAGAGCGAAACCTATCGTCACACCTACCCCTTCTGCTGGAGGTGCGAGTCGCCCCTGATCTATTATGCTCGCAAATCCTGGTTCATCCGCACCACCGGCTATAAGGACAGACTCCTGGCTAACAACCGCAAGATCAACTGGTATCCCCCGGAGTTGAAGGAGGGACGATTTGGAGAGTGGTTGGAGGGGAACGTCGATTGGGCCCTCTCCCGGGAGAGATACTGGGGTACCCCCCTCAACATCTGGGTTTGCGACAACTGCCGGGCGGAGACCTCCATTGAGAGTATCGCCGAGCTGAAGGAGAAGGGTGAGGCAGTTCCCGACCCCCTGGATCTGCATCGCCCCTTCGTGGATGAGGTCACCCTGAGATGCGACAAATGTTCCGGCGTGATGCGGCGCACCCCGGAGGTGATCGACGCCTGGTTCGACTCCGGGGCCATGCCCCACGCTCAGTATCATTATCCCTTCGAATATAAGGAGGAGTTCAAAAACCGTTTTCCGGCGGACTTCATCAGCGAGGGGATCGACCAGACCCGGGGTTGGTTCTATTCCCTCCTGGCGATCTCGACCTTCCTTTTCGACCAGCCCGCTTACAAAAACGTGATCGTCCACGAGCTCATCCAGGACAAGGAAGGGGTCAAGATGAGCAAGTCGAAGAAGAACGTCGTCGATCCCCGCGAGATTCTCTCCCGACACGGTGCCGATGCCACCCGCTGGTATGTCGTCACCACCTCCCAGGTCTGGCTCCCGACCCGTTTCGACCCCGAGGGGGTAACCGAGGTTGCCAGGAGGTTTTTGGGAACTCTGAAGAACAGTTACTCCTTTTTCGCCCTGTACGCCAACATCGACAAGTTCGATCCCGGAGAACACCAGCTGGATCTTGACCAAAGACCGCCCTTGGACCGCTGGTTAGTCTCCCGATTAAACAGCACTCTTTTGGCCGCCGACAGGAATCTGTCAGACTATCAGATCACCAGAGCCTCCCGGCTGCTGCAGGATTTTCTCATCGAGGATCTGTCCAACTGGTATGTTCGTCGCTCCCGGAGACGCTTCTGGGGTGCGGAGGAGTCCCCCGACAAACTTTCTGCCTACCTCACCCTGTATGAGGTCCTGGTCGCCTTTGTGAGAGCGGTCGCCCCGGTGGTTCCCTTCGTGGCCGAGGAGCTTTACCAGGAACTCGTTGCCAAGCAGGACCCCCAGGCTCCGGAGAGCGTTCATCTCTCCGACTATCCCCCGGGTCGGGAGGAGCTAATCGATAAGAAACTGGAGTGGAGGATGTCAACCGCGAGAAAGATCATCAGCCTGGGGTTGGCGGCCAGAAAATCGGCTCAACTGAAGGTGAGACAGCCGCTCAAAAAGATCTCGGTGATCCTCCCGGAAGACGAAGCTCCACAGCTCTTAGACGGGCTGTTGGATTTGCTCACCGAGGAGGTAAACGTCAAAGAGGTCGAGTTCCTGAAGGACGCTTCCAGCTTGAAGCGGCTGGTGGCGAAGCCGATCTTTCAGAACCTGGGACCCAGATTTGGTAAGAAAGTGAACGCTGTCGCCGAAGTAATTAGAGAGCTTCCCGCCGAAAAGGTGGAGGCGCTCCGCGCCAGCGGCAGCTTGAAACTGTCCGTGGAGGGACAGGAGGAGTCCATAGAGGCCTCGGAGGTCGAAATCGAAGAGGTCACCAGAGCTGGGTATGTCGGCGCCAGCGAGAACGGCTACCGGGTCTACCTCTCTACCGAGCTCGACGATAAGCTCCGGGGGGAGGGTTTCGCTCGGGAGGTGGTCAACAAAGTCCAGAACATGCGCAAGAAGGCCGGTTTCAACGTTAGCGACCGGATAGTCCTGGGGATCGAGACCACCCCGTTGCTCCAGAGAGCGGTGGAGGGTTTTTCCGACTACATAGCGCGGGAAACACTCTCGGAGAAGATCCAGTTCAAAACCGAGGGCGATGCTTTCTCTCAAAGATGGGACATTAACGGAGAGAAGGCGGCTATTTCTGTGAGGAGGGTTTCAACATAAAATTCGGGAGTTCTGTTCGGAGATGAGAAAGAGAGACTTACAGCGATACGAGAAGCTTCTCTTGAAGAAGCGGGTGGGGTTGGTGGAGGAGATGGGTCTGCTGAAGGAAAGCTCCATGGACAGCACCACTCGCGAAAGCTCCGGGGATCTGTCCTCGTTCAGCTATCACATGGCCGACCAGGGAACCGACGCCGCGGAGCGGGAGAAGGCCTTTCTCTTGGCCTCGCAGACCGGTCGTCTCCTCTATCGAATTGACGAGGCCTTGAGGAGGATAAAGGACAATACCTACGGCAGCTGCGAGGTGTGCGGCAAGCCCATCAGGCCCGAACGCTTAAAGATCGTGCCTCACGCCCGCATGTGTATCGCCTGCAAGGAGAAGGAGGAGAGGGGGGCACTTCCCCGAACCTAACGGTGTCAACGGTTGCAAGGGAACCCCTCTCCAAGACCTGGGCTGGCCCTCTGTTTGTCTGCCTGGGGGTGCTGATCCTCGACCGCCTGAGCAAATTCATCGTTCAGAAGACCATCTCTCTGGGGGAGTCGATCGAGGTCTTCGGCGATTTCTTCAGATTAACTTATATTTACAACCCCGGGGGGGTCTTCGGCCTAAGCTATGGGGGGGATCTTTTTTATCTTTTGTTTTCCATCGTCGCCATAATTTTCATAGTCTACTACTATTACATATCCCATCATCGGCATCGCGACTTGAGGTTCCCCCTGGCGCTGGTCGTCGGAGGCGCGCTCGGGAATCTGATAGACCGCCTCTGGTTCGGGGAGGTTTTAGATTTCCTGGATTTCGACATCCCCGATATCAACATACCTGATTTCAACGTCGCCTCTTTGCGTTTCCCCGGCCTGGTGTTGGAGAGGTGGCCGGTCTTCAACGTGGCGGACAGCGCCATCACCGTCGGGGTCTTCATCATCATCCTTCTGTTCATTCTCCGTCCGGAACGGAAGATCCAAGACAAAGAAAGCTCTTGAACCGCACTTATGGCGGAAGAGAAGCACAGCTTCAAGGTTCCAGAAGAGGAGGAGGGGAGAAGGCTCGATCATTTTTGCGTCAAGTTCACGGACAAGATCTCCCGCACCTACATTCAGGAACTGATAAGGAGCGGAAACGTCCTGGTCAACTCCCGCAAGAGGAAACCCCATTACCGGGTGAGAGCTGCGGAGCTTGTGGAGGTGACCATCCCGGAACCGAGGCAGTTTGAGCTTCTCGCCGAATCCCTCCCTCTGGATATCGTATATGAGGATCAGGACCTCCTGGTGGTCAACAAGCCGGCGGGGATGGTGGTGCATCCGGCATGCGGGCACCGCTCCGGCACTCTGGTGAATGCACTCTTGGCTCACACCGAAGAATTCTTGGCATTCGGCGTGAAGGGAAGACCCGGCATCGTTCATCGCCTGGACAAGGATACCTCCGGGCTTCTGGTGGTGGCGAAAAATGAGAAATCGATGCTTGATCTGGGAGAGCAGATTCAATCCCGAAAAGCCGTGAGGAAGTATTTGGCTCTGGTGTGCGGGCATCTCCCCGACGATTGCGGCACCATCGAGTTTCCGATCGGACGTTCCCCCAAAGATGGAAAAACGATGGCGGTCACTTACGCGAAAAGCCGAGAGGCCTCTACCACTTACGAGGTCAAAAGGATCTTCAGCCTGTGTGACTTTGTCGAGGTGAGCTTAAAGACCGGTCGCACTCATCAGATACGGGTGCACCTTTCCTTCATCGGGCATCCGGTCTTGGGGGACCCCACCTATGGCGGCAGACAGAAATGGGTGAAAAGCCTCCCCGGGGAGGAAAGAAAAGAGGCCAATCGCCTCCTCAAACAGATTGATAGACAAGCCCTGCACGCTTATTATTTGAGCTTCACTCATCCCACCATGAAGGAGACCTTGGAGTTCCGCGCCGACTTGCCAGAGGATATGAAGAGGGCTCTGCAGTTTCTGGAAGCTGCCCCCCTGTAAGTACCAGACCAGTGCCAATATTGAGACAGGGGACAGGGGACAGGAAATAGGAAACAGGGAACAGGAAATAGGGAACAGGAGGTAGGAGATAGGAGACAGGAAGTTGGATCCTTCTCACCGGCTCGGGTGGGGGTTGCACCCCCGCCCGTGAAAGCTTCAGCAGCTCCTCCAGCCGGAAGGCGATGAATCTTGGTTGCGTCAGGACCGATGTCCGCCTGCGGCGGGCGTCTCCTGACGCCAAGGTAATGAAATGAACACCTCGGCATAGCCGGGGCATTCCTGCCCCGGCCCCGGTCTGACGTCGGAGAAGCTGTAGGGCGGGGAATTTATCCCCGCCTTCTCTTCTATCCGTCACCCCTGTCAGCGGTTGGAGAATGTCAATCGTAGAGGAGTGCCAATAGTAGCTCTCCGACTACCTTCAAGCTCTGGGGACTGCATTTATCCGGGGTGTCCTCTAAGGTGTGCCAGTGGGGATAATCCATATCTATAATATCAACCGCAGGAATGCCGCGCTCCAAAAAGGGGATGTGGTCATCGATCATCATATGTTTGGTGAGGCGAAAAAATCCCGGAAGTCTTAGCTCCGCCGCTTTCTCCCAGATGAGATCGACAACCTCGGGCGCATATCTATTCGAGAAAACCTCCTTGTATATTTGCAAATCCCGATCCCCGATCATATCCAGCAGAATCACAAACTCCGGCTCCGGAACAGGCATATTCTGAACGAAATATTTGGAGCCCAAGAGATATTCCTCGGTGTGACCCTTTCGACCGCCATCCTCCCCGTCGAATAGAACTATGTCAATGCCATATCGGGGCTTGCTATCTCCCAAAATCTTCGCGATCTCCAACAGAACTGCCACCCCCGAGGCACCGTCGTTTGCACCCAAGATCGGTCTGTCCCAGTTGGAGCTGTCAGGATCCTCATCTGCAAAGGGGCGGGTGTCCCAGTGGGCACAGAAAATAAGCCTCCGCTTTTTCTTCTGCTGGAAACGGGCAATGAGGTTTGTGTATTCGACATCGGTACTGGTAGCGTATTCGATATGGGTAAACACCTGCTTGAAGACAGTGTCGGCACTAGCTGTCAGTTGCTCAAGAAGATAATCCAGACACCGCCCGTGACCATACGACCCTGGATTCCGAGGCCCGAAGGAACACTGCGCCTCCAGGAATTTGAAAGCCTCCCCCTCGTCGAAAACCGGTGGCGGCGCCTTCCGACGGTCCGGAGTCATTATGATTACTGAAATCAGAATAAGAACTATAAAGAGAGGCGATGCTTTTCTCATCCAGGAGTTTGTGGTGAGTGGTCAGTGGTGAGTGGTTTTTCCTATTCCCTACTTCCTATCTCCTGTTTCCTGCTGTTCAGCTGGCAGTGTCATTGCCGATATAAGCTCTCCAACTTTCGGCCAGCCCCTTCAGCTTTCGGTCCACGAGATAGTTTATGGTCTCCTCCTCGAACTCGCCGTCTTTCTTTCTCACCCCGGCTTTGACCCCGGTTAAGATCTCAATCCCCTCGTCGATGGTCTTGACAGCATAGATGTGGAATCTTCCCGCCTCTACTGCCTTCACCACCTCCTGCTTGAGCATCAACTCGTCGGCGTTCTGATGGGGAATCAACACTCCTTGAGTGCCGGTCAGTCTCCTGGCTTTGCAGACGTCGAAGTGGCCTTCGATCTTCTGATTGACCCCCCCGATAGGCTGAATTTCCCCGTTCGGGTTGACCGAGCCGGTGACCGCCAAATCCTGCCTGATGGGCGCCCCCGCAAGGCTTGAGAGGATGGCGTAAATCTCGGTGGAGGAGGCGGAATCACCATCCACGCCGCCATAGGACTGTTCGAAGCAGATGGAGGCGTTCATAACCAGAGGTTTGTCCTGAGCATATTTGCCCTGCAGGTATCCGGTGAGAATCAGAACTCCCTTGCTGTGGGTGGGGCCCGAGAGCTCTGCCTCCCGCTCGATGTTTATCACCCCAGCACGACCTAAAGAGGTCTGAGCGGTGATTCTGGTGGGCTTGCCAAAGCTATATTGCCCGATGCTGTAAACTGAAAGCCCGTTGATCTGTCCAACCTTGGCTCCCTTGGTGTCGATTAAGAGATCCCCCTCCTCAATCATCTCCTGAATCTTGTCTTCGGTGAGGCTGTGCCTTTTCTTCCACTCCTCGATTGCTCTCTCGACGTGACTGCCGACCACAGTCTTAGCCTTGGCTTTCTTTGCCCAGTAGGAGGCCTCCCGAATCAGATCAGAAATTGCGGTGAAGCGGGTGGTGATCTTGCTCTGCTTTCCTGCCAGACGCACCGCAAACTCGATGACCGCAGAGGCTCCTTCGGGGTTGAAGGGCAAAAGCTCGTCCTCTTCGGTTATCTTCTTGAGGAAAGAGGCGTATTCATGGATGGTTTTATCATCCCGGGGCATGACGCTGTCGAACTCGGCTTTGACCTTGAAGACTTTTTTGAAATCCTCGTCCCGGTAGTAGAGCAGTTGGTGGAGGAATTCGTCCCCGATCAAGAGCACCTTGAGGTCGGCCTCAATCGGTTCCGGCTTCAAGCTCGAGGAAGCGACGAAGTAGAAGGGGTCGAGGGATTGAATCTGCAGCTGTCCGAATCGGAGGGTTCGTTTGAGGGCTGGCCACGCTCCCGGCTCCAGAAGGATATCCAGGGCGTTCATCACCAGATAGCCGCCGTTGGCTCTCAGAAGAGAACCGGCCTTTATCATGGTGAAGTCTGTCTTCCACACCCCTCCTCTTTCCATCACCCTTTCTATGGTTCCAAAGAGATTCGTGTAGGAGGGGAAGGTCTCGATTATGATTGGCGCCCCCTCGGTTTTGGAGTTGTCCACCAGGAGGTTCACCCGGTAGTTCTTCAAGGGATCCTCAGGTGCGCTCCCTAAGAGCGCTTGCGGACCTGCCGGCGGCTCCTCTCTTTTAGGTTGGCGGAAGAAATCCAGATGGGCGATGACATCGTCCTGGACCTCGTTGAGGTAGATTGCCACCGATTTATAAGTGTATTCCCGCTTCAGCTCCGCTATCAGCTCCTCGATTATCGGCACCAGGATCTTCTCGTCCTGCGCTCCCAAAGCCTCCTCCATCTCCTTTATGATTCCCTTGCTGGCGGCGAAAGCGGTCTCCATCTCTGAGTGAAGCTCTGCGTAGGTCTCCTTGAGCTCCGAGAGCTTCTCCTGGGGGAATTTCTCCTCTGCCACCAGACTCTCCAGCTGCTTGAAGTCCACCGGCTTTTCCTCCATCACCGGTTGGAGGTCGGGCTTGACGTATGGCCCCATCTGCAATTGCACCAAGATGAAGCCCTTCTCGGTGACCTTCTTCTCGAACCCCTGGATTATCTTAGCCTGTCTCTGCTTGAAAATCTCGACGATCTCCTTGCGCTTCTCTTGATATTCCTCGCTGGCGAAGATCCCGGAGATGGTATTCAAAAGGGAGTTGACCAGATTCTCCATATCCTTTTTGAATCGGCTGCCTCTTCCGGCCGGCAGGGTGATGGCTCGGGGCATATCGGGGTCGGAGAAGTTGTGGACGTAGAGGATGTCGTCCGGTGGTTCTTTGCCCTTATCCAACTTCTCCAGCAGGTGTTTGATGGTGAAGGTTCTGCCGGTGCCGACCAGACCGGTGACGAAGATATTGTAACCCCTCCCCTTCACCTCCAGCCCCAGCTGGATGGCACTTTCGGCTCGACGCTGGCCAATTATCTCCTCGCAGGCGCTCAACTCGTCGGTGGTTTTGAAGTCGAACAGCTTCGGGTCACATCTCCAGCGCAGCTTCTCTACCGGAAGTTCCGGGTGAGGCTCGGCCTTTATCATTTTCTTACCCATCTATTGAAAGTCCACGTATCCACGATATTAAGTTCTCACCTCTTTGGTTTTACGCTTTAATCCCCAAATCGCTGGTGGTGAATATCGGTTCGAACTCATACCCCCCTCTGGCGAAGGTCTCTTTCGTCCCCTCATCTCTGTCTACCAGGGCGATCACCTTGACGACCCGGCAGCCCAACTCCTCCACAACTTTGATGGCCTTAAGAGAGGAGCCACCGGTGGTGGAGACATCCTCCACTATCACCACCCGATCCCCCTTACGGAGACTTCCCTCCACCTGGCTTTGGGTGCCGTGATCCTTGCGCTCCTTGCGAACGATGAAACCTCTTAAGGGGAGACCCCTCTGTCCCGCCAGGGTGATAACGCCTCCCACCATGGGGTCGGCTCCGAGGGTCATGCCTCCAACGGCATCGACTTTATCATCTTTGATCTTCTCCAATATTATCTCTGACAGCAGGTAAAGTCCTTCGGGGTCTAACGAGATTAGCTTGCCGTTGATATAATAGTCCGACCTCTTCCCGGAGGCGAGAACAAACTCCCCGAAGCGCAGGGCTTTTTCCTTCAGAAGCTGTAGCAGTTTTTCTCTGTTGTCCACGTTTCCCTCACCTCATAAAACAGTAGATAGTAGACAGTAAACAGGGCAGCCACCCCGACCACCGTTGGGCTCTCGCCTTACGACCATTCACCATTTACTATTAACCATTAACTGCTCGCCGCTCGGCGAGTGGCCAGCCTTGACAGTTACAGCCACTGAGAGTATATTTTATCGTAAAGTAGAAGTCAACTACGATTTTGCGGGGAGGATGGGTTTGCAATTGGAAACAAGGATTAACCTTGCAGTTATGGAGCTTGAACCAACCTGCTGGATTCGATGGGACAGTCAACACCGTCATCTTGAGCCACCAGGTCGCGGCGTTACCTTAGGGCAGTGGCGACCTTTTTAGCGTTCTGCAGAAACGGTATAACGTGAGAAAGAAGGAGAGTAAAGAAAACTCCCGAGTTCAGGGCATCGTCACCAGGGCGGTGGGCTCTTCTTTCAACGTCCTTGTTGATTCCCGGACAGTCGCCTGTTTTTTCCGGGGGAGATATAGAATCAAGAAGGAGGGCCTCCCCGCGAGCACTTCAGGGGAACGGATTTTTCCGGTGGTCGGAGACCGCGTCATGGTCACCTTGTCCGATGAGGCCTCCGGGGTGATCGAGGAGATACTCCCCCGGGAGACCAAACTCTCCCGCCCGGAGGTGGAGCTTCACCGGGGCGAACAGGTCCTGGTCGCCAACGTCCAGCAGATGATAATCGTCGCCTCCGTCCAGCTGCCGCTGTTGAAAACCAGAGCAATCGACAGATTCCTGATAGCCGCCGAAAAGGGGGAACTTCAGCCGATCATTTGCGTCAACAAAATTGACCTCGCTTCTGATGAGAAATACAAGGAAGATTTAGTTCCGTATCCTGATTTGGGATACAAGGTAATCTTCACCAGCGTCCCTGAGAAGAGGGGATTGGAGGATTTCAAGGCCTGCCTCAAGGACAAGATCTCGGTCTTGGCCGGACACTCCGGCGTGGGGAAATCCTCACTCCTCAATGTCATTCAGAAGGGGCTGAAGCTTGTCACCAGAGAAGTCTCCACGTATTCGTTGAAGGGCAAGCATGTCACCTCCTACGTGGAGCTTTATCCTCTCGACTTCGGCGGCTTTGTCGCCGACACCCCCGGCTTGCGGGAGCTAGGTTTGTGGGATGTTGACAAACAGGACTTGGCTTGGTATTTCCCGGAGTTCGAGGACTGTCTGGGGAAGTGCAAATTCAACGATTGTCTCCATCTCACCGAGCCGGGTTGCGCCGTCAAAGAGAAACTGCAAAGCGGAAAAATCCACGAAACGAGATACGACAGCTACAAGAGAATACTGGAGACCCTATAACCTTCCTCTGAGCCCCCAGGAGACAGGGAGGTCTATTCACCATTTGCTATTCACCATCTACCACCCGAGAGGGTAGCCCAGTGGCCTCTGCCACTGGGACTTAACCGTGCCGTCACAAAGCTCGGGCAGGTATTGCACACGTGCCCGCGTGAGGGAGGGGGTTCAATCCCCACCAGAGCTGGAACGAATCTGTTTAATCTGTTTAATCTGCTGTGAATTCGCTCGTGCTGTCGAATGCCCACATTCGACAGTCTACGTCAGATGTGGGCGTGCTTAAGGCATCTGACGGCACCTTACCTATTGTAGCGGGGAAGACCCTCAGGTCTTCAGTTCTGAGTTGTGTCAGGACCGAAGTCCGCCTGAGGCGGACGCGTCTCATACGCCCTGTGGGCCTGACGCTGATACTACCCCCCATCCGCGAAAAAAATTCATTTTTTCTCTTGACAAGCTCAAACTTGCCGATATATTGATAGTAGTAATGAGCATATGCTCATAACAAGGCAGGACGAAAATGGAGGTGAAACTAAAGCCGATCGGAGTTATTCACACTCCCTACAAGAACTTAGGGGAGATTCCGATACAGGGAAGGCTCAAGCAGCAGGTAGAGGGAACGGTGGAGGTTCATCCAGAATTTTCGGAGGGTTTGAAGGATGTGGAGAGGTTCTCGCATATCATCTTGCTCTACCATTTCCACTGCTCCGGAGAGGCGAAGCTTCTGGCAAAGCCCTATCTGGGCCCAGAAGAAAGAGGCATTTTCGCCATACGCCATCCCTGCCGCCCAAATCCGATTGGATTGACGGTGGTGCAACTGGTCAAAAGGAAAGAGAACGTGCTTGAGGTCTCTGGCGTCGATATGATCGATAAAACCCCGCTTCTGGACATAAAGCCTTATGTCCCCCAATTTGATTCCGTCCCGGAGGCCTCCTCCGGTTGGTTGGAGGATAAACTCAGCGAGTAGCGATATGCCTCGTCCCATAAAGAACAGATGGGTCAACTGGGAGCCGGGAGCCAGCTATTTCAAGCCCCAGGGTATCCCCCTGAGAGATCTTGGGGAGGTGAACCTCACCGTGGACGAGTTAGAGGCGGTTCGGCTTGCTCACCTCGAAGGGTTGTATCAAGAACAAGCGGCTCAACAGATGAACATCTCCCGCCAGACCTTCGGGAGAATTTTGGAGTCAGCGCACAGAAAGATCGCTCAAGCTCTGGTCAACGGCGACGCCTTGAGAATAGAGGGTGGCAGTTACGCTCTACCGGAAGCGATCTTCTACTGTCGGCGGTGCGATCACAACTGGGAGGTTCCCCCCGGTTTTCCGAGACCTCCAGATTGCCCTCAGTGCGGAAGTGAATACGTCAATAGCATGTTGGAGAATCGAGGTGCACGAGGTCGGAGAGGGAGAGGTCGTGGAGGCCGCAGAGGTTGGGGAGGAGGTTGGAGATAATGTTTATGGTCGGAGAAATCCGTTCCTTAAAACAGAAAGAGTCAATCGAGATGTTCTATAAATGTTTTCATTCAAGAACGTAAGAGAAAGGAGGAATGAAAATGCCAGGATTCGACGGAACTGGACCGATGGGCTATGGCCCCCGAACAGGTCGGGGCATGGGCTTCTGCTGGCCGGGAGGTGTTTCTCCATTTAGAGGTGGAGGATTCTTCGGTGTCGGCAGAGGCGGTTTCCGCCGGGGTGGCGGCCGCGGCCGCGGCTGGGGACGGAGAAGCCGGGGATACGGGTACTCGGGACGCGGTTGGGGGAGAGGCTGGATGTGGCCTTATCCGCCATACCGTTTAGCTTAGCTCCCCTATGCGCCATGGACTTTGAGTTACTTCTAAATCAGAGAGAAAGGTAAAAGAAAGGAGGAGTGAAAATGCCAGGATTCGATGGAACTGGACCGCTGGGTATGGGTGCTCGCACTGGTCGGGGCATGGGCTTCTGCTGGCCGGGAGGTGTTTCCCCATTCAGAGGTGGGGGCTTCTACGGAGTCGGCAGAGGCGGTTTCCCCCGGGGTGGTGGCCGCGGCCGCGCCTGGGGAGGAGGTCGCGGCTGGGGATATGGTTATCCCGGATATCCACCGGCTTATGCCCCAACTTATGCCTACCCGGGGTACGACCCAGCCTACCCCCCTGACTACGGTTACCCGCCCATGACTCCAGAGCAGGAGAGGATCGTTATTCAGGATGATATCAAAGCTCTGGAAGAGGAGATAGGCGGGTTGCGCGGCAGGCTGGATGAGCTGAAACAGGCCAAAGCCAGCGGTAAAGGCGACAAGGTCGCTTAAGCAGGAGAAAGGGGGGAGGTCTTCCTCCCCCCGATCATAAAAGGAGAATCAACTGTGAAAATCGCAATTACTTCTCAGGGCGATAAACTCAGCTCCGAGGTGGATCCTCGCTTCGGGAGATGCGCCTACTTCTTGATCGTTGATAGTGAGACCGATTCTTTTGAGGCGATCTCGAACCCCGCCGTCAGTGCCGGTGGAGGCGCTGGGATTCAGGCCTCCCAGCTGGTGCTGGATAAGGGGGTGGAGGCGGTAATCACCGGAAACGTGGGGCCGAACGCCTTTCGCACCCTCCGGGGTGCCGGCATTAAAGTTTACGGCGGCGCCTCGGGAACCGTTGAGGAGTCATTGAAGTCGTTCAAGGAGGGCAAGCTCCAGGATCTCTCCAATGCCTCCGTCCCCGGTCATTTCGGAATGAAGGGAGGGATGTAGCGGAGACCTTCAGTTTCAAAGAAACGGTAGTAGAGAGTAGTGGAAAGCTTTAGCTTTCCATAAAACAGACTAGGAGAAAAAGGAGAAGTGCAATGCCAAGAGGAGATGGAACTGGACCGACGGGTCAGGGACCCGGTACCGGAAGAGGAATGGGTCGCGGGGGCGGTCGGGGAGGTGGAGGAGGCGGCAGAGGTCGTATGGGCGGTCAGGGCATGGGGCCGAGTGGGGAATGTGTTTGCCCCTCCTGTGGAGCAAAGGTTCCCCATCAAATTGGTATCCCCTGCAACCAGGTAACCTGCCCCAAATGCAACGGCACCATGACCAGGGCCTAGGCGCTATTTCCAGCAAGTTAGGGTGGAATTGAACCATTCCGGAGAGTCCCGGAAGGGGAGGAGGTTGCTATGCGTCTGTTTGCCTTGTCTCCGGTGGCGCTGTTTATTATATGTAGCGGAGCAGTTTCGATGGCAGAGGAGGAGATGACTATAACCGTAGTCTACGATAATAACCCCTCGGTTGAAGGGCTGAGAACCGGCTGGGGCTTTTCCTGCTTGGTGGAGGGCTACCAGAGGACTATCCTCTTTGACACCGGTGGAGACAGCGAGACTTTACTCTATAACATGGAGAAGTTAAGGGTAGATCCCACCAAGGTCGAGGTTGTTTTTCTCTCCCACATACACGGCGACCACACCGGAGGCCTGGAGGGTTTTTTGGAGAAAAATGCTAAGGTGGACGTCTTTCTTTTACCGTCATTTCCCTCCAACTTCAAAAAGAGAGTCAAATCTCTAGGAGCCAACTACGTCGAAGTTGGTGACCCAATTGAAGTTTGCAAAGACGTCTTCTCCACTGGGGAGTTAGGAACCGGCATTAGAGAACAATCCTTGGTGGTCAAACCCTCGAAAGGTTTGGTGATCATCACTGGGTGCGCACATCCCGGGATAGTGGAGATCATCGAGCAAGTTAAGAAATCTTTCAAGGAGGATATCCATCTGGTGATGGGAGGATTCCACCTGCTTTCAACCTCCGAGCGTGAGATAGGGAAAATCGTCCAGGATTTCAGACGCTTGGGAGTTGTTAAATCCGCCCCCTGCCACTGCAGTGGAGATGAGTGCCGAGAGCTCTTCGAGAGGGGATACAAAGAGGATTTCATCAAACTCGGGGTTGGAAGCAGAATAAATATAGAATGATTATATCGGTTGCCAGCGGCAAGGGTGGCACCGGCAAGACCACCATCGCCGTAAATCTAGCCCTGTTTCTCGCAAGGGAGAATTCCGCGAAGGTGCAACTTCTCGACTGCGACGTCGAGGAGCCGAATGCCCATCTCTTCCTGAAACCGAAATTAGACACCTCACAGCCGGTAACCATCCCTGTTCCTAAAATCGACGATAGTATGTGCACCCTTTGCGGGAGGTGCGCAGAGGTCTGTGCCTACAATGCCCTGGCGGTGCTGAAAGATCAGGTAATGGTCTTCGACCAGCTCTGCCATGGCTGTGGCGGTTGCACTCTCCTGTGTCCGGAGAAAGCAATCGCAGAAAAGGATCGGGAGATGGGAGTTCTGGAGGCGGGGAAATCCGGCTCCATCAACTTCGTTCACGGTCGTTTGAACATTGGGGAGGCGATGGCCGGACCCCTCATAAGGGCGGTCAAGGAGAGAATCGATCCCGATGCCGTGACCATAATCGACGTTCCCCCCGGCACCTCCTGCCCGGTGGTGGAATCCGTCAAGGGGAGCGATTACACCCTGCTGGTGACCGAGCCCACCCCATTCGGTTTGAACGATCTCGAACTGGCGGTGGGAGTTGTGAGAAAACTCGGAATTCCCATAGGGGTTATCATAAATCGTGCCGACCTCGGCGATCGGGGGGTGAAGGATTACTGTCAAAGAGAGGCCATTCCCGTATTAGGCGAGATACCGTATGATCATAAGCTCGCCCGTCTTTACTCCACAGGTATTGCTATCCTCAACGAGGAGGAGAGATATCTGCAGATTTTTGCCCGTATCTGGAATTTGATAGAAAGCCAAGTACAAGTTGAATTGCAGGCCCAATCAGGTTGAGTCATCATCTGAAGAAAGTGCCACGAGAGTACGTTGCAGACTCTTTGCTTTGATACTCGTTAAGAGAAGCGGTGATAAACTGGCGCAAATGATGATTAGGTCCTCATGTCGGAACTAGTTCACATTCTCAAGCACTCGCTAGTCATCAGCATCTTCGTCTTCGGGATGATGCTCATTACCGACTATCTCAACGTCTTAAGCAAGGGTAAGATGGCCACCATTATTCGAGGCGGCAGGTGGCGCCAGTACACTACCGCCTCCTTTTTAGGGGCGACGCCGGGTTGTCTGGGGGCTTTCATGAACGTCTCCTTTTACGTCCACGGGCTTATCGGCTTCGGCGCCATCGTCGGGGGGATGATTGCCACCTCCGGAGATGAGGCTTTCGTGATGTTAGCTCTCTTCCCCAAGACGGCGCTGCTTCTTTTCCTGATGCTTTTCGTTCTGGGGATAGCTTTGGCCTGGTTGACCGATAAGGTGGCTCCTCTTTTGAGGGTGAAAGCCTCGGAGAAGTGCGAAGTTGAGCTGGTTCACGAAAGTCACATAGAGGCTCAGCTCTTCAGTCCTCAAGCCTGGAGGAAGATCTTCTCACCCTTTGGGTTTCGGTTCGTGCTTTTTTCCTTAGTGATCATCCTCGTTCTTCTGGTCATCCTTGGACTTTTCGGTCCCCCCTCCTGGAATGTCGAGAGAGGATTTCTGCTATCCATACTGTTGATCATCGCTGCCACTACCGCCACAGTTTCTGACCATTATCTCCGCGAACATATCTGGAGACACATCATAAAGGAACATCTGTGGCGGGTTTTCCTCTGGACTCTGTTTGCTCTCCTGGTGGTGCACCTAGCTTTGCACTACTGGGATTTAGAATCGTTCGTCGATGCTCACATGGTCTGGGTGTTGATTCTGTCGGCTCTGGTGGCGGTGGTCCCGGAGTCGGGGCCTCATTTAGTCTTCGTGATGATGTTCACTCAGGGTCTTGTCCCCTTCTCGGTGCTTCTCACCAGCTCCATCGTCCAAGACGGGCACGGGATGTTACCGCTCCTCTCCTACAGCGTCAGGGATACAGTCAAGATAAAGCTATTCAATCTGGTCTATGGGCTCTTAATCGGGGGTGCCTTATACTTAATCGGATTGTAAGAAGATGAAACAGCTCACGGTCATAAGCGGAAAGGGGGGCACCGGCAAGACGATACTGACGGCCTCTTTTGCGGTCTTGGCCAAAAAGAAGGTGATGGTGGACTGCGATGTTGACGCCGCCGACCTCCATCTTCTACTCCACCCCGAAGTCAAGGAGACACACAGATTCGAGGAGGGGGAGAAGGCGGTGATCGACCAGGAGCTTTGCACCGAGTGCGGCCGCTGCCGGGAGGTGTGCAGATTTGATGCCATACCCGAAGACTACGTTGTTGACCCGATAAGCTGTGAGGGCTGCTGGGTCTGTCATTATACCTGTCCGGAGGAGGCAATCCGGATGGAGAAGAACCTTTGCGGGGAATGGTATCTTTCTGACACCAAGTATGGCCCCCTGGTCCACGCCAGGCTGGGGATCGCAGAAGAGAACTCCGGGAAGCTGGTCACACTGGTGAAGCAGAAGGCAAAGGAGCTGGCCTCAAGCGAGAAACTCGATTTGGTCATCATCGACGGGCCGCCGGGGATTGGTTGTCCGGTGATATCTTCTTTGGCAGGCGTGGACTTGGCTTTGGTGGTCACCGAACCGACCATCTCCGGAAGTCACGACCTGGAGCGCGTGATCGGGGTTGCTCACCATTTCGGAGTCAAGAGCGCCGTGGTTATCAATAAGTATGATATCAACCCCGAAATCTCGAAGGATATAGAGGACTGGTGTGAGAATAGAGATATCCCGGTATTGGGAAGGATTCCCTTCGACAGGGTTGTAACCGAGGCCTTAGTTGCGGGGGTTCCTCTAATAGAATATTCGCACAATAGTGTCTCAGAAAAGATAGAGGCGATCTGGAAGAAATTGCTGTCTCTATGATTAACCGAATAAATATCATTTGAGCACCGTGAACCATCAACTATGAACCAGGAACCATGGACCATAAATCAATGACGGAGTCGCGCATGAAAGTAGCTGTCGCTTCGAACAACGGCGAGGACATCTCCGCTCACTTCGGCAGATGTGCCTGTTTTGCGATCTTTGAGATCGAGGATCAGAAGATCACCGGACGGGAGATACGCCCCAATACCTTCACTCCCCATGCTCGGGGACAGCGTCCCGGAGATGGGCACCCTGGGGGTGGGCCCAACCACGGTTCAGTAATCCAGGCGTTGAGCGATTGTGAGGCGGTGATAAGTTATGGTATGGGTTGGCGAGCAGGACAGGCGCTCCAGGAAGCCGGAGTTCGCTCCTTTGTCTTAGACCAGGAGGCCACCGCCGAGGAGGCGGTCGGGCTCTTCATCCAGGGAAAGCTCAAGGAGAACGTTGACGGCTTCTGCCGCGGACCCCACGGATAGATAGTCCGCATTTGCAGTTCAGAGTCACCTCAACTCTGTTGGTATCGGACGCCCCGTCCGATACCGAAGCGGTCACGGATGAGGGTATCTCATACGAGCCCCTGGTCGGGCAGGCGCACGGCTGTGACCAACAGTGGTTGTTTCTTGGAAACCTGAAGGTTTCCGCTACAATCTCATATTAGGTAGAGATGAAGGCATAGGCCTTCGGAATCCTCTGGCGGTGGCGTCAGATGCCCCACGTGACGCCGGTTAACAGTGAAGTTCGGCGGCTTCAGTCCGCATCGGAGAGAAGGAAATTGGAGTCATCGTTCACGGAGGAGGTGATCTTCATCCTGCAAACTTTGAAGAGGCAACTGTTTTCAACATCATGCAGTAGCCTCTGCTTCCGCTCTTTCATCTCCGGCAGGGACTGATATTCGGAGAAAGTCATTTTGGAAAGATCGCCCTGGGGAGGCACAAAGAAACAGGGACGGCAGAGCCCCTGGGGCTCAACATATAGGAAAGCCCAGGGTTGGATGCAGATATGTCCTGCAGACTTCTTGTCATTGCCTGAGACTTGTTTTTCGCCCTCATGGCTGGACAGGTCAAAAGGTGCTGGCAGTAACGCCTCAATCCCCAGTTCGGTGGCCAATTGTCTCGCCTCATCGTGATACCGGTTATAAAGCTCCGGGGAGGCGGATAGCGTTTCTTTCGAAAAGTCCATGGCTGCTCCCCAATCGGTGAGGTGCCGAAACCTCACGGTCGAACCGCCGAGTGATTTGGCAAGCTTGAGAAAATCGCATACCTCGGTGATGTTGCTGCGGGTTAGAACGTAATTGAAACGTATCGCCGGGTGTTTTGCTTTTGCTTTCGCTCGATA
Organism: Candidatus Zixiibacteriota bacterium; assembly: GCA_030605835.1. Classification (GTDB taxonomy): domain Bacteria; phylum Zixibacteria; class MSB-5A5; order DG-27; family DG-27; genus DG-27. The sequence goes on along the minus strand of JAUWHO010000044.1, from coordinate 9,624 downwards.
GCTTCTGAGCATCTTGATGTTGCTCAGTACTTGCTCGAAGTTGCCTCCAGCTTTATGTTTTTCATAGGTCTCTTTAGTGGCACCGTCCAGGGAGAAGATGACCTCCGACACACGATTACGAATCGAAGCCTCCACATGTTTTTCGTTCAATAGCATTCCGTTCGTTACGAAGCCGAGAAACGGAAGATTATAAGCACCGGCGCGGTCCAAGAATTCGTCAAAATTTCTGGTCATCAGAGGTTCCGCGCCACAGGAGAGAATCAGGATCCGGGTTCTGGGGAAAACGTCTTGAGCGATCTTGTTGAACAGGTCCAGCGACATCGCTGGCTGTCTCATGGAAGAGATCCTGTCAGCGCTGAATTGGCAGCTGGGACATCTCAAATTACAAAGGAAATTGGTGTCCATCCGGACGACCAGATATCTTAATCCTAAGAGCCTCGCCACTTGCAGCGCGCGGTATTTCAAGCGATGACGCTCGATGAAGTGGTATAATTTATAATAGCAGGTCAATTTCATGAGAGTCGCTGCTATTCCATGAGATCAGAAGTGCAGACTCGGACGACAATCTCCTCTCCCGCCCAGGGCCAAAAGGTGCCGAGAATCCTCAAGGATGCACCTGCCTGTTGAAATATTGCTTCCACCATCACAGCTTGTCAAGGTTTTTGACGAAGCCATCTCTGAGATCTTTCCTTGAGATTCGGGATATTCCGAAAGTGGACTAAGTGGACAATAACGGACAATGACGAACTTCGGAGCGGGTGCGGAGCCGTCGCGGTTAACGGCTTACCGATTGCCTTACGTCTTTTTTACCGTTTACTTCGGCAAACGGATACATTGACAAATGGAACCATCAAAGGTAATTTCGGAAAGTGAAATTCATTTGCGACGACAACCTGGGCAAGCTCGCTAAATACCTCCGGGTCTTGGGTTATGACACCCTCTTCAAATCTGAAATGGAGGATAGCGAGCTTCTCCGGATCGCCTTGAGCGACACCAGGATCATCCTGAGCAGGGATTCGAAACTCAAAACTCTCAAGTCCGCAGACAAAATTGTCCTGATTAGGTTCTACGACCCCGTAGAACAACTGCAGCAGGTCTTTCGCGAGCTGGAGCTGAAACCCCAGAAGAATAAGACCTTCACCCGCTGTCTAGACTGCAACACCGAGTTGGTCGAGATCCCCAAAGAAAAATGCAAGCAGAGAATCCCCCCGTATGTCTTCAAAACTCAGGAGAGATTTCTACACTGTAAAGGTTGCGATAAGATCTTCTGGGCGGGAACCCACGTCGAGCGCCTCTTTGAGAAGTTGAAAAGGTTCATCCCCGATTAAAGCTCCGAGATTCTTTGTACCAATCTCAGTTCCACCGGGCTGCCTGCCGGAAGCTCCAAGTGCCAGTGCGCGAATATCACCGAGCTCTGGTAGTTCTTTTCCAAACCTGACTCCGATAGCGAAACGGTCTCAATCGGGAAAGACCACAACGTCGCAGGGGTGTCGGTTTCTACTGCTACCTCCAGACCCATCGATTTGTCGCGGATGCCGAAAGCCGTGGACCGGGCTACCTCCAGCGTGGAGTTCAATTCTGCCTCTTCTTGATGTTTCCCCTTCACAAAGAGTCTCGAGTTGTCAAGGCCACCCTCGAGCATCGAAATGTTGAACTCCACCCCGAATAAGACCTCTATCTTAGCACTGTGCCGATTCCAGAGGCGATAAAGGATTTCAAATTCGGCGCCCTCTTTGGGAACAGACAGAATCTTCTCCAGTGTGAGAGGTATCCAGTTACTTCCCACCCAGATATGTCCATCACGACGGAGGTGAATCCGAGTCCCCTCAGTTTGCTCTTTCACCTCCAACTGATAAGGCTGATTGATGAAATCTCCTTTCTCCTCATACTGGCACCTCGAAAATGACTCCAGGGTCGTCTCCTTCCCGAGGAAGTGGTCTATCAGACTTTTGCGGTCATACCAGTCGTAGAAAAGCAACTGCTCCAGTCCCGATTCTTTAACCTCCAGGCGGTCGTGGATGCTCTCCACCGTTTCCGTATTCTCGCCGGCAACCGATTCTGACAGTTGGCGGTGATAGCCCTCCTCTCGTCGGGTCAAGGTGTCCAGGAGGTTTATGCCTTTAGGCTTGTAGTCTAACTCGAAGAGAGTGCCTCCCTTATCCGGCTTGAGGTAGACATTGAGCTTTGGGGTTTCTACTATCAATTCTTTCTTACCGTCGCGGTCGAAATCGAATCGGTGAACGTCAACCCAGCCGTTTTTCTCACGACGGAGCCTGTCGGTCAACCTCTCGGCGTTGATCAGGTGCTTGTACATGGCCCCTCGCAGGTGAGGCAGATAAAGTCCTCCAAAAACCCCATGCCAGTATGCACAGTTACACTGCCCCCGATATTTCTCCCGTTTGATCTCAATCAACAGCTCTTCTTCTTCGCTTGACAGTTGCACTTTCCCTATGCGATTGATCTTCTCACCCACCCACAGCATCTTCTTGTGCATGTTGTTGGATTCGGGGTATTTGGCCAAAAAATTCCTCCAAAAACCTCCCCTGACGAAGATGTGATAAGATTCGAATAGCTCCTCCTCTTTGAGCCTCTTCTCGAAATCCTCGAATTTGATGTAGCTTTCGCTGGGCAGTGCCCACTGCATCATCTCACTGTAAGAAGCCGTCGGCAGATAGATTCTTCCCAGAGGGGGGATGGTCTTTATGACCTCGGAGGCGTGAACGGTCTCGATCACATCTGAATTCTCCTCCAGCGCCGAGAAAAACTCCTCCAGCCAACCCTCTTCGTAACAGTGCTTGTGGGTTCCGGGCCAGACCCCGAATTTTTCCCCATCGTCCCCGTAAGTGATGACCGGCTGGCCTCCCGCTTGACTCAATTCCCTCATAAAGTCGATGAACTCCCCGACCGGCCTGAAGGGGATGAGATACCGAAGCTTCTTGGAAGAGGGGAAAAGGGCGAGCGTGTATCCCTCCTCCTCGGTGAGATAGTATCCTTTCAGCTGCTTGTCCTCCAGGCCAGAGTATTTGAAGTGGGCGTCATCGACGATGAGGTATTTCACACCGGCAGAGGATAGGGACTTGGGAAGGTGGGGCTCCCACACCCTCTCGGCCAACCACAGTCCCACGGGCTCATATCCGAACTCCTCCCGGATGAATTCGGTCAGCATCTGGATCTGTCCGAGTTTGTCTCCATCCGGGATTATGGGGAGAATCGGCTCGTAAAAACCTCCGGTCAGAATCTCAAGTTGTCCCGATTCGACCATCTGCCTCAACATCTTCAAGTATTCGGGCCGGTTTTCCTTCATCCACTCCAGCAGCACCCCGGAGTAGTGGAGGTTAGCCTTGACCGTTGGATGTTTTGTCAAACACTCCAAGAAGGGGAGATAACAGCTATCGTAAGCCTCCCGAAAGACGAAGTCGAAATTCCCGACCGGCTGATGAGAGTGGACCGCAAAGAGGAATTTGACCCTGCTTTCCTGCCCCGGCATCTAAAAGATCTCTAAATGGATATATTTTTTGGGGTTTCTCTTTATGTCGATAAGCAGCGAATCCAGGTCGGCAGTGGTCTTCTTGAGGTCATCATAGAGCGATCTATCCTTCAGGAGCATGCCGAAGGTGCCCTCCTCCGACTCCAACCTGGCGGCGATCGATTTCAGATTGCCGGAGAGCTCCTCCAGGGAGGAGGTTGCTTCCGCCAGCCCTCGAGAGGATTTCTCAAAGTTATCGACGGTGGTCTGGAGCTTGTCTTTGTTCGCCTCCACCAACATCCGCAGCTCCCTGGAGGTTTGGGAGAAGTCTTCGACGGCGCTGCTTATCTTCTCTTTGTTGCTCTCCAAAAATTCGTATGTCTCGCTGGTGATTTTCTCGAGATTGGTGATAATCCGGTTAAACTGCAGCGCCGTTCCTTCGTTGATGACGTTGCCCCTCAGAATCTCCACCAGCTCCCGAATCTCCTCCACGGCCCTGCCCGCCAGACCCATCACCTCTGGGATGCCGGTGTCGTAGTATCCCTTGGCGGGAAGCCCGCGGTCGAGGAGGGTGTCGGAGTGGCCCGGCTCCACGTCGATAAACCTCTCTCCCATAAGTCCGATATTTTTAACCCCGAAGGTGGCATCCTTCTTCAGGATGACATCGCCGGCCATGCTGACGGTGACGAGAACATCCCCGCCTTCGAGTCGAATCTCTTTGATCTCTCCCTTGTCAACTCCCAGAACCGAGACCGGATCGCCGACATCCAAGTTTCCCACCCGGGGGAAAAGCACCTCTAAGGCGTAATGTTCCACCCGGAATTTGTAATCCTTGATCCAGAGGATTGCATAACCAAAGATGACGAGGGCGAGAATTACGAGAATCCCAACCTTCAGCTCGGCGGTGTGTTTGTCCATTCCAACAGCCTGTCAGATAGGGTCTATATAACCTTTATCGTATCCGTCTCACATTCCTTGAACAGAACTGCGTCCAACAAAATAGTCCCGATCGGATTTCTGAGCAAGAGTTTTCTGAAAATGAAGAAAGAAAGGAAGCCAGGTCTCTCACTCGTTTTCATTCTCGTTTCAATCAGATGGTATTGTGCTATGGCTACCGGCCAATTTGCGTTCTTGGGCGGTGATTGGGGTGAGAGTGTCTCATTCTTCCAGCTGGGGTGGGAGTTGAACTCCCACCCTAAGACGGGCAGGGGTGCAACCCCCGCCCGAGCTTGTTTCGGCATCGATAGGAAGTATTACCCGGTGGCAGCCACGTGAGGCGGCCCGCCTTTGGGAGAGGCCACTCGGATACCCTGTCAATGGTAAATGGTAAATAGTAAATGGTGAATAGTGAATAGTGAATTGGCCTCCCCACCCCCCATTTCCTGTTCCCCGTGTCCTGTTTACTGTTTGCTGTCTGCTTTTGCTATTCCGAGTCTCTTGCGGGTGTGTGCTATCAGTCCCCCATCGTCGAGGATTCCCATTACCATCTCCGGCAGGGGCGGGAAGTCCGTCTCTCCCTTCTGCGTCGACAATTTCCCCTTGGCAAAGTCGATGGTGACTTCCTCCCCCTCCTTCACCAGCCTGTGAGCCTCCTTCGAGATCACCAGCGCCAACCCCTGATTGATGGCGTTCCGGAAAAAGATCCTGGAAAAGGATTTCGCCACAATGCAGGCAATCCCGGCATGTTTGAGTGACGTCGCCGCCTGTTCTCTGGAGGAACCACAGCCGAAGTTGGCGCCGGCGACAATTACATCTCCTTTTTTGATCTTTTTGGGGAAATCCTTGTCGTATCCCTCCAGGGCGTGCAAGGCCATCTCCTTGGCCTCGATGATGGGAAGATATTTGCCGGGATAGATTATGTCGGTGTCGATGTTATTCCCCAATTTCCAGACCCGGCCTTTTATCTTTTTCAACATCGGATGACCTCTACAGAAACTCCCTCGGGTCGGTGATTCTACCTCTGATGGCGCTGGCGGCTGCCGTCGCTGGGCTGCCTAAATAGACCTCTGCCTCGGGGGAGCCCATCCTCCCCTTAAAATTCCGGTTGGTGGTCGCCAGACATCTCTCTCCCGGAGCCAGGATTCCCTGGTGAGCGCCGAGACAGGGTCCACAGCCGGGATTCAGAACCACGCAGCCAGCCTCTATGAAATCCCTGAGAAACCCCTTCTCCATCGCCTGCAGGTAGATCGAACGGGAGGCTGGAATCACCAGCATCCTCACATCGAGATGAACCTTTCTCCCCTTCAATATCTTGGCGGCGATCTCGAGGTCGTCCAAGCGGCCGTTGGTGCAGCTTCCCAGAACCACCTGATCGATCCTAACCCTGGTGACCTCCGCGACGTTCTTGACGTTATCAACGTTGTCGGGGCAAGCCACCTGGGGAACCATACGCTCCACTCGAAGCTCCACCTCCTGAACGTATTCGGCCTCCTCTCCTGCAAACACCGGCTCGTAGTTCTTATTGGTCCGTCCCACCAGATAGGTCTGAGCGGTCTCGTCGAAGGGAACCACTGCAAACTTCGCCCCCATCTCCATGGAGAGGTTCGACAGCGTGAACCGCTCCGAGATCGACATCTCCTTGACGGTGGAGCCGTAAAACTCGATCGCCTTGTAGTTGGCTCCCTCCACCGTCAACCTCTTGGCCAGATTGAGAATGACGTCCTTGGCGTAGACTCCCTTGGGGAGTTTGCCGTCGATGGTGATCTTTATGGTCTCCGGCACCAGTAGCCAGATTCTGCCGGTGGCCCACACCACCGCCATCTCCGTGGCGCCGATTCCGGTGGAGACTGCTCCGATACAGCCGTAGGAAGTTGTGTGACTATCGGTCCCGACTGCCAACTGTCCCGGAAGCAGGTGGGCTTTCTCCACCACCACCTGATGGCAAACCCCCTCCCGAATGTCGTAGAAGTTTCTGATCTCCTGCTCCCTTACAAACTCCCGGATAGACTTATGTGCTATTGCGGTCTTCTCCGATTCTGCCGGGGCACGATGGTCGAGGGGGATTACGATTTTCTTGTTGTTCCAAACCTTCTCAACTCCGATCTGCCGGAACTGCTTAATGACCAGACCGGCGTTGTCGTGGCTCATGGCCAAATCCGGCTCCACCTCCACGATCTCACCGACTTCGACCTTTTTCTTTCCAGCTCTTGAAGCTAAGAGGTTCTGGGCGATGGTATATCTCATCGATTTTCTCAGGAGATTGAAGTTGATGTCCAGCTCCAACTTGAGCTGTTCTAATTTGAGTTGAACCGGCTTTTCCTTGAGCTTATATCTTTTCCGCCACCTCCGGAAGGCGTGACTGCGGATCCCCAATTCCCTTCCGGCCTTGGCATCGTCGCCGAGTCTCTCCCAAAGCTCCTTGATCTGTTCCTCAGAGTATTTGGGGTAATTGTAACGCCCGATCTTTTTCTTCCGCCTCCAGTATGCCACCAGATAAGCCGGCACCCCGCCCAAAGCCTCGCCGATCCGTTTGTCGGTGCGATACCTCTTTTGTAGTTCGATCAGCTCTTTTTTGTGGGGGATCTTCATCAGTTTGAGGTTAGCACCCCAATCAGGACTTCTTTGCTCTTTTCGCTCTTGCTGCCCTTTTTCCGCCGGGGGCGGATCCGCCTTTGGCGGAGAAGCCTGGCGTCAGAAAATCGAGCACCTCTTCCAGGCCTATAGATTGCAGTTTGGTCTGCCCGAGAACCGGCAGGAAGTTTGTATCTCCGGTGAAACGAGGGACGATATGAACGTGGAGGTGATCGTCAATTCCCGCTCCCGCTGCCTTGCCCAGATTAAAACCGATGTTGAAACCATCAGGGGAGAAGGTCTTCTTCAGAACTTGAACACATTTCTGGGTCAACTGCATTAGCTCCGTCAGTTCCCTGATAGTCAACGCCTCTAAGTCCCTTTTGTGCCGATTGGGAACCACCATCAAATGGCCGCTGTTGTAAGGATATTTATTCAGAATCACGAAGGCGGTCTTGCCCCGAAAAAGGATCAGGTTTTTGCGGTCATCATCCTTGGTGAGGCGCTTACAGAAGATGCAACCCTTCTCTTTTCTGCCCAAGATGAACTCCTGTCGCCACGGTGCCCAGAGGTTTCTCATGTCCGGTTATGAGAGAGCTCACATCGTCAAAGGAAAACGCACAACAGGAATTAGAATAACACAACCGCTTCTTGAATGTCAAGGGCAAACTCTGACCCACCTTGAAGCTTACAGTCAGCTAGTCGGAAAACGAGAGAGAACCGGCGTGAGTCTTCAGTGACCTGTTTTTCCTTGACAACAGGGTTCGGCATGGTATCTTGAATTGGAGCGAGCATTAAGGGAAATCCAGCATTTAGCTTCGACAAACAACCTTCAAAGGGTAGGTTTTCTTACCCAGTTACGAGGTGTAGTTATGAGAAAGCTAATGGTCGCAATCGTAATGGTGGTATTGCTGGTTGCCGGCGCCAACGCCACCATAATCAACATCCCCGGCGATTACCCGACCATCCAGCAGGGGATAGACCACGGGCAAGACGGCGACACTGTCCTGGTGCAGCCCGGCACTTACTATGAGAATCTTAACTTCAACGGACACAACGTCGTTTTGGCTTCGCTGTTTCTGACCACCGGAGACACGAGCTTCGTGTCCAGCACCATAATTGACGGACACCAATCGGCTTCGGTTATCACCTTTTCAACTGCGGAAGATAGCACGGCGCAGGTTATAGGATTTAAGATTCAGAATGGACATGCTTATGACGGCGGCGGGATTTATTGCTTGTATTCCAACCCAACGATAAGCGCTAACACCGTCAGCGGGAATTCGGCGGATTTGTTCGGCGGCGGAATTTATTGCGATGATTCCAGCCCCACCATAAGCAACAATACCATCAGCGGCAATTCGGCTGCATTTGGTGGCGGGATTTTTTACTGGGATTCCAGCCCCACGATAAACAATAATAGCATCAGCACTAATTCAGCCGACGGTGGCGGCGGGATTTCTTGCTGGGAATCGAGTCCAACGATAAGGAACAACACTATAAGCGGGAATTGGGCTAATGCCGGCGGCGGGATTGAATGCTACTATTCCAACCCCACGATAAGCAATAATACCATCAGCGGGAATTGGGCTTACTATCACGGGGGCGGGATTTATTGCTACAACTGGTCCAGCCCTACGATTGCTAACAACATCCTGTGGGAAGATACAGCACCAAACGGTCCGGAGCTTTTCCTGGAAGGCGGTCATGCCACAGTAAGATACTGCGACGTCCAAGGTGGCTGGCCCGGAGCAGGAAATATCGACGCTGACCCCATTTTTGTGGGGCCTGAAAGAGAGGATTTTCACCTTCGGTGGCACTCCCCCTGCATTGATGCGGGAGACCCATCTTTGACTGACCCCGACGGCACCCGCTCCGACATCGGTGCTTACTACTTCAATCAAGATGTCCCTGGAATTGTAGAGCTTTATCCTCATGATACGCCAATCGTCATCCCACGTGAAGGAGGAGACATCATCTACGACGGGTGGGTGTTCAATTTCCTTGGTCACCCGGGTAGAGTTGACATTTGGACATATGCCTTTGTTCCAGGGATAGGGCAGTATGGTCCCATAGACCTCTATGAGAATATCAGGATTCCAGCTGACAGCCTCGGCATGAACCAGATCAGTCAATCTGTCCCCGGTTCTGCACCGGGTGGAGATTATACCTTTGTCGCTTATGTTGGCGACTATCCCGCTACCATAATAGATTCCTCTTATTTCTATTTCAGCAAGAGTGGCTCAATAGGTGACGGAATAAGCTATTTGCTCGAGAGTGGGGACTGGTTCAAACAGGCTAGCTCGACAGCAGGCAGTCTACCCAGCGACTATGCCATCTCCCAGAATTATCCTAATCCCTTCAATGCCACTACGAGCATCAAATATCAACTGCCGGTTGATGCTTACGTCAAGCTGGAGGTTTACAACATCTTCGGGCAAAAAGTGGAAACCTTAGTAGACAGCAGACAGCAGGCAGGATACAGGTCTGTTGTCTGGGATGCTTCGGAGGTCTCGTCTGGCCTTTATCTCTACAAACTGACTGCTGGCGATTTCACCAAGACCAAGAGGATGATGCTGGTGAAGTGATTCAGTTTTGCTGTCAATTACCATATGGGTCGAGGTTTCGTCCACCTGCTGGCGGCGTCT
>JAUWHO010000052.1 GCA_030605835.1 Candidatus Zixiibacteriota bacterium | reverse complement strand
GCCCGGTTCCTGGGCAAGCGCCGTGGACACAAACAACAAACCTAGAACAATCGTTAAAAGGATTACTTGTTTCATCTCAAACACCTCACAATCGTATCGGGGGCGGAGACTCAACCCCGCCCCCAATCATGCTTATTTAACTAACATCATCCTCTTGGTCTCGGTGTAATCACCGGCACTGAGCTTGTAGAAGTAAATGCCGGAGGAAACATCCGAGGCATCCCAGGTTACGGAGCTGTAACCGGCCTGTTGCTCTCCATCAACCAAGGTGGTAACCTTGTTGCCAAGGAGATTGTAAATCTCCAACTTCACACTTGCACTAACCGGCAACTGATACTCGATTACCGTCTGAGCGTTGAAGGGGTTGGGATAGTTACTCAAAAGCGCAAACTCGGAAGGAAGATCAGTCACACCTTCCAGGAATAAGCCCGTCAGAACCCAGCCCTGCTCACCAGCTTTAGTCAATGCGCCAGCGATGACCTCGAACGGGAAGTAGGAGGAATCGATCTTCGTCGAGGGATAGTCACCAACGTAGCCATAGTAGATGTACTGGTCTGAAATGGGGGCGTTGTTGGGGATATTCTGATTAAGATGAGCGCTACGGACCTGGTAAGGGTTGAATGGCACACTGTTGAAGCGCTTCAGAGGCCCGTACATCCCTATCCCCGGGACGTAAGCCATCAGCCAGATGTCAACCTGTTGGAACTGGTCGGTAGTGTTGGTGACGGTGCCGGTAAGGCCAAAGGACCCACCTCGAGGAACGATAACCGGCGACTGGTCGGGCACCAGCTCGATGGACACGATCGGAGCGCCACCACCGGTGACCTCGGCACTGCCCTCGTAAGGAATGTAATTATGCTTGGTGACGGTCACATACATGGTGCCCTCGGTGGAGGGAGAGGGAGTGAGGGTAACGTCTCCGGAGTAGTTCGTATTTCCGGTCATGTAAACCTCATCGCCCTTCCACAGACAGACATAAGCCTGATTGACGTTACCGCCTCCGACTTCCTCGACGTGGACCGTGAAGGAGGAAGGTCCGGTGGGCAATGTAGAAGGATGAGAGACGTCTAAGCTCTTTGGATCCTCAGTCCAGATCGGAAGCTCGGGGTCACCCAACAGTGTCAGGGTGGTGAAGACAAATTGGTAGGTGCTGTTCGACGTCGGCCCATCGTTCTTGTGATCGGAGAAGCACTTGCCCAGCTTGTAATCGTTGGCACCATCGAAGACCGACCGGAAGAAGTAACGCTCGTAGAGCAGGGAGTAAGTGTCCGGATCATAGGGAGTGTACCAGCCGTAGTGAGAGTTGCCGACAGCAGCCACACCGCCTCCGTTGGTGTTTCGTACATAGTGCTCGAGGATACAGGCGCTGACAGTGTACTCGCCCGCATGGCAACCACCGGTGTAAAAGATGCCCTGCTCATCGCCGTTGTAAAGCCCGTCCATATCGCCATTGTTGACACCCCACCCGTGGTTGACGGAGCCGGTGCCCATGAAATACTCGTTGGAGTGGTCCATATGGGCGAGCAGGTTCTGGCCGGCGTTCATGGCGCTCATGACGTCGGTCCTGTGGTCCCCGGAGTGGCTGTCGTACACCTTGGTCACACTCCAGCCGGAGGGAATGATGAGATCAATGTTCTCCATCAAACCCTCGCCCTCTCCGCTGCCATAGCGGTTGAGATCAAAGCCGAACAACCCCGCCTTTTCGGCATAGTCGGTGAGGGGCGGATCCTGTTCGTAGGTAAAGACCTTGTCGATGAAGGTGTCGATCTGGGAAGGGCTGGTCACCGAGGCCCGACCGACGTGGACCTCACAAGTCCAATCACCGTCGTAGTCTGAGTAGTAGGTGTCGTTGTCGACATAATACCAACCTACGTACTTGGTGTGGTAGGGGATATATTCGGTGTCGCCGCCCAGGAGGAAGTAGGTTGCTCCCCAGGTGTTGTGGGCATCGATGACGAAATCCTGGATCTTGTCGACATTTGACCCGCTATAGCCGCCGTAATTGTAAATCCAGTAGGTGGTGACGATGTTCGCCGCCATCCCCTTCTGGGTTTTCCAGTCGGCCAGAGGTTGGAAATCATCGACCCAGTCATCATCAGTTATGATGACGTAGTCGTAATCGCCAGGCTCCACACCGGTCGAGAAGGGCACCTCACCCACCACCAGCTCCACCTCCTCAGGATTGATGACCATGTTCCTGAGGGTCTGCTCGTACATCTTCCTGCCGTTTTCTGAAATGGAGGCGGGCAGATAATCGCCGCACTCATAGCCTCCCACACCTTCGATGACGAAGCTGATGGAGCTGTAAAGGGTGAGCTTGCCCTCGGCAGGAGCATATTGCACCGGATTGACGCGAATGACGGCCATCCCCTGACCCGCCAAATCGGTCTGGCGGACGAATTCAACCAGATTTGCCGGATACGGCTCCGCGGAGGCGTAAACTCTCTGGTCGGGTTCGACAAAATCTGCCTCTGCGTTCAAGGAGCCGACCTTTCTAGGTGGCTGCGTGGGGAGGACATTATACTTGCCGCTCACTGTCTCGCTCGTGGTGTTCACAATGCGGACAGACTTGGCAGCCATCCCGGTAGGCAACGCCACTCTTACCTCTTTTGAGGGTAGATCGGGCATTCCGGCTTCGCTGAGGCCATAGCAGTCCTTCAGCCTGACAACATCGTACCCCTTAACTTCTGTAAACGAGAGATCCCCACTGCTGAACTGCACCGTTTGCACCGAGCTCACCTCAGCAAGCGAGGAGGACGGCATCGCCAAGAATGCAGTTAATACCGCCAAGAGCATGAATTTGCTCCAATTACTTCTGTTCATAATCCACCTCGACAATCTGAATAGTGTTCCTACTCATGAAGATTCACGTTAACTATCTCCAATTCCCGTTTGCCTAATCTTTCTTGCGCGGCAGCACCTCCTTCACTTATGATCTGGTTTGCAAAGAGTTGGTTAACAGTCTGAATAATAATTAACTTCTCATCGAACTCCTCAGAGTTGTGCCGTCTCTTCTCGATTTGTCTACCTTTCTCAGCCGAAAAGATGGCGCTGGGTTAGGTCTTCCTTGACGGATCAAACTGAGGCTCAAAAGCCAGAACGAATAGAACCCAGGCTGTTATGGTCTATCCCGACCCCCGCTTGCGATGTCGTTGCACCTATTTAATATAGCAATCCCTTCCTTGATGTCAATAAGAAACTGGCCAGAACAACCTATAGCGGTGTTGTCGAGGTAGTTGTATAAATCTTGCTCATTACAGACTGTTTCTCGATGGTCAACTTCTGGAGACAGAAGCTCTATCTGGAGGTTTCACCGTTGAGGAACTTAGTTAATAAGCTCCTTCTCGAGATGGCCTCAAGGCTCAGATAGGGGATTGTCGGGTACTTCTATTCTTTTCGGAGACTCTTTCAGGTTTTCTCAAACTCGATCAGGCCCTGCTTTGGCCAGCGTTCGAGTTCCCGCTCGGCCTCCCAGACCGACAGCCTGAACGCCAAGCTCCCCTCGGGGCAGAGAGACAGACGGGAAAACGGAATGCTCACCTCTAAGATCTCCTCGAAAGCGCACCTACCCTCGATTCTCATTTCTCCATTGCGAATTCCAGAATGCAGCCAGAGTTTCGGGACTTTTATGGTGACTTTTAGTTCCCCGGGCTTCTCGAAATGGAGCCTGAACTCTTTGGAGACGAATCGGTTAAGGTCCACGCTCGGGCGGGGGTCGATCCGCAGGTAGAAATTCTGGTGGTCGAATCCGAAATGAATGGAACCACAGATCCCCTCAGAGCGGTGGATGGCCGTATCCGCCCTGGCGCAATCGTATCTTCCCGCCGAGAGCCATTCCTCGGAATAGGTCACCAGCCCGTCGATCTTTGGGGTGAGAATCCCGGAAGGAGGGGTCACAACCTCAAGGGCCGCAGTAAAGCTGACCGGGGAATGCAACTCCTCGGGAGCAGGTCTGCCAAGCTTCTCGTATACCGAGAGGAGATGAGAGCGAAACAAGAAATCGAACTTGTCTTTCTCGGGGGTGTGATGCTCCTCGCCAAACCACCAGAACCAATCACTCCCCTCCGCGGCGTAAATATCCCTCCAGCAGGACTCGATGATTTCCCTCTTTTCGGGGTTTTTTCTCTCGAACTCTGAAAGCGCCTCCCTGGTTTTGCGCAAAAGCTCCCAGGCCAGATTGTCCTCCGGATGTCCAATCCAGATTTTGAAATCGCCCCCTATCCAGGATCCGGGAAAGAGCCTCCCCAGCCTCCTTTTTGGAAGGCCCTGCAAAGCCTCCGACACCGTTACAGTCTCCAGTCTGTGGTCCTCGGAAAGCCTCTGGTAGAGAGCCCGCAAGAAATCGTGCCCGTCATTTTGATAGTATTCCCAGGCGTTCTCCCCGTCCATGATAATTGTAACCAAGCTCTCCCTGACTTCGTCAGACGATAGGCTCTCCCTTATTCCGTGTAAATGGCCGAGCAGGTCTGCTGCCGCTTTTTCCGCCTCCCAGCTGGAGTAAGTGAAGCCGATTAGATCGGAGAGGTTATGGTCTCTGAAGATCGCCACTAATCTGCTACGAGTTCCGACCTCATAAAGCTTGAACAGCTCCCCCCTGGAGGCGAAAGAGGTTTTGCTCTCGGTCTCCTCCCGTGGTCTGAGACTCTTGAAGAGGACCTCCTCGTCCGAGGCGATCCAGCGGATGCCGTGCCTTTCGAAATAAGGAAGGATCTCCTGGCAGACTCCTCCTTCCGGAGGCCACATCCCCGCCGGCGGGTGACCGAATATTTCGGAATAGAACTTCACCGCCCTCCCGATTTGCCAGTCAACGTCTTCCGGATGAGCAAATCTCCTCCCGGGAAGCTCAATCTCCGGAGAGGCCTCCTTCGTCAGCTCAGAATCGTAGAGAAGGGGCAGAATCGGATGATAATAGGGTGAAATCGAGACCTCAATCTGCCCCCGAGCTTCGACCTCCTTGTACTTTGGGATTATCTCCCTCAGGATCTGCTTTTGACAACGCAGCAGAACAGTTTTATCCTCTTCGCTGAACCCCTCCCCCTTCGAGAAAAGAGAGGCGATCTCCTTCCGACCCCGGAAGAGAGGATCTATCCAGACCAAATTCGACCAGACCTGCAGATCCAGAAAATCCTGCCGGGAGAAGAGTCTTGCCTTTCTTTCAACATCCTCGGGAGGAGATTTCAGCTTCTGGTGGAGCTGGCGATATCGGGGATAAGGGTTTATCATCGTCTCCGGGTTAGCGGAGAAGAAGCTTTTCAGGATCTCGAGCTTGTCGTCCAAAGTGAGAGAGCGCGCCGGCTTTCGAGTCAGTTTCAAATGCAGGTCTTCTGCCCCCTTCCGGTAGTAATCCTGCAGCTGCTCCAAAAGGGAGGGAACCAGGTTGAAGGTCTGCCTGATTCCTGGAAAATCGTCCAGAAGCGCCACCATGTCGTAGTAGTCCTTGGTGCCGTGAAGTCTCACCCAGGGGAGAAGATAGTCGCCGGAGGTGGGGTCCTTATAATAAGGCTGGTGCATATGCCAGATGAAAGCAACCCTTAGCTTTGCTTCCTCGGGCATACCTCAATCTTTGAGGGTGGCCTCGGCCATCCCCATGCGGGCATCTTGGATTTGCAGGGAGTAAGGATAGCCGTCGATTATCTGCTGGAAGACCCCTTCGGCTTTCACCTTCTCCCCGGCCAAAAGGTAGGCCTGACCAGACCTCAAAAGCTGCCTGGTGGCTTCAAGTCCGGCAGTATCTGCTTGGAAGGCTTTGAGGTAGAACTCCCCGGCGGAGGCGGGCCTCTCCAGCTCCATGTAAGAGTCCGCCACCCCCACCAGTGATGCCACCGTCAGGAATTGATTGTGGTGATAGTTATCCACATACAGCTGGAAGTATTTTAATGCCTCCTCATATCTCCCGTTCCGGAAGTAGAGATCGGCCAAATAGTATGTTGCTAAAGGGGCGCTGGAGCTACCCCCGTAATCTTCTACGATGGTTTTGAAGTCGTTGACGGACAGCTCCGCGTTCCCCACAGTCATGGTCAAATAGGCTCGCCCCAACAGTCCGGCGGCCTCTCTGCTCTTAGCAGAACGGCTGGAGATGGTAAAGACTACAACCGCGGTCACTGCCGCCAGGGCCGCCAAAGCGATAATGAAAGTCCGGGAGTGTGTCTGGACGAACTCAGTGACCTTGAAGGTGGTGGTGACTAATTTGTCCTCCTTCATCTGGCGCTTGGTGATGCGGACCGGTCTTGGCATTGCTCTCCCTTCTTCCACCTACCGAGAATATCGGTCGGTCAATCAAAGACTATTAAAAAAGGAGCGAAACCAGAGTTTCGCTCCATCTGGACTGATCTATCCCCTAAAACCTAACCCCGGCGGAGATGAAGAACAGGCTAAGTTTCTCCTTGCTCTCAGTGTCAAAAGGAACTCCCTGGTTTTCCCCCTGGCGAGCTCGTGTGGCGGTGCCAAACTCATATGCGAAATCGAGTAGATACTCCTTGTGATAGAATCCAGTCCCCAACGAGATCACATAGCCGACAACCTGATCCCCCTTCCGGAAATCAATGGTGCTGCCGGTGGTGTCGATGTCCTCGTCTAAGATATCGGTGTAGACCTTGGGATCGTTGCGATAACCGACCCGGATCGGGATTTGTGCGAATTCCGTCTCCAGCAGATACTCCATGCCCACCCGGTATTGGTTGATATCTTCCCACTCCAAATCCTCAGTGGTATCGGGGGAGGTGGGGTGCAACACATCTGTGGGATAAGTTATCTCGGATTTGGAGAAGAGCTTGGTTTCGAAGTCAGCCGCCAGCAAGAGCTTGTCGGCCAGACGATAGGAGGCTCCCACCCCATACATCCAGGGGTATTCGATCTTGTTGTCGAAGTTGAAGATGACCCCAGCTTCGTTTTTCCCAAAGATGGGGATGTAATAATCGGAGATGTTGCTCGATATGATCGTGAATTTTTCCTTCAATTGGAAGGGGGTGAAAAGGGTGAAGCCCAGCTTGAAATCCCGGTAGTCAAAGAGACCACCGAGCTTCAAGTTGGCGCCGGAGAATTTCGCTTTGACATTTTCGTGATAGGCTATGAAGACGGTGTCACCTTCTATCTCAAACCAGCTGGGGGGATCGTTGACGTAAGTATTCTCCTCGAAGCCTCCGAAATAGACGTTCAAGGCGGCCCCCAGGGAGAAGTAGTCTATCGGTTTCGCCGCCAATGCAAAGGAGAGCGCCTCGGCGCCGTCGCGGTTGGTGTAGATCCGTTCGAAGGATGGGAGGTCAGCGTCGTACTTCCTGTTGAAATCCATGACCCTCTGGTAACAGATACCCACAGCCAAATCGATCCCGGAGTATCTGAAAGGATTGGCCATGGCAACGAAGTTGAAAACGTTAGAGCTGTTGTCCAGTTTGTAATTAACCACGTTCCCGGGGAGATAGCGGTTGGGAAACTCCCTATCAACCTCGGAGCTGTTAGAGAGAAAACCGAAGGTGGCTTTTCCCTCTTTGAGGTAGACAAGCCCGGCCGGATTCCAATAGGCGGCCTCGGGTCCTTCGGCAACCCCGATAAACGCTCCCCCCATCCCCCTCGGTCTGGCACCACTCCCCAGGAGGCTGATGTCCTCGAAGCTGCCGTAAGTGGTGAGCTGCGCCGTTGCCGGAACGCTGGAAACAAATAAAGCAATAGTTACAATGGCCGAAATCAAAGCCCTGTTCATTTTGAACCTCTTTCCTTCTCTCGTGTGATTTCCGCTAACCTCAAATCTAAGCAGTTTGCCCTGCATAGGTTTTCGAAATCTAAATTATTGCCTCCGATTGCGCAAGCCTTTTTTGACAAAAAAATATCTGGAGGCAAGATTCTCAAAACGACCTATTCGGGTTCAGATTCATCACCTCACCGGCGAGCCAGAGTCAGTCGCGCTGTCCAATCTCGCCTCCATTTTCACCTTGACTTTTCCTTTGGAAGTTAATATTAACTATAACCGAATCGCAAGAGCTGGAGGTTGTGGAGGGTTGGAGAGAACTCGCTTCTCGGTGAGCAAACCCCGCCAAATCTCGGGAAAAGACCGGGGTGGAAAGCGGGAATGGTAATTGAATCGAAGCAGTGGGGTCGCTTCCGCCGTAAAGCGACGACCATTCCTGGAAGTTTCAAGGGAGCACAGAGGTGAACATTGACGAGAGATTGCGCCTCTTAGAGGAGATGCGCGATAAGGCCCGCCTGGGTGGGGGGGCGGAGAGAATTGAAACCCAACATAAGAAGGGTAAACTCACCGCCCGAGAGAGGATCGATCTGCTCTTAGACGAGGGCAGCTTCGAGGAGTTCGACATGTTCGTGGTGCACCGCAGCACCGAATTCGGACTGGACAAAAAGAGGATTCTGGGGGATGGGGTCATCACCGGCTACGGCACCATCGAGGGACGTTTAGTTTTCATCTTCTCTCAGGATTTCACCACCTTCGGCGGTTCTCTCTCGGAGGCCTACGCGGAGAAGATCTGCAAGATTATGGATAAGGCCGTGGAGGTGGGAGCCCCCCTCATCGGCTTGAACGACTCCGGTGGCGCCCGCATTCAAGAGGGGGTTGTTAGTCTGGGTGGTTACGCAGATATTTTCTTACGAAACACTTTGGCCTCTGGTGTCATCCCTCAGATTTCTGTGATCCTGGGTCCCTGTGCCGGGGGGGCGGTCTATTCTCCAGCGATAACCGACTTCATCTTCATGGTCGATAAGACCAGCTATATGTACGTCACCGGACCGAACGTCGTCAAGACCGTCACCCACGAGGTTGTGGATCACCAGAAGCTGGGGGGAGCCAGAATCCACGCCAGCAAATCCGGAGTATCCCACTTCGCCTGCGCTAACGAAGGCGAGGCCCTGACCCTGGTGAGAAAACTTTTAGGCTTTATCCCCCAGAACAACCTGGAGGATCCACCCCAGGTAGAGCCCACCGATCCTCCCGACCGAATCGACCCGGAGCTGGACGAGATCGTTCCCGAGGACCCCGGTAAGCCTTACGATATCAAAGAGGTCATTCACCGGATAGTCGATGACGGCGACTTCCTGGAGGTGCACCAGGATTACGCCACCAACATCGTGGTCGGCTTCGCCCGTCTGGGAGGTAGATCAGTGGGGATTGTGGGAAACCAACCGGCGGTTTTGGCGGGCGTCCTGGACATCAGCTCCTCCATCAAAGGGGCGCGCTTCGTGAGGTTCTGCGACTGTTTCAACATCCCGCTGATTACCTTCGAGGACGTTCCCGGGTTTCTGCCCGGCACCGCGCAGGAACACGGCGGCATAATAAAGCAGGGCGCCAAGCTCCTCTATGCCTATTGCGAAGCGACGGTCCCCAAGCTGACGGTGATAACCAGAAAGGCTTACGGAGGAGCATACGACGTTATGTCCTCCAAGCACGTGAGAGGAGATATAAACTACGCCTGGCCCACCGCCGAGATTGCGGTGATGGGACCCAAGGGAGCCGCCGAGATCATCTTCCGACGGGAGATTGCAGAATCGAAAGACCCGGAGAAGACTTTAGAGCAATACGAAAGGGAGTATCGGGAGAAGTTCGCCAATCCCTTCAAGGCCGCCGAGAGGGGTTATATCGACGACATCATCGAACCCAGAAACACTCGTCCTCGGCTCATCAAAGCTTTGAACATGCTTGAAAACAAAAGACAGAGTCTGCCCCCAAAGAAGCACGGAAACATCCCCCTCTAAAACGCTGTCTGGAAGCGGTGTGGTTGACCTCGTTAACTAAAGCAGCTCCCCAAAAGCACAGCCAGACTGGCTGGTATCGGGAATTCATCCGCAGGCGAAGACCGGACTACCTGTTCAGCTGGCAAGTCTACTCCGAGATCTTAGAGGAGAATTTGAAGTGTCGCAAAAGCTGGCTGGATCTGGGATGCGGCAATAACATCATAATCGAGGAGAACAGAATCGAGGGCTTTAAAGTCGGGCTTGACAGTTCGGTTCGACCCGATCTGAAAAGCAAAGACTTCTGTGCCGGGGAGGTCTATCACCTCCCCTTCAGACAGGGAAGTTTCGACCTCATCAGCTGTCGTTATCTCCTTGAGCATCTGGCCGAACCCGCAAGGATCTTTGAGGAGGTCTCGAGAATCTTGAAGCCCGAAGGAACCTTCCTGCTTCAGACCACCAACAGAAAAAACCTCTGGATAAAGCTCTCGGCATTGGTCCCCTTTCAAGTGAAACGCCGTCTATTCAAGAGATTCCGCCTGGCGGAGATCACCGGACTGGAGAAGACTCACTATCGGATGAACTTCCCGGAGCTGTTCCCGAAATTCGTTTGCGGAATGAAGCTGGAGAAGTTATATTTGATGGAGGACTTGCTGAGGTTCGGCAAGTTGATTTTTTGGGGTTCCTATCTCCATTTGCAGATTTTGGACGGTCTTGGCCTGGGAGGTTTTAAGAGCAATATCATCTCGGTTTACAGAAAGCTCCGATGATTTAGCCTTTCAACTGAAAGTCGTTCTAACAGCTGAAATTATGCACTTCTCGGAAGAATTCTGGAGACGTGAACGTCTGGTAGCCCGTGGCCTCCGCACTGGAGGGAGACAACGACCGATAGACACAAATGTTTGAGAAAATCCTGATCGCCAACAGGGGAGAAATCGCGGTCCGGGTAATCCGTGCCTGCCGGGAGATGGGAATCATCCCAGTTGCGGTTTTCTCCGAGGCCGACAGGAAAAGCTTACACCTCCGTTTAGCGGAGGAGGCCTATCCCATCGGTCCCCCGCCATCAAGCTCAAGCTACCTGGTGATGGAGAAACTAGTTCAGGTGGCGAAGAAATCCGGCGCCGAGGCCATCCACCCCGGATACGGTTTTCTGGCTGAAAACGCCAACTTTGCGGAGATGGTGGAGAGCGAGGGCCTGACCTTCATCGGGCCACCTCCGGAGGCAATAAGGCTCCTGGGAGATAAGCTCAAAGCTCGCCAGACGATGGTTGAGGCTGGCTTGCCCATCGTTCCCGGGACGCCCGGAGGTGTCAGCTCCACCAAGGAGGTCAAGTCCTTCATTGACCAGTTTGGCCTGCCGGTTTTGATTAAGGCCGCCTACGGGGGGGGAGGCAAGGGGATGCGGATACTGAAAGAGGAAGGCCAGATCGAATCCTCCCTGCGGGACGCAAGCTCGGAATCTGAGGCTCACTTCGGGGACGGCACCGTTTACCTCGAGAAATACTTGCAAAGGCCGCGCCACATTGAAATCCAGATTCTGGCGGACAAACATGGAAACGTCATCTATCTGGGGGAGAGGGAATGCTCCATTCAGAGACGTCATCAAAAGGTGATAGAGGAATCGCCCAGCCCGATCGTCGATGCGAAGATGCGTCGGGCGATGGGAGAATCTGCAGTTGAAGCCGCCAGAGCCGCCGGTTACGTCAACGCCGGGACGGTGGAGTTTCTGGTCGACAAAGACAAGAAGTTCTACTTCCTGGAGGTGAACACCCGTCTGCAGGTGGAACATCCGGTGACCGAGATGGTGACCGGTCTGGATCTGGTGAAACAACAGATTAAGATCGCCGCCGGGGAGAAGCTCCCATATTCCCAGAAAGGAATAAAGCTCAACGGAGCCGCCATCGAATGCCGTATCTACGCCGAAGATCCACAGAACGATTTTTTGCCCTCTACCGGAGTCATAAGAAGCTATCGAGAGCCCTCGGGGCCCGGGGTGAGAGTGGACTCTGGAGTCTATGGTGGATTCGAAGTGCCAGTCTATTACGATCCCCTGATCTCGAAGCTCATCACCTGGGGAACAGATCGCCAGGAGGCGATTGCGAGGATGCGCCGCGCTCTGGAGGAATACGTCATCACCGGAATTGCCACTACAGTGGCCTTCCACCGTCAGGTACTGGATCATCCCGAATTCCTGTCAGGTGAATTCTCCACTCATTTCATCGATGAACAGTATCGAGCATCCGCGGGCGCCAACGACGGGTTTCCACGCTCCTTAAAGGAAATTGCGGCCCTGGCGGCGGTGTGGCATGACCTCACCAATAGGGGAAAGATAAAAATCGGCATGACCGACAGAAGGCTCAAGGAAAACCCCTGGAAAACCTTCGGCAGAAGGGAGGCCATACGCCAGTTCAAATAGGCAGAGCATGAACAAATATTGAGCGTTATGAAGGTACTGCGATTGTTTTTGGCATGAACTCGATGGTAGGCATTGAAATGGAAGAGGATCTGGGTTTTCTGGAGAGATTCCCAAAAGACCATAATGAGCTATATATCGTCTACGAGTGCTATAGTTTTGATAATCTCTTCCGCTTGCTTCTGAGAGGCGACTTTGACCATGAAGAAGCTCTGTTGTTCATTCTCGGGAACTGCTCACTAAGTGCTCTCGTGTTTCAAGAGAGGATACACAATGAAGCGTACCAAGGTATTTCCGCGGAAGAAGCATTGTCTGCCGACCTGGCTGTTTACAGAGAGGAACTTATTTACGACTTGCTAGAGGATCTTCTCGGACCGCGGCCCAGCATGCAGTAGCTATCATTGACCACATGCACAGGAATCTATGAAATACATCGTCGAAATCGAGAACGAAAAGATAATCGTTGAGGTGACCAAGTCTGGACAGACTTACAACTTCAAGCTCAACGGCAAGCCGATCGATTTCGATGTTGCCGAGCTTCTTCCCGACGGCTCGAAATCGCTTCTCGTGTCTGGCAAATCATTCGATGCTGAGCTGACAGAAATACCCGAGGGCCTCTCCGTATATCTGCGGGGACACCGCATCATCTGTCGGGTAGAGGAGGAGAGAAAGGCACGATTGGCTCGTTTGGCCGGGGAGCGGGAAGAGGAAAAAGCGCAAAAAAACCTGCAGGCACAGATGCCGGGCTTGGTAGCTAAGATTCTAGTCTCCCCAGGGCAGGAAGTCAAGGAGGGACAGGGGATGGTGGTAGTTGAAGCTATGAAGATGCAGAATGAGCTCAAAGCCCCCAGGGAGGGGACCGTCAAGGAGATAAGAGTCAAAGAGGGGGAGGCGGTCGAAAAGGACCAGGTTCTCGTGACCTTCGAATAACTCCCCGGCTAATCAGCATCGCTCCAATGAGGGACAGAAATCAGATGGCGAAGGAACGAAGAAGTTTCAAGACCTCCTCCGGGATGGAGGTAGAGGAGTCCTACCTCCCTGAGGAGCTGAAGCAACTCGATTACGCCACTGAGGTGGGGCTTCCGGGCGAATACCCTTTCACCAGGGGAATAAGAAAGGATATGTACCGTGGCCGCCTCTGGACTATGCGGCAGTATGCCGGTTTCGGGACCGCGGAGGAGTCCAACCGACGCTACAAATATCTCCTTAAGGGTGGTCAGACCGGCCTTTCAGTTGCTTTCGACCTTCCCACCCAGATTGGGCTTGACTCCGACCATCCTCTATCCTCCGGGGAGGTCGGCAAAACCGGAGTCGCTATTGACACCCTGGCGGACGTGGAGGTCCTCTTCGAGGGGATCCCCTTGGATCAGGTCAGTACCTCCATGACCATAAACTCCACTGCCGGGGTGCTCCTGGCTTTCTACATTGCCTGCGCGAAAAAGAATGGTGTTGCCGCGGAAAAACTGTCCGGGACGATTCAGAACGATCTGCTGAAAGAGTACGTCGCCCGGGGGACCTACATTTTCCCGCCGGAGCCTTCGTTGAGGTTGACGACCGACATTTTCAAATATTGTAAGGACATCCTGCCCCGGTGGAATACCATCAGTATCTCCGGCTACCACATGCGGGAGGCGGGAGCGACTGCGGTTCAGGAGATCGCCTTCACCTTAGCGAATGCAATCTGTTATATTCAAGCGGCACTGGAGACCGGCCTGGAGATTGACGATTTTGCGCCCCGCATCTCCTTTTTCTTCAATGCTCATAACAACCTCTTCGAGGAGGTGGCAAAATTCCGGGCGGCGCGCCGACTATACGCCAAGATTATGCGGGAACGTTTTGGCGCCAAGGATCCCAGAAGCTGGAGACTTCGCTTCCACACTCAAACTGCAGGATGCACTCTGACCGCCCAGCAACCGGAGAACAACATCGTCAGAGTGACCCTTCAGGCGCTGGCGGCGGTTCTCGGGGGCACCCAATCTCTGCACACCAATTCCTTCGACGAGGCCTGGTCTTTGCCGACGGAAAAGGCGGCTAAGATCGCCCTGCGCACCCAACAGTTGATTGCTCACGAAAGTGGGGTTGCTGATACTGTCGATCCCCTGGGAGGGTCATATTTCATCGAGAAGTTGACCTGTGAGATTGAGAAGTTAGCCCAGGATTATATCGACAAGATCGACCAGATGGGCGGCGCGTTGAAGGCGGTGGAGAGCGGTTTCTACCAGAGGGAGATTCACAACAGTGCTTACCAACACCAAAAGGCAGTCGAAAGCGGCGAGCAGATAGTGGTCGGAGTGAACAGCTTCGCGGAGGAGAAACAGGATGTTCCCGAACTCCTGAAGGTCGACCCGAAACTGGAGAAAAAACAGATTGAGTGCTTGAAGGAGGTAAAGAGTCAGCGGAATAATGAGAAGGCCAAAGCGGATTTGGAAAAACTGAAGGAGATAGCTCAGGGAGATGCGAACCTGATGCCCCATATTCTCCGATGTGCGGAGGATTACTGTTCGATTGGCGAGATTTGCGATGTCCTGAAAGAGGTCTGGGGAGAGTATAAAGAGGAGGTAGTCCTGTGACCGCTGAAGACAGGTGTGAACGTAATCATCGGCACTTTTCCACGCAATTCTTTAAAATGTGAATAGAGAGACTTGGTCGATTCTGGTTGTGAGTTAACAGAAGAGGTGAACTGATGGCGGTTCAATTTATCCTTACTAACTATGTGCAAGAGGCTTTAGCGCACGCTGCCTATGATAAGTTGGAGGACGGCACCTTCGCCGGACGTATTCCTTCATGCAAAGGGGTGGTAGCATTTGGAACTACTTTACAGGAATGTGAAGACCAATTGCGTTCGACCTTGGAGGACTGGATTCTAGTCGGTCTCAAGTTAGGGCACCACCTCCCGGTCATTGCAGGCATCGATCTGAACAAGGAGCCGAGCCGTGAGCCGATGGGCACCGTGTAAACGCCGCGAGTTTATTCGGCGACTAAGAGCTCTTGGCTTCGATGGTCCGTTTTCAGGAGCGCGGCATCAGTTCATGGTATTTGAGCAACACCGATTAGCCATACCCACGGTATCAGAGTATTCGGTGTCCCAATTGAGAATGATGATTCGAGAAGTCGAGGAGATTATTGATCGCCAGATCTCAATCGAGGAATGGAACCAACTCTGACTGGATACTGCTGAAAGCAGACATTCCATCCTGTAGTGTAAGCCCATGAAGATAAACAGAGTAGGACATATCGGAATTGCAGTTGAGGACTTAGACTCGGTCGTCAATATATTTGAAGATGTTTTTGGAATCGAGCTAGAGGCCAAACATAGTGCCCCCGATCAGCCGGTCGAAGTCGCCCTCCTGAAAACTGAGGGCACAACTCTGGAATTGGTCACGCCGACTGATGAGGAGAGCGGTCTGGCTAAGTTCCTCAAGAAAAGGGGGAACAGCATCCATCATATCTCTTTCGAGGTGGAGGATATTGACGCCGCCCTTTCTCATCTGAAAGATAAGGGAGTGGAGCTAATCGACAAAGAACCGAGAGTGGGCGCCGAGGGGAAAAGGATTGCCTTTATACATCCGAAATCGTGCGCTGGAATCTTGATAGAACTGAAAGAGAAAACGTAGAGGTGGGGTTGTGTAGACCCTTACGGAGTTGTCCCTTCCCGTGAGAAAAGAAAACAGGAGACAGGAAACAGGCTTTGTTTATAAGGCAATCGACCATTTTGGATATCTGCATCTGCTGAGTTCAGGAACACGAAAAGGAGTGAGGCGACGAGTATGGGCATATTCGATTTGATGGAAGAGCAGGGGCACGAGCAGTTGTCTTTCTGCTATTATAAGACGGCAAACCTGAAGGGGATTATCGCTATTCACAATACTGCTTTAGGGAATGCCGTCGGCGGTTGTCGCTTGTGGCACTATAAGACCGAAGAGGAGGCAATCGAAGACGCCCTGGAGCTCTCGCGTATTATGACCTATCAATCCGCCATCTCCGAAACCGACTTCGGCGGCGGTAAGATCGTCCTCTGGCACGAAGGGGAGGAACGTCCCGACGAGGCTTACTTCCGCGCCTTAGGTCGCTTCATCGAAGGATACAAGGGGAAGATAATCACCTATCCCGATCTGGGTACCGAGAGCCTGGATATGAAGTACATCAATCGTGAGACCAAGAGCGTCATCCTGCATCGGCTCTCCCCGACCGAAAGTGAGGAAAGCTCGGAGCTGACCGCACTCGGTGTCTTCTGGTGCATGAAGGCTTGCGCAAAGTTCCTTTTCGGCGTATCCAGTCTGGAGGGTTTGACGGTGGCTGTCCAGGGGGTAGGCTCGGTCGGCAGCAGGGTGGTCAAGCATGTCATGTCCGAGAACGTGAAACTGATAATCACCGATCTCAATTACGATTGCCTCAAACGGGTGCAGGACCAGTATCAGGGGGTCGAGATTGTCTCTCCGGATGAGATTTTGAACCTTGAATGCGACATTCTATCCCCCTGCGCTTTGGGACCGATTATCGGAGATCACAATATCGACAAACTGAAGTGTAAGATAATTGTCGGCGCCGCCTACAACATCTTTGAAAAGAGGCGCCGTCACAGCCAGATTCTCTACGACAAAGGGATTCTCTGCGCTCCCGATTTCGTGGTCAACTCCGCGGAGATGTTTTTGACCGAATATGCCCTGGAGCTTCTGACCAAGGAGGAGATCGAGCAGGCTTTGAAAAAGATCTATGGGATCATGGGAAAGGTTCTGGCTCTATCGAAAAAAGAGGACATCTCTCCCTATGAGGCCGCACTGAAGTTGGCAGAGGAGAGAATTCGCCGGGTCGGTCAAATGAAGGGAATTCTGTGTTAACGGAGGCAGAAAGTGACGTCTGACAGAGCCAGACCCCCTTCTGGCGGGGAAGATAGGAAACTCAAGATACTGGTGATAAACCCCGGCTCCACCTCCACCAAGGTCTCCATATTCGAGAATGAGACCGAGCTTTTCTCGGAAAGTATCAGCCACAGCAGGCTGGAGCTGGACGTCTTCGAGCGGGTCTGGGACCAGTATGAGTTCCGCAAAAGGATGATAAAAGAGCTCTTGGAGGAACACGGGATTAAACCGCCGGAGCTCTCGGCGGTAGTGGGTCGGGGGGGACTGTTCCGACCGGTGGTCGGCGGCACTTACGAGGTCAACGAGATAATGATTGAGGACGGTCGCATTGCCGCCAGAGGCGACCACGCCTCCAATCTGGGTGCGGTTTTGGCGTTCGGGATCGGGTGGGATTACCATCTCCCCTCCTTTATTGTGGACCCTCCCTCGGTGGACGAATTTGACGACGTCGCCAGAGTATCGGGGCTTCCGGAGTTTCCGCGTGAATCCCTCTTCCACGCTCTGAACATTAAAGCCACCGCCCGTCTGGCCGCCGAAAAGCTCAGAAAGGCATTTGAGGAGTTGAATTTCATAATCGCACACCTGGGAGGGGGGATAACTGTCGGCGCCATGCGAAAGGGGAGGGTCATCGATTCCAACAACGCCCTCTCCAGCGGTCCCTTCACCCCCGAGAGAGCCGGAGACCTCCCGATGCTGGAGTTCTCCTCCTGGTGCTTTTCAGGGAAAGTGGACGAAAAGCAGGTCAAAGGCAAACTGGTGGGAGGTGGTGGTCTTTCCGCTCATCTGGGCACCAATGACGCCAGGGAGGCTGAAAGGAGAATCGCCGCCGGGGATGAAAAAGCCAAACGGGTCTACGAGGGTATGATCTATCAGATTGCGTGTGAGATCGGCACCCGGGCGGTGGCCTTGAAGGGTGAGATTGACGCCATCGTCCTGACCGGGGGGCTGGCCTATTCGCAAATGTTAGTTGGGAAGATGAAGGAGTGGGTTGGCTTTCTCGCTCCGGTTATGGTCTTCCCGGGACAGGACGAGATGAAGGCATTGGCCCTGGGGGCATTGAGAGTCTTAAGGGGGGAGGAGAAAGCAAAGACCTATCCGGAGACGATATCAGCGTCGGGTGAGGGAATAGAAACCCCCAGCTCTCTACGTTCGGCCACAACATAAGCCCGCTTCGAACCTCAGTCGCTACCAGATTCAAATTCTATTGAGAAGGCGGAGTTGCCCTCTTTGGGGGAGCAGCTGCGGTAAACAGCTTCACCGTCTCTTGGTTGAACAGAACCCACAGGCCATAAACACCCAGGGCGGTCCCGAGCGGTACCTCCAGGAGGTATATGATGCTCAAGACCAAGGTCAATATTCTCGCCCAGGGTTTGAATTTCAAGAGCCCAATCCCGGCAACGATGCCAGGTATGGAGCTAATCAGAAAGAATCCACAGATGAAAGAACCGACCGTGATCAATATTGGAAGGACTTCCATTGGGGCGGCTTGTCCGGGAGATAACTCCGCGATAGTACCGGCACCGAAGAGGATAAAAAAGACGAGTAAACCAGTGGCCAATCCGATGGCACTGTATGCGATGAAAAGGGTTCCCAAAACGGTTACGTTCTTTTCCACTCTTTTATCTCCAGTTCAGGATTGACCTCCAATATCCTTCACTTTTAGATACGAGAGAGTCTGTCTCAGGTTGGAGATTTCTTTGAAATCAGCTTGATTTCTCTTATAGCAGTGCATAGCGGAGGAGGAAAACCAACCCCAGAAGGTATGTCAACCAGCTGGCCTCTTTGGCGCGGCCGCTTACGATCTTCAAGATGGGATAGGAGATGAAACCGAAGGCCAATCCGTCGGCGATGGAAAAGGTGAGAGGTATCCCCAGCATCACCAAAAAGGCAGGGATCGATTCGGTATAGTCGGAGAAGTCTACCTTGACGATGTTTCGGGTCATCATGCTACCAACCACGATCAAGGCCGGTGCAGTAATGGGGTAGAGCAATGCTCCGGAGGCAACCTCATAGCCTCCCCCAACCATTCTTGCTAAGGGGTAAAAGAAGAGTGAGACCAAAAACAGAAGCCCGACCGTCACGCTGGTGAGGCCGGTGCGTCCTCCCTCCTCAATTCCGGCACAGCTTTCAATGTAGCTGGTGACGGTGCTGGTGCCGGCAAGGGACCCGAAAACGGTTCCGACGGCGTCTGCCATGAGGGCCCGACCGGCCCGGGGGAGTCTCCCCGCCTTCATGAAGCCAGCCTCCTCGCTGACCGCGATGAGAGTCCCGATGGTGTCGAAGACGTCCATGAAGAGGAAGACGATGATGATCGTAAACAGCTCCCACTTCAAGGCACCGATGATATCCAATTTTAGGAAGGTAGGGCTAACTGAAGGCGGGCTGCTCAGAATTCCGTGATAGATCACCCCACCGACCAGAAACCCCACCAGGGTTGTGGCGAACATGCCCCACAGGATAGCGCCTCTGATTTTCCTGATCATCAAAGTGACGATGATGAAAAGCCCCAAGAGGGCAAGCAGCGTCGGCTTGCTCCGCACATCTCCCAATTGCAGCATCCCCGCCGCAGGCTTGACCACCAGCCCGGCGTTGACCAGGCCGATGAAGGCGATGAAAAAGCCTATCCCAACGGCGATGGCATGTTTCAGGCTCTCCGGGATAGTCTCGATAATCCTTTCCCTGACCTTCAAGATGGTCAATAGCAAGAACAGCACCCCGGAGATGAAAATAACCCCCAGGGCCGTTCGCCAACCAATCCCCATTGCAATTATCACTGTGAAAACGAAGAAGAAATTCTCTCCCATCCCCGGAGCCAAGGCGATGGGGTAGTTTGCCAGAAGTCCCATA
This sequence comes from Candidatus Zixiibacteriota bacterium, assembly GCA_030605835.1. Lineage (GTDB taxonomy): Bacteria > Zixibacteria > MSB-5A5 > DG-27 > DG-27 > DG-27. The sequence continues at coordinate 8,481 of JAUWHO010000052.1, read as the reverse complement.
ATGAGAGTGGCCAGCGCCGCCGAGAGGCAGGTTGCCACCATCACCGCCCCGAAGTCCATCCCTCCCTGAGAGAGAACCGCCGGCTGAACGAAGATTATATAAGCCATGGTGAGGAAGGTGGTGAAACCGGCGGTGATTTCGGTGCGGAAGTTGGTGTTGTTTTCCTTGAACTTGAAATAGTCTGAGAGGCTGAACATCTCTATACCCCTCTGTTTGCCCTGTGACTTATCCCAGATTCAGATGTGGTGAAAGGAAAATGCTTTCCAGTTCGCATTTTCAGCTAAAATAGATTCGCGGTGGGAGATTGTCAATAGAATAGTCGCCGCTCACCTTACCCAATCCCTGGCTGCAGATTCTCGGCGATGAATCCACTCGCGGAGGAATCGGAGGCAGACCTTGCCCGGCGAAAACCGCAGCTGGGCAGCCGTGGACCTATTCTTTGTAAGGGATAGGCTGAGTAGGTGGGAGTCTGTGGGAGTGCAATAGGTTAGGTCTGACGACACCGTCTAAAGACAGAGCCTTTTTTTCAGCACCGGGGCCGATACTCTCAATTTTCGCAATTCTCCAACGGGCTCTTGGACCGCTACCATCTGCTATGAAGAACGTCTCGTTGGATCCTCATATCCGGCGCGGCCACCGGTTGTCAGACCATAACCACGGTGTTCCTTCCGGCCTCCTTGGCCTTGTACAGCGCTTGGTCGGCCTGCTCGATCATAGAGTCGCAGCTCTCACAGCCCAGGGGGAGACTGCTGGAGACTCCGATGCTGATGGTCACCCTAATCTCATGACCCTGGAAGCTGAACACCCGGCCTGCTACCTCATGACGAAGTCGCTCCACAACTTTGGGGAGGTCGGTCTGATTGATGTTCTCCAGCACCAGGACGAACTCCTCTCCCCCGTAACGGCTGGCAATATCTGCCGGACGCTTATTATCAGAGATTATATGAGCAAGCTCTTTCAGAACGTAGTCCCCGGCGAGGTGCCCGTGGGTGTCATTGACTCTCTTGAAATCGTCTATGTCGATCATCACACAGGCGAAGGGATAATGGGTCTTCTTGAGAGTCATCTCGAAGTATCGTTCGATGAAACGACGATTATACAGCCCCGTCAGCTCGTCGGTGACCGATTGTTCCTGATATTCCTCTTTCTCTTTCTCGGTCAGAGTCAATTTGGTGATGACCTGCATCAGTTCTACATTCTTGGAGCTCAACTCGGCATAGCTTTGCTCTAAGGCCTGATAGAGATTGGAACTCTGGATCAGGTTAACGGCGTGGATGCCGAACAATTCCAGGATCTGATAGTTCGGCATATGGTTTTCCCGTCCGGGTATGAAAACCAGACCGATGATTTTGCTTCCCACCATGAAGGGAATCACCGCCCCGGAGTCGTCCTTTTTCATCGACTTGGTTTGCCTTAAACTCTCGATCTCTTTCTCGATTCTTTTGAGCAGTTCGGGGTCGGATTCCACCCCGGCCTCGAATTTCCCGGAGCCGACCTGGTAAAGGAACTCCCCGCTCTCCCCCAGGAGGAGTATGAATAGATCGCGGTGTCCCACCAAGTCTGTCAGCAGTTCCAAGAGGGCCTTCAGGAGGCTATCCAGAGCCAGTGGCGGGATTTTGGTGATTCCGGCAATTCCCTCCAAGAGTAGGACCAAGCATCTCTTGGTCACCTCCAGATCTGCGATGTGTTTCTCCTCTCGCCGCCGGCTGTTCCAGGAGCTGACCAGAGAGATCACGGTCTGGATCAATTCCCCTTTGCTGAAAGGTTTATTGAAATAAATCCACTCGTCCTGGCTTTTGAAAACCGCCCCGATCTGGTCGATGCTCCTGTCGGTGAAGGCGGTGACCACCGCACACAGCATGTCGGGGTCGATGGCTTTGATTCTCCTGATGGTTTCTAACCCATCAATCCCCCCGGGCATGTGCATGTCAAAAAAGCCAGCGGCCACCCGTTCCCCCGCCTCCGTCTGTCGGCGCACAATCTCGACCGCCTCCTCTCCACTGGAAGCCAGCAGTATATTGTAATCGCTGAAATCGGCGCGAACAGACCTGCTCTCAGAGACATCTTTTGGCTTATGTCGTCTCTCTCTGACGGCCAGCAACTCCTCAAAGTTGTCAGCTCTCTTGGTCTCCAGAATCATCCGATATGATTCTAAGATCGACTCCTCGTCGTCCACGAAAAGAACCGTTCTGTTCTGACCCTTATCTATCATCGTGCCTCCCGAGCTTTCTTCCGGAAGAGTCATACCGCTGTTGCTTTTTCAGTGTCTATTTCGGCAATCTTAGTGGCTTTCGTTAACGGCAGTCTCACAAGAAAAGTCGAGCCTCCCTCGGAGAGGCTGGATTCTAGAAGCAGCTCCCCTCCCATCTCTCTCACCAGGCGGCGGCTTATCGCCAAACCCAGCCCAGTCCCCTCCTTCTCCGATTTGGTGGAGAAATCGTGTTCAAAGATCAGGAGTTTGTTCTCTTCTGAAACCCCCACCCCGTTGTCGATCACCCGAACCCAAATCTCCTCCCCTGTCAACTCGGAGGTGAAGGCTACCTCTCCTCCTCCCTCGCCTTTGCTATCTATGGCCAGCATGGCGTTGCGCAAGAGGTTGGAGAAGACCTGGAAGAGCTCGGTGCGGTCAACGTAAACCTTCGGCAGGCCCGGCACGAGCCTTCGGAGGAGCGTAATCTTCCTTTTGTCCAGCCCATCTTGGAACAGCCCCGCCACCTCCTTTAGACAGTTGTTGACATCCACCTCTTCGATCTCCCTTCTGGCTTGTGCCATCTGCCGCAGATTATCGATGATCTTGACCACTCTCATGACGTGGTGTTCAAAGAACGAGAGAAACTCCTGGCTTCTTTTCAAATTGTCGGCATTTTTCTCTACCGCCTGAGAGAGGATGGCTAGGTCCTCCTCTCCGTAAGTGGTGTCCTTTCCCCCCGGGCTCTTCTCAAGGAGGTATTCGGACAGGGTGCCGTTCTTGAGGTTTCCCTGCCAGTCAGCGATTATCTCCTTTATGGCCTCAACGGCTTCTTGGGTGACGTTTGTACAATCCGCTTCGGATTGGGTTCGGGACAGGAGGGCGGTTATAGGATTTAAGACCTCGTGAGCCACTCGACCAGCCATCTCCCCGACTACCGCCAACTTCTCTGCTTCCCTCAAAGCTTCTGTAATCCGCCTGCGTTCTGCTTCAGCCTCCCGCAGCGCCTCCTCCGCCTTCTTCCGCTCGGTGGTGTCCATCCAGGAACCGACAATCTCCAGAGGGTTGCCGTCTGCGCCACGCACCAACCTCAACTCATCGCGCATCCACCGATACGTCCCGTCCTTATGCTGAAAGCGGTATTCGTGGATATGATGCCCCTGCTCAAACAGATAACTCAGCCCTGCAAAGACACGCGGGGCATCCTCTGGGTGAATATGTTCGGCCCAGAATTTGGGGTCATCCACGAATTCCCTGGGCTCATAGCCCAGCTGCTCCTTGACATTTTCGCTGATGAAGGTAGGCGGGTAGTTACCTTTCGGCTCGCAGCTGTAGATCACAGCAGGGCTGGACAACAGCAGGTGTTCCAGTCGCGCCGTGGTGGCAACAAGCACCTCCTCTGCACGCTTGCGCTCGGTGATGTCTTTGACAATATGAACACAGCCGGCAAGCTCGCCGTTTTCCTCAAAGACTGGGGAGGCAGACATCTGCAGATAAGCTCCCAGCCGAGGGTCGAAGGATTCCGTGGTAACCCCCTTCTTGCTCTCCAGCATCTGCTTATGAGGGCAATCTGCTGGAGGGCCCTCTGTCCCATGAACCACCTCATAACAGGTTCTGCCGACCAGATCTTGCGGCTTCATCTCGTAGAGATCGGCAAAAGCCTTATTGACCCGGATAAACCGGAAATCTTTGTCGTGAACAGAAACCAAGTCAGTGATGGAGTTGAATGTGATCTCCCACTCCGCCGCTATCTTCTGTACTGTTTCTTCCGCCCTCCTGCGCTCCGTGATGTCTCTGAAAATACCCCGGGTTGAATCCGGCTTGCCCTCCCTGAACACGCAGTCGGCGGTTCCCTCAACTACGATCTTCTTGCCCCCCTTGGTGACGAACACGGTTTCAACGTTGCCGACCGCCTCCCCGGAGACCACCCGCTGAAACACTTTCATGCAGTGGGCATGGCTATCGGGGTGGATGATGTCGAACATGTTGAGTCTGGCGACCTCCTCCTCATCGTAGCCGAGTGTCTCCCTCCACGCCCGATTAACGTATATGAACCGACCATCAGGCGCCACACTTTGGATAAGGTCGCTGGCGTTCTCGAACAGGTCCCGATATTTCTCTTCACTTTCCTGCAGGGCTTTTTCCGCCTGCTTGCGTTCCTCAATCTCCTGCATCAGACCTTCGTTTGCTAAAGCGAGCTCTTTGGTGCGGGCCTTGATTCTCTCTTCCAGGGTCTTCTGGTACTCCTCCACTCTCGCCTTTGACTCTTTCAGGTTAGCGGTCATGCTGTCGAATGTCCGTGAGAGCTGTCCAATCTCATCTTTTGCCCCGGTACCGACTTTATAGTCAAGGTTCCCGCCAGCCACTTCGTCGGTACCATGATGTAGCTTCGAAATCGGCTTCGTTATTGTTCCGGATATCAGGATGGAGACTACGATGCCCACGACCAAAAGAACCCCAAGGATAGACAGCATCAGACGAGTCAGGCTAGTGATCGGTGCGAATGCTTCCTTTTCGCTCACCTCTGCCAGCAAGCACCAGTTCATCTCCGGTATGTGTTGATGGATTCCAATGATGTCTGTATCAAGATAGTTCTTGCATAGAATCGCTTCATGTTCGTGTTCTTCTGCCCCAAAACGCTTTAGATCTTCAAGACAATCACGCACATTTTCGGTATCAACTTTCAGCTTCAAGAAGGTATCCTCTACAAACCTGGAGGGCGTCAACATGTAGCCCTCCTTGTTCACGAGGTATATCTCTCCGGTCTTGCCCAGACCGGTTCTGCATGCAGCAATCCTGTTCAGCTTCTCCATCGACAGTCTTGTAACAACCACCCCCAAACGGGCAGGATCCTCTTCATCAAAGACTGGTGCCGAAAAGGCCAGGGAATTCCTCTTTCTATGCTGAGAGACATAGGCGTCTTTGATAAAGGCGCCCTCTTTGGCGCCCCCAAAATAGGGATCACCACTTTTGTCCTCTCCAATATCCCGTTCATCACTGGAGGCGACGATTATTCCGCTTTCATTCAAGACGAAGACATCGAGGTCATACTCTGCACTCTCAGCCGTATTTTTCAATCTCCGCAGAGCATCATCAAACTTCTGCACAAAATCATAGTCATCTTCGCTCGTCAGTAGAAATTCTTCAATGACAATGCTTTCCGACAACTGTCTGACCGCTTCTTTCTGTGTCTCCAGAAAAGTCTGAATATGATGGGCTCTTGATTCTGCAACAGTCTCTAACTTATCGGCGATCTGCTTTCTTACGATATTTCTTGTAACGAATTGACCTACTATGGTCGAGACCGCACCGGTGACTACAATTAGCGAAAGTGCGATGAGAAGAATTTTCGTTCGGATTTTCATCTGCTCACCTCTGTAATGTTCCACCCAGCGATCTTGAGACAGAGTGCAGATTGACTAAACAGGACCTGGTAACCCCTTGAAACCACAAGCTGAGCTATGTCAACAGACATTGCGAGGAGATGGTCTCTCTCTATTTCTGACTCGATTGACACTGGATCAAAGCCCCCTCATGTTCTGTCCACGCAAGGTTAAACCACTTCTTCGACTTCTTCCGCCTTCCCTATTTCGGCAGGCTCAGGTTTATCCATTAAAGGGAGCTTGACCAAAAAGGTGGCTCCGACTCCGCTTTGTGAAGATTCCAAAAGCAGCTCCCCCCCCATCTCTCTCGCCAGCCGGCGGCTTATCGCTAAACCCAGCCCAGTCCCCTCTTTCCTGGATTTGGTGGAGAAGTCGGGATCGAAGATGAGAGGTCTGTTTTCCTCCGGAATCCCCACCCCATTATCAATCACCCGAACCCGGATCTCCCCTTCTGCCATCTCTACTGTCAAGGTGACCTCCCCCTCTCCCCTGCCGGTGCTCTCTATAGCCTGCATGGCATTTCGCAGAAGGTTGGAGAAGACCTGGAAAAGCTCGGTGTAATCGACATAGATTTTGGGCAGATCGGGGCTGAGCTTATGGGTCAACTTGATATTTCTCTTCTTCAGCCCGTCTTCGAAGAGCTCCGCCACCTCCTTCAGGCAACTGTCCACCTCCACCTGTTCGAGTTCCTTTCTGATCTTAGCCATCTCCCGCAGGTTGTCAATGATCTTGACCACCCTCATGATGTGATGTTCGAAAAATGAAAGAAACTCCCGAGTTCTGTCCAAGCTGACGGAGTTTTCATCCAGCGCTTGAGACAGAATTGCTAAATCCTCCTCTCCGTAAGTGCTATCGATTTTCTCTTCGCTTTTCCGAAGAAGATAGCGGGACAACTTCCCTACCTTGAGATTATGCTGCCACTCAGCGACTATCTCCCCCATTACCTCACGGGCTTTCTCGGCGGGATTTAAGTAATCCACCTCGGTCTGGGTTCGGGAGAGCAGAGCGGTTATGGGGTTTAAGACCTCGTGAGCCACCCGACCAGCCATCTCCCCGATGACCGCCAATCTCTCCGCCTCCCGAACCTGCTCCTGCAAGCTCTTCAGAGCCCCCAGGGCCTTCTCCAGCTCCGTGTTCTTCCGTGAGAGCTCCTGGTATGCTTGGTTGAGTCTGGCGGTCCTCTCCTCCACCCTCTTCTCCAAGGTGTAACTGTAAGCCTCGATCTCCTTTCGCTGTTCCTGCAGGATAAGGTTAGATTTCTCGATCTTCTGGAGGTAGAGCTGGTTTTTTTGCTGGGCCTCCCTCAGAGAACTCACCATCTTGTTGAAGGAGGAGGCCAAGTGACCGATCTCGTCTTTCGCCTTGATGTCGATGTGATAGGTGAGGTCTCCGGTGGATACTTTCCGGGTTGTTTCTGTGAGCCGTAAAAGAGGCTTGGTCAGGTGGCCGGCCAGTAAGCTGGAAAGCACTATCCCCATCAAGAATAACAACAAGCTAACCATCAGGGTCAGATTCCGGTTCTCTCTGACCCGTTGCAAGACTCCCAGAGTCGAAAGCTCCAGCGTGAGAGCTCCGATCAGATTTCGGTCGGTGTAAATCGGGGCGGAGACGACCAATCTATCGGGCAGTTCCACTATCCCGTTTTCACTCAACTTGGCTTGGTGAGGGCGAAGGCTCCCGTTGGCCCTACTGTAAAAGTAGAATTCTTTTCTGTCCCTATCCAGGACCTGAAGGTTGATAACATCTGCATCCGTCTGTACCCCGGAGACCGCCTCTTGAACCGCCTCCAGGTCTTGAAACTCCAAGCCCGGAGAAACGTTGTAGGCCAGCAGGCGTGCCAGAGAGACACCCTTAGTTTTCAATTCCTGGAGGGCCAGATGCTTCTGTCTGGTGGGGAAAAAGACGGTAATGAAGATCGCCACCACCGCCAAACCTGTAACCATGACCGCGGTGAGTTTGGTTCTGATCGAACGGTTGAGATAGAACCCCAGAAGCCTCACTCAATCCCCCACGATCTCACAGAGCTTCAGTATATTAGCGGAGAGGCGGGCTCCCTCCTGCCGTGAGGCCTTCAAGTTAATGAATATCTTCGGGTATCCCCTTATCCGGTGTAGCCCCAACGCCACTCCGGATTTGAGGTAGATGATCTCTGCCGCCAAAGTCAGAACCTTTAAGTGCCGTGTCACTGCGACTATGTCGGGAAGGTTTTCCCGCAGTCCGCAGGTGAGGTATACGATGTTGATCTCTCGTTCCTTCAGGCGGCGGGCAAATTCCTCCGGAGTGTTAAATTTCAAGACCGAGAAAGTCATCGGCAGACCTCTGATCTCCACGTTCAGATTCTCGCTCAAAGCATCGATGACCTTGCTCAGATTCTCCCCGAACTCGGGATCGCTGCGGTCAGAATAGATGACGCCGATGTGAATCTTGTCCCCAGCTCTCTGGTTCAGGTTGCGATCGTAGGCCAGTATCTTCAGGAAGATCGGTATCTGTCTGCTTTCCGGAACACTGACCCGGGCCAGAGTGGAGGCCGGCAATAGGAGCAGGAGAAAGGCAACTATTAGCGATGATAGTCGTGGATTCATCTTCACAGCTAGGATCCCATAATTGTTAGACAACAGCTAATCCCCACTTACAGACAGAGGCAGAGTCGGTAGCTGAAATACCTCCCCGGAAGGGCCTGTTGTCTTGATCGTGACCGCAGTCGCCAGCTCTTGGTAGAAAAGCGAAAGCATGGATACCCCGGAGTCAGATTGACTCTTCTAATCAGGTTCATGCCCGAAGACCTCCTTCTCCGCGCTCTCGCTAATCAACTTCAGTTGAATCTCTGGCCCTAGCTCTCCCCAAGAGAGAGAAGAACTTTAGTGGTTTTATCGGATGGCCGGGAGAAGCTATTAGTCTCCTTACTGAGGC